>NZ_MDDC01000009.1 GCF_001875325.1 Neomoorella thermoacetica
TTTCTTCACGAGGTTTGGTCCCTGCTTCTCTTTCAGGGTCCTACACTTCACGTCTGGCTCTTTCTTCACCACTGTTCAGTTTTCAAAGACCCGCTCGCTTGACGCGACTTTTTTAGTTTATCACTTTCGCGTCATCCTGTCAAGGACTTTTTTCTTCGTCCCTGACTCCCTCCCGGTTGCTCTCGCAACCGGCAAGATTGTATTCTACTCTTCCCGAGGGTCTTTGTCAAGGGGGTTTTTTGCTTCCCTAATGCGGCCCTCGTCGAAACGCAGGTGTAAATATAACACGAAAAAGGGTGGCGATCAAGGGAGGATATTTCCTTTTAAGCGCCACCCGTGGCTTTTTACACGCTATATGACCTGTCTTTCCCGCCCGTTTAAGGTTATGGGGCGTTTTGCTCATTCTTCCTTCGGACGCATGGTGGGGAAGAGGATAACATCCCTGATAGAGGGCGAATCCGTGAGAACCATGACCAGGCGGTCGATGCCGACGCCCATGCCCCCTGCAGGCGGCATACCGTACTCCAGGGCCTGGAGGAAGTCTTCGTCCATCATATGGGCCTCTTCGTCGCCGGCCGCCCTTTCAGCCATCTGGGCTTCAAAGCGGCGCCGCTGGTCGATGGGGTCATTGAGTTCGGAGAAAGCGTTGGCCAGTTCCCGGCCGGCTATAAAGGCTTCGAAGCGGTAGGTAAAGCCCGGGTTTTCCTTTTTGCGCTTGGCCAGGGGAGATATGGCCACCGGATAGTCCAGGATGAAAGTCGGCTGGATGAGGCGGGGCTCGACTGTGGCTTCAAAGACCTCATTGATTATTTTCCCCCGTTCCATGCCCGGCTCTATCTCCAGACCCAGGCTGATGGCCGCCCGCCGGGCGTCCTCGGCCGTGGGCAACTGATCAAAGTCCAGGCCGGAGTATTTCTTAATAGCTTCCAGCATGGTTAACCGCGGCCAGGGAGGGGTGAGATCCAGCCTGTCCCCCTGGTAGGTAACAACAGTGGTGCCCACAGCCTCCCGGGCGACGAAGGCTATCATTTCCTCCAGCAGGTCCATCATGACATAATAGTCAGCATAGGCCTGGTAGAGTTCCAGCATGGTAAACTCGGGGTTATGTTTGGTGGAGATGCCTTCATTGCGGAAAATGCGGCCCATTTCATAGACCTTTTCCAGGCCGCCGACCAGCAGCCGTTTTAAATGCAGTTCCAGGGCAATGCGCAGGTAGAGGTCAATATCCAGGGCGTTGTGATGGGTGATAAAGGGCCTGGCCGCGGCGCCGCCGGCAATGGGGTGCATGGTCGGTGTCTCTACTTCTAAAAAGCCGCGGCTGTCCAGGAAGGACCGGATGGCGCGGATGATCCGGGCCCGGGTGATAAATACCTGTTTGACCTCCGGGTTGACGATCAGGTCCAGGTAACGCTGCCGGTAGCGCAGGTCGACATCCTTCAAGCCATGCCATTTCTCCGGCAGGGGGCGTAAACTCTTGCACAGGAGTGTCAGTTGATGGACCTCTACTGATATTTCGCCGCGGTGGGTTCGAAAAACCTTGCCGCGGACGCCGATGATATCGCCGATATCGAGTTTTTGGAACAGTTCATAAATCCCGGGCCCGACATTATCGAGGCGAATGTAAAGTTGCAAGCGGCCCTCCCGGTCCTGCAGATCAGCAAAGGAAGCCTTGCCGTGGCTCCTGATAGCCCGGAGGCGCCCGGCCAGGGCTACCTCCTGACCTTCGAGTTCCTCGAAGCCCTCCCGGATGGCGGCGGTGCTGTGGGTGACTTCGAAGCGGCCGCCGTAGGGTTCGATGCCAGCTTCCTGCAGCTGGTGCAGCTTTTCCAGCCTTACGGCCATTAAATCGTTTTCAGCTTCCAACTTCATCCCCCTAGTGAACCTTGGCTATATTTAAGATCTGGTAACGCAGGTTGCCGGCCGGCACCTGGATAGTGACTGTTTCACCGGTATGATGTCCCAGGAGGGCCTTGCCCACGGGCGATTCATTGGAAATACGGTTTTCGGCCGGGTCGGCCTCCATAGAGCCGACGATTTCGTACTGGATCTCTTCGCCTTCGTCCAGGTCCTTTAAGGTCACCCGGGAGCCCAGGGAAACTACGTCGTCAGGTACCTCGCTGGCCACAATAACCTTGGCGTTACGCAGTTTCTTTTCCAGAGTAAGGATGCGGCCTTCGATGAAGGCCTGCTCGTTTTTGGCGTCCTCGTATTCGGAGTTCTCACTGATGTCGCCAAACTCAATGGCCTGTTTTAAGCGTTCGGCCACTTCCTGGCGTTTGACGGTTTTAAGGTACTCCAGTTCTTCCTCCAGTTTTTTTAAGCCGTTGGCAGTCAATAAGGTTTCTTTTTCGGCCATCCTCTGCTCGCTCCCCTTAATACCACTGTGATAATAGGTTCCCAGTGCTATCTCAATATATGTCTTTCCCCGCCCCTTTATGCGGGCAGCCAAGAGGGCTAACTACCATAACAAGCACCGGGGCTTTTACGCCCCAGTGCTTGTTATACTTGCCCTCTCATGGTTATACTTTCCCTGTCTTTGTTTATGTGTATTATAGGTCTGCCCGGCAACCATGTCAAGACTTTTCACTTATCATTAACCGCCCTGGTGGCGTGGGGTTAACGGGCCAGGGCGGCCCGCTGCCGTGCTCGCTCCTTGATGGCCGCCACCCGCTCCTCGGAAACAGGTAGTTCAAAGCTGCGGAAGCCGGCAACCTGAAAGCCGTGCTTGGCGGCCAGCCGGTTAATGGTGTCAATTTGTTCTACCGTCAACTCCCGTCCCAGGGTAAAGTTTTCAATCCTGCCCTCCAGGGCCAGGATCATGGTTTCGGCCATACAGGCGTAGGAGAGGCCCGGGGGGTAGCCAAAGTTAAAGTGAAAGTCGACATCCCCCGGGACCTGGACGACACCGCCGTCGATAACCAGGACGTCGTCGCGCACCTCGGCTACCCGCCGCGAGACATCCCGGGGCCGGGCGACGTCGCAGACTACGGCACCTGGTTTCAGGTCCTCGGGCTCTATAACGGTATCTACCGCCGAGGTAACAGTAATAATGACATCGGCCCGGCGCAGGGCTTCCCGGGGATGATTGGTAACCCGGGCTTTAAGACCGGTTTCTTCTTTAATCTGATGCGCCAGGCGGGCCAGTTTTTCTTCATTGCGGGCAATCAGGGTCAGGTGCCGGCAGCTGCGGGCCAGAATCCGGGCGCAGACGGCGCCGATGGAGCCCGTGGCCCCCATAATCGCTATCTCGGCCCGGGTCAGGTCGATGTCCATCATGGCGGCGGCCCTGGCGGTGGCTTCCAGGGCAGTGGCTACCGTATAGCTGTTGCCGGTGGTGACGGCTATGTTCAGGTGGCGGGCAATGGTGATGCCGGCATCGCCCACTACGGAGGTCATGGCCCCCAGGCCCAGGATCTCGGCTCCCAGTTTTTCGGCCAGGCGGCCGGTACGGATTAGCTTTTTGATGACCAGATCCTCGGGCAAAGAGAGCATCTGGCGGGTTGTCAGGGAGCAGGCCACGAACCACCCCTCGGTTTCAGCGTAGGCGGAGCGGACGCCGGTAATATGGGAGGCCTTGATGGGCGGCAGGTAGCGCACCGCTTTTTCCAGCAGGGCCGGAGGCAGGTGGCGGGCGACGGGGAATTTACGGGTAACGTCGTGGATGTCCAGGGGGTGGATCATGAAGGCGAACTTGTGCAAGGGCCGTACCTCCTCCGAAAATAGGTCTACCATAATTGGTTGTTGCTAACTTCAAGCTATAATCCAGCTTCTCGGGGGCCGGGGGTACAGGCTCCGGGCGGGGCGCCAGCCCCCATGAGGGGATATCCAGGCTGGGCCAGGTTGACTATCCGGGGCTGGAAGTTCAGTTGATCCAGGAGCCGGTTGTAGTCGTCCGGGGTGACTGTATCCGGAGTCTTGCCGCTCAGGGTCAGGAGGACCCCCTCCATGACGTTGGTCCCGAAGGAGCGGCCGTTAAACTCCGGGGTCGTGGTTATGAGGGTTTTGATTCCCCGGCGGCGAAGTTCTTCGATGTCGGCGGCAGTGACGGTATTGGTAATGATAATCCGCCCCGGCAGTTCCGGCGGCAGGTGGCGGCGGATGAAGAGGAAATCCCCGGCGATGATCTCTGCGTCTTCATAGTAATGCTGGTATCGGTTATCGATCTTCTCCTGTTCTTTTCCCGTCGGATAGAGTATTTTAAAGGGCAGGAGGCGGATAATGGGCGCCAGCAGGTAGGCCACCCGCTGGAAGTTCGGCAGGGAGCGAATGGGTATGGGTATGCCCAGGCCGAAGATCAGGTCGCCGCAGATAAGGTCGGCGCCGGCGGCATCCAGGGCTTCGGCCATGCCGAAGCGATCGACGGCGCTCACCATGAGGACCTTTTTGCCCCGGAAGTTTATGATCCCTTCCCGGTCCAGGCAGGCGATTACCCGCCGTTCCAGGGTATCCTTTAAACCGCCGCCGTCGACCATGGGGGTTATCCGGGCCGCCCGGGCTACCCTGGCGGCGTCGCGCAGGAGGTAACGCCTGGAACCCACCCGGATGTAGAGGTCCATCCCTCCCAGGCCGAAGGCGTCCACCCGGCCGTCGAGTTCCCGGATCATGGCAATCATCCGCTCCATATCGCCGTCGGTGCCGATACGTTCGATCCGGAATTTTTCGCCCAGGAATTCGGTTTCTACCTGGTGGTCCCGTTTGGAGGATCCCAGGCTGATACTGACCACCCTTTTCATTCTCTTCCACTCCTACGTAAATAGGCTGCTAACAAAAGTGGTGCCCTTAATCCTGCTCCAGTTGACGCACCAGGTGGCGCAGTTCTTCAACATCAACGGTTCGATCTCCCTGGATGGGGGAGGTGCCGATGCCGTACCCGACTACTTCCCGTCCCAGGAGGGCCTCGCTGACTTTAATGCGGTAGTCGGAACCGATGATAATGACCACATCGTAATCCCGGAGCCGGGTGATAATCTCCATTAGGGAGTTAAACAGGTCCAGGCCGTTTTTCTGGCGAACGAAGTCCCAGCGTTCGGCATCGGTTAACAGCAGGATATATTCGACTCCTTCCTGCCGCAGCATGGCTTCTACCTCCGCCTTGTTGGCGATGGGAAAGCCGACCACCGCTAGCCGCCTGCCGCGGCGGACCTCCCCCAGGGTCTCCAGCCGGGAGACGAAGGAACGGTCGACGCCGACCTGGCGGGCGGCCTCTTGCTGGGAAAAGCCCTGGCAACGCAGGGTAAAAATGCGTTCCAGGGCGGCGTTGATTTTACGCCGGCTGATGAGTTTATCGCCTATGCGTATGAGATCCATAAAAAAGCCCGCCCCTTTGTGCACACATCTGTGCAAGGCAGATTATAGCAAAGAGTTATCGTCCTGGCAAGGGTAGTCACGCAGGTAGGCTTTGATGGCGGCGATAACTTCGGCAGCAGTAGTGAGGGTATTGATTTGCTGCCGCAGGCGGGCGGCCCCGGGCAAACCGCGGAAGTAACAGACCAGGTGCTTGCGCATCTCTTTGACGGCGGTAGTCTCCCCTTTGAGTTCTACCAGGAGCTTTAAGTGCCGGCAGGCCAGGGTCATCCTGGTCCTGACATCTACAGGCGGGGGTTCCGGTCGGCCTTCCAGGACGGCGCGGATGGCCGTCAACAGCCAGGGGTTACCGGTTGCTCCCCGGCCCACCATGACCCCGTCGCACCCGGTTTCCGCCAGCATGGTGACGGCGTCCCGGGCCGTTCTGACGTCGCCGTTGCCGATTACCGGCACATCCACGGCCTCCTTGACCCGGCGAAAATAGCTCCAGTCGGCACGGCCGCGGTAAAACTGGCTCCTGGTGCGGCCGTGGATGGCTACTGCCGCCGCGCCGGCAGCAACAACCGCCCGGGCCGCCTCCACCACATTGATGGAATCCTCGTCCCAGCCCAGGCGCATTTTTACCGTTACCGGTACCGGGCCGGCGGCCCGGACCATGGCGGCAACAATGGCCGCTGCCAGGGGCAGGTCCCGCATCAGGGCCGAGCCCTCGCCGTTTTTGACGATCTTGGGTGTGGGGCAGCCCATATTCAGGTCAACGATGGCAGCACCGGCGGCCACGGCGATGCGGGTCGCTGCCGCCATGATCTCCGGTTCCCGGCCGAAGAGCTGGACCGCCACCGGACCCGGTTCGCCCTCCAGGTCTAAGAGGGCATGGGTGTTTTTATTGTTATAAATAAGTCCCTGGGCGCTGATCATTTCTGTATAAGTCAGGGCCGCCCCCGCCTCCCGGGCCAGGAGGCGGAAAACACGGTCCGTATAACCGGCCATGGGGGCCATAATCAGGGGGGCGGCCAGGGTGACCGGGCCGATTTTAAGTGTTGCGCTCATATACTATCCGCAACCCCTCCAGGGTCAGCATGGGGTCCACCCTGTCAATACAATTCACTTCCGGGCCGATAAGGCCGGCAAGCCCGCCGGTGGCCACCACTATGGCCCTACCGCCCATTTCGGCCTGCATGCGGGTAATAATCCCCTCCACCTGGCCGATAAAACCGTACATAATTCCCGCCTGCATGCAGGCCACGGTGTTTTTGCCGATGAGCCGGGGCGGGCGGACCAGCTCGACCCGGGGGAGTTTAGCCGCCCGGGCGAAGAGGGCGTCGGTGGCAATGCCGATGCCCGGGGCAATAGCTCCTCCCAGGTACTCGCCCTGTTCCGAGATGGCATCAAAGGTGGTGGCCGTGCCGAAATCAACTACAATGGCCGGGCCGCCGTAGAGTTCATAGACGGCAACACCATTGACTATCCGGTCGGCCCCCACTTCCCGGGGGTTCTCAAAGCGGATGGGCATGCCGGTCTTCACCCCCGGGCCGATGACCAGGGGCTGGCGACCGAGTTGGCTGGTAATCATTTCCGTTAAAACCTGGGTCAGGGTGGGGACCACGGAGGCCAGGGCCACTCCCTGGATCTCCTTCAGGTCGAGGCCCTGGTAATGGGCAAGCTGGCGCAGGATCAGGCCGTATTCGTCGGCTGTTTTCTGGCGGTCGCTGGCCACCCGCCAGTGGCACTTCAGTTCGTGCCCGGCAAATATACCCAGGACGATATTAGTATTGCCTACATCTATGGCCAGTAACATGGCTGCATCTCCCTTTCGTCTGTTAACCTACCCTGAAAATAATGGTGCCGCGCCAGCGGCATGGGTGCCTTGTTCAATTATTCCACAACGTGGGGATTTATCCTCTTTCCCGGGAAAAAACAAGCCCCCCTCCGGGGGGATGCAGGGCCTGGTGTTCTCCGGGCAGCATCGGTGCCCGGACCAAAAAAATAGACCCCCGCAGGGGTCACTTGCCGTGGCGACGGCCTCGTTAATTGCGCCGGGAGCGTTTACCAGCGGCAGTAGCCGCCGTCCAGCCAGCGGCACCCGGTGCAGATATAGGTGGCAGCCCGGGCATCAATTTTCCGCTTGACCAGCTCCCGCGCCGCGGCCACTTCCAGGCGGTCGCCCGGGGCGAGCCCCAGGCAGGCCAGGGCCCTGGCGTCCCTGCCAGCGGCCTGGCGGCAACTGGGGGTGCTCCGGTTGGGGCAGGCCCGGCACCAGGCGTCGTGGCTCCGGGTAAGGGTCAGGGTGAGTCCCGGGCGGCGCCGCCACAATGCTATTACCCGGCTCACCCTCCGGACAAAGGCTTCACTGTAGCCATAGCCCCGGAACTGGAGGGCGCAAAGGAGGTGATGGGCCCGGACCAGCATCAGGACTCCCTCCGGGTTTCCCGGGAAACCAGGAACCCTGCCTGGCGCAGGGACCGGCGGATTTGATAGCCGGCTACCGCCGCCACCACCAGCTTGGCCAGGTCCAGGGGGATGAAGGGGATTACCCCCAGGAAAAGGCCCTTGACCAGGTCGACATGGAGGATGGCCATTAGCTGGAGGGTACCCAGGAGGTAGACCACCACCAGGCAGAGCAACATCCCGGCAACCAGGCGGGGATAGCCCGGTTCCCCTTTATCTTTTTCCAGGACCAGCCCCATGATGTATACTCCCAGAGGGTAACCCCAGAGGTAGCCCCCTGAAGGGCCGGCAAAGACGGCCAGGCCGGCGCCGCCACGGGCGAAGACCGGTAAACCTATAAGTCCCAGGAGTAAATAGACCAGTATGGCCAGGGCTCCTTTGTTTTTGCCCAGGATGGCCCCCGTCAGTAGCACCCCCAGGACCTGCCCGGTAATGGGGACGGGGGTAAAGGGCAGGGGTATGGAGACCTGGGCCAGCACGGACACCAGGCCGGCGAACAGGGCTACCACGGCGATATCTCTGGTACGCATAAAGACACTCCTTTTCGTTCAGGTTGACCTGGATGGGGTGGGGCCGGTTCCCGGAGGGCGCCGGTGGCGCCCCCTCCATTCCAGGCCTATCGAGTAGTTTTTTTGTTAACTATTTATTGTATTGCAGGTTAACATTAAGGGTAAAATTTATGCCTGCCGGTGCATGTCCGGCCGCACGGATTGCCCCCCTTCAACCGGGACCGGTCCCTGCCGCCCTGCCGGTGCGGCAGGACGGGCCGGAAGGGCCCCGTTTAAATCTATACCGGTCGCAGGCTTACCTCGCCGGAATTGAAACGCCGGATCCGGCCGCCAGAATCGCGGACGAGGAGGCTGCCTTCGTCGTCAATATCCAGGGCCACACCGTGAATTACCTCCCGCCAGGAATTTACCTGCACTTCCTGTCCCAGAGTAATGCTGGCCTCCTTCCAGGCCTCCCGGACCGGCGCGAAGCCTTTTTCCTGCCAGCGCTCATACCATTTTTCCAGCCGGGACAATATCCTCTGGAATAAAGGCAGCCGCTCTACCGGCCGGCCCAGTTCCAGGTACAGGGAGGTGGCCTGCGGCCCGACCTCGGGGCTGAAGTCGCCGGCTTCCAGGTTGACGTTGAGGCCGATGCCCAGGACAATATACTCGACGGCATCGATCTCCGCCTTGATCTCCGTGAGGATGCCGCAGACCTTGCGCCCGCCGGCCAGGAGATCGTTGGGCCACTTGATGCCCAGGGGCAGCCCCGTTCGCTCCCGGACGGCGGCTGCGACCGCCACGGCAGCCAGGAGGGTGAGCTGGGGCGCCTGGGCCGGTGTCACCCGGGGCCGCAAGATTACTGAGAACCAGATGCCTTTACGGGCCGGCGATATCCAGCTGCGTCCCCGCCGGCCCCGGCCGCCGGTCTGGCATTCGGCGACGATGACCGTACCCTCCGGTGCGCCGCCTTCGGCCAGTTCCTTGGCCACCTGGTTGGTGGAACCTACCTCGTCATAGTAATAAAGGGTACGCCCCAGCCAGGCGGTCTCCAGGCCGGCGGTCACCTCCTCCGGGTAAAAACAGTCGGGGGTGGCCAGCAGGCAGTAACCGCGCCGGGTCTGGGCGTCGATACGGTAGCCCTCCTGGCGCAGGGACCGGATATGTTTCCAGACGGCCGTCCGGGATATAGCCAGGTCACGGCTGAGGTCCTCCCCGGAGATATACTCTCCCCGGTGGTGGCGCAGGAACTCCAGCACCTGTTGTTTACTGCCCTCTATTGCCATGTTTATATTGTAGTCTTCCTTTTCCTGGCTGTCAACTATTACTCACCCAAACAGGTTGACATATTTCCGGAAAAAGCAACGCAAATATCCCGGAGGTAATTTCCGACTGGCTTTTTACAACGAGGGTGCATCCTGCCAATGGATGAAGCGACTTATTATACCCAGACCTGGCCCGGTTGCTCTTCTTTTTTGACGGCGGTTATTTTATTCCGGGCATCCAGGAAAATAACCCGGGGCTGGTAAGTCCCGGCCTCCCGGTCGTCAAAGATGCCGTAGGCAATAATAATTATAATGTCACCGGGTTGCACCAGCCGGGCAGCGGCTCCGTTGACGCAGATTACCCCGCTGCCGGCCGGGCCGGGGATAGCGTAGGTTTCCAGGCGGGCGCCGTTATTGTTATCGACTACCTGGACTTTCTCATTGGGCAAAATATCAGCGGCGGCCATCAAGTCGCTGTCAATGGTTATACTGCCGACGTAGTTCAGGTCCGCAGCGGTTACCGTCGCCCGGTGCAGCTTGCTTTTCATCATGATGCGCCACATCAATCACTCACCTCCAGGACTACATTATCAATCAGGCGAGTGTTGCCGACCCACACAGCCAGGGCCAGTAAAACCCGGCCGGCGATTCTCTCCAGGGGCTTGAGGGTGCCGGCATCGCTGATGGCGATATAATCAATCCGGGTCTCAGGCCAGGCGGTAATCTCTTTTTCCATGGCCCTGCGTACGGCCGCTGCCTCGCGCTCACCGGCTTTGATGAGTTCAGACCCCAGGTTTAAGGCCCGGTGGAGGGAGAGGGCGCTCCGGCGCTGCTCCGGGGTCAGGTATTTATTGCGCGAACTCAGGGCCAGGCCGTCGGCTTCGCGGACGGTAGGGATAGTTATAATTTCAACGGGAAAGTTTAAATCCCGGACCATTTTTTTTATAACCAGGGCCTGCTGGTAGTCTTTCTGGCCGAAATAGGCCCGGTCGGGCTGGACGATGTTAAAGAGCTTGCTGACGACGGTAGTCACGCCCCGGAAGTGCCCGGGCCTGGAGGCGCCGCAGAGAACCTCCGTCAGGCCTTCAACATGGACATAGGTGGCATACCCGGCGGGGTACATCTCCGCTACAGCCGGGGCGAAGACGGCGTCCACCCCTGCGCCCGCGGCCAGTTCCCGGTCCCGCTCCAGGTCCCGGGGATACCTGGCGAAATCTTCGTTGGGGCCGAACTGGGTCGGGTTGACAAAGATGCTCATGATCACGACGTCGTTTTGCTGCCGGGCCGCCCGGGCCAGGCTCAGGTGCCCCTCATGGAGGTAACCCATGGTGGGCACCAGGCCAATGGTCAGGCCACGGTGCCTGGCCGCGGCTACATAGTTGCGCACGGCTGCTATTGTTGGTAATAACTCCATTTACGGCCGTCTCCTTCAAAGATAAAGTTCTGGCTGAACCATTCTCCCGCTTCTTGGGAGCCGGAGGTACAGGCTCCGGCCTCCGGGTGCTTAGGTTGGCAAACCTGTTGCACACTTCATTTTTTTTATTAGGGCTCCGGCAGGAGGCCCTGCCGGTCAGGGTGACCGGGGACTTGACCCGGGATTTGCCAGGAGCTGGCCCAGGAGGGCTGCCCCGCGGGCGTCCAGGCTTCCCTTCCGGCCGGCCACGCCGAGGGTATAAAGACCCAGGGAGCGGTAGATTTCTTCCAGTTCCGGGGCCCGGGCTGCCATAGACCGCAGGTGACTGGCTATGGTGGCTACATCACCCCGGGCAATAGGCCCGGTAAGGGCCCGGGGAACGCCTTTTTCTTTAATATTGCTCCAGGTGCCCTCAATTAGCGGCGCCAGGGCCCTGGCAGCCATATCCGGTGCCATGCCGGCGGCCTGCATCAACCTGTAGCTCAAATCTACCAGGCTGACCAGGTAGTTGGAGGCCACGCAGGCGGCGGCATGGTAAAGGGGCTTTGCTTCCGGGCTGATGATAAAATACTCTCCCTCCAGGTCGTGAACCAGGCGCTCACCCAGGGCCAGGGCCTCCCGGTCGCCCTCCAGGCTGAAGACGGAACCAGGCAGGTTGGCTACGGCCCTATCGGCGTCGGCACAGGACTGGAGGGGATGAAGTGCCAGAGCCATGGCGCCGGCCTGCCGGGCCGGGTCCAGGACGGCCGAAGTCAGGGAACCGCTCATGTGGATTACTGTCTGCCCGGGGCGAAAGCCGCCCCGGCCGGCGATGGCGGCGGCCACCGGGCCGATAGCCCGGTCGGTGGTGGTAATGAAAACTATCTCGGATCGCCGGGCCACGGTTTCCGGGTCGGCAAAGGCAGGGCAGTTTAACCTGGCTGCCGCCCGTTCAGCTGAAGCCATGGTCCGGCTGGCCACGCCGGCGATGGTGTAACCGCGCTGGCGCAGCAGCAGGCCCATTCCCGTACCGACGGCTCCGGTCCCGATGATACCTACGCGCATCATTACTCCCCCTGCTAAACAAAAAGCTCCCGACAGGTTGCCGGAAGCTATTATTCCCTTGCACCCGTCCCGGTCCCTGGAGATCCAAGCGGCCTGCATGTGATAAATCATTGATTGAAAGTAATCTCCGGTGCGCTCCTCAGGTGGTAGCGCCCGCCTTTATTTTAGCACCTGTTGCCCTTATACGGCAATATTTCCTGGCCGGGGAAGCCATCCCGGGCGGCCTCCGCCGCCCGCCGGCCGTCCGGCAAAAGGAGATCGGGAGCTATTTCCGCCAGGGGTATCACGACAAAGGCCCGTTCCAGCATCCGGGGATGGGGTATCTCCAGGTCCGGTTCGGTCACCTTGATATCATCATACAGCAGAATATCAATATCGATGGTCCGCGGTCCCCAGCGTTCCCGCCGCACCCTTCCCAGGCGTTGTTCCACCGCCATGACGGCCCGCAGCAGTTCCCGGGCCGGCATGGTGGTCTTGATCCGGGCGACACAGTTTAAAAACCATCCCTGGTCAGCCTTGCCTACCGGGGCCGTTTCATACCAGGATGAGATTCGTTCGACCTCGAGGCCAGCGATGGCATCGAGGAGAGCTACGGCCTGCTTTAAATTTTCTTCCCGGTTTCCCAGGTTGGAACCCAGGCCCAGGTATGCCAGTTCACCGTTGCTTTCGTCGAGGGGCATTTTATCATCTCCGCTCTACAGGTTGCCGCGGCTTCTGCCATAAGTATATCCCCATTATGCCGCTAACCTGCATGGTCTAAAAAATCAAGCTCGGACTTACCTGCCGGGAAAGGCTCCCGGCCGTGACCCCTGGCGCGGGAGACATTCGCCCTGTCATGACTCGTTCCGGGGAGCCGGGGTAAGTCTCTCACATCCATAGTGAACCCTCCGACCCGTTATCCGTCTAAGAGGAAATATGTTTAATTTTTTTCGACACTTAACCGGAATATCCTGCTAACGGCGGCCTTGACCCGGGAGAATAACAGGCGTTAAAATAGTAGTAAATTTAGTAGCGACCGTGGGGGGAGCCTTGAGCTGAGATGGGTCTGAGCCCCGGACCCCGGAACCTGAGGCGGGTAATCCTGCCGCAGGGAACGGTCGCTGGCACCACCCCCATCCCGGAGGTGACCCGTCCAGCCTTCCCGGCTCTATGCCGGTATTTTTTTTGACTGTCGAAAGCCGATCTGCGTGGCCCCTGCTACGAATAACATCACCCCCATACCCCCTGTGGACAGCCGGCCGGTGGCAATCGCCCTTTGACAAAAATCTCCGTAAGTTGTGACCCAGGTCACAGTTTTCCCCCCTGTTTCCGTATATGATGGTAGCCGTAAAAGAAATCCTTTGACCAAGGGGGAGAGGAAAGATGTTTTGTTACCAGTGCGAGCAGACCGCCGGTGGTAGCGGTTGCACCAGGATAGGCGTCTGCGGCAAGAATGAGGATATCGCCAGCCTGCAGGACACCATCATCATCGGCCTGAAGGGTATTGCTGCCTACGCCTTCCACGCCGGTGAGCTCGGTGCCCGGGACCCTGAGGTAGACTCCTTTATGCATGAGGCTTTGTTTACCACCCTGACCAACGTTGATTTTGATCTTAACCGTCACATAGAAACGGCCCTGAAGGTCGGAGCCATGAATCTCAAGGTCATGGAGCTGCTGGACAGGGCCCATGTGGAGCGTTTCGGCGCCCCGGAACCTACGAAGGTCTTCACCGGTACCAAGGCCGGCCCCGGCATCCTGGTCACCGGCCACGACCTGCTGGATCTCTATGAACTCCTCCGGCAGACCGAGGGTACGGGGATCAACGTCTATACCCACGGCGAGATGCTGCCGGCCCACGCCTACCCCGAACTGAAGAAGTTCCCCCACCTGGTGGGCAACTACGGCACGGCCTGGCAGGACCAGAAGAAGGAATTTGAGGCCTTCCCCGGCGCTATCCTGGGAACCACCAACTGCGTCTTAATCCCTAAAGAATCTTACCGGGAGCGCATGTTTACCTGCGGCGTCGCCGGCCTGCCGGGGGTAACCCATATTAAGAATCGCGACTTTACCCCGGTGATTGAAAAGGCCAAAACACTTGCGCCCCTGGAGGAGAAAGCCGGAGGCGAGCTGACCACCGGTTTCCATCACCAGGCCGTCTTAAAATTGGCCGGACAGGTCATTGAGGCCGTGAAGGCCGGCAAGATCCGCCACTTCTTCCTGGTAGGCGGCTGCGACGGCGCTAGGCCGGGCCGCAACTACTACACCGAGTTTGTGGAGAAGGTGCCCCAGGACTGCGTCGTCCTGACCCTGGGCTGCGGCAAGTACCGCTTCAACCACCTCGACCTGGGCGACATCGACGGCATTCCGCGGCTCCTGGATATGGGCCAGTGCAACAACGCTTACTCGGCCCTCCAGGTGGCCCTGGCCCTGGCCGACGCCTTTAAGTGCAGCGTCAACGAGCTGCCCTTGAGCCTGGTACTGTCCTGGTTCGAGCAGAAGGCCGTGGCCATCCTGCTGACTCTCCTCCACCTGGGCGTCCGCAACATCCGCATCGGTCCGAGCCTGCCGGCCTTCCTGACACCGGGCGTACTGAAGGTCCTGCAGGAAAACTACAACCTGAAGCCCATCACTACGCCGGAACAGGACCTGAAGGAGATCCTGGGCTAGGGTAAAAAACAAACTGCCACGCGGTACGTGCTGCGTGGCAGTTTGTTTTCTGCCCTACTTTCTCTATTTTTCTTTACCAGTTAACCTGCTCAACCTTTTTAAAGCCTGCAATTTATCGGTCCGGCCGATTTTAGCGGCCGCCAGGGCCTGTTCCAGGACGTTGATGGAGCGGTCGTATACCTGGCGATCGACGGGGTAGGGATGGCCATCCTTGCCGCCGTGGCTGAAGCTGTAGCGGACGGGGTCCCGGAAGCTGGCCGGAACGCCGTAGGCCACTTCGGCCACCATGGCCAGGGCGCGGATGGTCTTGGGACCCACACCTTCGATCCCCAGGACACCGGCGAAGTCCCGGGGCTGGACGTCGTAAACCTTTAACAGGGCTCTATTCAGGTAACCGGCCCGGGGCACGTCGTGGCGCCAGGGCAGGGCCAGGTTGGGGAGGTCTTTTTCCAGGATGCGGTTAAACTCGGCCATCACCTTCGCCGGTTGCTGGCGCCCCAGTTCGGTTACCACCTGGCGGGAAGCCCTGCTTTCCCTGGCCACCATATTCAGGGCCGTTTCCCTGGCGTCGCAGCAGACGGCGGCGTGGGGCTCGCAGACGAAGTCCTGCATCCCTTCCCCCAGCCAGTGGTAGCGGCGGGCCAGGCGGCTCGTTTCATTCATCCCCTGCTGGACGACGGCCCAACGGCCGTCAAAGGTGAAGATAAAAACGTGGTGGTAGAGCTGGTAGCCGTCCTGGAGGGCGGTATTATCGACCTTGGCCGCCATGCGGCTGGCATAAACCAGATCTTCGGGGCGGAGGGAAGTCAGGGCCAAGCTCTCGGCCGCCGTTTCGATCTCACGGGGCGTCTGGCGGGAGGTACGACCCTTGCCCCCGGCTATGACAAGGCCCAGGTCTTTTTCCCGGCCGCGCAAACCTTCTTTGAGGGCGCCGCATAGGGTGGTGGTCAGGCCCGAGGAGTGCCAGTCAAAGCCCAGGACGCAGCCGAAGGCCTGGAACCAGTAAGGATCGCTTAAGCGTCTTAAAACCTCCTGCGGGCCGTATTCCCGCACAATTACCTCCAGGATGGCCGGCCCCAGGCGCTGCATGCGCTCGAAGAGCCAGGGCGGGCAGTGGCCGCCGTGGAGGGGCAGGCTGGCGGTACCGGTACGCATAAAAAATCATCCTTAGGGCAGCAAACGTTATTTTATTGCGGGCTGGCGCCTATTACCTTCGCCAGGGCCTTTTCGTAGGCTGCCAGGACCGGCTGGGAAAAAAGGACAAAACGTACTTCGCTAAAGATACCTGGATTAGCTGTCAAAAAATCCTTTACCGCGGCCAGGGCTATCCCGGCCGCCCGTTCCAGGGGGAAGCGATAGGCGCCGGTGCTGATGGACGGGAAGGCCAGGGATTTGATCCCCTTCTCCCGGGCAAGCTGCAAGCTGCTGCAATAGGCACTGGCCAGGAGCTCATCCTCGCCCTGCCGGCCGCCGTGCCAGATGGGACCCACCGTATGGATAACATAACGGGCCTTCAAGAAACCGCCGGAAGTAATGACCGCCCGGCCGACGGGGCAGCCGCCCTGTTCCTCCCGGATACGGCGGCACTCCGCCGCGATGGCCGGTCCCCCGGCGCGGTGGATGGCGCCGTCGACGCCGCTGCCGCCCCAGAGGCCGGTATTGGCGGCATTGACGACGGCCTCGACATCCTGATCGACGATATCCCCCTGCAGGAGTTTCAACAGGGTCCCGGCAATAATTGCTTCCACAGGAGTACTCCCTCCCTAAAAGCCACGGGCTCGCTCCTATCCTTAATGGGGTCTTACGCTCAGCTCTTCCATGGTAAAATGTTTCTTGCCGCTTTCTATTGGTATACGTTTAGTATAGCAAAGAATGGTTCTACTGACCAGTCGTCCCCCGGAAGGCAAAAAATAAACCGCGGTGGGTAGCGCGGTTAAAGACTGATGTTTAGAAGCTTTCCTAGTTCTTTCATCTGAGCTTGATCTCCGCCGGAGTCGGTCAAGGCGGGCAGAGGTGGCAGCCTCAGTCCTGGATAATCCTGGCGGCGCCGTTTTGCTCCATAATCTCCCGAAGGCGATCCAGTTCATGACGGGGGGCCTCCACAGCCACCGCCACCCCCTGACCGGCATACCCGGCCAGAAAATCGGTGTAGCTACCAGTTCCCTCCTGCCGGAGTTCATCCCGTTCGGTCTTCAGATAAGCTACTTCATCGGGGTTCTCCCAACCGGTAAAGGATTTGGACAGGCTGGCCACCACCAAATCCTTACGGTCAAAACCGGCGTTCTTGAGGCTGTCAATAAGCCCCCCTACCTGTTCCTGGTTGGGCATTATGGCGATTAACCTGGCCAAGGATATTACCCCCTGTTTTAATTTCCAGGGGTTATTTTACGCCGGCGGAGGAAAAAAAATACTTTCGGCCGGCACGGGAGGCGCCGGCCGGCATCAGGCCGCGACGGCAGTCATCCTTTATCCTCCAGCCCGATCAACGGGTAAAATTGAATTCCAGATAGGCGTGGCTCCCTGTCTGCGTGTACTGGCCTTTCTCAGGCCGGCTCGGGGGCCAGGTCGACAAACTTGGTAAACTCGGGTAGAAAGGCCATTTCCACCGTACCCACGGGACCGTTGCGGTGCTTGGCCACGATGACTTCGGCGATGCCCTTTTTATCGGTGTCGGGATCGTAGTACTGGGGCCGGTAAAGGAAGATAATGACATCGGCGTCGGCCTCGATGGCCCCGCTTTCCAGGAGGTCGGCCATGACCGGGCGCTTGTCCTGGCGCTGTTCGACACCCCGGTTCAACTGGGAGAGGACCATGACCGGGACGTTCAACTCCCGGGCCAGGGCCTTCATGGCCCGGGAGATGAGGGCGATCTCCTGCTGGCGGCTGTCCACCCGGCGGTGGGCCTGCATAAGCTGCAGGTAGTCGACTACCACCAGGCCCAGGCCGGTCTCCGATTGCAGTCGTCGCGCCTTGGCCCGGACCTCCAGGGCGGAAATGGCCGGGGTATCGTCAATATAAATGGGCGCTTCCCCCAGAATGCCGGCGGCATTGACCAGCCGGGCCCAGTCGTCTTCCGTCAAATAGCCCGTCCGCAGGCGTTGCTGTTCGACCATGGCTTCGGCGGCCAGCATCCGCTGTACCAGCTGCTCCCGGGACATCTCCAGGCTGAAGATGGCTACCGGTAGTTTTTCCTTGACAGCCACCTGCTGGGCAATGTTCAGGCAAAAGGAGGTCTTCCCCATACCCGGCCGGGCGGCGCAGATAATCAGGTCGGAGGGCTGGAGACCGGAGAGGAGGCGGTCCAGGTCGTGAAAGGTTGGCACTCCGGTGACCTCGCCCTTGTGGGTGCTCAGGCGTTCAAGCTGTTCGAAGGTCTGGAGGAGGACGTCTTTGATGGGAACGAAACCGCTCCGGTGCCGCCCCCCGGCTACTTCAAAGATCAGGCGTTCGGCCTCGTCGAGAATCTGGTCGACGCTGCCGCTCTCGCTGAAGGCCATCTCGGTGATCTGGGAGGCTGCCTGGACGAGGGAGCGCAGGGCAGCCTTCTCAGCCACCAGGCGGGCATAATACCCGGCATTGGCGACGCTGGGGACATCCCCGGTCAGGGAAGTGAGGTAGGCGACACCTCCGGCTGCCTCCAGTTCACCCCGGCGGCGGAGTTCTTCCGTCACCGTCAGCAGGTCGACGGCCTCGCCTCGCTCATTCAGGTCCAGGATGGCCCGGTAGATCATGCGGTGGGCTTCCCGGTAGAAGTCGTCTACCTTCAGGATTTCCAGGACAGCGTAGAGGGCTTCCCGGTCCAGCATGATAGCCCCCAGGACCGATTGCTCGGCCTCTACGCTCTGGGGCGGTACCCTCTCTATTTCTGCGGCCATAAACCTCAGGCTCCCGCCCGGTTACGCCGGCGGCCCCGGCCCCCAGCAGGATCCATTAGCAGGTAATCCAGGGCCTCCTCCACGGTAGCTACCGGCTGGACGGCGATCCCCTGCAGGCTGTCCGGTACCTCCGCCGCATTTTCCGCCGGGAGTAAAACGAGCTTCATTCCCGCCTGTTTGGCGCCATAGATCTTCTCCATGACACCCCCCACCGGCTTAACCTTGCCCCTGATGGATATCTCCCCGGTAACAGCTACATCCTGGCGTACGGGCCGCTCCTGGACGGCGCTGATGATGGCGGCGGTAATGGCCAGGCCGGCCGAGGGGCCGTCAATATTGCCCCCGCCGACGACATTGACGTGGACATCGTAATTGGCCAGGTCGTCCCCAGTCAGGAGGCGATAGACGACGGCGGCATTAAAAACGGAATCCCGGGCCATGCTGCCGGCGGTCTCGTTGAAACGGATACTGCCCTTGCCCGCTTCCCGGGCCGGAAAAGCTATGGCCTCGACCTCCAGGACGGAGCCGACAAAGCCGGCTACGGCCAGGCCCAGCACCCGGCCCACCTCCGGCGTGTCCTTGGCCCGCACGGTGACGTAGGGGGTCAGGCGGGCATCCTGGATGACCTGCATGACGTTGGCCACAGTGATCAGCCGCCGGCGGCGACCCTTTTTCCGCTGTTGCTGGTAGAGGCTGAAGCCGTAGGCTTCGGCCAGGATGTTGATGGCCTTGCGGCCTTCAATGGTGTACTCGGCGATTAAACCCGGTACGGCCGGTTCCAGTTTAACTCCCAGCCGCTCCGCCCCTTCCCGGACAATGGTCTCTACGTCGGCCGGGGTCAGGGGCTCGAAGAATACTTCGGCGCAACGGGAACGGAGGGCAGGGTTTATCTCCTCCGGTTCCCGGGTGGTGGCCCCGATGAGGATAAAGTCCGCCGGCGCTCCCTCGGTAAAGAGCTTCTTGATATACTGGGGTACGCTCTCGTCGTTGGGGTCGTAATAGGAGGAATCAAACTCTACCCGTTTATCCTCCAATACCTTGAGGAGCTTGTTGAGAAGGAGGGGGTCCATCTCGCCGATCTCATCGATAAATAGCACCCCTCCATGGGCTTCAGTGACCAGGCCAAGCTTGGGTTCGGGAACGCCGTTCTCCGCCAGGTCCCGTCTTGCCCCCTGGTAGATAGGATCGTGCACCGACCCCAGGAGGGGATTGGTTACTTCCCGGGGGTCCCAGCGCAGGGTGGTCCCATCAACCTCGACGAAGGGGGCATTGGTTTTGAAGGGTGAGCTGCTGATTTTCCTGGCTTCTTCCAGGGCCAGGCGGGCGGCTGTGGTTTTCCCCACCCCGGGGGGACCGTAGATAATCATATGCTGGGGGTAGGGGGAGGCCAGCTTGGCCAGGATGGACTGGACGGCCTGCTCCTGGCCGATAATTTCCTCCAGCCGCCGGGGGCGCAGGGCCTCCATGATTGTCCGCGAGAGGCTGATATGGGACATCTTTTCCAGAATAGCCAGTTTTTTAAGGGTCTGGGCGTTTTCCGGACCGTTACCTTCCTTTAAAACCTGGCGACGGACCTCCTGGATATATTCCTCGTGGCGCTCCTGCATTTTTTCGGCAATGCGCTGTTCCAGTTTATCCTCTACTGTACGCCGGGCAATAAATTCGGCTATTTCCTCCTGGATGGCCGCCAGGATGGCCGGGATATCGCTTTCTGCCGGGACATTAGTTATGGTTGGATCCTCGTAGACCAGCTTCTGCAGGGCCAGAACCCGTTCCGGCAGAGCTTCCGAGCGCATCAGGTCCAGGGCCTCCAGCTTGCTGGCTTTCAAAACCACCTTGTCGGTGCCGTAGATATCGCAGAGAACGTTAAAAAGGGCTCCCACCTGGCGACTCATTAAATCGAGATCATTGGCCAGAATGGGCAGTAAATCGACGTCAGTAATGTTGATTGCCGTTCCGGCATTTTTAGTCATATCTTTAACTCCCCTCCGCCACCACCTGGACCAGCAGGTGCGCCTGGACAGTTGGATGGAGTTTCAAGGTAACTTCATAACTCCCCAGGGCTTTAATGGGTTCTTTGAGATCTATTTTACGCCGGTCAAGGGAAATCTGAAAAGTGTTTTTAATTGCCTCGGCTATTTCTTTATTGGTAACCGAACCAAAAAGCTTGCCCGTCTCTCCGGCCCGGGTGGTAATCTTTACCACACCGCCGTCCAGGCGGGCGGCCTGGTGCCGGGCATTCTCCAGTTCCTGGTTCTCCTTCTTCTCCCGGCGTTTCTTTTCCAGATCTAATTCTTTAAGTCGCCCGGCAGTGGCTTCCACCGCCAGACCCCGGGGGAGGAGGTAATTACGGGCGTAACCCTCGGAAACCTCCACCAGGGTACCCCGGTTGCCAAGTTTCGCGACGTCGGCGGTCAGAATAACCTTCATGGGTCTCACTCTCCTTTACCTGCCGGCGGCCTCAGTTGCCGCCGGAAGCCGAAAAAGGGTTCAAATAGCCCCAGGATTACCAGGGAAACCAGGGCCAGGGGAAAATGCATCAGGGCGACAAGTACCAGGACCGCTTTGAAAAAGGGGGCCAGGCGCAGGTGATAGAAGACAAAGGTGACGGCCGCCAGGCCATTACCTGCCAGCAAGGGCAAGTATACATAAAGGATGTTTACCCCTGCCCTGCTGGCCAGGGCCAGGTGATAGTAATCGCCCAGTTGCCACAGGACCAGGCCCGCAATGACCCCCCACACGGCGTACCAGGGCAACTGCCAGTAGCGAAAGGGAGGCAACCCCGCTGCCTTAAGGCCCAGACGCTGCAGGACTTTTTCAGCTACCAGGTAGTTGACAAAGGCCGCCAGCAGGGAGGCCGTCATGAGAATACCCGGTAATAAGAGTTTTAACAGGTTGATCATGCCCTGGAGGCTGGCCTGTACCTGGTCCGGGGTCAACCCCTGGCCGGCCAGGTGGTCCAGGATCCCCGCCCGGCGGTAGAATTCCATGGCATAATTGACCGTAGCCTCGAACTCCTGGATCAGGCCTCCCGCCGGCAGGCCCGTCAGTTTGAAGGTCAGGGCCAGGGTCAGGAGCAGGGATAAAAGGGCCACCAGGGCTCCCGTGACGATCATGCGCCCGGCCCCGGCGTTGATTTTAAACAGGTAGCCGTAGACCAGCCCCAGGACGGCAAACTGGGCGAAGAGGAGGGTGGCGTTCAGGGGCCCGGTAAAGAGGGCTATTACCACCCCGGCAATAAAGGTGGCCATTACCCCCAGGCGCAGGTTCTGGCGGACAATGAGGACGACAATGGGTACTGTCCAGACGATATTGGTCAATAGCTGCAACGGCGGGATAAAGTAGCCGGTCAGGACCAGGACAACCGTCAGGGCGGCCATTAAAGCCCCCTCCGCCAGGGCCGTTACCCTGCCTTCTGCCATAAATCTCCCACCCAACGTACCTCCGTTTCAGCTCAAAAATAGTGAAAAGAGGGAGTTATTATCCTCCCTCCTTTAATCCTTAAATTATTCGGCCGTATACGGCAACAGGGCCAGTGCCCGGGCACGTTTAATGGCTCTCGTCAACTGGCGCTGGTGGTGGGCACAGTTGCCGGAGATACGGCGGGGCAAAATCTTGCCCCTTTCGCTGATATACCGGCGGAGGCGGTTGACATCTTTGTAATCGACCTGTTCTATTTTATCGACACAGAAGCTGCACACCCGCTTCCGGGAACGTTTCTTATCACGTCGCAAACCTTTTGCACTCCTTTTCACCTTTTCGCCGGCGGCGGTAACCGGACCGCCCCGGAAGGCTCTTCCGAAAATAGGATTCTACCAGATTAGGCGTTTGGCGTTTATTGGTTGGCTTGCTGGGGCTTTTGGTACAGGCTCCGGGCTCCCGGTGCTTAAGCTGGCAAGCTTGGCCCTCAGTTGCTTTAGCGGCGGGAGTAGATTGGCTTTATCTCTTTGAATAGGCGCACGCCTCGAAGCAAGGCGCCCTCCACCTGTACCCTCCAGCTCCTTGCCCAGCCTGCATTTCCTCGTTCATGGCGGAGGCGCCAGCCTCCAGGAGGGCTCTTCCGATAACAGCTCCTAAAAGGGGAGATCGTCTTCTCCTATTTCTACCTCGGTACCAAGATCACTGAAATCCTGGTTGAACCCGCTACCGGCCGTCTCCATACCGCCACCCGTCCCCGGACCAGCAACCGGGCCACTGCCTGCCGGACCCCGGCCTTCTTTGGGCCAGTCCAGGAAACGGACATCCTCGGCTACCACGTCCGTCAGAGAACGTTTCTGGCCGTCGGGGGTTTCGTAGGTACGCGTCTGCAGGCGGCCGTCTACGGCCACCAGGCGACCTTTGCCCAGGTGGTTGGCACAGGTTTCGGCCAGCTTACGCCAGACGGTAATCCGGATGAAGTCAGTCCCCCGTTCCCCCTGCTGGTTGACATAATTACGATCTACTGCCAGGGTAAAGGTGGTCATAGCCACACCGCTAGCCGTATAACGCAACTCGGGGTCACGGGTGAGGCGGCCAATCAGAATTACCCGGTTTAACATCCTTCTCCCACCGCCTTTATTCTTTAGCTGGCCTCTTCTTCCAGGCGTGTAATGAGGTAACGAATAACGTCGTCGCTAATCTTCAGCACCCGTTCCAACTCCTGGGCGACGGCCGGTGTGCCTTTAAACTCGACCAGGACGTAATAACCCTCCCGGTACTTGCGCACTTCATAGGCCATCCGCTTTTTACCCCACTGGTCGACCCTGGCAACCTGGCCACCCTGGCCGGTGATCAGCTGGGTAAATTTCTCTACCACTGCTGTGGTGGCTTCAGCTTCCAGGTCGGGCCTAATTACAAAGACGACTTCGTAATTACGCATCACTGGAGCACCTCCTCCCTATGGACTGATGGCCCCACTTCGTAGTGGAGCAGGGAAGCTTTTCCGGTTGATTATATCATACTTGATTCCCAGGGGCAAGGTTTTGTAAGGCGTATAGCTCTCCTTTATATTTCATAAAAATATTAAGTTGGGTTACTGGCAAATTCCGACATAATTTTTGGATTAGATGTGCTAAACTACTCTCGTTGTGAAAATAAGCTACATAAACCATAAATTGTCAATAACTGTAAAAGGAGTTCTTTTAAATGCCACGCGTTGGTATTATCGCCTGTCGAGATTACTGGAAGAAGGGTTGTCC
Source organism: Neomoorella thermoacetica (assembly GCF_001875325.1). GTDB lineage: Bacteria > Bacillota > DSM-521 > Neomoorellales > Neomoorellaceae > Neomoorella > Neomoorella thermoacetica_A. The sequence goes on from NZ_MDDC01000009.1 coordinate 23,665, forward strand.
CGGTTATCAAGCCCACATCCTCTGCTTCCTGGCCCGGGAAAAGCAGCAAGGCCCCCTGGGCAAGCTGGAGGGAGCCAATATTGTAGCCATGCAACCCTGCCCGGGTTGCCCGGGAACCGGTCGCCTGGAACTGGCCCGCAGGATGATCGCCAACGACAGGGTCGACTGCTTTGTTTTCCCTTCCTGCCTCTTCTTTAACGATCACTGCCCCACAGCCGCCAGCCAGGCCAGGGCCATCGAGACGGCCACCGGCCGGCCGGTATTGCTGGGGAGTTACCTGGAGGCCGCCAGGGCCCGTTCCTGCGTTTCAGTGATTATTAAACCCGGCGATATCCCCAGTATCACTGAGTGCCGTCAGCGGCTCCTCAACCTTAACTATTTACAATACCTCTACGACCGGCAGGCGAGCACCACCAGGAAAGCCCTGCAAATCCTTACGCTCCTCAAGATGGCTTAGGCAAAACCTTCTTGATACTCTTTTCCGCCTTTACCCGGGGTATGAGGATTAACCGGCCGCACCCCAGGCAGCGCAGGCGAAAATCCATCCCCACCCGCAGGATTTCCCACCGGTCGCTGCCGCAGGGGTGGTTTTTTTTGGTCTGGACAATATCACCTATGTGGAAATCCATGCTGCAGTTTTCCTCCGTGAACCTTCCTTGCCCTCACCGCAAAATATAGAAGCTTAAATTTTCAAATCTCCCCGGCGGCAGCGACTTCCTGCAGGGCCGCCGCCGCTGCGGCCCGGACCTCCCAGGCCCCGTCGTCCAGGCAGGCCTGGAGTTGCTTTCTAGCTGGCCGGTATTTCAATCGTCCCAGGGCCCGGGCTGCCGCTGCCCTCACCCCGGCCTCCGGGTCCGCCAGGGCCAGTTGCAGGAGCGGGGCGGCCTGAGCCAGGCCCATCTCACCCAGGGCCCGGGCCGCTGCTTCCCGTACCGGTGCCGGGCCCCTTAGCAGGCAATTTTCAAGGTCCGGGAGGGTCCGGGGGTCTTTAAATAATCCCAGGATGGCTATCACCCGGGCCGCCAGTTCCGGGGGACTCTGTTGCAGGAGGGCCAGCAGGGGCGGGATACTCACCGGTCCCAGGGCCAGCAATATTTCGGCCACCCTGGCCGGCGGCCAGCGCCGGGGTTCCGCCAGGGCTGCCAGCAGGGGCTCCAGGCAACGGGGGTCCCGCAGGCGGATCAGGGCTGCCGCTGCCGCCAGCTGGACACTCTCTTCCCTCTCCCCCAGGGCCTCGAGGAGGGGGCCCAGGGCCCGCCCTACCTCCATCTCGCCCAGGATGGTAGCCGCCGTAACCCTGGCCCCGGCCCGGCCCCGGGCCAGGATCTCCACCCAGCGCTCAACAAGGCCTTCTTCTTCTGCCAGGGATACCAGCTGGCTCCTGACATCCGGACCAAGCCGGGGCCAGGCAGCGATCAGCAAAGGGGCCAGTTCCAGGGGGTCCAGCTGTAAGAGTTTTCGGCGCAGGCCCCGGCCTATTGTACCCCGGCATTGCTCCAGGCCTGTTATAAGGTGCTGCCGGTCCCGGCGGTGCCAGCCCGGCCAGAACAAGGGGAATCCCCCCTCACAGGGAAATTACCTTCTCTGCTGCCATAAGGTGCTCGATAATGGTGTACATATTGGTAACGCTACCGGCACAGAGCTTATCCTTCAGGTGATAGTAGTCCAGGCAGGTGCCGCAGGCCAGGAGCTCCACTCCCTTTTGCTCCAGGGCCAGGAGGCTGTCCAGGACGGGCGACCCCTGGCAGCAGAGCTGGACACCGCTATTGACAAAGAGCACCCGGCGGGGCAGCACCTCTGCTTCGCTCAAGCTGTAGAAGAAGCTGCGCATCAGGATGCTACCCAGTTCTTCGGAACCGCGGCCCAGGGTAGCGGAACTGACAAATAACACCTGGCCGGCAGTTACAGACACCCCCGTCGTGGGCATGGCTCCTTTGCGGATCCGGATGTAGTAGTCACTCCCCTGTTCTTTGACCTCGGCCTCCCAATCCATGCTCCGGGCCAGTTTCAGAACATTATCCCTGGCTACTTCGTTATCAACAATGGTCACCAGCTCGGTTTCCTGGTCTAGAGATTCCATAGCCTTTTTGGTCTGGATAACCGGCTGGGGACAGGCCAGGCCCCGGGCGTCGACAACCTTTTCCACTTCCGCCAACCCCTTTCTAAAAGAAAAGCACCTGGCGCCGGGCGCCTGTGAGGTGCTACTTTTATATTAATTGAGTTTTCTACAAGGATAGTTGGTTTTCCTGCTGAACCTTTTAACTGGCAAGGAAGGCGCCATAGGCCCGGTAAGCCATATAGATATCTACTTTGCTGGCGATCTCCAGGGGGGCGTGCATGGAGAGGAGGGCCGGACCGCAATCGGCGACATCCAGGCCGAAATAGGCCAGGAACTTGGCAATGGTGCCCCCGCCGCCGGCGTCTACTTTGCCCAGTTCGCCGCTCTGCCAGATGACGTGGTTGCGGTTAAATATATCCCTCAGCCGGCCCATGAACTCGGCACTGGCGTCATTGGCATCGTATTTGCCCCGGGAGCCGGAGTATTTATTGAGGACTACGCCGTGTCCCAGGAAAGAGGCGTTGTACATATCAAAGTAATTTTCGTAGGTAGGATCCACCCCGGCGGTTACATCGGCGGATATGGCCTGGGAATTGGCCATTATCCGGCCGACATTGACGATACTGGCCGAGCCTGTGCGGGCCGCCAGCTCCGTCAGGGCATACTCCAGAAAACGGGAGTGGGCGCCGGTGTTACCGGTACTGCCGATTTCTTCTTTGTCCACCAGGAGTACCAGGGCCGTATGGCCGGGGTTTTCCAGTTCCAGGACGGCCTGCAGGGCGGTATATGCGCACACCCGGTCGTCCTGGCCGTAGGCCCCTACCAGGGAGCGGTCCAGGCCCAGGTCCCGTGCCGGGCCGGCCGGTACCAGTTCCAGTTCGGCGGTGATGAAGTCTTCTTCCACCAGGCCGTAACGCTGGTTCAGGAGCTGAAGGATGGCCAGGCGGATCTTATCCTTGAGATCTTCTTCGCCCTCAAAGGGCAAGCTGCCAACCACCAGGTTCAGGTCGTCGCCGGTCAGGGCTTCTTCCATATTCTTTTTCATCTGCTCCCTGGCCAGGTGGGGCAGGAGGTCGCTGACACTAAAGATGGGGTCGCCGGCGTCTTCGCCGATAACCACCTCCACCCGGCGACCGTCGCGGAGCATGATTACGCCATGAAGGGCCAGGGGCAGGGCGGTCCACTGGTACTTCTTGATTCCCCCGTAATAGTGGGTTTTAAACATGGCCAGACCGTCCTTTTCATACAGGGGCATGGGTTTCAGGTCCAGGCGCGGGGCGTCGACATGCGCCCCGACCAGCCTGATCCCTTCTTCCAGGGGAGCAGTCCCGGCTATCCCCAGGAGCATGACTTTATCCCGCCAGGTTAAAAAGAAGCGGCTGCCGGGATCCAGCCCCCGGCCGGGGGGAATATCGGCCAGGGAGATAAAGCCGCGGCCCCGGGCAGCCTCCAGGGCGGCCCGGACGGCTTCTCTCTCGGTCTTGGCCCGGCTCAGGAAACCCTTATATCCTTCGGCAAAGGCGAAGACCTTTTCCCTGGTACCTGGCTCCAGACGCTCCCACGCGCTCTTACGGGGCAGGCTCAGTTCTTTTTGTAGTTTCTTGCCCCTGCTTTCTTCTTTTTCAGCCATTTATCTATTCCTCCTCCGAAAATTGGTTTTCCCCAGGGTTCCCGGCTTCCGGCTTCTAAATTAGGGTATGCAGTAAAGTGGCCAGCCAATCATAAAAATCACCCAGTATGGCTGCTACCCCGGAGTTATACAGTTGCCTGGCCAGGGGTAGAAATACGGGGGCTGCCGTCATGGCTGGAATGGTGAGAAGGGAACGCAGGATGCCGATGGCCAGGGCCAGCCCGAAGGCCGGGCCCAGGACACCCAGGAGCAGCCCCAGGCCCCGGTCAGCCATGCCCATGGTTCCTCTGGTCCCCGGGGAAAACCGCCGGGAAATATGACGCAGGATAAACATGCTGAGGTAAAAAAGGATTACCAGGATCAGCAGTTCCAGACCCAGAAAGGCTATCTGCCCGGCCAGTACCTGGCCCACGGTTCCCCCGGAGGCCCTGTCCAGGGCGCCCAGCAGGTTTTGCTGTACCGGCCCCGGCAGGGGCAGGCCGGATAAAAAACTCTCCGTTTGCCGGATGGCCGGGGTGCTCAGGGGCTGGTTCAGTACCGCTCCAGGCAGAGGTAGATGGGAGACCAGTTCCCCGCCCCAGTGACTGGTCAGGTGCCAGGTTTGATTCACCATTTCCGCCAGGGGCCGGGAGTAAATGGCAGCCACCAGGCCTGCCACCAGGTAGCTGATCCACCCGGCCAGCAGGTTCACCAGGCCCAGGTGGTAACCCCGCCAGGCACCCCGGGCCAGGATTACAAGCAGGATCAGGTCCAGGTAATTCAGCACTGGGCGGCCATCCTTTACTTAAAGCTGTGCTCCTGATCCGGGAATTTTCCCTGGCGCACCTCGTCCCGGTATTTTTCCAGGGCGGCGACTGCCGCTTCAGCGAGATTGGCGTACTGTTTGACGAATTTGGGCCGGAAACGGTCAAAGAGGCCCAGGAGGTCGTGGTAAACAAGCACCTGGCCGTCACAATCCGGCCCGGCGCCAATACCGATGGTCGGCACCGGTAAAGCGGCCGTTATCCGGCGGGCCAGGTCGGCCGGGATACACTCCAGGACCAGGGCAAAAACCCCTGCCTCCACCAGGGCAGCCGCGTCGGCGGCAATCTTCTCCTCTTCGGCCTCGCTCCGTCCCTGGACGCGGAAACCGCCCAGCTGGACGGCCGACTGGGGTGTCAGGCCCAGGTGCCCCATAACGGGGATGCCGGCATTCACTATGGCCCGGACCATGGGCACCATGGCCTGCCCACCTTCCAGTTTTACGGCGTCGGCCCCGCCCTCCTTGATTAACCGGCCGGCATTATAGACGGCATCGGGTACGCTGGCCTGGTAGGATAGGAAGGGGAGGTCAGCCACCACCAGGGCGGCAGGATTGGCCCGCATGACTGCTTTCGTGTGGTGGATCATCTCATCCATAGTTACAGGTACAGTGCTTGAATAGCCCAGGACTACCATTCCCAGGGAATCCCCCACCAGGATCATGTCCATACCGGCCCTGTCAGCCAGTAAAGAGGAAGGGTAGTCGTAGGCAGTTACCATGGTAATCCTCTCGCCCCGCTCCTTCATGGCCTGGAGCTGGGGCAGGGTTACTTTGGAGCGTTGTGCCATCTTATTCCCCCTTAATCCATCTATTGCCATTATAGCAGTAAAAGCGTTTTTTGGCCAGTTTACCCCGCCCCTGCTGGCCAAAAAAAATCCCCCTGGGGGGATTGGCTCCCGGTTCGTCCCAGGCGGGCAGTTCCGGCGGCGCGGTCTCGGGATGGGGCACACTATTGGGCTCCGGGGCTTCCCGGGGCCAGTCAGGCACAATGATGCGGTTTAACAGTTTTACTGCACCTGCCTTTTTTACTTAGTCTGCCCACCCGGCAACCGGCTATACGGTCACCGCAACCAGGCCATTAACTGGACCAGGAGGGCGGCGATACCCCCTGCCATGAGAGGGCCCACTGGAATACCGCCAAAAAAAGCCACCCCGATAATGGACCCGATAACCATGCCGATCATCATCTGGGGGGAGCGTTGCAGGAGCTCCAGGCCCTGGCAATTCATGTGGGTGGCGATAATGCCGCTGGCAATGGCGATTAACCCCGGTACGGAAATAAAGGATTGGAGCATGTCCCTGGGAGCCACCCGGCCGGAAGCAAGGGGAACCAGGACTGAAACCACCAGAAAAATAAGGCCGGCCTCCAGGGCCCGGCGTTCAAGTATAGGATAAAACCTTTGCAGGCCGGTAAATTGCAGCAATAAAAGAATGGTAGCTGCCGCCGCAATAACATTGGAACGGCCCAGAATGCCGAGCAGCATTAGCAGGATTAGGATTGTGGTCGCTGCGCTCATGAAGCCAACGCCCCTTATACCGGCCATTCATTCCATTATATGCCGGGGCGTTCGTGGCAAGAACCCGGCCTCCCTATTCTGTTCCCCGGACCGGACTCTTGATAATCCCGCTGTTGTATACCGGGACAATATTTGTTATGTCCACCCGGGCACAGTATTCAACATCATCCTCCATGCCCAGGCCGGCCAGGATCTGGCCATGGTAGCTGGCTTTCATGGCTGCTTCCGGGTCTTCCCGGTGCACCCGGTAGTAATCCCGGGCCACCCGGGCACCGTCGCGAAGGTTAAAATCTCCCAGGTTGCTCAGTTCATCTACCAGCAGGCCGGCCGTTAAAAAGTCCTCCAGGGAAAAGCGATCTCTTGTACCGGCGCAGATAATAGTTATATCCGCGGCACCGGCGGCGGCAGCCCTGGCTACCGCCGGCCCGTTGATCATGGCTCCCAGGAGAACCTGCCGCCCGCTGGCGGCACGACGAATGGCCCGGGTGCCGTTGGTGGTGGTTATGATTAGCCTTTTGCCGGCCACGACTTCGGCCGTATATTCCAGGGGCGAATTACCCAGATCAAAACCTGGTATCTTCAGGGCGTTACGTTCGCCGCCCAGGAGTACCCGGTCGTCTTCCAGGCGTTCGCGCATTTCGATGGCTTCTTCTGGAGTCAGGACGGGGATAATTTCCAGGCAACCGGCAGCCAGGGCTGCGGTGATGGTTGTTGTGGCCCGCAGGACATCGATTACAATTATGGTTTTGCTGTTTATGGTCTCATCAGGTATAGCATTCAGGGTAGTAAAAACTTCGATCTCCATCTACTAACCTCCAATCATCAACGCGCCCTGTATATATTCGCACCGGTAGGCCTGAATTCCTGCCAGCCGTGTCTATCTTCTGCAGGCCGGGGATATTCCCCGAGCCGCGCAGTCCAGTATTCAACCTAATCAACCCGGGGGCTAACACTAAAAAACGTTATCGTAAAACAAACACCCAGTTAAGGTTCTAGGTTACAACGAGGACGCCCAGGGGTATAGGGGGCCCTGGTGTAACTATTTTAGTGCCGGGGGTGTAACTTCTGCATGTCCCCAGAGCGTCCTCGATTTTCCGGCAAGAAAGCTTTTATTAGCTGGCTCCCGCCTGCACCAGGGTCGTCCGCAAAGTATCTCCCCGGAGGCCTACCCGCAGGGCTTCCAGGGCCAGTACGTCTCCGGGCTGGACGTTACCCAGGTTGACGTTGGCCCCCAGGTTTATGATTAAGGCCTGCTGTTGCTGTTTCTGGGGTGCTTCCCAGATGATCCGGTCCAGGTCGCCGATGCCCTCGATCAGGTAGGCCAGGGTGTCTTCTTTAACGGCGCCGCGGCTGTCGTAGATTACCACCCCCTGGCCGGACTCCCGGCCTTCGACGATCACATAATCGGCGCCGGCTTCCAGATCCAGGGCTATCTGGTTCAAAATATGGCTATCGCTCAGGGCGTCCCGCGGGTCCTTCTTTCCGACCTCGGTAATGACGCCAAAGCCAGCAGCCCGGGCCTGGTGCAGGGCTGTATACCGCAGGGTGCGGCTGAGGTCAATGGTGCCGTCCGAGATTTCAATATAAGTGTACCCCAGCTCCCGGGCCGTCTGCAGGTAGAGGGACAGGCGGCCCTGGAGGACGGCCACTTCAAAGAAGGTGCCGCCGGGGAAAATGTCAACGGCATAGGAACGAGCCAGGCGGATCTTCTCCCGCAGGATCTCAGCCGGGTAAAAAACTGAGGTACCAAAGCCGAGCTTGATAAAGTCGATATAGGGTGCTGCCACCTCCAGCAGGTCTTTAAACTCCGTCAGGCCCAGACCCTTGTCAATGACCATGGTCTTTCCCGTCCGGCGTGGTTTTTGCTGGCGACCGCCAATGGGAAACTCCAGGACATCCCGCCAGGCACTCTGATCCTTATACTGCATATCCAGTCGCCCCTTCTTGATTATTTTTTCCGGTTGCTTTTTTATCTTTATGCCCCCGGCAGGAAAGGGGTAACAGTTCGCGGGACGGTAGTTTTTCACAGGTCTGACGACTGTGCCCCCACCATTGTTAATGCCTGGCACCGTAAAAAATCAAACCGACTCCCAGGATAATGGCCAGCATCTTATTGGGAGGGATTTTACCGGCCAGGCCCCAGAGTCCCAGGGCCATAACCAGCATCATGATCGTCGGCCCGACCAGGGCCAGGGTGGCATTTATTTTTAAGGCCGCCTCAACCTGGTTTAATTTAAGCATCAACATGGCTGCCGTTAACTCGATTAAACTCGATAATACCCGCATGGCTGCCATGGCCAGGACATGCTTGTCCGGTAGCATGAAAAACATGGCATCTCCTCCCGTTATCTTTTATGCCGCGGGAGGACAAAATAGAAGCAGGCCTGAAGGAGGAATAAGCGAAATTGAAAGCATCCATGAAATTACCCTTTGCTATCTTATGTACTGTTCCCTTTATTATGGTCCTGGGTAACTCTATGCTGGTTCCCTTGTTACCCCTGATGCGTTCCAGCCTCAATGTTACCCTGGTTCAGGTAAGCCTTTTCATCACGGCCTTCTCCCTGCCGGCCGGGATAGTTATCCCCTTCGCCGGCTTTTTATCCGACTGCTACGGCCGAAAACCCATCATGGCCCCGGCCCTCATCATTTACGGCGCCGGCGGGATCCTGGCCGGCCTGGCCGCCTGGCTGGTATCATCCCCCTATTACCTGATCCTGGGTAGCCGCATCCTGCAGGGTATCGGTGCCGGTGGCACCTACCAGCTGGCTATGGCCCTGGCCAGTGATATCTTCCAGAGCAAAGAGCGGACCAAGGCCCTGGGCCTGCTGGAAGCAGCCAATGGCCTGGGAAAAGTCGCCAGCCCCATCGCCGGTGCAGCCCTGGGCCTGCTGCTATGGTACGCTCCCTTTTTTGTCTATGGTATTCTCGCCATTCCCATTGGCCTGGCAGTATGGTTCCTGGTCCGGGAACCTGAACAGGGGCATAAAAATAAGACCGATTTTCACGGTTATTTCCGTAGCCTGGGCCAGGTACTCCAGGAGAAGGGGCTTTCCCTCATGGCCAGTATCCTGGCCGGGATGATTGTTCTTTTTATTTTGTTCGGGGTCTTGAGTTATGTATCCGACCTGCTGGAAGGGGAATACGGCGTCACAGGCATCCGCATCGGCCTGCTCATCGCCATCCCTGTAGGAACAATGGCCCTGACCTCCTATTTATCCGGCAGTTACTTGCAGAAAACAGCCGGCAATTTTCTCAAAATCATAATCATTGCCGGCCTGGTGCTGGAAGCCGCCGCCCTGGTGATCATGGGTCTTTTTGCCAATATCTATATCTTTTTCCTGGCCATGGTCCTCATGGGTTTCGGGACGGGAATTGTACTACCGGCGGTCAATACCCTGATTACCAGCGCTTCCGCCAGGGAACGGGGCGGCATCACCTGTCTTTATGGTTCGGCCCGATTTTTTGGCGTCGCCCTTGGGCCCCCGGCCTTCGGCCTGGCCATGACCCTGGGAAAGTTACCCCTGTTCCTCGGAGCCGCCGTGCTGGTGGGGATTATTGCCTTTTTGACTGCTGCCTTTATCCAGACCGAAAAGATGCTCCCGCCGGAATTACTGCCGGGACATTAAAAGCCCCGGGGCCGTGAGACTCCGGGGCTTTCTCCTTCAGTCATTTAATTCTTTTCGTTCGCCTGTAGCCAGGTAAATGGCATTCTCGGCGATATTGGTCGCATGGTCGGCGATACGCTCCAGGTACCGGCTGACAAAAAGAAGATGGGTGGCCTGCTTGATTGTCTTGGGGTCTTCCATCATAAAAACTATCAATTCCCTGAATACCTGGTTGTGGAGGGAATCTATCAGGTCGTCTGCCTGGGCAACCCTGTAGGCCAGTTCGGTGTCTTCGCGCACATAAGCGTCCAGGGATTGTTTGACCATTACCTGGGCCAGTTCGGCCATACGGGGAATATCTATCAATGGCTTGATCAGCGGTTGGCCCGTGGCCAGGATCCTCTGGGCCGTGCGGGCAATATCCACCGAATAGTCGGCCATCCGCTCCAGGTCGGTAATGATCTTGAATCCGGCGGCGATTTTACGTAAATCCTTGGCCATGGGCTGCTGGGTTACAATCAGCTTTAAACACTGGTTTTCGATCTGGAGTTCCAGGTCGTCGACAACCACGTCCCCCTCAACTACTTCGGCCGCCAGTTTGTCGTCCTGTTTGGCCAGGCATTCAACTGATTTGGCAATGGTTTGCTCAACAATACTGCCCATACGCAGGATATTCTGTTGTAACTCTTCCAGGGAATTCTGGAATCCCTGCCTGGTTGTCGAGGCCATGGCCAGCCCTCCCGTAAGTTTATTACCTTCCATTATACTCACCTCTCTTTCTTCCTACCACCCATTAATTTTTAAAAATACTGCTCCCGTATAAAAGGCCTTTAACCGAAGCGCCCGGTGATATAATCCTCTGTCCGCTTGTCCCGGGGTTTGGTAAAGATGATCTCTGTTTCATCATATTCTACCATTTCCCCGTTAAGGAAGAAAGTCGTATAATCAGAAACCCGGGCCGCCTGCTGCATGTTATGGGTCACAATGACGATGGTGTATTTTTCCTTCAGATTATGGATTAGTTCTTCAATCTTTAATGTGGAGATGGGATCCAGGGCCGAGGAGGGCTCGTCCATCAGGACGACCTCCGGTTCCACGGCCAGAAGCCTGGCAATGCACAGGCGCTGCTGCTGGCCTCCGGATAACCCCAGGGCCGAATGGCGCAAGCGGCCGGCCACTTCATCCCAAAGGGCAGCGGCCTTGAGGCTGCGTTCCACGATCCCATCCAGCTCCCGGCGACTGGTTATACCGTGAATCCTGGGCCCGTAGGCGATATTATCATAGATAGACATGGGGAATGGGTTGGGACGCTGGAATACCATCCCTACTCGCTTGCGTAGAGCTACCACATCAACCTCGGGGGCGTAGATATTCTGCCCATCCAGGAGAATTTCCCCGGAGATACGGGCCCCATCAATCAAGTCGTTGAGGCGGTTCAGGGTCCGTAGGAAAGTAGATTTACCGCAACCCGAGGGACCGATGAGGGCTGTTACCGCATGGGCCTCTATTTCCAGGTTGACATCCTTTAAGGCCCTGTTGGAACCATAGTAAAAGTTTAAATTATTGATAGTAATTTTTGGTTGCGCCATTTGCTGGCATGCCTCCTACAGCCTAGCTGGCCGTCATGCGCCGGTACAGAACGCTTCCCAGCCAGCGAGCCAGTAGATTAAATACCAGGACAACGATAATCAAGAGGGCCGCGGAACCGTCAGCTACCCGCCTGACATCGGGGATTAACCCCTCCGAGTTGATTTTCCATATATGAACTGCCAGGGTAGCCGCCGGCCGGAAGGGATTTAAGGGGGAATTGGGATGCAGGGGGTTCCAGTCGCTGAAATCGAGGACCGGGCTACTCATCCCGGCGGTATACAACAGGGCAGCGGCCTCGCCGAAGACCCGGCCGGCGGTAATGATACCGCCCGTTACCAGTCCGGGAAAAGCGGCCGGCAAAACAACCTTCCAGATGGTTTCCCAGCGGGAAGCCCCCAGGGCCAGGCTGGCCTCCTTGAGGTCCCTGGGTACTGCGTGGAGTGCTTCCAGGCTGATGCGCACCATTACCGGTAAATTCAGGACCGTCAGGGCCAGGGCCCCGGCCATCAGGGAGTACCCCCAGCCGGTGCTGACGACAAAAATTAGCAGGCCAAAAAGTCCGACGACAATGGAGGGGAGGGAAGCCAGGGTTTCGATGGATAGATTCAGGGCCGCCAGCAGGAAGTTACTCGCCCTTTTGCTACGGGGCAGGGCCAGGGCCGGGTTTACGTCGCCATTGCCAGCGTATTCCGCCAGGTAAATACCGGCTCCCACGCCCAGGGGAACGGTAAAGAGCATGGATAAGACCAGGAGGTAAAAGGAATTAAAAAGCTGGGGCCCAACACCACCGCCGGCCTTTAGATTCTCCGGCGCCCGGGTAATAAAGTCCAGGTCGATCCACTTGCATCCTTTAAAAAGCAGGTAGCCTACCAGGGCCCCCAGCAACACCAGAATAATACCCGCTCCCAGCCAGAAAAAAAACGTTGCCAGGTGATCCACCAGTCGCGCTTTCACCGGTAAACCCTCCCCCTGCCTACCAGGCGAATAAGGATAATAAAGCCGAAGGTAATGAGCAACAGGAGAAGACTCATGGACCAGAGGGCGTTGTTCCAGGCCGTGCCTGGTATCGTATAACCCATATCCATGGTTATGGCGCTGGTCAGGGTGGTCATGGGCGATAGTATGGAGGCCGGCAGGTTGCGGGTATTACCAATGACCATCTGCACCGCCAGGGCCTCCCCGAAGGCTCTGGCCAGCCCCAGCACAATGGCGGTCATAATGCCCGGCCTGGCTGCCGGTAAAAGAACCCGGGAGATAGTTTGCCAGCGGGTACTGCCCAAAGCATAAGCAGCCTCCTTGAGATCCCTGGAAAGGGAACGCAGGCTATCGGCGGTCAGGCTGACGACGGTAGGGATAATCATCACTGCCAGGACCAGGCAACCTGCCAGGAGGCTGAAACCAAGGGTATGCAATTCGTGCCGCAGGAAGGGTACAAGGAGGCTCAGGCCGATCCAACCGTAGACTACCGAGGGGATACCGGCAAGGATCTCGATGGCCGGTTGCAGCACTTTTCGCCCCCATCCCGGGGCGATTTCGACCATAAAAACGGCGGCCACGACGCTTAGCGGGCCACCAATTAAGACCGCCAGCAGGGAGACGGCGATTGAGCCTACCGTAAAGGCCAGAGTACCGACCAGGGGACCTCCCTCACTCAAAGGGCGATCCGGTTGCCACCTGGTGCTGAATAGGAATTGCCAGGGGTTGATGTGGTTGGCGAAGAACGTCGCCAGGCCCTGTAAGGCAATAAAAACAACGATGGCCAGGGTAATGACAATCAACAGGACCGCACAGGCGAAAGTTAAATAATGGCCCAGGTATTCCCGGTAGAGTTGCTTTCGCCTGGTCGCCGTCATGGTACCAGTACCGCGCTGCACCGGTGGACCCACTCCCTATCTTCGGCCAAAATTCGACCTTTAATTCCATTATAAATTATATGCCAGCCCTGTTAAGGTTTTATTAGTAATTTGTTAAGCTTAGGTTAATTACCGGGGCCAAAAATAAACTATACAGGCAAAAAGGGCGCCCATGGTAGCTCCTCCCAGGACATCTGTAGGATAGTGCATACCCACATACATGCGGCTGACGCCCGTTAGCCCGGCAAGGGTTACCAGAGGCCAGGTAAGGGTGGGAAAATTAAGGGCAAAGATAACAGCCAGGGAGAAACTGGCCGCAGTATGCCCCGATGGGAAAGAGTAATCCTGCCAGGGCCGGGCCAGGTAACGGGTCCCGGGCAGGGCGAGGTAAGGGCGGCAGCGGCCTATCCAGTTTTTAAAAAACCGGACCATGAGGTGACTCCCTACCAGGGCGAGAAAGGCCTGCCATCCTGCCGCCCGGGCCTGCTCCCGTCCCAGGACGGTTGTAGCCAGGGAAAAAAACAGGGCGAAAGCTGCACTCCCGAGCAGGGTAAAGAGGGGCATAACCCGGTCCAGAAAAGAACACTGCAATCGCTGGTTGACATAGTAGAAAAGGTAATAATCCCCCGCCTGCACCCAGCGCCTGATATTCATGCCGGGGCCTCTCCCTTGCGTCAGATTACCCTTCTATTTTACCTTACCGGCATTTCCTGCGACAACCCGGGTTCTGTAAAACTTTTGTTAAGAGTCCCCGCGGGGAAAGCTCCCTGGCTAGAACCCTATTTTCGGCGAATTATAGCGTCGGTCATCCGGGCTACCCGTACCATGGCCCGGACGTCGTGGACGCGAACAATATCCACACCCCGGGCAATACCCAGGGCGACAGTGGCTGCCGTTCCTTCCAGGCGCTGGTCAACGGGCAGGTCCAGGGTCTTGCCGATCATTGACTTGCGGGAAGTTCCCAGCAAGACCGGTTTCCCCAGTACCTTAAACTCCTCCAGGCGCCCCATCACCTCCAGGTTCTGGTCCAGGTCCTTACCGAAACCGATACCAGGATCGACAATAATTTTTTCCGGGGGTACGCCGTTATCCTCAGCCATTCGGATGCCCTGGCGCAGGAAGGTAAGGATGTCAAACATCAGGTCCCGGTAGCTTGTCCCATGCTGGTTGTGCATGAGGACTACTGCCGCCCGGTACTGGCCGCAAACCCGGGCCATTTCCGGGTCAGCCCGGAAGCCCCAGATATCATTGATTATGTCAACTCCCATTTCCAGGGCCCGGCGGGCAGTACTGGCTTTATAGGTATCTACCGATATGGGCACCTTGATTTCCCTGGTCAGGCGTGCCAAGACAGGCTCCAGGCGCCGCCATTCCTCTTCGGCGCTCACCTGTTCATAGCCGGGACGGGTGGATTCCCCGCCGACGTCGATGATATCCGCCCCTTCGGCCACCAGCTGATGGGCGTGTTCTACCGCCGCACCAGGGTCATAGAACCGGCCACCGTCAGAAAAAGAGTCCGGGGTGACATTGACGATGCCCATAACCAGGGTCCTCTCCCCCAGGACCAGGGGACCCCGGGGACAGGTTATTTCCCAGTGGCTGTTCCTTTCCCAGTTGGCCAGGCTGGCTTTAATACCGGCTGCAAGTTTACCCAGGCCGAAACCCTGGACTGGCAGTTTCGCCACCAGGAGTTCCAACTGGCGCCTGGTGGCAAATATAAGGACGTCAGTCTTCTCTACCGACCAGCCGGCTACCCCGGCAGCCATGGCGGCCTCGCCGCCCCGGGCCAGGATCTCCTGCTTGAGGATATTGGCCGCCCGGGCCGGCACATCCTTTAGTTTTAGGCAGTAGAAGCAGGCCTTGGGCAGCATCAGGTTGATCCCCCCCGCGTCAGCACCCGCTTCCTGCATCAGCCTGGCGGCAGTGGCGGCATCGGCTACGGTAATAACCTCTATCTCGTCATACCAGGACATAAATCGTTCCTCCTCCTAAAATAGGGCTCTACCAGAAATAGTTATTGCCGGCAGGGCCATGCTCCGGCCCTTCGCTTCAGCTTACATTTTCATGGTTCGCTGGTGGGAACGTCAGCCCCATGGTGGGCTCCCTATGAAAACCAGCTTCTTAATTATACCACGCTCATATAGACAGCAAAAACCCCACCCGCTGGGGGAGTGGGGTTGGGAGAGGCAGTTTAGCTCCCGGTGGTCTAGAAGAGACCAGTAATAACGCCGTCGGCGTCGATGTCGATGCTGCAGGCTGCCGGACGTTTGGGCAGGCCGGGCATGGTCATTATGGCGCCGGTGATGGGGACGATAAAGCCTGCTCCAGCCGAGAGGCGCACCTCGCGCACAGTGATGGTAAAGTTCCGCGGCCGCCCGAGCTTGGTCATATCATCGGAGAAGGAGTACTGGGTCTTGGCCATGACCACCGGCAGGTTGCCGTAGCCCAGAGATTCATAGCGCTGGATGGCTTTGTCGGCTTCGGCCGTGTAGTTGACGCCGTCGGCCCCGTAGATCTCGGTGACGATTTTGGCAATCTTGTCTTTAATGCTCAGGTCCAGGCTGTAGAGGAAATGGAAGTTAGAAGGCCTGGTCTCCAGGGTCTGCAATACCTTCCGGGCCAGTTCCAGGCCGCCCTCGCCGCCCTTAGCCCAGACTTCCGATAGGGCAACCTCGGCCCCAGCTTTGGCGCACAGCTCGTAGAGGAGATTCAGTTCGGCTTCGGTATCGGTGGGGAAGGCATTGATGGCCACTACTGCCGGTACGCCGAACTTGCCGATATTCTCGATGTGTTTCTCCAGGTTGGCAAAGCCTTCCCTCAGGGCCTCCAGGTTTTCGGTGGCCAGGTCTGATTTGGGCACACCGCCGTGCATCTTGAGGGCGCGGACGGTAGCCACGATGACTGTGGCATCGGGTTTAAAGCCGGCATAACGGCATTTAACGTCATAAAACTTTTCAGCTCCCAGGTCAGCGCCGAAGCCGGCTTCCGTAACGACATAATCCGCCAGTTTCAGGGCCGTCTTGGTAGCAGTAATGCTGTTGCAACCGTGGGCGATATTGGCGAAAGGACCACCGTGGATAAAGGCCGGCGTATTCTCCAGGGTTTGGACCAGGTTGGGTTTAATGGCGTCTTTCATGAGGAGGGCCATGGAACCCTGGGCTTCCAGGTCGCCAGCAGTGACCGGCTTGCCGTCATAGGTGTAGCCGACAACAATGCGGCTGAAACGCTCCTTGAGATCCATGAGGTCGCTGGCCAGGCACAGGCAGGCCATAACCTCCGAGGCAACGGAGATATCAAAGCCTGTCTCCCGGGGCACGCCGTTGGCTTTGCCCCCCAGGCCGATGACTATGTTCCTCAGGGCCCGGTCATTAAGGTCGATGACCCGGCGCCAGGTGACGGTACGGGGATCAATATTCAGGGCGTTACCCTGCTGCAGGTGGTTATCCACCATGGCTGCCAGCAGGTTGTGGGCATAGGTCACGGCGTGAATATCGCCGGTGAAGTGCAGGTTGATATCTTCCATGGGTACAACCTGGGCATAGCCACCACCGGCAGCACCGCCTTTGATACCAAAGCTGGGTCCCAGGGAGGGCTCCCGGAGGCAGACCATCACCTTTTTCCCCAGGCGAGCCAGGGCATCGGTGAGGCCGACACTGGTAGTGGTCTTCCCTTCGCCGGCCGGAGTGGGGGTAATGGCGGTTACCAGGATGAGTTTCCCGTCAGGCTTGTCTTTGAGGCGACGATAGACATCCAGGGAAATCTTGGCCTTGTACTTGCCATAAAGTTCGATCTCGTCCTCTTGGATGCCCAATCCCCGGGCCAGTTCCATGACGGGTTTCATTTTAGCTGCCTGGGCAATCTCAATATCGCTAGGTACCTTGGTCAATGTGATCCACTCCTCTCATTCAAAACATTGAACAACCGGTTATAAATCACATATTTTATGAAGTTCTACATAAAGTTCAGTTTTCCTGCTTGTTCAGTTGCAAATTGAATATTATATTTTTTATTTCTTTATAGTCAGCCAGGTAGCTATGTAGTTAGTATATACCAATAATCATAAAAAACAAACAACATTTTTTTGCCGTGTGTAAGACTAAAAATAACAAATAAACAAACATTGACGGGTGAAAATATTTAAGAACCGGCACTGGCATCGCCCTTTGCCCCCGGGGCTTCTCGCGAAGGCTCCCGGGGGATAGCCCCGGCAATTACCGGTAAATGCTCCAGCAGGAGGGCATGTTGAACCACTGCCAGGAGGGCTTCTACCGGTGCGGGACCCAGGGCACCCCCTTTGATCCGGACGTCAAAAGCCCTCGCCGCAGCCCGGGCCGTCTCCAGGACCCGCACCAGGGGAAACTCCTGCCAGCCGAATAGCCGGACCACTACCGCCGCCCCCCGCTCACCTTCCTGTCCCCGGGCGACAACAGCCCCGCCACCCTTCTGGTTCAACACCCGTGCCAGGTGATGGGCCACGCGGACATCATCGGTGCTGAGGTAAAGGGTATACTCCAGGAACCCCGGCATTTTAATCCCTCCCCTAGTTCATTTGAGGAGAAAACCGGCCCGGGCCAGCCTGTCTTCAATGGTATCTAAAAGTTCCTGCCGGCTGGCTTCCACTGTATGCAGGTGCACCCCGTTACCGGTTAGGGTATACAGGGGCCGGGCACCGCTGGCCTTTAGGTCGGTGACAAATTTGCGCACCTCGTAACGGGAGGAGAGCATCAGGTAACCCCGGAGCTCGCCGTACAGGGGGTGCTCAACTATCACGTCAACAACCTTGCCGCCGTAATCAACTATTAAGAGGAGCTCTTGCTCCAGGCCAGCCAGGTCGTGCCGGCAGGCAAAGGTACGCCGGCAGGGGGTCTCCTGCCCGGGAAGGAGATAACCCTGGGGGGTAGCCAGTATATTGACCCCTGCAGCCCGAAGGACGGCGATGTCCTGGACGATGACCTGGCGGCTGACGCCCAGGGCAGCAGCCAGGTCGGTCCCCTTCTGGGGCAGGTTGTTATCCAGGAGTTCCAGGATTTTTTGCCGCCGTTCTTTGGTTTTCATGGCAAGACCCTCTGCCTCCGGTAACTGGTTGCTCGATCGGCAAATGAATTAGCCGTCCACCACCATGGGTGACTTATAAGAAAAAAGGCCGGTTGACCGGCCAGGCCCTTACCCCAGTTCCGCCGGGGTGAAATAGATGGCTATTTCGCGCTCGGCGCTGGCCGGAGAATCGGCGCCATGGATGACGTTATGGCTCGTTTCCAGGGCAAAGTCCCCCCGGATGGTACCCGGGGCTGCTTCCTGGGGGTTGGTAGCTCCCATGAGCCGGCGCAGGCCAGCAATAACCCCGGGACCTTCCAGGACCATGGCCACCACCGGCCCGGAGGTGATATGGTTAATCAGGTCCTGGTAAAAGGGTTTATCCCGGTGCTCGGCATAGTGTTCAGCAGCCATTTCAGGTGTTAGCCGCAGCATCTTTAAAGCAACAATCCGGTAGCCCTTTTGTTCCAGGCGGGCCAGGATGGCTCCTACCAGGCCCCGCCGGACTCCTTCCGGCTTAATCATGCTGAAGGTGCGTTCTACAGCCAACTACCATACCCCTTTCAGGCCCTGCAGGAAGGTTAACTTAATAAGAGTATTCCCGGGAGTATCCTTACCAGTATCCTGGCCTCCGGCAGCTGCCGGTTTCCCGGCTCCGGTAGGATTATCAGGAACCCCGTGTTCCCGGTTATAGGCCTCAATAATAGCCGTAAACTCCTCGGCTTCCAGGGTTTCTTTCTCCATCAACGCCCTGGCCACCAGGTGCAATTCCGCCAGGTGCTTCTGGAGCAATTCCTTTGCCCGGTTATAACACTCATCAATGATGTGCCGGGCTTCTTTGTCGATGGAAAAGGCTACGGCCTCGCTATAATTGCGATCCCGGGCGATATCCCGGCCCAGGAAGACAGTTTCCTGCCTGCGCCCGAAGGTCAGGGGGCCCAGTTCCTCCGACATGCCGAACTCGGTGATCATCTTGCGGACCAGTTCGGTGGCCCGTTCCAGGTCGTTCTGGGCACCGGTGCTGATCTCTTTAAGAACCAGGGCCTCGGCAACCCGCCCACCCAGGAGCATGGTGACCTGGTCGATAATCTGGGATTTGGTCATATAGCGGCGGTCTTCCTTGGGCAAAAGCAGGGTATAACCGCCGGCCCTGCCCCGAGGAATAATGGATACCTTGTGGAGGGGATCCGTATGGGTTAAATAATGCCCCAGCAGGGCGTGGCCCGCTTCGTGGAAGGCCACCAGCCTTTTCTCGTAATCGCTGATGACACGGGACTTTTTCTCAGGCCCGGCGATAACCCGTTCGATAGAGTCCTCCATTTCTTCCATGCTGATTTTATGTTTACCGCGCCGGGCTGCCAGGAGGGCTGCTTCATTGACCAGGTTGGCCAGGTCGGCACCGGTAAAGCCAGGGGTACGACGGGCAAGGACGTCCAGGTCAACGGTTTCATCAAGGGGTTTCCCCCGGACATGCACCTTTAAAATATCCTTCCTGCCGTTAACATCAGGTATATCAACTACTATCTGGCGGTCAAAGCGGCCCGGGCGCAGCAGGGCCGGATCCAGGATATCCGGCCGGTTGGTGGCGGCAATTATGATAATGCCTTCATTGGCATTAAAACCGTCCATCTCTACCAGCAGCTGGTTCAGGGTCTGCTCGCGCTCATCGTGGCCGCCGCCCAGGCCGGCACCTCGCTGGCGGCCGACGGCATCAATCTCGTCGATAAAAACGATACAGGGCGAATTTTTCTTGGCCTGTTCAAAAAGATCCCGTACCCGGGAAGCGCCCACACCGACGAACATTTCTACAAAGTCCGAGCCGCTGATACTAAAAAAGGGTACCCCTGCTTCTCCGGCTACAGCCCTGGCCAGCAAGGTTTTGCCTGTACCTGGCGGGCCGAAAAGGAGAACCCCTTTGGGTATCCTGGCCCCCAGTTCATTAAATTTACGCGGGTTCTTCAGGAACTCGACGACTTCCTCCAGTTCTTCCTTGACCTCATCGGCCCCGGCAACATCATCGAACGTGACTTTCCGCTTATCTTCGGTATGCAACCTGGCCCGGCTCTTGCCGAATTGCATGACCCGCGAACCCCCACCCTGGGTCTGCTGCATCATAAAGAAGACCAGTCCCACCAGCAGGAGGATAGGTAAAAGGCTGCCCAGCAGGCTGGTCCACCAGGGCGGCTGGGGTGATGGCTGGGTTTTGATCTTGACGCCTTTGCTGATTAACCGTTCCGTCAGCGGGGTTGAAGACAGGGCATTAACGGTAAACTTGGTGTTGTCCTTTAAGGCCCCGTCAACTTTAATAATGTTATCCTGGGGTGTTAAAGTAACTTCCCGAACCTGGTCCTGATCGACGGCCTGATAGAAACGGGTGAGGTCCCATTCCTGGGCAGGTTTCTCCGGCGGTGTGGAAAGCCTGATAACTGACACCGCCAGCAATACTATTAAAAGATAGATAGCCAGGTTCTTAAAAATTCGGTTCAAAGGGTTACCCTCCTCTTGCCCCGCCCCTTCATCTTATAGGTATATATTGTAGCACAGAGATAATATGATTGCAATTTACCCTCCAGGAGCATTTTTTACGGCCATGGCTCAAGTTTCAGGTGCAGGGTCTCCCGGGTTGCGGGTGTGACTTTGAAGTCTTCGGCCAGGCCAAGTCCTGCAACCCAGGCAATGCGGCCTGCACTGACAACCAGGGGTACCAGGGGGCGCAGGGCAGTCGGAAGGTGCCTGTCGGTAAAATAGTCCTGTAGCTTTTTCGTCCCCTTCATTCCCAGGGGCCGGAAACAATCCCCCGGCAACCAGTTGCGTACAAGAAGTGGTTGTTTTAATTTGGCGCGGTCCAACCAGGCCTCATCCTCCCTCCCGGCTTTAAAGGCCCGGGGTGGTTGAGCGATCTCCGCCCGGATGGCCTTGCCTGCCTCCGGCAGGGGGGTCAGGCCGGGAACTTCCAATTGATAAGAGAAGGATACTTTGCCTGCTGCCTTGCCGGGTAACTGCAGGTGCAGCTCTGCACCCCGCGCCCGGAGACTTAACCGGCCCGGCCAGGTCAGGGTGCCACCTTCCCGGGCCACGGCCCGGGCCTTTTCCACCTGACTGAAGCTGACCCGGCGGCCCAGGGTAGCTGCCGCCAGCCTCAGGACCCGGCGCTGGAGGGCCGGGGCCAGGTCCTGCCACCCCTGGCGGTCCAGGACCAGGGCTTCCTCTTCCCGCCTTTTAATAATTCCTTCCAGGGCCCTGTGCGCCAGGTCCGCCAGGAGGGCTTCGTCTTCCTGAAGGATCAGGGCCGTCCGCCCCAGGGTGGCAACTATGGCCGGGTTATACTCCCGGGCCAGGAGGGGGAGTAGCTGGTGCCGGATCTTATTGCGCCGGTAGGCCAGGTCATCGTTGGTAAAATCCCGGCGAGGATGGAGGCCGTTATCCCGGCAATAGGCCTCGATCTCGGCCCGGGTGACAAAAAGCAAAGGCCTGATAAGGCGCCCCCGCCGGGGCAACATGGCTTTTAGCCCGCTTAAACCGCTGCCGCGCAGGAGGTTCAGAAGGACGGTTTCCGCCTGGTCTTCCGCCTGGTGGCCGACGGCTATCCTGGTTGCCCCGACTGCCGCCGCCACTTCCCGGAAGAAGTTATAGCGTACCTCTCGGGCGGCGGCCTCGATGGATAGGTGGTGTTCCTGCCTGTAGGCCAGGACATCGCGCCGGGCGACGGTGACCGGCAGGCCCCAGCCTGTGGCCAGGTCGCGAACATACTCGGCATCAGCTGCCGCCTCCGGCCGCAACCCGTGGTTCAGATGGGCTACCAGGAGGGTATAGCCGAACTCTTCCTGCAGGGTCATGAGGCTGTGCAATAAAGCCAGGGAATCCGGCCCCCCGGATACCCCGACCACTACTTTATCCCCCCGGACTAGCAGGTGGTACTCCTTTATTGTCTGCCGGACCCTGTCCAGCAACTGACCCATTCCTCCGTGGTTTTGACTACTGGTTCTTTATTTCGTCGTTAAGAACCTTTTTCCTGCTTTCTCTGGGGAGTTTTTCCTGAATTAAATGCCTTTATGCGCTGGCGGCCTTCTCCACCCTGGCAACTACCACCGTCATGTCATCGGGAGGATTGCCGCCGGCCAGGGCCCGGGCCTGTTTCAACAGGCGATCGGCAATCTCCTGGGGCCGGGCATCCCCGGCTCGCTGCAGGGCCTTGCTTACCCACTTTTCCTTTTCATTTAAATCGCGGTGGGCCTCCAGGACGCCGTCACTGACCATTACCAGCAGGTCTCCTTCCTGGAGTTCATCATTGAGAGCTTCTACCTGGAGGTCTTCAAGGATACCTACCGGCAGGGAGTGACTCCGCAAGATCCTGACGCCATCCTTCCCCTGGATAAAGCTGGGACAGGCCCCCAGTTTATAGAATTCAGCCTGGCCATTGTGACAATTGACCATGGCCAGGTCAATAGTGGTAAAGTTCTCGCGGGTCGTTCTTAGCAGTAGCACCATGTTGACTGTCCGCAGGGCGAGTTCCGGGCTGAAACCAGCGGCCAGTAAATCCTGGAGTAACTCCAGGGCTGTGCCGCTGGCGTCCGCCGCTTCCCGGCCGGCGCCCATGCCGTCGCCCAGGATTAACAGTTGCCTGCCAGGTTCCAGGGTAGCTGCCACGAAGGCATCGCCCGTGACCTCCGCCCGGTGGCGCGGGGTAGCAGCCATACCGACGCTGACCTTCAAGGACGGTTGACCGGTGCCGCTGCCCGCTGAATTTTCTTTTTTGATCCCCCTGTTTTCGACCATGACCGCCAGGTTATCAAAAATACTGGCCAGCCAGTTGGTCAGGCCATCCTCCAGGGGCTGGGGTTGCCCCTTGCCGGCCCTGGTGGTCAGGGCAGCCAGCAGTTCACGGCCGCGGTTGCAACGCGAAGCCAACCATTCGGGGAGGGCGGCCAGGGTCAGGGGGCCCTGGCTGCCCAGATGTAATAGCTCCTGTAAAGTATTTAGCATCTGTTCCCCTTCCAGTTCCCAGCAGACCTTACCTGCCGGGCACCCGCGGCAGGCAGCCCTGGCCACCTGGCGAACGGTCTCCAGGGGGCTTTCGTTGAAACCATGGAACTTGAGATTTTTGGCCAGGCTTTTCAGGGCAATCTTCAGGTTATCTTGCTGGCTGGTATCCGCCGGTGCCTGCTGGCCGGCCACCGGTACCGTCAGGAATTCCCGAAAGTAATTTACCAGGAGGGGGGGTGTAGCTACCAGGACCAGGACAGCCAGGCCGCTTTCCTTCAGGGCGGCCTGGACACCGTCACCGCCAAGGAAGTAGTTGGCCAGAACCAGGTGGGCCAGCAAAAAGCCGCTGATCACCCCCGGTTTGCCCAGGTTCTTTAAAGAACCGGCCACCAGGCCGGTAAAGGCCATTAACCCCGCCAGGGAGGGTGTGATCAGGGCTGACAGGCTGGGTAGGAAACCTACAGCTGCCCCGGCGGCCGCTCCTGTTCCCGGCCCCCCGGCCAGGGCTGCCAGGAGCAGGATATAGCGGCTGATGATCCCCTGGATGGAAAGGCCGGATACCTGCCATCCCTGTAAACCCAGGAGGAGCCCCAGGAGGAAGAGCCCCCCGCCCAGCAGGCGCTCCTCCTGGCGCCTGGCCGTGGCGGTTTCCAGCAGCCCCAGACTGAGGCCCCAGGCCAGGAGAGCTTCAAAGATCATTTGCACCCAGCCATAAAAGGAGGGTTGCCAGAAGGTCAGGCCCAGACCCCTTACCAGGATAATGGCTACCGGAGCCAGGGTAGCCCTGGTAAGGGGGCCGCGCTGGTTCAGGGAGGGATAAAGGGTGCAGGCCAGTCCCAGGAACAGGAAAACCAGCAGGCGGCTGTATACCTGGGGCAGGCCGGCCAGCCAGGCACTGCCCGCTGCTACCACTACTGCCGGCCAGATGAGGCGACGCCTGGCACCGGCAACAATTATTACCGCCGGGCCGAAGGGAAAGAGTTCTTCCAGGAGGGCCGCCCGGACCAGGAAAAATACTGCTCCCAGGAGCAAAACATCGAGAAAAAGCTCGCTCCCTGCCAGGACCCTGGTTTGCTGTGGTACATAGTGGGCACGGGTTTGACCGGACATGAAAACCACCGCCTTTACCATTACCTGGCAATATTATAAACCATATTTTGGCAAGAATATTGTCAGCTAAAGGCAACGGTAAAGGACTATTTTTCGACAAAAGAACAGGATCGACCCATACCGGGCAATAAAAAACCACCCTGCTGTCAGGGTGGTTGAGTGGTGACCCGTGGGGGAATCGAACCCCCGTTACGAGCGTGAAAGGCTCGTGTCTTAACCTCTTGACCAACGGGCCATGGGACGATGGTAGCGGTGGTAGGATTCGAACCTACGACACTGCGGGTATGAACCGCATGCTCTGACCAACTGAGCTACACCGCCACGCATATGATATTATGCCTGAATCGTGCCCGGTTGTCAAGGGTAAAATCAACCTCCGGGCTGCCCTAATTTAATATCAGCCGGGCGCCGGTGGCCAGGAGGACCAGGCCCGCGGCCTTCCACCAGGTAAAAGGGATTTTATCCAGGCCAAAGAGGCCGAAGTGATCTATGATAAGGGCTGTCGTCACCTGGCCCACAATGATGGCTGTAGTAGCCAGGGCCACACCCACCCTGGGAATGCTGGCCACCACCCCGTAGGTGATAGCTACGCCAATCAGTCCCCCCAGCCAGAGATACCAGGGGCACTGCCAGATCCGGCCCAGGTGGCCGTCGCTCAATGGGAAGAAAAGGAGGATTCCCACTGCCAGGGTGGCAGTAAGGTGGACGATCAGGGTAGCCTGGAGCAGGCCGGTGATTTTGGCCAGGGCAGAATTCAGGGAACCCTGGAAGGCCATGGCAATGCCGGATACCAGGGCGATTAAAAGGGCCAACCACATGGATGTATCCCTGCCAGACAAGATTTCTTCCCCCTTAATGTTCCCGCCGGCCGGGGGGATCTAAACATGAATATCCCCATCCCGGCGCATAATATTCTGGAGGTATTTTACTGGGAGGAAAGGACTATGGTTCACACGTACTGTCGCATCCTGGTTTTCCTGGCCCTTTTTTTCTCCTTTATGAACCCGGCCCTGGCCCATGAGCCCTGCCCCTGCGACGATACTGATTTCCGGGTCCTGGAGCTAACCAATCCCCCTTTTACGGGCCTGGACGTCAGCGATCTCCAGCTGCGCCTGGCCCAGATGGGTTATTACTTCGGTCCCCTGAACGGTATTTATAATGAAACAACCCACCGGGCCGTAATTAACTTTCAACGAGAACACCATTTAACCCCCCTGGGCCGGGTCGGGCCGGCTACCTGGAAGGAACTGGCCCGGGGTATCACAGTCGCCCACCAGGCCCCGGCCGGCCCGCCTCCCGGGAAAAACCTGAAGATCGTCATCGATACCGAACGCCTGGTCCTGACCATCCTGGTGGATGGCCAGGTCTTTCAAAAATACCCCGTGGCTATAGGCAAATACACCAGCCCCTCGCCCGTCGGCGAGTGGAAAATCGTCGACAAGGCTTATGAGTCCGGGGGTGCCTTTGGCACCCGCTGGATGGGCCTCAATGTACCCTGGGGCAGCTACGGCATCCACGGCACCAACCGGCCCTGGTCCATCGGCTGGGCCGCCTCGGCAGGCTGTTTCCGCATGTTCAACGAGGATATAGAGACCATCTATCCCTGGATCCCTGTGGGCACCCCGGTAGTAGTTAAAGGTCCCTATACCATGCCCACCGGTCCCCTGAAACCCGGCCAGGGCTCTCCGGAGGTCCTCACCCTGCAGGCCCGCCTGCGGGAAAAGGGTTTTTACCTTTTCGGGCCCACTGACGGCGACTACGGCCTGATGACCGAACTGGCCGTTAAGGAGTTCCAGCTCTACCACGGGCTCAAGGCTACCGGGGTGGCTGATGCCCGGACCCTGAGGGCCCTGGGTTTTGACGTACCCCTTTCAGATACTTAAGGACCCCTGCCAC
The DNA here is from genome assembly GCF_001875325.1 of Neomoorella thermoacetica. GTDB lineage: Bacteria > Bacillota > DSM-521 > Neomoorellales > Neomoorellaceae > Neomoorella > Neomoorella thermoacetica_A. The sequence goes on from NZ_MDDC01000009.1 coordinate 49,744, forward strand.
AGCCCGGCGGGCATTCTCCTGGAGCTGCACCAGTTCTCCCGGCGTGGCCCCGTCCAGGTGAATGCCCGCGACGACTACCACCGGGACATGACAGGCTGCCGCCAGGGTGGTGGCAGCCGGCCGGGCCACCTCGTCGTCTTTATGGCCCATCAGGGTCAATACCGAGGTAGTGGCGCTCGTACCCTCTCCCCGCAGGCTCGGCCGCGGTATCCCCAGGGCCACTGCTCCCACATGGGGTTTTTCGCCCCCCAGCAGGTGGGCGATAAGGCCCTCGCCGGTGACGAAGACCCGGCAGGATACCCGGCAGCGTCCCCTGCCGGCTATGCAGTTTATACCCCGCATCACCTATCACCCCTTTCTTGTTAGGTTTATCCTTTCACCAGACGCTTCGCGCCCAGACCAAGCTGCTTACTACAGTAAATATCCACCCGGAGAGTTTTCTTACCCACGCCCGTATAGCCTCGTGCAACCACAGGAGGCTGCCAGAATCGTACCGGCTGCTACCGTTCCCACGGGCAGAGGAGGTATTCAAATAGATGCAGCAGGATATATAATACCAGGCCCATACCGGCCATGGTCAGGATGCCGGCGAACATGGCCCCGTAGTCGGCCCGGAAAAGGCCGTCCAGGATAAAGTACCCCAGGCCGCTGTTACCGGCTATGGTCTCGCTCAGGAAAAGGACGGAAATGGCGCTGCCCAGGGAAACGCGGCTGGCGGTAATAATATCCGGCAGGCAGGCCGGCAGGATTACCTGGCGGAACAGGCTGGCTTTGCCGGCTCCCAGGGAGGCGACGGAGAGCAACAGCTGGTCCGGTATCTTACGGGCCGCATCCCGGGTGGTAATCAGGATCTGGTTGAAGATCACCAGGAAAATAATGAGCATCTTGGCCCCGTCCCCGATGCCCAAAAGGACCATGGCCACCGGCAGTAAAGCCACCTTGGGAACAGGGTAGAGGAGGTAAACCATGGGGGCCAGAAAGGAGTCAACGACCCGGTTACGGCCGGCCCAGAGACCCAGGGGCACCGCCAGGAGCAGGGCCAGGGCCAGGCTGACCACCACCCGGTAAAGGCTGAAATAAAGATGCCGGGCGAGTTCAGGCCAGAAACGGGCCAGCCCCTGCAAGGCCAGCCGGGGCTCCGGCAAACCGGGGTTGTTGATTCCCCGGGCCAGCAACCACCAGCAGCCAAACAAAAAGAGAATGGATCCCAGGTAGGCGACTATTTTGTGTTTAAAAGGCATATCCACAAAAGCCCTCCTCATGGGGGCTAATGTCTCCGCCAGCGAACATGAAAATGTAGGTTGAGGCAAGGGCTGGCGGGTACAGGCGGAGGGCGACTCGGTTCGAGACGCAAGCTTTGCGCCAAGCCGCGGCGCGGCGGTGGTGAACGGGATAGGGACGGTGACGTGGTTTCAGAAACGAGAAGTATCACGCCCCAAGCCACCCCCGCCGCTTAAGCAACTGGGCGCCAAGTTTGCTCGCTTAAGCACCCGGAGCTGCACCCGCCGGCTCCGAAACTGAATGGCATCTGCATCCCTTTTTAACAGAAGCCTATTTTTGGAGGAGCTGGCGCACCCGGGAGCAGTAATGGTGGAAGGTTTCGGAAAAGCGGTAGTCGGGGGTACCTGCTCCCGGGTTCTCCAGGACGGCCTTGAGGCGCCCCGGGGCGGCCGTCAGGACCACAATCTGCTGCCCCAGGAAGACGGCCTCTTCGACGTTGTGGGTAACCAGGACCGTAGTTAGACATCGCTGCCGGCGTATATCCACCAGGGTCTGCTGCAGGCCCTCCCGGGTCAGGGCATCGAGGGCCGAGAAGGGCTCGTCCATCAGGAGGGTATCAGGCTCCAGGGAGAGAGCCCGGGCGATGGCCACCCGTTGCTTCTGGCCGCCGCTCAACTGGGCCGGGTAGCGCTTCTCCAGGCCGGCCAGGCCCAGGGCAACCAGGAGGGGTTCGAGGATCTCTTGCTGCCGCTTCCGGGGACAGCCCCGCAGGGCCAGGCCCAGGGCGGCGTTTTTCCAGACTGTTTTCCAGGGCAAGAGGCCGTAATCCTGGAGGATAATGGCTGTCTGCCGGCGCGGCCGGGTCACCCTGGCGCCGTTAACCTGGATCTCCCCCCGGGTGGGTTTTAATAACCCGGCCAGCAGGTACAGCAGGGTTGTTTTGCCGCAACCCGAAGGCCCTATCAGAACGCAGGCCTGCCCGGCAGGTATGGTAAGGTTAATATCCTCCAGGGCCGGCACCCATGCGCCGTTGTTTCTATAACTATAGGAAACGCCGGTAACCCGGATCACCGGTTGTCCCCACCGTGGTTAACCAGATCCGGGTCAACCAGCTCTTCGTATTTATAGGGTGCGGCCAGGAGTTTTTTGGCCACCATCCAGTCCATCACCGCCGCGACCTCTTCCCGCCGGGGCAGTTGCGGCGGGGAGTAATGGGGCGCCAGGTAGGTGTCCCGGAGTTCCGCCGGTATCCTGGCCTTTTCAATAAATAGCTCCCGGTAGGCGGAGGGGTTCCGGGCGATCAAGCTGGCGGCCGCGGTATATACCTGGAGCAGTTTCTGAATAGCCGGCGTCTTTTGTTTAATGGCTTCCTCCCGGAAGATAAGTACCACCTGGGAGAGGTTGCGGTTAATTTTCGTATCGTCCAGTACCACCCTGGCCCCTTTCCGCGCGGCCAGGGAAGCAAAGGGATCAGGCAGCAGGGCGGCGTCCAGCTTACCCCCCAGCAAGAGCTGGAGCCGTTCCGGGATCTGGGATACGGCGACCTTCTGGACGGTGCCGGGGTCCACCCCTCCTTCCCGCAGGAGGCCGTCGGCGACGTATTCGATGATGGTGTTTTCCGAGATGCCGACGGTCCGGCCTTTGAGCTGGCCGGGGGAGCTGATATTGGCTCCGGGCCGGGCCAGGAGGGCGAAGCGTCCCTCGGCAGGGGTGGCCCCCATGGTCAGGGAGACGATCTTCACCGGCGTCCCGCCTTTACGCAGCAGGGCCGTAGCGACAATATCGGCCACCTCGCCGTCGATACTCCCGGACTGCAGGGCCAGGTCACGCTCCCGGGCACTATTAAAGGGTACCAGTTCAACCTTCAAGCCGGCTTTGGTAAAGAGGCCTTCCTTCTCGGCGACAAAAAAGGGGAAGTTATCCTCCACCGGGATTAACCCCAGCTTCAGGCTCTTTTCCTGGCTGCTCCCGCTGCTAGCCGGGCTGCCGCAGCCAGATACGACCGGGACCAGGAAGAGAAGGAGTAAAAGCAGGGCCGTTCCCCTGATTTTCATATTCAACACCTCCGGATAGGGGCCGCAATCCCCGGCTGTCACTCAAGGGTTAAGGCCAGCAGGGTAAAGACAAACATCAGCACGCTCAAATAACCATTCATATTTAAGAAGGCCAGGTTCAGGCGCGACAGGTCTTCCGGCGACACCAGGCGATGTTCATAGGTCAGGATTACTGCGGCCAGCAAGACACCCAGGAAGTACAGCCAGCCCAGGTGTAAAAGGAAGCCCAGGCCGGCCAGCATGACGATGGAAAAGGCGTGCAGGTAGCGGGCGATAACCAGGGCCCGTCCTTTACCGAAACGCGCCGGTATGGAATGAATCCCGTAGCGGCGATCAAAATCATAATCCTGGCAGGCATAGATGATATCAAAACCCGCCACCCAGGTCCCCATCCCCAGGCCCAGGATGACGGCCGGCAGTTCAATGGCCGCCCGGATGGCCACCCAGGCCCCCACCGGCGCCAGGGCATCCGCCAGGCCCAGGGCGAAGTGGCAGGCCCAGGTCCAGCGCTTGGTATAGGAGTAGATGACCAGGACCAGGACGGCAATGGGCATCAGCTGCACACAGAGCCAGTTTAAGCGGGTGGCGGCAAAAAAAAGCAGGCCGAAGGACAGGATGGTATAGAGCCAGACTTCGGTTACGGATATAAGTCCCCGGGGCAGGGCCCGGCCGGCGGTGCGGGGATTGAGGGCGTCGATGTGGCGGTCTATCAGCCGGTTCAAGGACATGGCCGCCGTGCGCGCCCCTAACATGGCCAGGGTTATCCATCCCAGCTGGGCCGGCGCCGGGCGGCCGCCGGCAGCGATAAAGGCCCCCAGGTAGGCAAAGGGGAGGGCGAAAATGGTATGCTCAAACTTAATCATGGCCAGGAAGATCCTGAGCTTACGCCAGGCCATACTCCTGCCACCTCCTGTCGATGAGTTCCAGGACCTCCCGGGTGGCCCGGGCCTCCTCCGGCCAGGGCCGGATCGCCCCTTCTTCCGGCAGTTTCCGGGTAGCGTCCAGTCCCATCTTGCTCCCGAAGCCCCTGCTGGGAGCGGCGTGGTCCAGGATGTCCACCGGCCCGTCGACTATAACGGCGTCCCGGCGGGGGTCGATATTACCCAGGACGCGCCAGGCGACCTCTTTTAAATCGTGGACGTCGACATCGGCATCGACTACGATAATGAGCTTGGTAAACATCATCTGCCCCATCCCCCAGAGGGCGTGCATGACCTTGCGCGCCTGGCCGGGGTAACCCTTGCGGATGGCGACAATGACGCAGTTATGAAAAACCCCTGCGGGAGGGAAGTTGATGTCAACCACCTCCGGGAGCTGGAGCTGGATCAGGGGCAGGAAGAGGCGTTCCGTTACTTTCCCCAGGTAGGCGTCTTCCATGGGCGGCGGTCCCACCACCGTAGCCGGGTAAACCGCCCGGCGGCGCCGGGTCAGGCAGGTCAGGTGAAAAACGGGATAATTGTCAGCCGGTGAGTAATAACCCGTGTGGTCGCCGAAGGGGCCTTCCAGGCGGGTTTCCCCAGGGTCGACATAACCTTCGAGGATAATCTCCGCCCGGGCCGGGACATCGATATTCACCGTCAGGGCCGGTACCATCTCCACCGGTTCCCGGCGTAAAAACCCGGCCAGGAGCATCTCGTCCAGGCCCGGGGGCAGGGGAGCAGTGGCGGCGTAGATCACCGCCGGATCAGCGCCCAGGGCGACTGCTACCTCCAGGCGGTCCCCGCTGCGGCGCAGGTGCTCGGCCCCGTCCTTGTGGATATGCCAGTGCATGCCGGTGGTGACCGCGTCAAAGACCTGCATCCGGTACATGCCTACATTCCGGCGGCCGGTCAGGGGGTCATGGGTAAAGACCAGGGGCAGGGTAAGGAAACGGCCGCCGTCCCCCGGCCAGAGCTGCAGTACCGGCAGTTCCTCCAAAGAGGGCGGTTCTACCCGGACCTCCTGGCAGGGAGCCTCTTTTACCCGGCGCGGGAGGTAGCGGCCCAGTTCTGCCAGGCGGGGTAGAAGGCGCAGCTTATCCAGCCAGCCCCCGGAATCGGCCGGCAGGTCCAGGAGGGCCCGGAGGCGCCGGGCCGGCTCCTCCAGATCCGGCACTTCCAGGGCCGCCTTTACCAGGTCTGTACTGCCGAAGAGATTGGTGGCCACGGGCAGGGCCGAACCTTTCACCCGCTCGAAGAGGAGGGCCGGGCCGCCCCTTTTGACCACCCGGTCGCTGATAGCCGCAATCTCAAAGATGGGGTCGACTTCTACCTTGACCCGGTGCAGCAGGTTGTGGGCTTCGAGATAGGCCAGGTAGGCCTGCAAATCCTGGTGAGCCATGTTCCTTCTCCTTTCCCGGGAATAAATTCGCCACCGGCCGGGTATTTCCTCCCGGCCTAATCCTCCCCGGGAGTGCCCCAGCGGGGCACCAGGTCCTGCTCCAGGCCCAGATGGTCCAGGATCCTGGCCACCAGGTGGTTGACTACATCGTCAATGGTCCGGGGCCGGTAATAAAAGGCCGGCATGGGCGGCATGATCACCACTCCCAGGCGAGCAAGGGTTAACATGTTCTCCAGGTGAATGGGGCTCAGGGGCGTCTCCCGGGGTACCAGGATCAGCTTGCGCCCCTCCTTGATGGTGACGTCGGCCGCCCGCATGATCAGGTTGGCGGCATAACCGTGGGCAACACCGGCCAGGGTCTTCATACTGCAGGGGACAACTACCATCCCCTGGTGCTGGAAGGATCCACTGGCTACCGGGGCCGTAAGGTCGTTCTCCTGGTAGCAGCTGGTAACCAGGCCCCGCAGGGTGTCTACTGTAGTGTCCGTCTCCAGGCGCAGGGTCTCCCCGGCCCAGCGGCTTAATATCAGGTAAACTTCGGTCCCCGTCGCCCGCAAGGCTTCCAGGAGCCTGACGGCGTAAACAGCCCCGGTGGCTCCGGTAACAGCGACAACCAGTTTCATTTTAGTCGTTCCCCCCGGGCCATGGCCAGGAGCAATCCCCACAGGAGGTCGGCCTCACTTACCTGCAGGCTGGCCGCCCCCAGCCCGGCCAGGATTATTTCCAGAATGGTTACTCCGGCGACGATAATATCTGCCCGCTCCGGCTGCAGGCCCGGCAGGTTGCGCCGGTCCTCCAGGGACAGGGCCGCCAGGCGCCGCCGCCAGCCCGCCACCCTTCCTGCCGGTAAGACCAGGCCGTGAACCAGCTCCGGCCGGTAGGCGGGCAGGGCTAGTTCCAGGGCCGCCAGGGTGGTAATGGTACCGCCGGTGCCGATAATAAGCCCCGGCCGGCTCTTCCGGACCCAGGCCAGAACCGGGGCCAGCAGGGACCTGATGGCCTCCCGGTCCAGGGACTCTTCCATAACCCGCACGGCCCCCACCCTGACACTGGTAAATTGGAGTTCCCTGTCCTCCCGCCAGCTGAACTCCGTGCTGCCGCCGCCAATGTCGATAACCAGGGGGTTGTCTACCGGTACGGTCAGGCCGGCCAGGGCTCCCCGGTAGGCCAGGCGGGCCTCGGTAGAGCCATCAATAATAATAACCTCCAAACCGGCTCCGGTGGCTACTGCTGCCGTTAAGATTTCCGGGTTGCGGGCCTCCCGGGCGGCACTGGTGGCGATGCAGGCCATCCCGGCCGGGTGATAGACCCGGGCCAGGCCGGCCAGCTCGGCCACAGCGGCAGCCGTCCGCCGGACAGGTTCCTCCTGGAGCCAGCCGCCGGTGGCCCCTGCCAGGAGGCGGGTGCTGCGGAGTTCGGCCCGGCGGGGCCTTACGTGTTCCCCCGCTACCTCTCCCAGCAGCAAGCGGACCGAATTGGAGCCTATATCCAGGGCAGCGTAAAGGGTCATTATAAACATCACCTGCTGGCAAAATTTAAGGGCACCTTTAAGGTGCCCGGATGAATTAGCACATATAATAAGTCCCAGTATCAATACCGCGTACCACGTCCGCCCCTCTTGGAATCCGTATGTCGCTTTAAGTCCTGGATGCGTTCCTCGCTCTCCTTCATAAAACGGGCCAGTTTATCCTCGAAGGAGGCTGAAGCAGACTGGCGGCTATGACGTGGCCCGCGCCGCTCCACGTAATCGGGATTGGCACGTTTAATGGATAGGCCGATTTTTCCCTTATCATCGATGTTGATAACCTTTACCCTGACCCGGTCTTTTTCCTTAACGTAGTCATTGACATCTTTCACGTAGGTATCAGCAACCTCGGAAATATGCACCAGACCCGTCAAGCCGCCGGGTAATTCCACGAAGGCACCGAACCTGGTGATCCCGCTGACCACCCCTTCCAAAACAGTGCCTACAGCGATGGACATACGAGCGGAATTCCTCCTGTTCTCATCAACCTGATCCCATTATATGCAAGAGTTAAGAAATTTGTCAATAACCAAGATGGTTAATCGCGAAATTGATGTCCCGGCTCCGGCGGTTTGTAGGGCCTTACCTGGCCGGGCTGGGCGGGCATAATTACCCTTTCGCCGGGTTTGACCAGCCCCAGTTCTTCCCGGGCCACCCTTTCGATATAGCTGTCGCTGTTTAATTCCTGGATCTCCTGGCGCAGGCGGGCATTCTCCTGGAGGAGGGCGGCCTTCTGGTTTTCATAGGCCTGTAGCTGCAGGTTGGTCTGGTAGAGGGCCAGGGCCAGGTGGGCAAAGGAGTACAGGAGGTAGACGGCAACCAGCATAATTATCAGGCCCGGCCACAGCCGGCGCTTTTTAGGCAGGCGGATTACCTTGCTCATCCTCTTCCCCCGTAAATATTCCCAGGGTTTCGCCGGGCAGGACAATTACCACCTGGTAGCCTTTAGTCCGGGCCCGGTGGTAAAGGGTAGCCACGCTGCTGGCACTCAGGCCCAGGCGCCGGGCAACCTCTTCGTTACCCAGGCCCATCTCCTTGAGGGCCACTACCTGGCGCTCCCGGAAACTCAGTTTTTCAGCACCCCGGATTTCGATTTGCACGTTCTCTTCCCCAGGATTATCCACATAATATGCACAAACTGTGGACAACTATTGGACGAATATATAATTCGCCGCCCGGGAGGGGAATCCTGCCAGCCCGGGTAAATAAATTAACCGCCTGCCGGCCCTCCGGGACCGCCGGGCCGCAACCAGCGGCGCCATATGAATTGCAGGGGTTGCAAAGGCCAGGCCAGGAAATTGAGGGCCAGGCGACCGGGCAGGAGGATAACCAGCACTGTCCGGTTGAGGAGGCGCCGGCCCAGGGCCAGGGATGAACCCAGAAAGCGCCCCCCGGCATAGAGGCAGCGGCGAGTGCTGCGGCTCAGGAAAAGGCCATAAAGTAAGGCTCCCAGGCCCAGGGCCATAAAGGTGTAGGCCCGTACCTCACCCCAGTTGATGAACATGAGGAGGATAAAGGTAAGAAGGGTAATTAAGAGCCAGAAAAGGGCATCCCCGGCCAGGGTAGCCAGGGACCGGGGCCGCCAGAAAAAACGGCCCACCCGGTAACAGTCGAAGGTAAAGGCCAGCACCATCCCCGCCCCGGCCAGGGCTAAAAATATCTGCCACTGGTCGAAGACAGGTATCATCTAAACAGGCGCTGCATCAGGCCTTTGCCCCTGGCGCCCTTCCCCTCGCTGTAGCTGAGATTATTCACCCGGCCGCTGAGCTCCAGGTTGCCGGTCTCCAGGCTTAAATTGCTGATGTTAAAATTGCTGCCCTTAATTACCAGGTATCCCAGGGTGGTCTCCAGGATAATTTCTTCTTCATCATAGTTTAAAACCTGGAGAACGCCGCTGATAACCAGTTTCTCCCGGTTGATTATGGACAGCTGGTGTTGTTCGTCAGCCATCCCGCCATACCCCCTCCCGTAAATTTTATGAGGTGAAGGGGTAAAAAAGTATAAAAAAAGCCGGCGGCCTACCAGGCCTTGACCAGCTGGATGTCTTTGAAAAAGTATCTGATTATATCGTGGGGTGATTTACCCTGCTGGGCCAGGGCTCTGGCCCCCCACTGGCTCATACCCACACCGTGGCCGTAACCCTCACCTTTAAAGGTGACCCGGTCGCCGCTGGTGGTAATCCCGGTTATCAAAGTAGAACGCAACCGGTCGTTACCCAGGGCCAACCTCAGGGCCGGGACATCGACGGTGAGTCTACCGATTCTTAGCTGGGTGGCCCGGCCCGAGGGCCCTCTGGCGGCTACCCTTACGCTGGTAATGGGCCCCGGGTCCTGGCCGGTAATCTTGCGTACGGCTGCTGCCAGTTCGGCATTACTAAAGCTCGCCGTCCAGCTTTTATTTTCCGCCGTAGTGATGGCCATCCCCGGGTCGGGGACGCTCTGGATATAGGGTGCCGGTTCACTGTGAAAGTTCAAGCCTTCTATGGCCGAGGAGGCCGTCCGGGACCCGCCGGAAGCATAGAACCAGGCGTTAATATAATCACCATTGTATTTGACAACCTCGCCCCGGGTCATCTCTACCGCCCGGCGGACGTTATCATTGATTTTTGAGGGATCATAAGCCTGAAACTCCTCGACGCTGGTGGAAGCATCGGTGCCGTGGACCTTGACGCCGCCCTCCTGGATTTTTTTCATGGTGAAGGTCCGGGCTAAAATCGCCTGGGCTGCCAGGGCATTGAGGGGCCAGGTGGGGTCCATTTCCGCCGCTACTACCCCGGGCAGGTAGTCCTCGATCTTCATCCTTTTAACTTCACCGGTTTGGTTTACATAAACGGAGATCACTGGTTCCTGGGCTGCCGGTTTGGTAGCCGGAGCCCGGCAGCCGGTAAAGAATTGACTCAAAAACAACATTCCCAGGAGAACTGCTACCTGTTTAAACCCACGCGCCATATACCTCCCTGCCTTTAAAAGGATTTAACTTTATTATAGGCCGGAAGGAGGCCGGGGTATGCACAGCGGCTCTATTTTTCAGGGTCCTCGGCCTGGCCCTCGGCCAGGACCCGGTAGGTTTCCCGGGCCTGGTTGGCGGCAATATGTTCCGGTGTGGCCAGGACTTCTACAGTCTGCCAGCGGTTGCCCAGCTTTAAAGTCAGGACGTCCCCCGGTTTTACCTCGGTACTGGCCTTAGCCGGCCGGCGGTTAACCTCCACCCCGCCGCCGTCGCAGACCTCCTTGGCCAGGGTGCGTCGCTTTATCAGCCGGGACACTTTGAGAAACTTATCCAGGCGCATTGTATCCCTCCCCCAAAAAGAAAATCAGGCCGTGGCCTGATTTTCTTTTACTTTACTAGCGGGCGACCGCGTCTTTTAAGGCTTTACCCGCCTTAAAGACCGGCGCACGGGTGGCGGCAATCTGGATTTCTTCACCTGTACGCGGATTACGGCCTACCCGGGCCGCCCGTTCCTTGATCTCAAAGGTGCCGAAACCAACCAGCTGTACCTTTTCGCCCTGGGCCAGGGCTTCTTCGATGCTTGCCAGGACCGCGTTAACCACCTTTTCGGCGTCTTTTTTTGTCAGGTCCGTCTTTTCGGCGACGCTGGCAACCAGGTCCATTTTATTCATCCTTAATCCCTCCTGCTGTGACATTTGCCCCTGTCGTCATGTATTCGCTATAATCCAACAATCTCCTGCATTTCCAGCTAAAATGGCCTAATTTTTTTCGCTTCTTCCCAGAGGGCGTCCATTTCCGCCGGGGAGAGATCCTCGATATCCCGGCCTTCCTTCAGGGCAGCCTTTTCTATATAATTAAAACGCCGGACGAATTTAGCAACCGTTGCCTGGAGCGCTGTCTCCGGTTCAATCTGAAGCCAGCGGGCCAGGTTGACCAGGGAGAAGAGGACATCTCCCATCTCGCCGGCCTGCTCCTCCACCCCGGCACCGGCAACTGCTTTTTTCAGCTCGTTCAGTTCTTCTTCCACCTTGGTCCAGACTTCGTCTATCTGGGGCCAGTCAAAACCCACCCGGGCGGCCTGCTCCTGGACCTTCAGGGCCTTTAAGAGGGCTGGCAAACCCCGGGGCACGCTCAATACTGACGGTGCCTCTTCGCCTTTCTCTCTCCTTTCGGTAACCTTAATCTGGTCCCAGCGCGCCAGTACTTCCCCGGCCGTATCCAGGACGGCCTGGCCAAAGACGTGGGGATGGCGCCGGCGCATCTTGGAACAGATACCCGCCAGGCAATCCGCCAGGGTAAAGTCACCCTCTTCCTCCGCCAGCCTGGCGTGGAAGACTACCTGTAGCAGTAAGTCTCCCAATTCTTCGCATAGTTTATTCATGTCCCCGGCGTCGATGGCTTCCACGACCTCGTAAGTCTCTTCCACCAGATAACGTTTCAGGGAAACATGGGTTTGCTCCCGGTCCCAGGGGCACCCACCCGGACCTCGTAAGCGGGCCATAATGGCTTCCAGGCCCGCCAGGGTGCGATCCCGGCCCTCGGGGTAGGGTGGCAGGTAAAGGCTGGTTAAGTAATCAAGCCACTCCAGGCGGTCGATGGTGTAGAGGGGCACGGTGGCTACCCTCTCACCGTCAGGAAGGCCAGCGCCGCGGACAACGGTTACCGGGTATTCATCCGGGTAGACAGTCATGAGGTCTAATTTAATCTCCCCGGCTACCCGGCGGTTATATACCTGGGTGAGGATTAAACCCAGGCCCGGGTCCAGGCCGGCCGCCGAAAAGGTCAGGGCGTCGGCTACGGTTAACCCCCTGGCGGGGTCTATTTTAAGGGTAGCGTAAAGGGCATCCAGGCAGCTCATTGCCGGTATAATCTCCAGGTCGACGCCGGCTGCAGGAGCCTTTTCTAACAGCAGGGCCACGGTTCTCTCCGCGACCAGGGGATGGCCCGGTACGGCGTAGGCCAGTTTCTTATCTGCTTTAGCTGCCGCCCCGGTGAGGAGAAAACTGGCTATGCGCTGGTAGAGTTCCTCAAAGTCAGCCGCTTCCTCATAAAAAGAATCAAAGGTTTCCCACTTAAGGCCCCGTACTTCCAGGGCGGCTACCGCCGGGTGGCGGGAGGTTCTCAGGTAAATCTTATCCGCCCCGGCCAGGGCCTTAAGGACCGCCTCTGGCACCTGGGCCGGGTCCCCCGGCCCCAAACCGGTAACTATCACCTTGCCTGCCATTATCTTCGCCTCACAGGAAAGGAATACCGCTTTATTGTACCAGAAAACAGGTCAAAAAGAAAGCAGCGCCCGGGGCGCTGCCATTATTGTTCCATTTGTTTGGCCAGAAAACCTGCTGCCGTCTCCGCCAGCTTTAATTCCATATCTCCCATTTTTACCCCCGGTTCCCGGGAGCAGAGGATGACGGCTCCGATGGGGTCTCCTTCGGCGATGATCGGAGCGATAACTTCGGCTGTGAATTTATAGGCCTCGCCCTCGCCGTCAATGGGGAAAAGGTCTTCACTCGGGGAATTGGCCAGAAGGGGTTTCCTTTCCTCCATTACCCTCTCTATTGCCTGGCCGATAGGTTTATCCAGGAACTCCTTCTTGGGGGCACCTGCCACCGCGATAATGTTATCCCGATCTGCGATACAGGCAATATGACCGATGGCTTCGTGAAGCGAATCTGCGTACTCCTTGGCAAAGTCTCCCAGTTCGCCAATGGGCGAGTATTTTTTTAAAATCACCTCGCCCTCGCGGTCAACGAAGATCTCCAGGGGATCTCCTTCGCGGATCCGCAGGGTTCGCCTGATTTCTTTAGGTATCACTACGCGTCCTAGATCGTCGATGCGCCGTACAATGCCTGTTGCTTTCACTGCAATCTATCCCCCCTTTACCCTTTTTAAGGTAGCCTTTTTCCTAAGATAGCTTTCACTGTTAGTATATAATCCCCTTCAAGGGTTTATTCATTTTTTCCCTTCCTTTTCTATAACTGGGGCCAGGTATAAAATCAGGTTCTTTTGCTAAAACTATGGAATCTATAGCGCCGGCGAGTTGCTCCCCGCTGGGGCTTCTTCGCAGCCGGGCTGGTTGCCGACATAGACCCTGGTGGGGTAGGCCAGGCGGATGCCGTTATCACGGCAGGCCTGCCAGATCTTTTCCCGTAAAGCCCTTTCGATGATCCAGAGGGCGCCGGTCCTGGTACGGGCCGTGATGGTAAACTGCCCCCCCTTATCTGTTTTATCAATATCAGTGACCCCGTAAATCTGGGGTGGCTCGGCCAGGCCCTGGCCGGAGGGGTCGGGGATAAATTCTTCATAGTACTCCCTTTCCACCTCACGGCACACCTGCTCCAGAACCGCCCGGATGCGGCGCGGGTCTTCTTCGAAGGGAAAGGTAACCGTAACAATGGCCCGCAGCTCATCGCGGTTATAATTGCGGACGGTTTTGATCTCGCTGTTGGCGATATAAAACTTCTTGCCGCTCCATTCCCGGACGGTGGTCATGCGCAGGCCCAGTTCCTCTACCGTCCCGGTTACCTGGCCGTTGATCTCCACCAGATCGCCGACGTGGAACTGGTCCTCAAAAATAATAAAGAAACCGGTAATGATATCCTTGACCAGGCTCTGGGCGCCAAAACCTATGGCCAGGCCCACCACCCCGGCGCCGGCGATGATGGGGGTTATGTCAATAAAGCGATTTAGTGCCATCATAGCTCCTACAGTATAAATGAGGTAGCGCACGGCAGAGCAGAGGAGAGTCTCCAGGGTCTTTTCCCTCTGGGGATCCCTCCTGGCAACCTGGAATATGCGGTGAATAAACCCGGAGATCACCCGGTACAGGACCAGGGCGGCCACCATGATGGCCGCGGCCCAGAATAATTTCGTGAGGATAGAGAATAACCCCGGCTGCAGGCCCTGCCAGAGCCGGGTAAGATCATCCGCCAGCAATGTCGACCCTCCTAACTTGCCGCTTCGGTTACCAGGCACTTGATCCTGGTCAGAACTTTCTCCAGCAGGTCCAGTAATTCTTCCTGGCTCAGGCCCATAACCCGTACCCTGATGGTCAGGCCACCGGCTGAAGAGAAGGCCAGCTTCCGGGGGAAATACTGGTTGAGCTGCAGGAGCTTTTCGCCCCGCAGGCCGGTATGCTGGCCAAAGCTCAATTCTACTTCCCGGTTTTTCTGGTTGACGCTTATTACCCCGGCCTCACGGGCCAGGATGCGGACCCTGGTCAGGGCCACGAGGTTCCTGGCTTCCGGCGGTGGCGGTCCGAAACGGTCCTCCATTTCCGCGGCGATATCCTCAACGGCAGCCAGATCCCCGGCATTCATAAAGCGGTGGTAGAGTTCCATTTTTAAGGTAGCCTCCGGGATATAGTTATCACCCAGGAAGGTATCTACCGCCAGTTCAATGGGGGTAGCCTGGGGTTCCGCCAGGGCTGGCCGGGGCACTCCCTCGCCACGTTGCTCCTTCAGTTTCCGGACTGCTTCCTCCAGGAGCTGGCAGTAGAGGTCAAAGCCGACGGCCACCATATGGCCGTGTTGCTCGGGCCCCAGAAAATTACCCGCCCCCCGGATCTGCAGGTCCCGCAGGGCAATCTTATACCCCGAACCGAATGCCGTAAACTCCCGGATAGCGGCCAGGCGTTTTTCAGCTATTTCACCGAGCACCTTGTCCGGACGGTAGGTAAAGTAGGCATAGGCCAGGCGGTTGGTGCGACCGACCCGGCCCCGGAGCTGGTAGAGCTGGGCCAGGCCGAAGTTATCACTCTCATCGACAATCAGGGTATTGGCGTTCTGGATGTCCAGGCCGTTCTCTACAATGGTGGTACTGACCAGGACGTCGTAGCGGCCGGAGATAAAGTCCAGCATAACGTTCTCCAGCTCCTCTTCGCCCATCTGGCCGTGGCCGATGCCGACCCGGGCTTCCGGCACCAGTTGCTGGATATGGTAGGCGAAGCGATCAATATCCTGCACCCGGTTATGAACTATAAAGACCTGCCCGCCCCGGTCCAGTTCCCGGCGGATGGCCTCCCGCACCAGCTCCGGGTTATACTCCACCACATAGGTCTGGACCGGGAAGCGGTCTTCCGGGGGCGTCTCAATCATGCTCATATCGCGCACGCCGGCCAGGGACATATGCAGGGTCCGGGGTATAGGGGTGGCCGTCATGGTCAGGACGTCAACGCTGTAACGCAGTTGCTTCAGCTTTTCTTTATGGGCAACGCCGAAGCGCTGTTCCTCATCGATAATCACCAGGCCCAGGTTTTTAAAATTTACATCGCTGGAGAGAAGCCGGTGGGTACCGATAACTATATCCACTTCACCCCGCTTAAGAGCCTCCACGACTACCTTCTGTTCCCTGGGAGAACAAAAGCGGCTCAAAACGGCGATCTTTACCGGGAAAGGGGCAAACCGGGCTTTAAAGGTCTCGTAATGCTGCTGGGCCAGGATAGTGGTGGGTACCAGGACGGCCACCTGCATACCATCCATGACCGCCTTGAAGGCCGCCCGCATAGCCACTTCCGTCTTGCCGTAGCCCACGTCGCCGCAAAGGAGGCGGTCCATGGGCCGGGGCTTTTCCATATCAGCCTTAACCTCGGCGATGGCCCGGAGCTGATCCGGCGTTTCTGTATAAGGGAATGCCTCCTCGAATTCCCGCTGCCAGGGGGTATCGGGCCCAAAGGCATGGCCGGGGATGGCTTCCCGACGGGCATAAAGTTCCAGCAGTTCCCGGGCCATCTCCTGGACGGCCTCCTGAACCCGGCTCTTGACCTTGTTCCATTCATTGCCGCCCAGGCGATAAAGGCGGGGAACATGCCCTTCACCGCCGACATACTTCTGGACCAGGGAAACCTGGTCCACAGGTACATAGAGGCGGTCCTTGCCCGCATACTGAATGAGGAGGTAGTCCTTTTTAACCCCGCCTACTTCCAGTTGCTGCAGGCCCAGGTAACGACCGATACCGTGGTGCACATGGACAACATAGTCCCCCTCTTTGAGGTCAGTAAAGGAGCTAATCTTGCTTCCTTCGCGGGGCGCCTTGACCCGCCGCGGCCTCCTGGCCGGACCGTAGATCTCCGTATCCCCGATAATGGCCAGGCGCATCTCCGGCCAGGTAAAGCCCTGGCGCAGGCGGCCGGAGACCATTATTACCTCTCCCCGTCCCGGGGTGCCCCTGGCCTCAGGATGAGCCAGGGCCTCAATACCCTGCTCGGCCAGGGCCTGGCGCAGGGCTACCACCCGGTTCGGGTCAGCTACCATCATGATGATCCGGTACCCCTCGCGGCGCCAGCGGGTCAATTCTTCTACCACCAGGCCGAGTTTACCCTGGAAAGCCGGTATGGTCTGGGCACTGATACCTACTGCCGGCCGGGGGTTGCTTCCCGGTACCCGGCGGGGTAGCAGGGAGAAATACAGGCGCTGGTAGCGCTGCCACAACCGTTCCAGGTCGGCGCTATCCAGATAGACCTGGCCCTGGGAGGGCAGGGCCAGACCAGCGGCCAGCATGTCGGTAAAAATCCCCAGGCGCTGCTGCTCCCGGCGGCGCATTTCTTCCAGCAGACGGGCCGGGTCGTCAAGGACCAGCAGGGGGTGGCGCTGGAAGTATTCAAAAAGGGTGGCCTGCCGGGAGTAAAAAAAGGGCTGGAGCTGGCTACTCCCACCGGGCCAGGAACCAGCCTCCAGCATGGCAATCAACTCCTGGACCCGGTCCTTCAGTTCCCTGGCTGCCTGGGGCTGGCGCTGGCGCAGGGTGGCATAGGCCTGGGAAAATTCTGCCTTCAGGGTTTCCAGCCCCGGTCCCGGGTCCGGGGGCGGGAGGACTTCCTGGGCCGGTCCCACGACTATAGCCCGCAGGTCGGCCACCGAGCGCTGGCTGGCGGGGTCAAAACGGCGCAAGGAATCGATTGCATCGCCAAATAATTCTAAACGCACCGGTTCTTCGGCTCCCAGGGGAAAGATATCGATAATACCTCCCCTTACCGCCAGCTGGCCCGGGGCCTCTACCACCTCTTCCCGCCTGTACCCCAGGCCAATGAGTTTCTGCAGGAGGGCCTCGCGGTCAATAATCTGGCCTACCTCCAGGGACTGGAGGGAACGGCGCAGGGTATCCGGCGGCGGCAGCTTGCGGAGCAAGGCCTCCACCGGCACCACAAGGATGCGGGTCCGGCCGCTGATCAGGTTGGTCAGGACCTTCAGGCGCTGGGCGGCCAGTTCCGGGCTGGGGGTATAAACCTCCAACGGCAGGAGTTCAGATGGGGGCAGGTAATCAATGCCCTCCCCCGGCCAGAAGGATTCTATATCCGCTGCCAGGCGCTGGGCTTCTTCGCTCCCGGGGGTAACTGCCAGAATGGGGTTAAATTCGTCCAGCATAGCCGCCAGCCACAGGCCCTTCATTCCTTCCGGCAGGCCATAAAGCTGCACCTCGCCCGCGCCCCGGCGCAGGCCCCCGGCGATGGCGTAAAATTGTTCGCTATCTCTGATAATTTGTAATATGCTGTTAGCGTACATCTACTGCACTCCATTACCCAGGACAGGCCTCATTGGACTAATAAAAGGCCCTTAAAACCCGGGCCTCTTTGATATTCCAATATAAATTCAGTGTATATTATATCCGGCCCCAGTAAAGGAAGTCAAGTTTCCTTCCCGCGTAAAATTAGCGATGCAAGGCCAGGACGGCCCTGTTCCAGGCCAGGTGGGCCAGGAGGCCCACGGCCCAGGCCGTACCTGAATGTCCGGTACGGGTATAGGTTAATAACACCAGCAGGCCAAAAAAGGAATGGCCGCCCCAGGCCGCCAGGGCCGGCCCTATCCAGGCGGCAGGATACCCCCGAACCCGGGCGGCTTGAGCCCCCCGCGGGGTCCTGGCCGGCCTGCCCGGCAGTTCCCAGAGTCCCTCAATCAGGCCAAAGGTGCTGTGGACGCCGGCCAGGGGGGCCCCTGCAGCCAGGGCCAGACCCGTTTTTAACGTCTCTTCGATAACCGGCCCCAGGAGGGCCGGGACTCCCTGAACTCCCAGGTACAGCAGCAAGCGGTTGAGGAGCCAGGCGCAAAGGGCAGCGCTGAGACCCACCAGCAGGGTTTTAACGAAAAACATCACCTGACTTACTCCATGGCTGGTATTTGATGCTGCGAGAAACGCAGCAGGAAAAACATACCACCCGGCGGCAAATTTAGTTAATGGTTAAAGCGATTCATAGCCTCCTCAATACTGCCCCCCTCTAGGAGAAAACGGGCAGCCCGGGCGGCCTCGAGGAGCACCGGGCGTATCAGTTCCCAGTCCCCTTTACTGAAGGGCTGCAGGACGTAATCAATTACATTTTGCCCCAGGGGAGGCCTGCCGATACCTATTTTTAACCGCGGAACGGCTGTTGTCCCCAGATGGGTAATAATCGACTGCAGGCCCCGGTGCCCCCCCGAACTCCCCCCGCGCCGGAGACGCAAGCGCCCCGGCGCGAGGTCCAGGTCATCGTGGATAACCAGTATTGCCTCCGGGGCGATGCCGTACCAGCGGGCCAGGGGAGCTACCGCTTGACCGCTATTGTTCATATATGTCTGGGGCTTGACTAAAAAAACCCGGTTGTTCCCTATCAGGCCCTGGCCGGTCAGGGCCTGGTCCCGGGACCGGTCCAGGGTAATCCCCAAATCATCAGCCAGGAGATCGACGACCATGAAACCGGCATTATGCCTGGTCGTTTCGTAACGGGGCCCGGGATTGCCCAGGCCCACCACCATCAGCACCAGCGCCAACCTCCGCTCCCGGATTTATTTCTTTAACTAGCGAACTAGCTAACTATGTTGAGGAGGAAGGTTCCCTCCAGCTTTGCAGGTCCCGGACGCAGCCAAACCCGGTCCCGGGGGCCGTGAAACTCTGGCTGCGCCTTTTTACCGGCCCGGTGCGCCTCGAGACTCAAGGCGCACCGGGCCTCTCCAGGCCCGCCCCCTCCTTCGACTCGATCATTTTATGATAATTGAGCAGCGGCTCGCCGCTATAAGTAGCTGCAGGAGACAGGTTTTATTCAGCCGGCGGGGCTGGCGGTTCCCCGGTAGTAGTCTCCTCTTCGGTTTCCATCTCGACCGCGCGGGTCGCTACTACAGTCGCTATGACGGTATCCGGTTCCGAGAGAATCTTGACCCCGGCCGGAACTTTGATTTCGCCTACCGTCAGATGCTCCCCTACGCCCAGGTGGCTGACATCAACGACGATATTCTCCGGCAAGTCGGCCGGCAGGCTTTCAATTTCAACCTCCCGGGCCCCGTGCTGGAGAATGCCGCCTTCCTTGACACCCCGGGCCTCGCCCTCCAGGATGACAGGTACTGTGGCCCGGAGTTTATCTTCCATGGAAACCTGGTAGAAGTCAACATGGGTCAGGTTCCCCTTGAGGGGGTGACGCTGGACTTCCCGGATTAGGGCGGTAAATTCCTTATCCTGGCCATCACCGCTGACAACCAGCTTCAACAGGGCGTTTTCCCCCTCGGTAGCCAGGATGTGCTCGAATTGCCGGGCAGGAATAATCACTGCCAGGTTACCGATCTTCTTACCGTAGATTATCCCGGGTAATTTGCCCTGCCGGCGCAGTCGCCGGGCAGCCTGTTTGCCTGCTTCCGGGCGCATAGTTACCTCTAAAGTTCGGGCTTGCATGGCCTCCAACTCCTTTCGCTTTTTAATTTTAGCCTGCTGGCGGACAGCATAAACCTCTCCCCGGTTGAATAAGCATGTATAAGCCGGGAGGTGAGGCTGATGTTTTATACCAGCAAAAAACTCATGGGCATGCCGGTGGTTAGCCTGGCCGACGGTCACCAGCTGGGCCGTATTAAGCGCCTGCTCATTGACCACTCGAAGATGGCTATCGCCGCCTTTACCGTTGATCGCAAAGGGTGGTTCAAGGAACAACCGGTCGTCCCTTACAGCCATGTCAAAAGTGTCGGTAGCCATGCCGTTACTGTAGATGAGGCCAGCGCCGTGGTGAAACTCAGTTCCCTGCCCGAGCTGGAGGCCCTGGCCAAACACCCCCTGCCCCTCCTGGGAGCCAGGGTCATCACCGAAGAGGGCACTGTCCTGGGCACGGTGGAAGATTTCCGCTTCGATCCCCAGGACGGCAAAATCCACTACCTGGATGTTAAAATCGGCCTCCTCCACGGGGCGCGCTCCCTGGAGACCGACCAGATCATCACCTGTGGCCGCGACGCTCTAATTGCCCGGGCCGGCGCCGAAGAGGCCCTCCAAAAATCCGGCGGCCTGCTGAGCGTAAAATGGCAGGACGCCTGTAAGAGTGCCGGTAAAACCTTTGACAGTGCCGGCACTATTACCAGAAAAGTGGGCGAGACTGTCAACCGTTACTGGCAGCGCCTGCCCTTCGGCCAGAAGAAAAACGACGGTCCGCCCCCCGGAGAAAACAGTTAATCGAAAAGTTTACTGACCGAGAGGTCTTCGTGGATGCGAATAATGGCTTCTCCCAGGAGAGGGGCTACGGAGAGGCGATGCAGCTTGGGTATTTCCTTCCCCTCCGGGACAGGAATGGTATTGCAGACAACTACCTCCTGCAGGGGAGAGGCCATCAGGCGTTCCCGGGCCGGTCCGGAAAGGACCGGGTGGGTACAACAGGCATAAACGGCGCGGGCGCCGTGTTCCAGCAGGGCACTGGCTCCCAGGCAGATGGTCCCGGCGGTGTCGATGAGGTCATCAATCATGATGACCGTTTTATTTTTCACATCGCCGATGAGGTTCATGATCTCCGCGACGTTGGGAGCCGGCCGCCGCTTGTCAATGATGGCGATCTCGGCGCCTATGCGCTCGGCGAAGTTACGGGCCCTGGTCACGCCCCCCAGGTCCGGGGAAACAATCACCGCCTGGTCAAACCCCTTGCTGTTGAAGTAATCGGCCAGGATGGGGACTGCCGTCAGGTGATCTACCGGAATATCGAAAAAGCCCTGGATGGCCGCCGCGTGCAGGTCCATGGTCAGGACCCGGTGGGCGCCTGCAGCGGTAATGAGGTTGGCCACCAGCTTGGCGGAGATGGGGTCCCGGGCCCGGGTCTTGCGCTCCTGGCGGGCGTAGCCATAGTAGGGTATGACAGCCGTAATCCGCCTGGCGGAAGCCCGGCGCAGGGCATCGATCATAATCAAGAGTTCCATCAGGTTGTCATTGACGGGTTCACAGGTAGGCTGGATGACGAAAACATCCTCCCCCCGCACGCTCTCGTCAATAACTACGCTTATTTCCCCATCGCTAAAGCGTTTTACCTTGGCCGCTCCCAGGGGCACGCCCAGGTAGGCGCCGATTTCCTCGGCCAGTTTGGGGTTGGCGTTGCAGGTGAAGATCTTCAGGCGTCCGCTCTCGGTTTCCATTTGCTTTTTAATAACCTCCAAGTTTACCGGGGAAAGGTTTAACTCTATCTATTTCGCCCTGATTACCCTTTTTCCTGCCTTTTTTCGCTACTTTTTTTACTGCGGCGGGATAAGTTTACCTGCCTTCCCCGGGCCAGGGCCATAGAACCGGCCGGTACATCTTCCGTTATGGTGGACCCGGCCCCCACCAGGGCTCCGGCCCCTACCCGGACGGGAGCAACCAGGTTGCTATTGCTGCCGATAAAGGCTCCATCCTCAATGACCGTCGGCCACTTCTTCTCCCCGTCGTAATTACAGGTAATGGTCCCGGCGCCGATATTCACCCCGGTACCCACGGTGGTATCACCCAGGTAGGTCAGGTGAGGTACTTTGGAGTCAGCCCCAATCCGGGAGGCCTTGATCTCTACGAAATCCCCAACCTTGACCCTGGCATCCAGGACCGTCCCGGGACGCAGGTAGGCAAAGGGCCCGACCTGGCAGCCAGGGCCGATTTTACTCTCCAGGGCCACGGTATGGATAACATGGCTGCCCTTCCCTACCTGGCAGTCCCGGAGGGTAGTTCCCGGTCCCAGGGAGCACCCCTCGTCAATAATAGTATGCCCTTCTAAAAAGGTGCCGGGATAAATAACGGTGTCCGGGCCGATCCTGACGGTGGCATCGATATAAGTTGTTTCCGGGTCGATAATGGTTACCCCGCCTTGCATCAGGGCCATGTTAACCCGGCGTCTTAAAATAGCCCCGGCTATGGCCAGCTGGGCCCGGTCATTAACCCCCAGGATCTCTTCCGGATCGCCGGCGGCTACAGCCTGGACGGGCAGGTTTTCCCGGCAGGCCAGGCCTACCACATCGGTCAGGTAGTATTCCCCCTGGTCGTTATCCGGCTGTAATTGTTCCAGGAAGGACCAGAGGTGGGCGGCTTTGAAACAATATGTGCCGGTATTGATTTCCCTGATAGCCTTTTCTACCGGGTTGGCGTCCCGCTCCTCGACAATCCCCGTAACCATACCCTGGCCGTCACGAATAATGCGGCCATAGCCGGTAGGGTCATCAACTACGGCTGTTAAAATAGTAACGGCAGCCTGCCTGTCCTGGTGCTCCCTTAAAAGCCGGGCCAGGGTTGCCGGCCTGAGGAGGGGGGTATCCCCGCAGAGCACCAGCACGGTTGCTGCCGTGCCAGCCGCTTCCCGGGCCCGGGCCAGGGCGTGGCCGGTACCCAGTTGTTTTTCCTGTAAGACATAGGTATACTTTGGTCCCAGGGCCTCCCGCACTTCTTCCGCCCCGTGGCCGATGACGATGATCTGCTTTTCTATACCGGCCTCCCCGGCTGCCGCCAGGACATGTTCCACCAGGCAGCGACCGGCAATACGGTGTAATACCTTCGGTCGCCGGGAATGCATCCTCTTCCCCTGGCCGGCGGCCAGGATGACGGCGACTGTATCCGACATAAGAGATCTCCTCCCAAAAATGCTAATATACCATTACCGGGTGGGCTGGCTTGGTTTTGTTAGCTCCATGGTTCCCGGGGAGCGGCTGGCATTCAACTTCCCCTGAATAACAGCCCTATTACAAACATTATCCTGGCGCGTTGAGTGCTGGCCGCTTCGCTGCTTGGATACCAATTCTCCCCCTTCTGCCTGAGCCAGCCCGAAAATACATATATCATTGGTATCATTGGGACCGGCCGCTGTTATGGGGGCTGACAGGGCCCTCGCCGCCCAGAACGCCACGAGCGAGTTCCAGGTCGCTCTCTTTATCGACGTCGATGCCGATCTCCGGGTAGGGGGTAATTACGCCCACCCCCCTGGCCCCCAAAAGAAGGGAAAAACGTTCCTCGGCCTCGGCAATGGTCAATTGCCTGGTGAGGAACTTCAAAATGAACCCCAGGCCGATTAACCGGCTCAGGGCCAGGGGGCTTTTACGCAAGCGCACCAGTTTCTGTCCCTGGCTGGCACAGGTGTTCAGGGCGCTGGCCTTGATTAGAACCATATTCCCGCCGGTAAAGGTGCCCTCCCGCAGGCGGACATAGGTACGTTTGACGCCGGGATAGCTGGCCTCACTGGCCTCCTGGCTGACAATGGGGTAATAAATATCCGCCGGTCGTTCCTGGCAGCGTTGCAGGAAGTCTTCCACTGCCGCGGGTTTTAGCAAGGGGATGTCCGCAGTCACCATGAGGAGCCATTCCGCCCCGGGAAAGGCTGCCGCCCCGTTCAGGGCGCTCTCGACGGTAGTCCGCCCCGCCGGCACCAGGATGACATTCGGGGGAAGGAGGGTTTCAAGCTCCGGCGGGCCGGATACTGCCAGCCGGCGGATACTTGGGGAGGCCTCCAGGGCGGCCACCACCCAGGAAATCATCGGGCGGGTCCCGATGGGAAGCAGGGCCCGGCCGTCTTTATCCCCGGCCAGGATAATGGCATCAACCTGCATTTTCTTGCCCCCTCAGGCCTTATGGCCGCCGGAACGCATCTCTTCCCTGATGGCTTCCATCATGCGGTTTTCAGCGTTTTCAATATGCTCCTGGGCTATCCTCCGGGCTAGTTCCACATTGCGTTCCGTAATAGCCTCTACCAGCTGTTTATGTTCCTCCAGGGTCTCCCGCATACGACCCGGGGTGCCCATGGAAATAGTCCGGAAGCGCTGGATCTGTTCCCGTAAATTATTGATGATCTGCACCAGGCGGTCGTTACGGCTGGCCTTATACAGGATGTCATGGAACTGGGTATCTACTTCGACCAGGGTCTCCAGGTCGTTGTCGGCCGTGCAGTCGGCCACCCTGATGAGGAGGCGTTCCAGTTCATCCAGTTCCTCCTCGGTAATGCGCTCGCAGGCCAGGGCTGCCGCCAGGGCTTCCAGGGCCGAGCGGATCTCAAAAACGTCGGCTATATCCTTGGTTGAAAAGTCGGCCACGTAGGCCCCCTTACGGGGGATCATGACGACAAAGCCTTCCAGTTCCAGCTTGCGGATGGCTTCCCGCACCGGGGTCCGGCTGACGCCCATCTCCTCCGCCAGCTGGACTTCCATCAGCCTTTCCCCGGCCTTGAGCTGGCCGTTGATAATGGCCTCCCGCAGGGCTTCAAAGACTATTTCTCGCAAGGGTTTATAATTTTCCAGCTTGCCACTGAGTAGATTCTTCACGGCTGGCCTCCTCGATCATAAGGTGCGGGTGACTATAGTTTCGGGGTAAGTCTCCTGTAACCGGGAGGCGATGCGCCTGGCGGTTTCTCCATCGGCAGCCACCCCGAAGACTGCCGGGCCGCTGCCACACATAACCGCCCGCTCTGCCCCTTCGGCCAGGAGGCGCATCTTAATGGCCATAACTTCCGGGTACAGGCGGCAGGTGACCGCTTCCAGGTCATTACCCAGGGACGCCAGAATTCCTGCCAGGTCGCCCCTCCTGATGGCCGCCAGGGCCCTTTCCTCGTCGGGGGCCTCCAGGGGGTTTGGGCCGGGGCTAGCATCCCATCCCCGGTACACGTCTGCCGTACTGACCCCGAAGGACGGTTTCACCAGTACCAGCCATAGTGTCGGGAGGGGTGGTAAAAGGGAGAGTTCTTCCCCCCGCCCCCGCCCTAAGGCCGTGCCCCCGATAACGCAAAAGGGGACGTCCGACCCCAGGGCCGCCCCTTCCCGGGCCAGCTGACCGGGGGTCAGGCCCAGGTTAAAAAGGGTATTCACCCCTATCAGGGTAGCGGCTGCATCAGCGCTGCCCCCGGCCAGGCCGGCCGCCAGGGGGATTTGCTTCTTCAGGGTTATCCGGACCCCGGGAAAACCGTACCGGGACTGCAACCGGGCTGCTGCCCGGTAGGCCAGGTTTTCCGGCCCTTCCGGTACCGGGAGCCCGGAGGTTTCCAGGCGTATTCCTTCCCGGCAGCGGCTGAAGGTGAGGATATCCGCCAGGGCAATTGACTGGAAGATGGTGCTCAGGTCGTGATAACCGTCGGAACGCCGCCCCAGGACCTTTAAAGTCAGATTTATTTTACCATAGGCCGGCAAGGTGAGGACATCCAAAAATAAACATCCCCCTAAATTTTGCTCACACCTATGTATGATTAGCCGTTAAAAAGAAGATTCCTCTTTCTTAATATGACCTATTAAGATTATTACCATGTTAAAAACAGGGGAAAAGCAGGAAGGAAAAAAGTGAAGGCGAATATGTAACAGGCAAGATAAACTCCTCCATGGGAGTTATTAAAAAAGGAAGGCGAAAAGCAATGGCCAGAGAGCTCTTTCTTAAAAACTATATGGAGGATTGTGTCTGGGAAATGCTGGACCAGGTCCTGGAACGGGACCCGGAGGCCTGTCGCTGCGATACCTGCCGCCACGATATAGTCGCCCTGGCGCTGAACCAGCTGCCGCCCCGTTACGTGGTCCGGGAGCAAGGGGCCATCTATTCGAAAATAACCATGCT
Organism: Neomoorella thermoacetica; assembly: GCF_001875325.1. Lineage (GTDB taxonomy): Bacteria > Bacillota > DSM-521 > Neomoorellales > Neomoorellaceae > Neomoorella > Neomoorella thermoacetica_A. The sequence continues at coordinate 75,550 of NZ_MDDC01000009.1, forward strand.
CGAAGCCCAGCACCGGGCTGATATTTACAGCGCCCTGACCAGGGCCCTGATGATTGTCAAAAAGGCCCCCCGTCATGACCAGGAAGATCGCAGCTAGTCACGAAATTTATAGCCCACCCCGCGGACGGTAATGATATAGCGAGGATTACTGGGGTTTGCTTCTATCTTCTCCCGCAGATGCCGGATATGAACGTCTATGGTCCGGGTGTCACCGTAATATTCCCCTTCCCATAAACGTTCCAGGAGGGCTTCCCGGCTAAAAACCCGGCCCCGGTTTTCCGCCAGGAGTTGTAAGAGCTGGTACTCTTTCAGGGTGAGATCCACCGACTTACCCCGTACTGTCACCAGATGGCTGGCGGGGTTAATCACCAGGTCGCCGGCGGTAATTATACCGTCGTTCTGTTGCTGTTTTTCCGCAACCCGGCGCAGAATTGCCCGCACCCTGGCAACCAGTTCCCGGGGGCTGAAGGGTTTGGTCAGGTAGTCGTCGGCCCCCAGCTCCAGGCCCAGGACACGGTCCACCTCTTCCCGGCGGGCCGTCAGCATCAAAATAGGCGTACTGCCCCTGGCCCTGAGGCTCCGGCAGACCTCAAAACCGTCTACCTTCGGCAACATCACGTCCAGGATAATGAGGTCGGGTTCTTCGACATCGGCTTTCTGCAGTGCTTCCGCACCGTCACTGGCAGTTATGGTAGTAAAACCCGCCTGTTCGAGGTTAAATTTCACCAGCTCCACAATAGCCGGCTCATCATCCACTACCAGTATCTTAGGCAGTTTTATCACCCCCTCCCGGGCTATTATACCTGCTTGCCAGCAAGCCTGCAAGTATCAAGCTGGTATCAGGTGGACCGCCTCGGGGGGGAAGGTTACCATCACCTCCTGCCCGGGGGCCATAAAACTCCGGCGTATCTGGGTGGCCCCGGCCAGGGCCACCAGTTCCAGACCACAATCTACCTCCACCCGGTACTGCCCTCCCTGGGGTACCACCCGCACAATCCTCCCCCGGAGGATATTTGCCCCCTCTTTCCCCTCCTGAAGGCCGCAGATGCTTATCTCTTCCGGGCGGAGGCAGGCCACCACCCGGCCCTTGACCCTGGTCCCGGCCAGGATGGTAGTTCCTCCCCTCAGGCGTACCCTGGCAGGACCAGCACCGTTCAAGCTGGCCTCCCCCGGGAGGAGATTGGCGATCCCCACAAAGGCTGCCAGTTGTATACTGGCCGGGTGCCAGAGAATGGCCTCCGGGGTGCCGGTTTGGACAATTCTCCCCTCCTGGAGGGCTGCCACCCTGTCGGCCAGAAAGAGTAGTTCGGTGAAGTCATGGGTTACGAAAACAGCCGTTATGCCTGTGGCCTCCAGGATGTGATGGAGTTCTTCCAGGAGGGTGGCCCGGGTCGGGGCGTCCAGGGCGGCGAAGGGTTCATCCAGGAAAAGAACCCGGGGCTCCAGGGCCAGGGCCCGGGCCAGGCTAACTCGCTGCGCCTCACCCCCGGAAAGCCCCCTGGCCGGTCGATGGGCCAGGTCCTTGATTTGCAGGGCCTTTAACCAGCGTTCGACCCTTTCCTTAATAACCGGTCGCGGCAGGCCGCGGAAGCGCAAGCCCGTAGCCACATTATTAAAAACGGTGGTATCTAAAAGTAAAGACTCCTGAAAGACAACGGCCAGCTGCCGCCGCCAGGGTAATATCCGGCGGTAGTCAACCTTCCGGCCCGCGAACCAGACCTCTCCCGCTGCCGGCTTTTCCAGCAGGGCCAGGACCTGAAGCAGGGTGCTCTTGCCGGCGCCGTTGGGCCCGATAAGGCCCCATACCTCACCAGGCCTGATTTCCAGGTCATCGACTGCCAGGACCTGACGGCCGCCCTTGATCACCCGCACGTCCCTGGCGTAGATGCCGATACCCATGGCCTTCCCCCTCCAGCGCACTCCCGTTGACTCCTGAATAACCGCAAGAAGCTCCTTCAATTAGCCTTTCCAGGACGTTCCCTTTGTTGCAATACAGTCAGGGCGAAGGTGACAGTGAAGGAGAGGCCGATCAAAATGAAGCTCAAGGCCATAGCCACATCAAAGTGCCCCCGGGATACCTCCATCACCGTGGCCGTAGTCAGCACCCGGGTCTGGTGCATAATATTGCCGCCGACCATAGTTGCCGCCCCAACCTCGGAAATAACGCCGCCAAAGCCGGCGATAACAGCCGCCAGGATGCCCCGGCGGGCCTCCTTTAGTAAAGTCCAGTAGAGTTGCCCCGGCGTAGCCCCCAGGGCCAGGACCTGGGTCCTGAGCCCGGGGGGCAACTGCTGGATGGCGGCCATGGTCAGGCCGGTAATCAGGGGGGCGGCAATCAGGGCCTGGGCAATTACCATGGCCACCGGGGTATAGATAAGCCCGAAGTACCCCAGGGGGCCGCTACGCCAGAGGAGAAAACTCACCACGAGCCCCACGACCACCGGCGGTATACCCATACCGGTATTGACCAGGCTGACAACCACCTGGCAGCCGGGAAAAGCCTTCAGGGCCAGTAAGATGCCCAGGGGCACCCCGATTATGATGCTGATAGCCGTCGCCAGGCCGCAAACCTTCAGGGTGAGGGCTACCACTTCCAAAACCCCGGGGTCCAGCTTGACAATTAACAGGAAGGCCTGTACCAGGCCCTGCCAGACTGCTTCCACCGCTTAAGCCTTGCCTCCGAAAATAACTTCGCTACCGGCCGGCAATGTTGGGTCCCCGGGACGAGCCCCCTTACTGCCCCAGGGTATTTTCATCCTTGCCGGCATCGGGGACGAAGAGGGACTGGCCGAATTTATCCTTGCCAAAATCAGCGATAACCTTCTGGGTCTCCGGAGCCACCATGAAGTCCACGAAGGCCCTAGCTCCCTCGCTGTTGATCTTCATTCCGGGGAACTTCTCCGGGTTGACCTGCATAACATGATAGATATTGAGAAGGTTCTTTTCACCTTCTAGCATAATGTCCAGGTTGAGGTTCTTTTTTAGCGCCAGGTAGGTGGCCCGGTCCGTCAGGGTATAGCCTCCTTTTTCCGAGGCTATATTTAAGGTCTGGCCCATGCCGGCACCGGCTTCCTGGTACCACTTGCCCTGGGGATTGATCCCGGCTTCTTTCCAGATAGCCTTTTCCTTCTTATGGGTGCCGGAATCGTCTCCCCGGGAAACAAAGACGGCCTGCCGGGCGGCAATCTTTTTAAAAGCCTCGGCCGCTTTTTTTACCCCTTTGATGCCGGCCGGATCGCCTGGCGGGCCGACGATGATAAAGTCATTGTGCATGACCAGCCGGCGGTTGATGACCGTTCCCTTTTCTACCAGTTTGAGCTCGTCGGCCGGGGCATGGACCAGCAGGACGTCGGCGTTACCCTGATCGCCCATGGCCAGGGCTTGCCCGGTACCAACAGCATTGGGTTTAACGGTATAGCCGCTCTTTTTTTCAAACATGGGAATGAGTACGTCGAGTAAGCCGCTGTCCATGGTACTGGTGGTAGTAGCCAGGATAAGGTTTTTATTGACCGGCCCGGCGGCCGGCGCTGCCTGCTGCTTGTCCCCTGTTTTTGCCCTCTGGCCGCATCCAGCAACCGTGGTTAATAACAGGATGAGGGTCGCCAGTAAAACCAGCCACATTCTTCTTGCATTTGTTTTTATCATTATGTATCCTCCCAAACATTGTTTAAACTAAGCCCATATGGCGTCCAGTAAGGACAGATTATCTCCGGAGATTGCCGGATGGTTATCCCATTATTTTACGGGCCATGCTTTCTCCCGCCCCGTGGCCCCCGTTGCCGGTAAATGCCAGCCGGCAATTTTCGTCTCCTGGTAGTGCCACGGGGCGTTAAAACGCTCCGGCAGCCCCCTTACGTGTACCAGCTCGCGGCGCCTTATGTTTTAGCCAGCATAGCGATGGTATAAAAAATTAGCTAAAATAACGTTGGAAGGCTGTTTCAATAGCCCCGGAAGCCTCATCTTTAAATTGCCTGTAACGCTGTACCAGCGACCTGCCTTCGGGAGTTAACTCCGCCCCGCCACCGGTTTCCCCTCCTATCCGGGTGAAGAGAAGACGCTGCCCCAGCCTTTCCTCCGCCTTTTTCACCTGACCCCAGGCCTGGCGGTAGGACATTTTCAGGCTCCGGGCCGCCTGGTTTATCGACCCCAGCCGTTCTATCTCCTGCAGGAGTTCAAAGAGGCCCTCCCCGAAGACGTGTTTCCCTTCTTCCAGCCAGAGCTTGTAGCGTACCTGCATCACTTTCACCCCGTTGTTCCCCTTTATTGTAAACTGATGGTAGCAGAAAGGTCAAGAATTTCCTGGCCTCCAGACGCCCGGGGAAAGGTTATTTTTTCGCAATGACCAGGAACTTTATAAAAAAAACCAGCGTCTATTGATATAAATGCGGGTCAGGGATATTATTATAGATTAGACCAGCCATTTTATACAGGGAGAGAAGTCAATGTTCCGGCGTTTACTTGCCTGCTTTTTAATCCTGCTTCCCTTAAGCCTGGCCGGGTGCCGGGCGGAAAACCAGCCGGTTACTACGACAGCCAGTTTTAAGGAATTCAAAGGCAACATTGTGGGTCTGGAATTTTATGTAAACCAACCCTCGGGCGACCCCAGGCAGGCCGTCAACCTGAACGACAAGCAGCTTACCCGGCGGTTCCTGGATTTTTTGGGACAGTTACCAGTTACCGACCCGCCGCCGGCCTCCTGGACCGGGGCTCGTGACTTCCTGGCCTTCAAATTTACCCATAACGGGGAGATCCTGGCCAGCAAGCAGTACCCCTATTACCACCAGGACAACGGGCCCGGTTACCTGGAGTTAGAAGACGGCTGGCACCAGGTACCGGCAGCTTTCAACTCGCGGCTGGCCACCCTGGCCCAGTACCCTGAGGCCACCAGCAATGTGGACCCGGCCGATGTGGCCTTTCTCAAGCAATACGGCTGGACCATCTTTTATAAAATTAAAGATTACAGCGGCCGCCTGCCGGATAAGCTCATCCACGAATCGGGAGAATACCCCGTAGCCCTTTACTACGCCTATAATAATGAACTGAGCAAGGACGTCGGCCTGGACCTCACCCCCTACCTGGGAAAAAACGTCCAGATTAACCTTTATAAACTCATGGAACCCCTGCCGGCCTTCATGCAACCGCGCCAGGACGCCAGCCGGGCGGTAATTGTGAGGGATGGCGATAAAATAGTCGGAGCCTGGCTGGATGCCGGTGGTCCCGAGGCCTTTGCCTGTTCCCTGAAGGGCCGCCGGTTGGAAGAAATCACCGGGAAATCCTGGGGTGAATGGGTCGATCAGTATATCGACCACCGCAACGAGCAGGAGAGGCTCATCAGCCAGATGACCCCGGAAAAGGTTATTGAGACTTACTATGAAGCCATCGACCATAAAGACCCGCGGACGGCCCATGCCTGTGAAACCCGCCGCCGCCTGGTCACTTACCTGTTCCGCAACATGGACAATAACCGCCTCTATAATTACTCTTACGCCACCAATGATGCCGATGAGATCAATAATATCACCCGGGCCAGGGTCATCCGCATCCAGCCCTACCAGGACCCGGGGCCGGAGCAACCGGATGTAAAGAAGTATGTGGTGGAGGTTGATATAAATGTGCGGCGGGTTGTTACTTACGAAAGCGGTCGCCAGGTACGCTTTTTCACCCTGCGCCGGGAGACACCGACTACCGGCTGGCGAATCGACGACATCAGTACCGGGCCATAATTATACCCGCACCAGGTAAGTAGGGACAACTTCGTTCCCCCTGGTTAACCCCTGGGGGGTTTACTTTTGAGGTAGATCTCGCATCATTGTGTCTTTTTTATTCATTATACTTATGTATTGACCATTATTATAGGTAGTGTTAGAGTAATATTGGGTAAAGGGGTAGGTTTAATTTTTTTCAAGGAGGATGAACCATGCCCAAGCAAACACTTGATGGCAACACAGCAGCCGCCCATGTGGCCTATGCCATGTCTGAGGTGGCTACTATTTATCCCATCACGCCATCCTCACCTATGGCAGAAATTGCTGATGAATGGGCCGCCCATGGTCGCAAGAACATCTTTGGTAAAACACTGCAGGTAGCTGAAATGCAATCAGAGGCCGGTGCCGCCGGGGCCGTCCACGGTTCCCTGGCTGCAGGCGCCCTGACAACTACCTTTACAGCTTCCCAGGGTTTATTGCTAATGATCCCCAATATGTATAAGATTGCCGGAGAGTTACTGCCCTGTGTTTTCCATGTAGCTGCCCGGGCCCTTTCAACCCATGCCCTATCTATCTTTGGCGACCACGCCGATGTCATGGCCGCCCGGCAGACAGGTTTTGCCATGCTTTCCTCCGCTTCCGTTCAGGAGGTTATGGACCTGGCCCTGGTAGCCCACCTGGCCACCCTGAAGGCCCGGGTACCCTTTGTTCACTTCTTTGACGGTTTCCGGACCTCCCATGAAGTCCAGAAGATCGACGTCATTGAGTACGAAGATATGGCCAGGCTGGTGGATTGGGACGCCATCCATGCTTTCCGGCAGCGGGCCTTAAATCCTGAGCATCCCCACCAGCGGGGTACGGCCCAGAATCCGGATATCTATTTCCAGAGCCGCGAGGCGGCCAACCCCTATTACCTGGCCACGCCGGGAATTGTAGCCCAGGTAATGGAGCAGGTCGCCGGGCTGACGGGACGCCATTACCACCTCTTTGATTACGCCGGTGCCCCTGATGCCGAACGAGTGATTGTTTCCATGGGTTCGTCCTGCGAAGTTATCGAGGAAACCGTCAACTACCTGGTCGAAAAGGGCGAAAAGGTAGGCCTTATTAAAGTGCGCCTCTTCCGGCCCTTCTCTGCCGAGCATTTCCTCCAGGTCCTGCCGGCCTCTGTCAAGAGGATTGCCGTCCTGGACCGGACCAAGGAACCAGGTTCTCTGGGCGAACCCCTCTATGAAGACGTCCAGACCCTCCTGGCCGAGCACGGCAAGAATATCCTGGTAGTCGGCGGGCGTTACGGCCTGGGTTCCAAGGAGTTCAACCCGTCTATGGTCAAGGCTGTCTTTGACAACCTGGCGGCAACCACGCCCAAAAACAAGTTCACCGTGGGCATCACCGATGACGTTACCCATACTTCCCTGGAAATCAAAGAACACATCGATACGGCACCTAAAGGAACCTTCCGCTGCAAGTTCTTTGGCCTGGGTTCCGACGGCACCGTAGGCGCCAACAAAAACTCCATTAAAATTATCGGCGATCATACCGATATGTATGCCCAGGGTTACTTTGTTTATGACTCCAAGAAATCGGGTGGCGTGACCATCTCCCACCTGCGCTTTGGTAAACAACCCATCCAGTCGGCTTATTTGATTGACCAGGCTGACCTGATCGCCTGCCACAACCCCTCCTATGTCGGCCGTTACGACCTGCTGGAAGGGATTAAGCCTGGCGGTATTTTCCTCCTGAACTCCACCTGGAGTGCCGAGGAATTGGACAGCCACTTGCCGGCAGACATGAAGCGAACCATAGCCACCAAGAAACTGAAGTTCTACAATATCGACGCGGTGAAGATCGCCCAGGAGATCGGCCTCGGTAGCCGCATTAACGTCATTATGCAAACCGCCTTCTTTAAGATTGCCAATGTCATCCCGGTGGACGATGCCATTAAATATATCAAGGATTCCATCGTTAAGACCTACGGCAGGAAGGGCGATAAAGTCCTGAATATGAACTTCGCCGCTGTAGACCGCGCCCTGGAGGCCCTGGAAGAAGTCAAATACCCGGCCAGCTGGGCCGACGCCGTTGATGAAGCAGCAGCCACCGTTACCGGGGAACCGGAATTCATCCGCAAGGTCCTGCGGCCTATGAACGCCTTGAAGGGCGATGAACTGCCGGTTAGCACCTTTACCCCCGATGGAGTCTTCCCTGTGGGGACGACCAAATATGAAAAGCGGGGCATCGCCGTTAACATCCCCCAGTGGCAACCTGAGAACTGCATCCAGTGCAACCAGTGTTCCCTGGTCTGCCCCCATGCTGCTATCCGGCCCTACCTGGCCCAACCAGCAGACCTGGCCGGAGCACCGGAGACCTTTGTTACTAAAGATGCCACTGGTAAAGAAGCTGCCGGCCTCAAATTCCGCATCCAGGTTTCGCCCCTGGACTGCACCGGTTGCGGCAACTGCGCCGATGTTTGCCCGGCCAAGGTCAAGGCCCTGACTATGGTGCCCCTAGAGGAAGTGACGGCCGTCGAAGAGGCCAACTACAACTTCGCGGAACAGTTACCGGAAGTCAAGGTCAACTTCAACCCGGCCACCGTCAAGGGCAGCCAGTTCCGCCAGCCTTTACTGGAGTTCTCCGGAGCCTGCGCCGGTTGCGGCGAGACGCCTTATGTCAAACTCGTCACCCAGCTCTTTGGTGACCGGATGATTATTGCCAATGCTACCGGCTGTTCGTCCATCTGGGGCGGCAGCGCGCCGGCCTGCCCCTATACTGTGAACCGCCAGGGACATGGTCCTGCCTGGGCCAGCTCCCTTTTCGAGGATAACGCCGAGTTCGGTTACGGTATGGCCCTGGCCGTGGCCAAACGCCAGGACGAGCTGGCCACAGCAATCAGCAAGGTTCTGGAGGCTCCCGTCAGTGCAGCCTTCAAGGCCGCCTGCGAAGGCTGGCTGGCCGGCAAGGACGACGCCGAACGTTCCCGGGAGTACGGCGATAGAATTAAGGACCTCCTGCCCGGTGAGATCAGCCAGGCCAGCGGTGAAGTGAAAGACCTGCTCCTGGACATCGACCGGCAAAAGGACTACTTGACCAAGAAATCCATCTGGATCATCGGGGGCGACGGCTGGGCTTACGACATCGGTTACGGCGGCCTGGACCACGTCCTGGCCAGCGGTGCCAACGTCAATGTCCTGGTCCTGGACACCGAGGTCTACTCCAACACTGGCGGCCAGTCCTCCAAGGCCACCCAGACGGGTGCCGTGGCCCGCTTCGCTGCCGGTGGTAAATTCACTAAGAAGAAGGACCTGGGCCTCATGGCCATGTCTTATGGCTATGTCTACGTGGCTTCCGTGGCCATGGGCGCCAACCACAACCAGTTAATGAAAGCCCTGATCGAAGCCGAGAAATATGACGGGCCTTCCCTGATAATAGCCTATGCGCCGTGCATCAACCACGGTATCAACATGAATTACAGCCAGCGGGAAGCCAAAAAGGCGGTGGAAGCCGGCTACTGGCCCCTCTATCGTTACAACCCGCAGCTGGCGGAAGAGGGCAAAAACCCCTTCATCCTGGATTACAAGAACCCAACAGCCAGCTTCCGGGACTTCCTCATGGGCGAGATTCGTTACACCTCCCTGAAGAAGCAGTTCCCGGAGAGGGCCGAGAAACTCTTTGCCAAGGCCGAAGCCGACGCCAGGGCCCGGCTGGAACAGTACAAGAAGCTGGCCGAAGGATAAACACCGGCGATACTGCAAGGCCAGGAGTGCAAACTCCTGGCCTTTATTAATTTCGTAAAGGCTTTCCTCCCAAAACAGGGTTTCACCAAAAGTTGATTAATACTCCAGCTTTTTGAGGGCTGAAAGTACAGCCCGGGCCTCCGGTAGTTCCCGGCTGGCAAGCTCGGCCCTTGTTTAAGGGGCGGGGGTGGCTTATATTTCACCTACCCCCGGAGTTCCCAGATGCGCTGGTCTTCCAGGCCCAGGCGCCAGACAGCAATACCAGGCAGGTTGTACTCCCTGACCAGCCCCAGGCGAACGCTAAAGCTGCGCACGTCTTCAAACCACACCACATGGGGCGTATTATCCTCAACATAAGTAAAGGTCGACTCCTGGGCATTGGGGTCATAGTAGATGCTGGCCCCGACACGACGGGCCAGGTCAAGGACCTGGCTGTGGGATAGGGTCACCGGCACCCTGACCCCTTCGGCCCAGTCATAACCGTAGACAGCCATGCCCAGGCGAATCTTTTCCCGGGGAATTACTGTCACGGCATAATCCAGGACCTGGCGGATAAAACTGGTAGAGGCTATGGGGCCCGGGGTGGCGAAATGTTCATCGTAGGCCAGGATGTAAACCTGGTCGCTGGCGGCGGCCAGATTCGGATAGCTGAAGGCCCCCGAGAAGGGGTGGCGGGGATTGTCCCGGAGTTCCGCCGGTACGGAAATAGTTGTTAAAAAGCCGGCCCCTTTCAGGGTCTGCCCCAGCTGGTTCAAAAAACTGGTCAGGTAGGGACGATCCTCCGGCGGGACGAACTCAAAATCAATATTCACCCCGGCAAAGTTCCAGCGATACATCAGGTTCAGGATATTCTGGACCAGGGCCTGGCGCAACTCGTCTGTCGTCAGCAGGCGATGGATGAGGGGACCGTACTGGGGGCTGGAGTAATTGTGGACAATAGCCAGCACCGGCAGATTGTAGCGGCGGATGGCTGCCAGTCCCCCGGCGTCGGCCTGGTCCACCAGGCCCCCGGTCTCAGTTACACCAAACCAGAAAGGCAGGACATAACGCAGCAGGCCACCGTAACTGCGCAAGGAGGCCAGCCCCGGCGGGTCGGGGACATAATACCAGTTGTTCTCCAGTTGCCGTTCCTGCAGGGCCAACGTTAACTCCCCCTGGAAAAGGCTTTATTAACCATAATATGGTCTTTGCATCAGGGGGTTCGTTACCTGCGTACCCATCCGGGCATAAAGTAGCGATTAAGTTAACCATACTTATATATGATGCCGAAACCGCCGCGGGGATTGCGCCAGTCGATGTTATCATGGGCACAGCCGTAGCGGCAGGTGCCGCATTCCACGCAGCCTTCATAGGCGGTCTCTATGCGCTCCTCCCTTTCGTTCCAGACGTAAACCCGGGCCGGGCAGATAAAGGTACAGGGTTTGCCCTCGCAGTGGCGGCAGACCTCCCGGTCCTTGATGCGCAGGTGGGGGTGTTTGTCAGTCTGGTAACGATTGAGAAAGAGTTTATCTTCGAGGCGCATCAGCCCATCACCCTCCAGAGGCTGTAGAGATCGCGGGCAATCTGGAAACGGCTGCGGGCGGCGGTAATCTCCCGCAAAATCCGCTTCTGCTTCGCGCGCTTGGGTACGTTGTCAACGGTTAAAAACTCCCTGGCGGCCCGGGAGAGGAGGCCGGGGTACAGGGTGAAAAATTGGGGGTTCTGGTCGAAGAAGAAGGAGGCCCCCTGGTATTTCTTCAGGTCCTTCAGGACAAAACTCTCCTCCAGGGCCCGGCGGTAAGGGGCCAGGTTGGCCTCACTGTAGTCCCCCTTCTCCCTGGCGGCCAGGATAGTCCTGGCTGCCAGCAAGCCGGAGGTCAGGGCCAGATTGGAACCTTCCCGGTGAACCCCGTTGACCAGCATGGCTGCATCCCCGACTACCAGGACGCCGTTGCCGTAGAGTTTAGGAACAGCCTGGTAACCGCCCTCGGGGATAAGATGCCCCTGGTACTCCTTGCTCTCGCCCCCGGCCAGCAGGGAGCGCACCATGGGGTGGGACTTCAGGTGCTCCAGGAGGTCGTTGGGGTTCAGGCGGCGGCGCACCAGGCTGGCCAGGAGGACCCCTACACCTACGGAGAGGGAGTCTTTATTAGTATAGATAAAGGCCGTGCCCAGCATCCCTTTGGTGGCTTCCCCCAGGAGTTCAATGGTGCAGCCCTGGCCCTCTTCCAGGTTAAAACGATCCTCGATTTTTTCCCGGGGCAGGGCAATAATCTCCTTCACGGCTACGGCCAGCTGGTTGGTGTTAATGCCGTCGGGTTTCAACCCGGCCTTCTGGGTCAAAAGGGAGTTGGCCCCCTCGGCCAGGACAACCACTTCGGCCCGCACATCGCCCCCTTCCCGGCCTGTCCGTACCCCGACAACGCGCTCGTTTTCCCACAGGAGGTCTTCGACGACGGTTTCGTTAATCAAAAGCGCCCCGGCAGCCACAGCCTGATCGGCCAGCCAGCGGTCAAAACGGGCCCGCAGGACGGTAAAGGCATTGAAGGGTTCGCCGGCAAAAACCATATCTTTATAGCCCAGGGTCAGGGCCGCTTCCCCGGTAAGCAACCACAGGCGCTGTTCCACTACCGGCCGTTCCAGGGGAGCCTGGTGGTAAAACCCGGGAACTACGGCTTCTGTCGGGTGGCGGTAGAGGACGCCGCCCATAACGTTTTTGCTGCCCGGGTGTTCTCCGCGTTCAAAGACGATTACTTCTACCCCGGCCCGGGCCAGGGTCAGGGCTGCCGCCAGGCCGGCCGGGCCGGCCCCGACAACTACTACCTCAAAGCGCTCAGCCATCCTTGCACCCCTTCCGGAAGGGTAATTGTTGTAACCGCGGTGCCGGTTTTCAGGTGGATCTCGCTGCCAGCTGCCGGCGGAACTCCTCCGTCAGCGCCGGTACTACCTCCAGGAAATCGCCGACTATACCGTAGGTAGCCACCTTAAAGATGGGCGCCTCCGGGTCCTTATTGATGGCCACAATCACATCCGCGTTCTGCATGCCGACCAGGTGCTGGATGGCCCCGGAAATACCGATGGCGAAATATACCTTTGGCCGGACGGTGATACCCGTCTGGCCTACCTGGTACTCCGGTGGCAGCCAGCCGGCTTCCACTGCCGCCCGGGAAGCCCCCAGGGTGCCCCCCAGGACACCGGCCAGTTCTTCCAGGAGGCGCAGGTTTTCCCTGGACCCCAGTCCCCGGCCGCCGGCAACGACAATCTCCGCCCGGTCGAGGTAGACAGCCTTCCCCTTCTCTTCGATAACCTCCAGGACCGTTGCCAGGGCCTCTTCCTCTTTTAAATCTATTCCTACCCGTACCAGTTCCCCCTGGCGACCTTCCTGCCGTGGCGGCAGGGGCATGACCCGGGGCCGGACGGTAGCCATCTGGGGCCGGTGCCGTTGACAGAGGATGGTAGCCATGACGTTGCCGCCGAAGGCCGGCCGGGTCTGTTCCAGCAGGCGGGTTGCGGGGTCTATATTCAAAGCGGTGCAGTCGGCCGTGAGGCCTGTTCCCAGGGCTGTGGCCACGGCCCCGGAGAGATCCCGGCCCATGCTGGTGGCCCCCAGGAGCAGTATCTCCGGCCTGTAGCGTTGAACCAGCTCAACCAGGGCCCGGGCGTAGGGAGCTGTACGATAGGGGCCCAGGACAGGGTCTTCCACCAGGTAGACCCTGTCGGCCCCGTAGGCCCAGGCTTCGTTAGCCAGGCCCTCTACTCCCTGGCCCAGGAGCACGCCGGCCAGTTCGACTTTCAGGGCACCGGCCAGCTGCCGGCCGGCCCCGAGCAGTTCCCAGGAAACCGGGGCCGGTTCGCCGGCCACCTGTTCGATAAAGACCCAGACGCCGCGATATGTGGTTTCGGCATTGGATACTGCAGTCAGCCCGCGTCAGCTCCTCTACTTATCTGCTATAATCTTGGTCTGGACCAGTTTGGCTACCAGGATGGCTGCTGCCTGGCGGGGTTCGCCGGGGATTAACTCCCCGCCCGGCCGGGCAGGTGGGGCGAAGATGCGCCGTACGGAAGTGGGCGAACCCTTGAGGCCGATTGAGGCCGGGTCGAGGTCCAGGTCATCCTTGCTCCAGGTGGTAATCGTGGCCCGGGCGGCCCGGATCAGGGCCGGGAGAGAGGCATAACGCAACTCGTTGAGATCCTTGACCACCGTCAGCAAGGCGGGCAGGCGGCCGCGGATAACCTCCCGTTTATCCTCCAGCTTGCGCTGGACCTGGATCTGCCTCTTTTCCAGGTCCACCCCGTCGATGGCCATAACGTAAGTCAGCTGGGTAAAACCCAACCGGGCGGCAATGCCCGGTCCCACCTGGGCAGTGTCGCCGTCAATGGCCTGTTTACCGCAGAAGACCAGGTCAACAGGAGTCTCCCGGTCTATGGCCCGGATTGCTGCAGCCAGGATATAGCTGGTGGCCAGGGTATCGGAACCGGCGAAGGCCCGGTCGCTGAGGAGAATGGCCCGGTCTGCCCCCATGCCCAGGGCCCGGCGCAGGACTTCTTCCGCCTGGGGTGGTCCCATAGACAGGGCCGTCACCTGGCCGCCGTACTTCTCCTTTAGCTGGACCGCTGCCTCAACGGCGTGGGCATCATAGGGATTGAGGATTGCCGGTACCCCGGCCCGGACCAGGGTATTGGTCCGGGGGTTGATGCGCACCTCAGCCGTATCCGGTACCTGCTTTACGCATACTACCATCTGCAACAAAAACCCCACCCCTCTAGTTAGTATGGGGCGGGGCGAATTTTAGTATGCAATTTTCCCGGCAGGCTTTGGCCCGGGTAATAAAAAAGGTCACCAGGTAACTGGCAACCCTCTAAGGCTTGACCCCGAGCTTTTTGTCACCATAATCTCCTTCTACCATTAGTTCCACGGTATTAGTGAGAACATCGGTATAGCTGAAGGAAATCCGGCGCTCCGGGCTTTTCTGTTCTTCCAGGCGAATAACGAAGATGTTAGGGTAAGTCTTTTCGAGTACTCCGGTCCGCTCCAGGATTTTTTTACGCCCCCGGTTAGCCCGTAGCTTAACTTTCTGCCCGACCCGGGCTTCCAGGTCTTCCCTGATGGTAGCCAGTACTTCCTTTCCATTCAAATAAGACCACCCTCTTTCCGCGTATACCTTATTATACCGCAGAAGAAGGTGAATGTCAACTTTAATAAGTTATTTTACTAAAACAGCCGGTTAATTGTCAAGGGTAATAATGGCATAATAACAGCATTGCATTGGAGAAAGTTTCAATATGGCGAGCTGGGATAGCCGAGACGCAATTTCCCTTTAATCTCTACGCCACCGACCCCTTCATTGCCGGTAATAGTGTCTTTAATTATCTCGGCCGGGGCCAGGGTCTTCTCGATGGAGGTATAGGCCACCCGCTCGACTACAAAAACAGGGTCGTAGGCATGAATTAGCACCCGCAGGGGCGAGCTGGCAAAGGTAGCTCCGGCTTTTAGCAGGGCTTCATAATTGGACTGGCAGGCGCCGGCAAAGATGACCAGGTCATCATGGCCGGGCCGCAGGGCCCTGGCTGCCTTGACAGCAGCCACAAAGTGTTTGGAATGGCGGTAACTGTCCAGGTCGCTAAAACTGTTTTTTTCCCTTAGCAGGCAGTCGTGGCCCGTCAGGACCAGGATGTCGGGGGTATACTCCTGCAAAAGATCCTTGACTTTACTTGCCTGCTGTTCTTCCGGGATATAGACTCCGTGGGCCGGGATTTTTAATTGTTCATAAGCGTGCAGGCATTTATCCAGATACTCCTCGTCACCATCCAGGTGCAGTACCCGGCCCGGGACCTCAAAAAAATTCTCCGGCGTCGCCTCCCTGGCGGTCGATTTTTCCCTGGCGGTTGCTTCTTCACTACGGGTGAACAGGGCTTCCTTTTCTACAGCCCGGCGCTGTAAAATACGCCGGATACACAGATTATGCCGCTGGATATCGTCATGACGATAACGCAATACCTCTTCTGCCGGCTGCAGTTCCAGGTCGTCCAACGGAGCATCGGCCACCAGCCGCATGTCCAGGCCCCTTAAAATTGCCGTGGTCGTTCCTTTATCGGTAATGGTCAAGGACTTGACTTTAAAAAAAATATCTTTACCATACGACTTCCGCGCCACAATATCTCCTGGTTTGATTTGATCCAACCTTTATCCCTCCCCGGTGGGCCTCTAATCATTCTATTTTATGTTCTGTTGCCCCCGGCTGGTGCCGCCACTTGCGCTTATCGCCCACAGAAAGAATATCTTATAGTAAAGACAGGTTTGCTCGTCGGGATGGTGAGACTTTGTTCGCTGCCGTTATACCCGCCTGCAACGAAGCCGGCCGTCTGGTCAGGGTAATTAAAAACCTGTGGACCTTGCCCCTGGATTTATTTATCCTGGTCCTCAACGGCTGCCGGGATGCCACCCTGGCCGAGGTCCTCGACTTTACAGGCTCCAGGGCCAGAATCATCTATTTCCCCGAAGCCCTGGGTCCCGATGTCCCCCGGGCCATAGGGACATTGTATGCCCTGGAGCAGGGCGCCCGGGGCCTTCTCTATGTCGATGGTGATATGGTAGGTAACTTTAACCAGGAAGCAGAACGCCTCCTGGAAGCCCTGGAAAGAGACGTCGACCTGGCCCTCTGTAATTGCTACCCCGAGGTGAAACCCCGGCATCCCCTGGCAGGGGCTGTCCTTTACTACCGGGGCTTGCTGAACCGCGAGCTGGGCCTCTGGTCCAATATCGGTTACGCTACCCCTTCCCACGGCCCCCACGCCATTTCGCGCCGCCTGCTGCTGCAAATACCCCTGGCCGACCTGGCCGTACCCCCCCTGACCCTGGTCCACGCCACCCGGACCGGTTGCAACGTATCTGTAGCCGTTACCCTGGATCATATCTACCTGGGGTCACGGCAACGCCTCGACCCCCATGCGGAAACCATGGCTGTGACCCTCATCGGCGACTGTATCCAGGCCCTTAAAACCGCCAGGGGAGAGACTCCCGGCCGTTCTACAGCAGGATGTAATTACCTTGGCTACGATCCCGCCCGGCGGCGGGACATCCTGGTCCGAGTCCTTTCCGGGCAGCGTCCCTTATTGATTATGTCAAGTTTCCATAATGCTCCTGGCCTGGCAACTATTTAGCAATGACGAATTATGTTAATTAAAGGTATAATAGCAGTAAGCTGGATGGCCTGTCCGGGATAGAGAAAAAAATAATTTAAGGAGTTGATGGCAATAAAAAGTAGAGACCATACCCGCTGGCGGCTGTTCCTGCTGGTTACCTTCCTTTTGACCGGCCTCCTCGCCTTTGCCGGTACAGCCGCCGCAGCCACTTACACCGTCCAACCTGGTGATACCCTGTACTTCATCGGCCAGCGTTATGGTATCAGCGCCTGGGATTTACAAAAGGCAAATAACCTTGACAGCACCTGGATCTACCCGGGTCAGACCCTCTGGGTCCCTGACGGGGGTGGGAATACTTACATCGTCCAGCCAGGTGATACCCTCTTCTTCATTGGCCAGCGCTATGGCGTCACTGCAGACCAAATAATGGCAGCCAACGGCTTATCCAGCGATATTATTTATCCGGGACAGGCCCTGCGCATCCCCAATGGGACCCGGACAGCGACTGCCTCCAGGGGGACAAGCTCCGGTTATAGCTCCAGTGACCTGGATCTGCTGGCCCACCTGGTCTACGGTGAAGCCCGGGGCGAACCCTATGCTGGCCAGGTCGCCGTGGCCGCGGTAGCTATTAACCGCACCCGTGACGGCCGCTTTCCCAGTACCATCGCCGGGGTTATCTACGATATCGATGCCTTTACCTCGGTAAACGACGGCCAATTTTACCTTACTCCCGACGCTACGGCCTATCAGGCAGCCCGGGAAGCCCTGCGAGGTTATGACCCCAGTGGCGGCGCCCTCTATTTCTGGAATCCTGCCCAGGTACCGGCCGACTCCTGGGTCTGGACGCGTACCATCATCACTACCATCGGTAACCACGTTTTTGCCCGGTAAATAAAACCGGGGCGGAGGCCAGGAAAAAGGGGTGGCAGCCTGAAAACAGGCTCGCCACCCCTTTGTTTACACTTGCCGGGGGCTTGTTCCCCTCTCCGGGGATAATGGCTCATATCGCCCTGGCTTTGTCTGTGCTCGCTCCATGGTCCTCACGAAGCGGCCTGCGCCCAACTTTACCGAAGAAGTAACCCCATCCTCCAGGCTACCCGGCAGAGCTTATCAATCTTCGGCACTGCCCGGGGCCCCTTCGCCGCCCGCCTAAAGCTCCTCGCTGCAGGTAAAGACCTGAACGGCCCCGGCCCGGTCGCCGGGGTTTACCCGCTCTTGGTATACTTATCGGCCACCTTGGAGGCGCCACAAGAGTAAGGTTTGATCTTGGCGGCAAACCCGCTCCCTACCACCATCCCGACTATCTCCCGGATCAAGTCCCGGGTCTCGCCATTGGGACCTATATCCAGGTGGATTTCCACGTTTAAATCAGCATGGCCGTTGGCCGCCAGCCTCTGGGCGATGAAACTGGCTGTTTCCAGGGAGAGGGCTGTTTCATAAAAGATCTTCTGGCGCAGGGAGGTAATTTTACGCTGGTACTTTTTGCGGTAATAGTAACGTGCTCCCCTGCCTACCTGATGGACAATAACGGCCGTGACGAAACAGGTACGCACCCGGGCCTGGGAATCCGAGCCGATGATAATCTTGTATTGTGCTCCGGGGTTGGCATCAATAAACTGCATCATGTCGGCAAACATCTCGTCTTCCGTCAGGCGACCCCTGGTAGGACTGGTAAAATACACTGGTTCCACCTTCTTTCCCTTTAGTGCTGCAGTGTCCTGCTGATACTGGCAAATTCCTCCATCCCCAGGGTCTCCCCACGGCGCCGCGGGTCGATACCGGCCCCTGCCAGGGCCTTCATTATTTCCGATTTCTCAACGCCCAGACTCACCAGGGCATTGAGAATGGTCTTTCGCCGCTGGTTAAAAGCAGCCCGGACTACCCGGAAAAAGAAGTCCTCATCCTCTACCTGTACCGCCGGACGGGTGCGACAGGTTAGCTTCAGGACCAGGGATTCCACTTCCGGCTGCGGATAAAATACCGTCCGCGGGACTTTGAGGACAACGGCCGGTTCTGTATAATACTGCACCACGACACTCAGGGCGCCGTAGTCCTTTCCTCCAGGCCGGGCCAGCATGCGGTAACCTACCTCGGCCTGGACCATTAAAACTAATTCTGCTATCCGGAACCTGCTGGTCAGTAAATGGATCAGGATTGGTGTGGTTATATAATAAGGAAGGTTAGCCACAACCTTATAAGTGGGCAACCTTCCCTCTCCAATCCCTAAAATTCCGGCCACCAGCCGGTCAAAATCGACTTTCAGGGCATCACCGGCAACCAGGCGGACGTTATCCCTGCCGGCCAGGGTTTCTTCCAGAGCAGCAAACAATTCCCGGTCGATTTCAATGGCTATTACCAGGCCGGCCCTGGCGGCCAGTTCCTGGGTAAGAGCTCCCAGGCCGGGGCCGATTTCCACCACAGTATCACCGGGGCCGAGTTCGGCTGCCCGGGCAATCTTCCGGACTATATTGGCGTCTACAAGAAAATTCTGGCCGCGGGATTTGCGCGGGACCAGTCCCTTTTCCCGGACCAGAGCCAGGGTTCTCCCCGGCGTGGCTACAGAATCCACCCTGATCCCTCCGTAAACTATTATACTACACCCGGCACCAGGGTACAAATACCTGTAAAAGGAAAAACCACCCGTCAGGGTGGTTTTCAGGGAAGGCACTACTGGATTCCCTCAACGCAGGACATAGACTTTCACCCGGCGGACACCCCAGCGGTAAGTATCCGCCTCGGTATTCAGGAAGACGTCAATACGGTCGCCCTTGATGGCACTGCCGATATCCTGGGCGATACCAAAGCCGTAACCCTCGACATAAAGGCGGGTACCCAGGGGAACCACCGCGGGATCTACGGCAATGGTCCCCACGCGGGGGTAGGCGCCGGTGGCCGTCGGCGCACCGGAGTGGGTATAGGCCGTGGCCGTGGCCCAGAAGACTCGCTCAAAGCGAAAACTCTGCCCGCCCCGGGAGGCTGTATCCGGGGCTCCAACGGCAACTATCTCCGGTACAGGTTCCTTCAGGGTTTCTGTGGAGACCAGCTCGCGTTTAACCTCCTGGCCGTCCTCAAAGATAACCCGGTAGGTCTCTTCCTGGAGACCCTTTTCTCCCTCTTGCAGCAAGCGAGTGTTACCCTTTTCCAGTTGCGGGTCCGGGCGCCGTTCCACCCGGTAGTTGATTTCCTTGCTGACGGTTTCCGTCTTTACAGTTACCCGGATCACCTTGATGCTGTCTCCCGCGGCAATGGTAGTATTGAGGTCAGGGGTCACCCGGTCTGCCGGGTTCAGCCTGACCCCTGCTTTATTCAAGACGTTGGCCACCGTATCCGGCGGTGTTAAGATCTCCTGTTCCCGGCCGTCAGCACTTATTTTAACCGGTACCGCCCTTTTTATAGTTATCACTGTATCCCTGGTAACCGGTGCATCCAGGGCCGGGGTGACGGCATCCCCTGCCCCCAGGGTAATATGCTGCTGGCTTAAAAACTCGCCAACTGTAGGGGCAAAGGTGCGTTTAGCAATTCTTTGTCCATCTACCTCCAGGGTTACCTTTTTCCAGGTATAATTCATTACTCCCCACCCGGTGCCGGTAAAAAGCACTAGTACCGCCACCAGGAGCCAGGGCCAGGGCCGGCGGCGCCCCCGGGAGTGCTTCTGGCGCCAGTTATTAATCCAGCCGTCCATGGGTCACCTCCAGGTTTAACTCCTTAAGTACAATTGATAAACTGACCTCCTGTACCTTTATATGCCGGCCCTAAATACTTCGACGCAGGAGTAAGATTTTCCTGCCCTTACGCCTGGAATTTTTTGTCTAATTATCGAGAATGCGAACGATTACCGGTCGCCGGCCCCAGCGGATTGCTTCCCCCTCGCTGTCCATAAAGAGATCGATGCGGTTGCCTTTGATGAGCCCACCGGTATCCTGGGCGACGGCATAGCCATAACCTTCTACATAGAGCCTGGTTCCCAGGGGGATAACCTGCGGGTCTACGGCGACAACGCCCCGGTAGGGCCAGATCCCGGTGGCCGTCCGGTTGCCCGTATGGGTATAAGCCGTGGCAATTAGCATCAGGGTGTCCCCGGCCCGGGCGGAAACTTCTAGATAATCCCTGCTGCCGTAAGCAATTATTTTGGGGGTGGGCTGGATTTCAACCCATGTCTCTAAAAGCCGGCGCTCGATTTCAACGCCATTCTCTTTTCGTACCTGGTATTTATAGTAGCGGACACCGGGTTGCCCCTCCTGCACCACCTTTTCCTGGCCGGGAGCCAGGTAACGGTCCGGCCGGCGCACCACCGGCGGATCTACCGGTTGCTGCTGCACTTCGATACTATCCTCGACGCGAATTACCCGGATGTACTGGCGGGGTTCTTCGCTTCCCAGATTGGTCTCCACCCTGTCCCGGGGACCCAGGGTTATACCCTCCCGGGCCAGGAGCTCACTGGCCACAGAGACTGCTTCCCGGGGCCAGATATTTTCGCCGGCAACCTCGGCCGCCACAGGCGTACCCCTGGCCATAAACAGCTTCAAGCCGGGCCAGAACCAGCCTCCCGGAAGGGGTAAAATCCAGTCGCCAATCCTTAAGTTTTCCTGTTTCCGGGACTGGAAATCGCCTACCAGCCACTGGTTGATGGTCACCTGCCTGGCCTGACCATCGGCGTAGATATCAACCTGTTTACCGGTCCAGCCCACTAGGAAGGGGGTCAGTAGTCCCGCCACCAGGCAGGCCAGGAGCACCGGTTTACGCCCCCGGCCTGCGGGCTGCCGGCCGCAAGGCTGTCGCAGCGGAAACATGGCTTCACTCCTTCCATTATACGCCGCCCATATTCTTGCCAGAATATTTGTTTTTTATACTGCAAATAAAAACCCGCCCCTTAGAAAAAGCAAAGGGACGGGTTCAACTTTCACCGGCCAGCCCGGTTAGCGCCCGGATCAAGCCGTTCGCTGCAAACAAAAGCCATCCTAACCGGTCACCATGAAAGGCTCCCGGTTAAATAAAAGCGGCGTCCCGGTCGCCAGAACCTGACATTTACCGGGGTTTCTAGATCCCAAACAGCTTCCGGGCGTTGGCAGTGGTGGCAGCCATGACTTCCTCCACCGCCTGGCCCCGGGCAGCCGCCAGGGCCGCTGCTACCAGGCCCACGTAGGCCGGCTCGTTGCGCTGGCCGCGGTGGGGTTCCGGTGTCAGGTAGGGACAATCGGTCTCTATCAGCAGCCTTTCCAGGGGTACCCGGGCAGCCACGGCCCGGAGTTTGACGGCGTTTTTAAAGGTCACCGGCCCGGCGAAGGAGATATAAAAGCCCAGGTCCAGGCACCGGCGGGCCATCTCCCAGCTACCGGAAAAACAGTGGAGCACGCCCCCGGCCGGGTAGGGTGCCGCCTGCTGCAGGATGCGCAGGGTGTCCTCATGGGCGTCGCGGTCATGGATAATCACCGGTAGCCTCAAGCTTCGCGCCAGGTCCAGGTGCCAGTGGAAGACCTCCTGCTGCCGCCGGCGGGGCGAGAGATTACGGTAGTAATCGAGCCCTGTTTCACCAATGGCCACCACCCGGCTGTCCCCGGCCAAGCCCCGGATGATGGCTGCCGCTTCTTCATCAAAGTTTAAAGCGTCGTGGGGATGCACGGCCACGGCGGCGTAGATATACCCCCGGCTGTGGGCCTGTTCCACTGCCAGGCGGGAGGAAGGGACATCGTAGCCGACATTAACCAGCCCTACCACCCCGGCCTGCTCCAGGCGGGTCATAACCTGGTCCAGGTCGCCGGCGAAGGCCGGGTCATTGAGGTGGGCATGGGAGTCGATAAGTTCCACCATTTAGCGCACCTGGGCGCCGTCTTTGATGGCCCGCTCCGTGGTTACCAGGCTTAAGGATTCGTCGTCAACGGCCGCCAGGACCATGCCCTGGGAGACGATACCTCGAAGCTTGGCAGGTTTCAAGTTGGCTACGATGACAACCCTCTTGCCCACCAGTTCCTCCGGCTGGTAGTGGCGGGCAATGCCGGCCACAATGGTGCGTTCCTCATCGCCGACCCGGACCTGGAGTTTCAGGAGTTTGTCGGCATTGGCCACCTTTTCGGCCGCCAGGACCAGGCCTACCCGCAATTTAATCCGGGCGAATTCCTCGATGGTAATTTCTTCTTCACCGGATTGGGCAACAGCCCCCCCGGCGGGAGCAGCCTCCGGCGCTTTAACCGGTTCCGTTGCTTTTTCTGCCACTGGTATCTCTCCTTCTTTTAAATCAATCCGGGGGAACAGGGCCTCGCCCCTCCTCACCCTGGTACCCGCGGGTACGCCACCCCAGGTGGCCAGGCTCTCCCACGTGCGAGCCGCCGGGACGTCTTTAAGGCCCAGCTGGTCCCAGACCCGGTCAGGTACGCCGGGCATAAAGGGGCCCACCATAATCGTCGCCTGGCGCACGGCTTCGGCCAGGTTATAGAGAACCGTCTGCAGGCGCGGTTTTTGCCCGGGGTCCCTGGCCAGGGCCCAGGGGGCGGTTTCTTCAATATATTTATTGGCCCGGTTAACCAGGCGCCAGATAGCTACCAGGGCCCTGGCAAACTCATAGTGATTCAGGGCGTTGTCCACCTCGTCCGGGATGCCGGCGGCCAGGTTTTTGAGCTCTTCGTCCAGGGGTTCCGGGGCTGCCGGCGGGGCAATAACGCCCTCGTTAAACTTCTCGATCATAGCCGTCGTCCGGCTGAGGAGGTTGCCGAAGTCGTTGGCCAGGTCGGTATTGTAGCGGTTGATTAAGGCGTCCTCGCTGTAATAGCCGTCGGCACCATAGGGCATCTCCCTGAGGAGGAAGTAGCGGATGGCGTCGGAGCCGTAGCGGTCAATGAGGATTATGGGGTCAACGACGTTCCCCCTGGATTTGGACATCTTACCGCCGTCAACCAATAGCCAGCCGTGGCCGAAGACCTGGCGGGGCGGGTCAATCCCGGCGGCCATGAGGATAATAGGCCAGATAATGGTATGGAAGCGGACAATATCTTTGCCCACCAGGTGCACGGCCGCCGGCCAGTATTTGCGGAAGAGATGGTCGTCGGCAGTGCCGTATCCCAGGGCCGAGATATAGTTGGTCAGGGCGTCGAACCACACGTAGATAACGTGTTTGGGGTCCATGGGCACCGGAATGCCCCAGTCAAAGGTCGTCCGGGAGATGCACAGGTCCTCCAGGCCGCCCTCGATAAAACTAATCATTTCGTTACGCCGGGTGACAGGCTGGATAAAATCGGGATGATCTTTGATATATTGCAGCAAGCGGTCGGCGTATTTACTCATGCGGAAGAAATAGCTTTCTTCCTTGACCAGTTCCACCGGCCGGCCGCAATCGGGGCAGTTGCCATCCACCAGCTGCCGTTCTGTCCAGAATGTCTCGCAGGGAGTACAGTACCAGCCCTCGTAAGTTGATTTATAGATATCGCCCTGGTCATATATCTTTTGCAGCAGGGCCTGGACGACCCGTGCGTGGCGCGGTTCGGTGGTACGGATAAAATCATTATAAGAGATATTGAGGCGCCGCCAGAGTTCCTGGAAAGTGGCGACGATCCGGTCCACATACTGGATGGGCTCCAGGTTGGCCTCCCTGGCCTTGCGCTGGATCTTCTGGCCGTGTTCGTCCGACCCGGTAAGAAAGTAGACGTCGTAGCCCCGCAGGCGCTTGTAACGCGCCAGGGTGTCGGCCATGGTGGTGGTCAGGGCATGGCCGATATGCAACTTATCGCTGGGGTAATAGATAGGGGTAGTTACATAGAAAACCTTGTCCCCCACTTGGGTCGTCCCCTTTCGTCAAATTCAGGAGTATTATATTAAAAACAGGAGTAAGGTGTCAAGTTTTGCCTGTAATGGCGCGAGAATGCTATTTTTTTGTCCGAAATATGGTTGACTTTTACTGGAAGGACTGGTACCATATAGACAGGTTGTCGAAACATGTTGAAACGGGGAGGGGAGAAAGCCATGATTAAATCAACTGGTATCGTCCGGAAAGTGGACGAGCTTGGCCGGGTAGTCATTCCCATCGAATTACGCCGCACCCTGGGTATCGATGAACGCGATGCCCTGGAGATTTATGTCGATCATGAGAAGATCATCCTCAAGAAATATGAGCCGGCCTGCGTCTTCTGCGGCAACGCCGAAGATATCGTTAACTTCCACGGGAAGAACGTCTGCCGCGAATGCCTGAAGGCCATGAGCCAGGAGGCCAAAGCCGTCTAAGGGAATCCATGGGACAAAAGGGGCACCGGGTGGTGTCCCTTTTTAATTCCCTGGAGGGCTAACAGATGTGTCTCCCGGTACGCTCCCACCGGGTGCGGTTGCAGTCTCCCCCTGCCCGCCGGTCCCTCCCTGCCCACCTTCCCGGGCTTGCAGGCAGGCCCTGTAGATCTCCCGCCGGGGCTGTCCGTAGACGCGAGCCACCCGGGCCATGGCCTCCTTACGGTCCAGCCCGCCGGCCTCCAGCTCAGCCACCTCGGCAGCCGCCCGGGCGGGATCATAGGCCGGCCGGGGGGCTGGTGGCGCCCCGGCTACCACCAGGGTAAGTTCGCCCCGGGGCGGGTTATCCCGGAAATACTCCCTGGCCGCCGGCAGGGTTCCCCGCCAGATGGTCTCGAACTTTTTTGTTAACTCCCGGCCGATGGCCACCTGCCGGGGCCCCAGGGTTGCCGCCAGGTCATCCAGGGTGGCAGTCAGCCGGTGGGGCGCCTCATAAAAAATCAGGGTTCGTTCCTCCCCCGTCAGGGCGGCCAGGCGTTCCCGGCGCTCCTTACCTGCCCGGGGCAAAAAGCCTTCAAAGGCAAAACGACCCGCAGGCAAACCGGAGGCCACCAGGGCGGTCAGGGCGGCATTGGCCCCGGGGACCGGCACCACCGGGAGGCCGGCGGCTACCGCGGCCCGGACCAGTTCCTCCCCGGGATCGCTGATTCCCGGCAGGCCGGCGTCGGAAACCAGGGCGATATCCCTGCCCTCCCGCAGCAGCCCCAGCAGATAAGGGGTCTTGCTGGCCAGGTTGTGGCGGTGATAGCTGGTCAGGGGGGTGTGGATACCATAATGGGTCAGGAGTTCCCGGGTATGCCGGGTATCTTCGGCGGCGATGAGGTTTACTTCCTTCAGCACCCGCAGGGCCCTGAAGGTAATATCCTCCAGGTTGCCGATGGGGGTTGCCACCAGGTAGAGACTAGCCATCGGGCAGTAACCCCTTCTTTTCCAGGAAGCTCTGGCAAAAAAGGCAGCCCTCATTACCCCGTACCCGGGCGAAATGGGGCGGGCATACGTGGTAACCTTCATTATAGAGGCGCACCAGCTGCTGGCGCCCACCCTCCCCCTCGCCGGCAGCCAGGATCAGGGTCCGCAGGCGCTGGTTTTCTTCCTCCAGGGCCCTGACCCTGGCCCGCAGGCGCCGGGTTTCCTTGAGGACCTCATTCAGCTGCCCTTCCAGCCCGGCCAGGGCGACTGTGAGCATGCCCCCGGTATCCTCCGGTAGATTAGTGCTCATGACATTCTCCCTCAATGGCTTCCAGAGGAAACTCCATACTCCCCTGCTCGGGTATTTCTACGGTTACCCTTTCCTTAAGGATATTAATCCCCGTCACCCGTCCGCAGCCTGCCGGCGTCCGGACCATGGCCCCGCAGCGGGGCAGGCGTTGCCTGGCATCTTCATAGGCGTCGTTTTCATAGCGCAGGCAGCACATCAGCCGGCCGCAGAGCCCGGAGATCTTGGTCGGATTCAGGGATAAGTTCTGTTCCTTAGCCATGCGGATAGATACCGGATCAAAGTCGCCCATAAAGGTGGCGCAGCAGATGGGCCGGCCGCAGCAGCCCAGGCCGCCCAGCATCTTGGCCTCATCCCGGACGCCTATCTGGCGCAATTCGATGCGGGTGCGGAAAATGGCTGCCAGGTCCTTGACCAGTTCCCGGAAATCGACCCGGCCCTCGGCGGTGAAGTAAAAGATAATCTTGCTAACGTCAAAAGTAAATTCGACATCTATCAGTTTCATGGGCAGGCCGTGTTCCTGGATTTTTTGCTGGCAGATGGCAAAGGCCTCTTTTTCCTTCTGGCGGTTTACGGCCACCTGTTCCAGATCGGCCTGGGTAGCCGGGCGTAAAACCGGCCGCAGTGGTTGGACCACCTCGGTTTCTTCCACCTGGCGGGGGGCAATGACTACTTCACCTAATTCCAGGCCCCTGGCCGTTTCGACAATCACGGCGTCGCCCTTGTTGAGTTTCAGGCCGCCCGGGTCAAAGTAGTATATCTTCCCGGCTTTTTTGAACCTGATGCCGACTACCGTAACGATGATTCTGCACCTCCCCCGGATAATCCTTGATAATTCCTTCGCTGGCGGCGGCTCGCCGCCCTTATCTCTCCTCCGTAAAATTTACGTTGTTCCCTCACAAGGGCACGCTCAGGCGTTCTCGCCGGCGGTCTATGGCGGTCCAGCACTCAACCTGACAAAAACGTATTTTTATAACTGCATTTTCCTTTTAGCCATCCAGCACCATAAGGTTAAGTGCTGGATTACCTCACCTCACCTGTCCTCTTACCGGCGCCTATGCTTCGCGGCTCCGGAACATATACCCAGCCCCTGTCGTTTACTGTTTCAAGATTCGTGAAGAGGCGGGGTCAGCCCTCATGGGGGACTCATCTGGAAAACTGAGTATAAAGTTTAAACATCATGGTTTCCAGGGCCAGGCGGTGGTTGGCGTTTTGCTCCAGGGCTTCCAGGGTATCCTGGATAGCCCGGAAACAGGCCCACAGCCGGGAAGGTGCCAGGAACGGCGCCGGAGGTTCGCCGGGCTGCAGTAATAGTGTTGCCGACCCGGTCAGTTGCCAAACCAGCTGGTCCCGGCAGGCCAGGGCCATACCGGTCAGCACTGCCGGCAGGTCAGCCTCCTTTTCCAGTTCCGGCAGGATCTCTTCCATAATAACCGGTAAATAGGCCGCCACCAAGCGTGCCCAGTAACCGGCACCCGCCGGAGAAATCGCCATTGTCCCTTCCAGGCGGATTTCCTGGCAGCGGGAGCGAATGGTGGGCAATAGGAGGTCCGGTTGGTCGGCCAGTAAGATTAGATAAGTCCCTTCCGGCGGTTCTTCCAGGGTCTTGAGAAGGCAATTGGCTGCTGCTGCCGTCATAGTGTCGGCCCCGGCCAGGACAGCCACCTTGACCCCGCCCTGGAAGGCCTGGAGGGCCAGCCTGGCTTCCAGTTCCCTTACCTGGGCAATCTTTAAATTGGCGCCGCGGGGCTCCAGGAGGTAGAAATCGGGATGGTTACCGCCGGCCATCTGGCGGCAGGAGTGGCAGCTACCGCAGGGTTCGCCTCCCTGGAGGTGGCGGCAGTTCAGGGCTGTAGCCAGGTAGATGGCTTCGGCCCGGCGTCCTTCTTCGCTCCCTCCTACCAGGAGATAGGCATGGGCCAGTTTCCCCGCCTGTAAAGCCTGTTGTAACTGCTGGTGTGCCGTCAAAATCTGTTGCCACCTCCCGGAAAATATCTTTTCCCCGGCTGGTTTTACCACGCTCGTTCCAGGGTCCTCGCGGAATGGCCATCACCGGAGGCTTAAAGGGGTAACTATTGAGTTTTGCAGTTTCGTCATCCGGCCACAGATTGCATCCTTTCGCTGGCGGCGACCTGTTGCCAGGAGCACGATAGTACCTACCCCCGTAATCAGCCCCGCGATTCTTTATATATTCTGTTCAACCGGGCATCCAGGATCCCCTTGATCTCCTTCCAGACCACATCCGGGGAGGGAGTGCCGTCAATGAGGTGCACCCGCCGGGGTTCCCGGCGGGCCAAGTCCAGGTAACCCTGGCGTACCCGCCGGTGAAACTCCAGGTCTTCCTGTTCCAGCCGGTCGCTGCCGCCCAGGCGCCTGCCCAGGCCGATTGCCACCGGGACATCAATAAGAAAAGTTATATCCGGCCTCAGGTTACCGGTGGCCAGGTCATTGAGCCGGTCGACCAGTTCTGCTCCCAGCCGGCGGCCGTATCCCTGGTAGGCCAGGGTAGAATCGCTGAAGCGATCGCACAGGACGATCTTTCCCGCCGCCAGGGCCGGGCGAATCCGCTCGGCTACATGCTGGGCCCGGGCGGCGGCGTAGAGGAGAAGCTCCGCCCGGGCATCAACAGGGCTAAAAGAAGGTTCCAGGAGCAACCGGCGGATGGCCTCGGCCAGCCGCGTCCCGCCCGGTTCCCGGGTACGCTCCACTGCCAGCCCCCGCCGGTGCAGGTATTCTTCCAGCCGTTCCATCTGGGTAGTTTTGCCGGAACCGTCCGGCCCCTCCAGGGTTATAAAAAGGCCTCTGCCCATATCTCCATTACCTGCCGTCCCAGGATTAAATTCATAAAAGCTGCCAACATTTCCCTGGCCCGCCGGGCATCC
Organism: Neomoorella thermoacetica; assembly: GCF_001875325.1. GTDB lineage: Bacteria > Bacillota > DSM-521 > Neomoorellales > Neomoorellaceae > Neomoorella > Neomoorella thermoacetica_A. The sequence goes on from NZ_MDDC01000009.1 coordinate 104,468, forward strand.
CGGTTACCGTGCATCCTGCCAGGTCAGGCATCCACTACCAGCACCCGGCCGGCTGGTCCCCGTAAATCCCTGAGCCGCCGGAGGACCTCCGGCGTCAGGACCTCCCCCGGTACCGCCAGGGCCAGGCCCGGGGGGCAGGGGGCAATGAGTTCAGCGGCAATCTTCCCCGCCGCCTCCCCCAGGGGCAACTCCCGCCGGGGGGCCAGCCAGGCCTCCCGGGGCGTCAAAGCCGCCTCGGGCATCCCGGCGAGCGGGGCCGGGGTTAAAGCTGCCGGCTGCCTGCCGGCGGCTCGCGGCAGGGCCAGCAGGGCAGCCAGCAGGGCCTCGATCTTCTCTTCCCCGTCGCCCGGGGTGATGATTACCAGGATATAATCCGCCCCCGCCAGTTCTACCTCATGGCCGGACCGGCGCAGGGCGGCAGCTACCTCGGTCCCCCTCCGGCCCAGGGGCGCCGTAGGCAGGAGCAGGCGGGTTACATCCAGGCCGCTGGCCGCCGGCCCGGTAACATCCGCCGCTGACAGGGGCGGTAGCCCGGCCCGGGCCAGCCCGGCCCGGGCCGCGGTAGCCCGGGCCACCGCCAGGCCCCAGTCCTGCCGGCCCTGTTCTTCCGCCAGGAGGCGGGCCGTATCCAGGGAAGCCATCAGGAGGTAGGAAGGACTGGTAGTCTGGAGCAGGTTCAGGGCTGCCGCCACCCCTGTCGCCGCGGCCTCCTCCCGCAGGTGCAGCATGGCTGCCTGGGTCAGGGCCGCCAGGGTTTTATGGCTGCTCTGGACGACAAAATCAGCTCCCAGGTCCAGGGGAGACGGCGGCAGGCCCGGAGCCAGTCCAAAGTGGGCCCCGTGGGCGGCGTCGGCCAGGACTGCCACGCCGTGGGCGTGGGCCAGGGCAATTAGTTCTTCGCTCCGGGGTACTATACCCTCGTAGGTAGGGTGGACCAGGAGCAGGAGCCTGGCCCCGGGATGCTCCCGTAAGGCCCGGGCCAGGCTGTCCGGGGCTACCCCCAGGGGCAGGCCCGGACTGGCCAGCCATTCAGTGGCCAGGTAAACCGGCCGGGCACCGCTTAAAATCAGACCATTAAAAACCGCCCGGTGGGCGTACCGGGGCAGTAAAACTTCTTCCCCGGGGCGGCAGGTGGCCAGGATGACGGCCATTAGTCCGGCACTGGCGCCGTTTACCAGGAAAAAGGTCCGTGCCGCGCCATAAAAGCGGGCCGCCCGCTCCTGGGCGGCGGCTATGGCTCCCCCGGGACAGGCCAGATTATCCAAACCCGGCACCTCGGTCAGGTCCAGGGCCAGGGCTGCCCCCAGGGAATTCCGCCATGCGGGCAAGGTATAGGCCCCGTCCTTATGACCGGGGGTATGCCAGGAGTTAAGTCCTTGTTGACGATAGTTTAAAAGCGCCTCCCATAGAGGCGCCCGCCCTTGGGTCTTCACCCTTCTATTGTAACATACTTGCCGTAGGGGTGAAACACCCTCCATCGGCCCTTGGCATTCCCGATTTCATAAATACCTTTCTCCGGGCCGGGGTACAGGTCCCGGGCTCTGGTGGTTCCCGGCGGGCCAACTGAGCGCTCCAGTCCCTCAGCGCCCGGCGCGCTGGACCCCGGCGTGGTCCACATAGTAATCACCCTTGAGAATTAGCTGCCCCACCGGCACCACCTGATAGCCGTCAGCCTTCAGCTTATCCAGGAGGGGTCCCAGGACATCGGCCGTATAACGGCCATTATTATGGAACAGGACAATGGAGCCCGGCTTGATGCCCTTGACCACCCGGTTATAGATATCCGTGGCCGTCATTTGCTCCTGCCAGTCCAGGGAATCGACATCCCACTGGATGGCCCGGTAACCCAGCCTCTCCACCGTCCGGATAACTGTGTCGTTATAATCCCCAAAGGGCGGCCGGAAAAGCTCAGCCTTATAACCCGTCACCTCCGTAACCATACGGCTGTTCTCCTGCAACTCCTTTTCCATTTCCGCCGGGCTCAGGGCGGTAAAATGGGGATGGGAGGCCGAGTGCAGGCCGATTTCATGGCCGTCGGCGGCTATCTTTCTGGCCACATCGGGATATCTTTTAAGCCAGATATTGGTAAGAAAAAAGGTCGTCTTGACGCCGTGCTGTTTGAGGGTAGCCAGCAATTTCGGGGTATACTCCGCCCCCCAAGTAGCGTCAAAGGAAAGGGCGACCTTTTTTTCCGTAGTGCCCACACTGTAAATGGGTAAAAGCCTGTTGGTACGCCCCACCAGGGTCGCCAGGGGCTGGTGGTCGGCCAGCCGGGCCCCCAGCAGGAGCCCCAGGAAAAACAAAAGCACCGGGATCAGGACATTACTAAGCCGGTGCCGGCGCCAGAGCAGGATCATCCCCTTCACCCCCAGGATGATCCTATTCGGCTACAGGTGGGTATATGAACTATGAATCAAAAGTGGCCCTCCGAGCCGATAATAATGGCATTGAGGTTTAATTCCTGAACATTGGCATCAATTACGCCTCCAATTTGCACAATTTCCACTGCTGGAAAAGACCGGTTCCATGCCGATGATATTATTCCTGTTAAGGCCGTACTTGATAACCCACATGCCACCGGAGTTCTCATTCAGGTTGCCGTCCGCTGTCAGACCGGCCCTTGCCGTCGCGGCGCTCAATCCAGATGGCGGCGTCGGGGCAGACCAGCTGGCACTTTTTACAGGCAATGCAGGGTTTACCATGACCGGGTTCGACCACCGGCGTACCAAAGGCCCCCAGTTGTTTGGCCCAGCCAATGGTATCCACCGGGCATTTCTCGATGCACAAGCCGCAGCCTTTGCAAAGGGCCGGGAAGAGGTGAAAGATGCCCTTGCCGTTTTCCGTAGTAATGGCTTTAAAAGCTACGCTCATTTTGCTCCCCTCCTGCTGCCCAGCTGGTAGCCCCTTTCCAGGGCGCGATAGTTCAGATCCCGCAGGCTGGGATCCCGGGCAAATTTATGGCCGAACTGGCGTTCCAGGGCTTCCTTTACTTCCTGTTGTTTCAGGAAACCGGTGAGACCCACCAGCACCCCCAGGATAATGACATTAAAAACCCGGGGGTGCATCTCCTTCTGGGCTATCTCCAGGGCAGGGACGGCCAGCTTTCTGGGCTGATCCCCATATACCTCACGGACTTCTTCCTCCAGGCTGGCGTCATAGACCAGGGTGGTCGCCGCGCCGGTATACTGCTTTACCCGTTCCACAGCCCGGTAGCTTAGAGCCACGACTATATCCCCGGTGGTAAATTTGGGTGCACTCACCGGCTGTTCGCTTACCTGGACGAAGGCCACCGAAACACCGCCCCGTTGTTCTACCCCGAAGTTGGGGATATACAGGGCCTGGTGACCGGCGCGGTAGGCAGCTTCAGTTAGAATCTCGGCTACGGACTGGACTCCCTGGCCGCCTTCCCCGGCCAGGGCAATCTTAATGTTCAGGGGCACCGGGCGTTCCCTCCCCGGCCTGGCCGTTTTTTGCCTCGCCGGGGGTCCTTAATTCCCCGGTAGGAAAATAGGCAGCCATTTCTTTTTCAATAAAGCGCCAGGTTTCGGCGGCATTGGTACGCCAGTTGGTCGGGCAGGCCGACAGGGCCTCGATAAAGGCTATTCCCCGTCCCTCTATCTGGTTTAGCAAACCTTTCTGAATAAAGTTCTTGAGCTGGACCACGTTAGCAATGCTGCCCCTGGCCACATAGGCTCCGGGCGGGGCGACGGCAGCCACCAGTTCCGGTCCCAGTATAGGCCGGCCGGTGAGCTTGACGTCACGGCCGTAGGGGGTTGTCTCGGTCTTTTGCCCGGGGAGGGTGGTTGGCGCCATTTGCCCGCCGGTCATACCGTACTGGGTGTTGTTAACGACGATGATGGTTACCAGGTCGTTACGCACGGCGCTGCTGACCAGGTGCTGGGCGCCGATGGCATAGGCGCCGCCGTCACCCATGTAGGAAACAACCACCAGCTCCGGCCGGACCCGCTTTATCCCTACCAGGACCGGGGTTGTCCGGCCGTGATGGGTCTGGATGGTATCCAGGTTGAAAAAGTCCCAGGAAAGGAGGGAACAACCTATATCGCAGCCGAAAATGGTCCTTTCCTGGATACCCAGGGCATCGATGGCTTCACCCAGGGCCTTGAGGATAATACCGTGGCCGCAGCCGGGGCAAAACTTATGGGGCTTGGTTTCGGCCCGCCAGACCCGCGGCATTTGCGGCTGAGCAGCCAGGGCCATAAAATCAGCTCCTTAAAGTTTGTTGAACGGCGCCGATTATCTCCTCCGGGGTAATGCCCATACCCGGCCGCAGGTAGCCGCTGACGGGCGTTTCCAGGCCATAGAGACTGGCCCTGACCTGGCGTTCCAGCTGGCCGTGGGCCGACTCGACCACCAGGATCCGTTGCGCCCTGGCAGCCAGGGGCTGCAAGGCTTCCTCCGGGAAAGGTCGCAGGGTAATGGGCCGGAAGTACCCGGCCTTAATGCCGGCTTCCCGGAGGGAGTCTACGGCTGCCCGGGCGGCCCTGGAAACAACCCCGTGGGCAATGACCAGGATCTCGTCGTCGTCCACAGCGCAGGCTTCCCATTCGACTACTTCCGGGATCATGGCCTGGTAGTCTTTAATTGAGGCGGTAAGCCGGTCGTAAAGTTCATCCTCGAGGTTGTAGGTATTGCGCAGGTGGGCCGGCTCGCGATCTATCCCGGCTATACCCGGCAGGCCGACCATAGGCCGGCACTCTTCCATGACAATACCCCTGGTCGCGGGGTCATAGATGGTAACCGGTTCCCGCATTTTAGACTGGTAACCGTCCCCCAGTACAAAGGTAGGGAAACGATATTTCCAGGCGGTGTTAAAGGCCTTTATGGTATAGTTAAAAAGGTCCTGGTGGGATGAGGTGGAATAAACAATCCTCAGTCCCTCGCCATTGCCTCCGAAGCAGGTCAGGTTGAGTTCCTGCTGGGAATAGATGACCGTGGCCGTCGATGGGCCGCCCCGCTGGGTCACGACCACCACGGTGGGCAGGCGCATCATCTCGGCCATGGACATGGCCTCCTGCATGAGGACATTGCCCGGCCCGGCGGTGGCCGTAAAGGCCCTCTTGCCGGCCAGGACCCCGCCCACAGTAGTAAACCCGGCTGATATTTCGTCCTCGGTCTGTAAAAAACCCCGGTCGTACCTGGGAGCCATGCGGGTCCAGTAGTGCATGATCTCGTTCTGGGGCGTAATGGGGTAGCCGTACATGATGTCAGCCCCTGCCGCCAGGGCGGCCCAGGCGACAACCTCATTGCCGGTCATGAATGCCCTTTGCTCGCCTTCAATGGGTTTAGCGGCCATATATCCACCGTCTCCGAATATAGGGTTCTACCAAATGAAGTGATTAGTTCACCGCCGCGAAGCTACCGGCTTCGCGCAAGTATCTGACGCCTCGAACCAGGTCGCCCTCCGCCTGTATCCTCCAGCCCCTAGCTCAGCCTGCATTTTCATGGTTCGCTGGCAGGGGCGATAGCCCCATGGGAGCTCCCCCGCATGGCCACGGGGGTTCTACCAGAAGGCCCGGGGCATGTAGCGGTGGATCACCCGTACGGGATTGCCTTCCCGGTCCCGCTCCCCCAGGTGGGGAGCCAGTTCCTCTACTACAGCCGTAGCCACCACCGGTAGTCCCAGTTCCCGGGCCGCGGTGGTTACTATCCCCGCACCCTCCTGTACCAGGGCAGCCGTGGTCTCGTCGCCCAGGTGGGTGTTATTGATGAGACCGTCGACCCGCCCCAGAGAGCGGACATGATCGATTATAGCCGGCACCGTGGCCGTAGCCGGCCGGGTAGTGTTAATAACTGCCAGGACCCGGAGGTCGGGGTCCTCCTCCACGTCCTCCAGTAAATGTAAAGTCCTTGCCCCGGCTACCCCGTAGCCGACATCGATAATAACGCTGCCTTCCCGGCGCAGGGCCCAGCGGACCGCCGGGTGAAGTACAGTCCCGGCTTCACCCCAGCCAGTTACCTGTCCTGTTTCCCACCCCAGGACCTCTATACCCTGTTCTGCCAGCTCTTTTTTCAGGGGTCGCAGAGTATAACATGGTTCTACAGTATCCAGGTCGGCCAGGGCGACTGCCCGGCCCTGCCTGCGTAAGTAGACAGCCCGGTTAATGGCGTTTTCCGATTTGCCGCTGCCGTACTCGCCTACATAGGCCTCTGCTATGCGCGCCAAGCCCTCACCTCGCCTTTAGTATGTTTCATCACCGGGCCGAGTATGAAAGGAAAATAAAAAACCCGGGGCAACCGGGCTTGAAATAAAATCCAGGTTCAGGTTGTTGGCCTGTCCAGCCCCGGCCTCAGGCTCCCAGTACCAGGCGTAAAAAAATCAGCAAAACCAGGCCTGGCAGGCCCAGAAAACCGGCGATTAAGACTGTGAGCCAGTTTAAGGGGATAAAAAAGTGAAAATAGGCACCGAAGAAATTAAAGGCCCAGAGGATTAGCAGGCCAAAGAAGGAGTTGATTATGATTTTCAAGACCAGCTTCAGGGGTTTTAAAAAAATACTGCCCAGGAGATAAATCAGGAAGAGCAGGAACAGGGCAGCAAAAAGGAGCTGGATGGTATCGCCAGCCACGGCCATTACCCCCTACAGATCGAAATTATGCCAGGCCTGTCCCCGGTTACGGACTACTTTCCACAAATACATGTACCTTCTTTCTGCCGCCTCCAGCCGGTAGATGGCCTGATCAATCAGGTCCGGTTCCGTAACCTCGGCAAAAAAACGCTGGGCCGCCAGCCATTCCTCCCTGGCTTCCCTGATGGCTTCAGCCACCTTTTCCAATTCTTCCCTGAATCCCAGTTCCATAAACCGGCCACCTCCCAACTGCCTTTGGTGATAGGATATGCAGCTGGGAATTATTTCTTGCCAACTTTTTTACTCTATTTCATTTTATTCTATCTCGCGGCGGCCGGCAAAGGCACGGGCCAGGGTAACCTCATCGGCGTATTCCAGATCGCCGCCGACGGGCAGGCCGTAGGCCAGGCGGGTAACCTTCACCCCCAGGGTTTTCAGCAGTTTGTCCAGGTAAAGGGCCGTGGATTCCCCCTCGACATCGGCATTGGTGGCCAGGATGACCTCCCTGACTTTCCCGCCCTGGAGCCGGGCCAGGAGCTCCTTGATCCGTAACTGTTCCGGGCCGATACCATCCACGGGGGATATGGCACCCTGGAGGACGTGGTACAGGCCCCGGTACTGGCGTGTTTTCTCCAGGGCTATAATGTCCCGTGCTTCTTCAACCACGCAGATGCAGGAGTGATCCCTTTCCGGGTCACTGCATAGACGGCAGGGATCCCTGTCAGTGAAGTTGCCACAGATGGAGCAATAGATTGTCTTCTGCCGCGCTTCCTGGATAGCAGTTGCCAGGTCCCGGGCTTCGCTGGCCGGAACTTTAAGGATGTGGAAGGCCAGGCGCTGGGCTGTTTTGGGTCCGATGCCGGGCAGCCTGCCCAGGGCGGCAATCAGTTTATTGAGGGGCTCCGGGTAATACATACCCTAGAACCCCGGCAGGCAGATATTGCCGGTAATCTTCGCCATTTCCCTGGTCACCATCTCCTGGGACTGGTGCAGGGCTTCGTTGACGGCCGCCAGGATCAGGTCCTGGAGCATCTCCACGTCTTCAGGGTCAACGGCCGCAGGGTCAATTACAATGCTGACTAGTTCCTGGCGACCGTTGACCGTAACTTTTACTACCCCACCGCCGGCGCTGGCCTCAACCGTCCTTTCCCCCAGTTCCTCCTGGAGCCTGGCTACCTGGGCCTGCATCTTCTGCATCTGTTTCATCATTTTGTTCATATTGCCCATGCCCATTGATTCAATCCTCCTTCAGGTCTGTCAGTCCTTGATCTCCACTTTGTCCGCCCCGAAAAAGTTCACCAGCCGGGTCAAGGTATCGCCGGTGTCCCCCGGTGGGGAGGGTCTCCCGGAGGTAATGACTACCTTTAAAGGCCGGCCGAAGACCGCAGCCAGGGCTTTCTCCACTTTCTGCCTGTTACCAGGCTGCTCCAGCATGCCCCGGTGAAAATCGGCTTTGACGGCCAGGGTCAGGGTATCACCAGCTACCGCCACCGGTTCGCCCTCCCGCAGGAAGGCCTGCAGCCGGATGCTTTCCCTGCGGGCGGCAGCCAGGACTTCCGGCCAGCGTTCCTGCACTGCAGCCAGTTCCAGCTCCGGGGATGCCGGCGAACTGGTTTCCTGGCCGGTCGCAGTCTCCGGCCCGGCCAGCCCTGCCCGGTCCCTGCCTGCAGCCTGCTGGAGTTCCCAGCGGTTAATTACCCGGGTCTGCCCGCCAGGAAACCCTTCCCCGGGGGCCTCAAGCAGGCCGCTTTTTTCCCGTTCCTGCCCGCCGGCATCAGCCCGGCTCCCCGGGGCAACCGGCGGCCTGTTCCCTTCTCCGGGGTTCCTGGCAGCTACCCTTTCCCGGGCCCTGCCAGGAGTGGGGCCTTCCAGGGCAGCCAGGCGTGCCTCCAGTTTCGCCACCCGGCGGCTCAGTTCCTCCAGGGAGGGTCCCGGGGCAACCAGGTAGCCGGCCAGGGTCATCTCCAGGATAACTCGCGGCTGGTTGCTCCGGCGCAGGGCCGCTCCACCCTGCTGTAGCCTTTCTATGAGGTCCAGCAGGCGATGGTGGTCAAACTGCCGTGCCTGGGCCGCCACCTGCTCCACTTCCTCAGGCAAAAGGCCGGTCAGGGAGCCGGCGCCTGGGTCCACTTTTAAGAGAAGAAGGTTACGGGTATGATCGAGCAAGTCTTCAAGCAGGCGCTGGGGCTCGATACCGGACGCCAGGGCTTTATCCACCAGGTGCAACACCCCGGCACCGTCGCCGGTAGCCAGGGCACCGGTCAGGGCCAGGAGGGTGTCCAGTCGCGCCGTGCCCAGGGTAACTGCCACCTGCCCGGCCGTCACCGGTCCCCGGGTACCGGTGGCCAGGATCTGGTCCAGGAGGCTGAGGGCATCCCGCAAGCCGCCGGCAGCCTTGCGGGATAAGAGGCTCAAGGCGCCGGGCTCAACCTCCACCCCGTTGGCTGCTGCCACTTCCTGCAGGCGACCGGCAATGGCCTTTACCGTCAGGGGGTGAAAATCAAAGCGCTGGCAACGGGAAAGGATGGTCGGCAGAACCTTGCGCGGCTCGGTGGTAGCCAGAATAAAGACTGCATGGGCCGGGGGCTCTTCCAGGGTTTTCAGGAGGGCGTTAAATGCCTCCTGGGTCAGCATATGGACTTCATCGATAATATAAACCTTGTACCTGCCTTCTACCGGGCCCAGGGGTATTTTTTCAATCAGATTGCGGATCTCGTCAATCCCCCGGTTGGAGGCGGCGTCCATCTCCAGGACGTCCAGGGAGTTTCCGGCCAGGATACGCCGGCAATTGGCGCATTCGTTACAGGGTTCCCCCTCCCGGGGTGCCAGGCAATTGATGGCCCGGGCCAGTATTTTCGCCGTACTGGTTTTCCCCGTACCCCTGGGGCCACAGAAAAGGTAGGCGTGGACCAGGCGCCCGGTAAGCAGGGCGTTACGAAGGGTCCTGGTTATATGTTCCTGCCCCACCACCTCGGCAAAGGTGCGGGGCCGCCACTGCCGGTACAGGGCCTGGTACTGGGCCAATTCCTTCACCTTCTTTTGCCGGGATAATAGTGCACCTGCAAATAACCGCCGTCAGGTAGGAAAACAGGTATGTAAAAAAGGGATTATTCACCTTCCGAATAATCCCTTCTTGTCACCTTAAGTGACCGTGCACCCACTGTTGAACATGGCCTCCGGGCGTTACCGGTGCAGGTAACTCCAACCAGGTAACCCTGCGGCACCCGAGGCTGCTCACTTACCGCTGCTTCCTCCCGGACCTGACGGGGTTCATGAGTTCTCGTCGCGCAGGACCCGGCTCTCTTCGCCCCTTACACCGGCCGGACCCCACAGGTCAGGTCCGCCAGTGGGACTTCGACCCCGCTATAGCGGTTTGCGGGTTACAGGGCACCGCTACCTCCCCGTCTAGCACGGTCAAAACTGGAAAAATTAAAATGGCGGAGAGAGTGGGATTCGAACCCACGAGACAGGATTGTGACCCGTCTACTCGCTCTCCAGGCGAGCGCCTTCGACCACTCAGCCATCTCTCCGCGCCAAACTGATGGTCGTTTACAGTTAAATCTGTTAGCTAGTTTATTATACAGCTAATTAGGCTTAATTGCAAGCCGTCTTTTGCCTAAGATCATCCCCCGGCACAGCCTTCGACCAATTCTCCTTTCGGTAGAAGCTTGCTCGCTGCAAACAAAAGGCAGTGTGGCATCTTCAAGCTCTCACCGGTTACAGTTCGTCGTGCCGGGAGCCTTCCTAAAAGTCAATAATTGGTAATCATCAGATGCCTGGCGGACTTATCGTTCCGGTTCTGGAAGCTGACCTGGTACTTTTTGTTAAAAACCCGGATTCTGAAGCCGCGGTCCCGGTAGAGGTCGTAAATAAAGGATGTATTTTTAATAACCAGCATAAACCTGGCCCGGCACTCGCCGGCGAGATAGGCTGCCAGGCGCGCTTGATCGGCTGGTCCGAAGGACATCCCGGCATAGGCGCTGAAATCACTATCATAGGGCGGGTCCAGGAAGATAAAATCCTCCGGCCCGGGGGCAGTCTGGCGGAGGAACTCCTCGAAATCCAGGCAAAAAATCCTGGCCTTACCCAGGTGTTCGCGTACCTCACGGGATTTGAGGTAGCCTACCTTCCGGGCGAAATCCTTATCGTTATAAGAAATACCTCCGTAGGGGACGTTAAATTCGCCCCGCCTGTTATAACGAAACATGGCGGCATAGCAGTATTCCCGGATAAAGTAGAAGAGGGCGGTGGCAGGTCCCGGGCCCAGGCCGAGGGTCGCAGTATGGTTGTACAGGTAGCGGCAGTGCATGTAGAAAGCACTTTTAAAGGCGCCTTCCAGGTTGGCCAGGATATCCTCGCTGTCCAGGGGGCCCTTCCGGGCGGCAATTTTTTTCATCCTGGTTATCTTGTTGAGGAGGTTCCTTTTTATTTCCCCGATAAAGTTTTCCGGGTTAACAGGGGGTGCCAGAACCTCCCTTAACTCCCGCCCCCGCCTGTTAATGAACTCTACCACTGCCCCGGGCAGTTGCGCGCCGGAATAGACGTCGCGGGCATACTTCTTGTAAATGTCTTCCAAGATCGCACCGCTATCCCTGGCAACTATGGCAAGGCGTTCCCAGCTCCAGGCCAGGGCCTCCAGGGTTTGAAAAAACTCCCGGTTATTTTCACGAATCATGGTATAAAGGGCAATTAGCTCCGGGGCTTTATCATTGATATACATGGCCGGCCGGTCAACGGCAAAAAAGACGGCCCCGCCGCCGACGAAGGGTTCATAGTAATTGCGAACCCCGCAGGGGAGGTTGGGGAGGATGTAGCGAAGTTCCCTTTCTTTGCCGCCGGCCCATTTTATAATGGGACTTAACCTTGGATTTCTGAGCATACCGGGAAAATAACTCCCTGTCGAACTACTAAAAGGGGTTCCACCTGTAACGGCAGAACCCCCTCGCTATACTATAATGGCGGAGAGAGTGGGATTCGAACCCACGGAAGGCTCATCGCCTTCACTCGATTTCGAGTCGAGCGCCTTCAACCAGCTCAGCCATCTCTCCGCATCTGGAAAAACTTTTTTATTAACTCCCGGCACTCTTCTTCCCTGATGCCGGGAATCACTTCTACCTGGTGGTCAAAATGGGGATTCTCCACCAGGTTGACCACGGAATCTACCGCTCCGGCGCGCCGGTCCGGGGCCCCGTAAACCAGCCGGCAGATGCGGGCCTGGACCAGGGCACCGGCACACATGGGACAGGGTTCCAGGGTGACATACAAGGTAACACCTGTTAACCGCCAGTCGCCTCGTACCCGGGCTGCCGCCCGCAGGGCGATGATCTCGGCATGGGCCGTGGGGTCAGCCAGGGTTTCCCGGCGGTTGCCGGCCCGGGCGATAATCTCCCCGCCTGCTACTATTACCGCCCCGATGGGGACTTCTCCCAGGTCAAAGGCCTTCCTGGCTTCGACCAGGGCCTCGCCCATATAGAAATGGTGGTCCATAAAGGCCACCCCGCTGCTATCCTGGTGCGCCTGGAGGGACTCGAACCCCCGGCACGCGGTTTAGGAAACCGCTGCTCTATCCACCTGAGCTACAGACGCAAAGACATAAAATGGCGCGCCCGGAGGGACTCGAACCCCCAACCTCCTGGTTCGTAGCCAGTTACTCTATCCCGTTGAGCTACGGGCGCACGTTTTTATTTTTACTGACAACGTTTATTTTAACAGAGTTAACGGCCCGCGTCAAGTCATGAAAGTTTGGTAGAAAGGCGACTGGCGCCTTTCCAGGCGCCAGTCGATTTGGCGGAGAGAGTGGGATTCGAACCCACGGTACAGGTTTTAGTCCTGTACAATCGCTTAGCAGGCGACCGCCTTCGACCTACTCGGCCATCTCTCCATGATTGCTTACTGGCGGAGGGGGTGGGATTCGAACCCACGGTGCCCGTGAGAGCATCACTGGTTTTCAAGACCAGCTCCTTAAACCACTCGGACACCCCTCCAGGACTAGCAAAGATAGTATAACATATGCTCCTGCCAGCTGTCAAAAGGTTTTCTCCGTAAACCCCCCGGCCGGCATGAAAAGGGCAACTCCGGTTCCACGTAAAACCGGAGTTGCCTGGGGCAAACTGTTATTACTTTTGGGCCGGTACAGGCTTACTTAAAGCATCTTTTCTGTCCCGCCGCAGGTAGTGTAAAATCACCCGATCAAGGCCATAGTAATAGGCCGCGCTGCCGGCCAGGAGCAGGATAATGGCCAGGGTGTACAGGACAGGGTTGGTACTGGTGGTGCCGGCCAGCATATAATTGAAATTCATAAAGGCGGCAACAACCAGGGAGAAAACAGTTAGCACCCCCAGAATGAGGGCCAACCCCGTCAGGAATTCCCCTACAGCCACCAGCTTGGCAAACCAGGTGTGAGAACCGCTGTTTAACAATCCGCTGAGAAAAGCTTTATACCAGCTGTAATGAATAAGTCCGGGGGTACCTACGGCTTTGGTCCAGTATCCCTTGAGGGCTACACCGGTTTCCATCCACTTGGGGTCCGCCAGCTTGTGCAGGCCTGCCTGCAACCACTGCCAGCCCAGCCAGATCCGTACGACTGTCCAGAGGATACTCAGACGGCGGTCCCTTAACAAATTAAGCATTCCCTCTCCCCCCTTGGATAGGCTTTGCACCTTTAATATACCTGCCGGAGGAGAAAGAGCCCATCGGTTCGGGAACCTATTTTCGCCCTAGATTCAATACCCTATACCCCGTCTTCGTATCTAGATGGAATCCAGCTTGAGGATCCCGTTTTTAATGGCATATTTGACCAGATCTACCCGGTCGTGGAGGCCCAGTTTTTGCATGATATTGGCCCGGTGGGCCTGGACGGTTTTAACGCTGATGACCAGGCGCCGGGCGATCTCGGCGTTGGTCAGGCCCTCGGCGGCCAGGCGCAGGACTTCTAACTCCCGCTCGGTAAGCTCCGGCCCTTCCGGCCGGGACGCCCTGGTGAAGGGTAGCCTTCCTTGCAGGCCCTCTATCACCCGCCGCGCTATCTGGGGGTCCAGGTAAGCCTCCCCCCTGGCCACCAGGCGGATGGCCGTTATCAGCTCCTCCACCCCGGCCCGTTTTAATACATAACCCCTGGCCCCCACCTCCAGGGCCCGGAAGACCAGCTCTTCGTCGTCATACATGCTGAGGATGACGACCTTGATTTCCGGTTTTTTCCCTGCCAGCTCCCTGGTGGCCTCGACGCCGTTCCGGCCCGCGCCCAGCTGGAGATCCATAACTACTACCTCCGGCCGGGACTCCTCTGCCATGGCCAGCACCCCGTCAGCCGAGCCAGTCTCACCCACTATTTCAATGTCCCCTTCTCGCTCCAGGAGGGCTCTGAGCCCTTCCCGTACCAGAGCATGATCATCAACCAGCGCTACGCGGATGGCCATCCCCTTCCCTCCCGCCGCCGGTAGAGTAAGGCAACCAGAAGGTTACCGTTGTGCCCCGGCCGGGTGAACCTGCAATTTCCAGCCAGCCTCCGGCCAGGTTCGCCCTCTGCCGCAGGTTGATTAATCCCTGGCCGTGATCCGGCACCGTTGCCACCAGGCCGGTGCCGTTATCTTTAATTGTAACCTTAAAACCCTCCCCGCCCAGAACCACCTGGACCCGGACCCGGCTGGCCCGGGCATGGCGGCGGATATTGCTGCAGATCTCCGCCACCATATGGTAGAGGTGATCTCGCTGTTCGGTATCCAGGCCGGCTGCAATTTTTCCCTGTATTTGCCAGGTGATATCTAATCCTGTACCCCGGGCCAGGTTGGTCACCTGTTCTTTGATAATGGCCACCGGATCGGCCGGCAGTTCCCGGCCCAGGTGCAACCCGGCCAGGTATCCCCGCAGGTCGTTGATTATCCCTTCGGCCTGGCCGGTCAAGGCCTTTAACCTGCCGGCTGCTGCCGCCGGGTTGTAGGCGAGGAGGTTGCGGCTATGCTCCAGGCCCAGGGCCAGGCCGTAAATGGACTGGATAACCCCGTCGTGGAGATCCCGGCGAATCTTTTCCCTTTCCCGCCAGATCATCTCCCGCTCCCTGACTGCCTCCCGGTAATGCTGCTCCTCAGCGTCATAAACCTCCAGGAGGCGGAAGATAAAGTAGGCAACCAGGACGCTGCTGAGGATGCGCAGGACAGGGGCCGGCAGGCCAAGTGACATTAAAAGGCCCGTATTCAGGACGCTGGCCGGGAAGAAAGTCGCCGGCGGCACCAGCAGGCCCCCGGCAAAGGTATAGAGGAATAGAGCCACGGCGGAACCAGTCAGGCAAAACCTGAGGGAACGGCGCCGTAGCCGGGCCAGTTCCTCCTTCTGGGCCAGGACGGCCAGGGCGCTTAAGATCGACCCCGGTACTGCCAGTAAATAACGAGCCGTTATGTCCCCGGTAATAAGCCAGGGCCCCGTGGCTGCCCCGCCGCCGGGAAAGGTGAGTAAAAAAATCAGGCCCCAGGCCCCCAGGAAAACGGCCGGCAGGGTTCGAAGCCAGCCGGGCCAGTTCCTGGTATCGACCAGGAGGTTGAGGCCAAAGGCCAGGAGAAAAGTATAGGAAAGGGCTAGAAGTAAAGCATGGCCGCCGGTTAAAAGGGCTCCCCGCAGGGTTTGCCAGCCCTCGTCTACCATCCTGGCCGGTATGAAGATATAGCCCCATTCCGTGGCCCCGTGCAACAGGCCAAATACGGCCAGGGAGGGTAACCGCCGTCCCAGGCTGAGGTTGCTTCCCCACCTGGAGCGGATGAGGATGCCAAAACCCATCAGGAAGAACGACAGGCCGTAAATGAAGAAAAACAGGGACCAGTACCAGTACTGGCCGGTCAGGGCGTGAAGGGCCGGGTCCATGGAGTTAATCCTGCTCCGGTTGGATGGAGGCAATTCCCCCCATATACGGTTTCAAAGCGGGGGGAATTAGCACCGTGCCGTCTTCCTGCTGGTAGTTTTCCAGGATGGCAGCCACCGTCCGGCCGACAGCCACCCCGGAGCCGTTTAAAGTATGGACCAGGCGCGGCTTTTCCTTGGGGCCTGGCCGGAAGCGGATATCGGCCCTGCGCGCCTGGAAGTCTTCAAAGTTGCTGCAGGAGGAAATCTCGCGGTAGGCAGCGGCGCCCGGCATCCAGACCTCCAGGTCGTAGGTCTTGGCCGCCGAAAAGCCCAGGTCGCCGGCGCAGAGGGCTACCACCCGGTAGGGCAGGCCCAGGAGCTGCAAAACTTCCTCGGCGTCCCGGGTCAGCTTCTCCAGTTCATCATAAGAATCCTCGGGCCGGGTGAACTTGACCAGTTCCACCTTGTTAAACTGGTGCTGGCGAATGAGCCCGCGGGTATCCCTCCCGGCGGCGCCGGCCTCGGCCCGGAAGCAGGCGCTGTAGGCCACATAGTAGATAGGCAGCTCCTCGCCGGGCAAGATCTCCCCCCGGTAGAGATTGGTGACGGGCACCTCGGCCGTAGGAATGAGGTAATAATCCGTCCCCTCGACATGAAACATATCCTCGGCAAACTTGGGCAGCTGGCCCGTCCCCAGCATGCTGGCGCTATTTACCATATAGGGCGGGAAGATCTCAGTATAACCATGCTTAATGGTGTGCAGGTCAAGCATAAAGTTGATTAAAGCCCGCTCCAACCGCGCCCCGGCGCCGCGGTAGAAGACAAAGCGGGCCCCGGCCACCTTACCGCCGCGCTCGAAATCGAGGATTCCCAGGTTTTCTGCTATCTCCCAGTGGGGCCGGGGTTCAAAGTTAAAGCGCGGCAATTCACCCCAGTGACGCACCGGCTTGTTGTCGGCATCGCTTAAGCCGTCGGGAACCGAGGCATGGGGGATGTTGGGTAGTTTCAGCATCTCCTGCCGGAGCTCCTCTTCCACAGCCCGGACTTTTTCATCCAGCTCTTTGATGCGGTCGCCGACTTCGCGCATGGAGGCGATCAATCCTGTCGCGTCCTGCCCGCTCTTCTTCAACCGGGCTACCTCGGCTGAAACCTGGTTGCGTTTATTTTTCAGTCCCTCAACCTCTACCAGAAGACCCCTGCGCCTGGCATCCAGTTCCAGGAAGTGTTCCAGGCCGGCAGCCAGGCCCCGGCGGGCCAGTCCCCTGGCCACACCTTCCGGGTCCTGGCGTACTACTCTAATATCCAGCAAACAAGGCGCTCCCCTTTCAACCAGTTGGTACGAATAATCCTGCCAATATTATGCCACTATTGCCGTTGGAGAGCAAATGTTCCTGCGGCCTTAAAGGGAGATTTGGCGCACGTCCAGGACGCCGTCCGCCTGGCGAATGGCGTCCAGGGCCGCGCGGGGGACTTCGGAATCGACGCTTATGAGCATCACGGCCTGGCCGCCCCGCTCCTGCCGGCCTACCTGCATCCCCGCGATATTGACACCGTGGTCACCGATAGCCAGGGCCACCGGTCCAACAATCCTGGGCCGGTCCAGGTGCGATATCACCAGGAGATGGCCGGCCGGGATAGTGTCCACGCTGTAACCGTCCAGGTTTACCAGTCGTGGTTCCCCGTCCTGGTTGACGGTTCCAGCCAGGTGGTGGGCCTCCCGCCGGCCCTGGACCTGGACGCTAATCAGGTTAGCGAAATATTCCATTTCCGGGCTCTTCTTCTCCCCGATACGGATACCCCGTTTTTTGGCCACCAGGGGGGCGTTCACGTAATTAACGGCGTCAGCCAGGAGGGGACGGAAGAGCCCTTTTAAAAAGGAACTGGTCAGGGGGGCCAGGTCATAACCGGCCAGCTCGCCGTTAAAACAGATTTCCGCCGAGAGGATGGGGCTCTCCATCAGCTGGGAGAGGAAACTGCCCAGCTTCTCCGCCAGCTGTAGATAGGGATGGAGAACCTCCGCCAGGTGCCCCCTAACCACCGGTATATTGACGGCATTGAGCACCGGTTCACCCCGGAGGCAACGGATGACATCTCCGGCCACCTCCACCGCCACTGCCACCTGGGCCTCCCGGGTGGAAGCCCCCAGGTGAGGGGTAACGATGACATTTTCCAGTTCCAGCAGCGGGCTCCGCCCCGGGGGTTCTTCCTCAAAGACATCCAGGGCCGCCCCTGCCAGGTGACCCGCCTGCAGGGCCTCATAGAGGGCTCCTTCATCAATAATGCCCCCCCGGGCGACATTTAAAACCCGCGCTCCCTGTTTCATGAGCCCCAGCTTCTCCCGGTCCAGGAGGCGACGAGTGTCTTTAGTCAGGGGCAGGTGCAGGGTTACAAAATCGGCCCCGGCCAGGAGGGTTTCCAGGGGTACCAGTTCGACTTCCAGGCGGGCCGCCTGTTCCGGGTCTACATAGGGATCAAAGGCCATAACCTTCATTTCCAGGCCGCGGGCGCGGCGGGCCACCTCCCGGCCAATCTTGCCCAGGCCGATAATTCCCAGGGTTTTTCCCCGCAGTTCCACGCCGACAAATTTCTTCTTTTCCCAGCGGCCCTGTTTCAGGACGGCGCTCGCCTGGGGGATATTGCGGGCCAGGGCCAGCATCATGGCTATGGTGTGTTCGGCGGCAGCAATGGTATTGCCCTCGGGGGCATTGACCACGACAATACCCCTTTCAGTGGCCGCCGCTACATCGATGTTGTCGGTGCCGACCCCGGCACGGGCGATGATCTTTAACTTTTTGGCGGCGTTAATGGCTGCCGCCGTCACCCTCGTGCCGCTGCGGACGATCAGTGCTTCGCAGTCGCGAATAGCCTCTTTTAATTCTTCCTCCTCCATTTTACCGGAGGCCGTTACTTCCAGCCCGGCCTCCCTGAGGGCGGCCAGGCCCTGCTCGTCAACGCCGTCAAGAGCTAGAACACGCATGAAAATTATCCCTTCCTCCGGATGAGTTATAACAGGAGTTCTTCAAAACATACTGGCACCGGGTACCCTGCCAGCCCTTGCTGGCCAGGTTCCCCGCTTATCCAGCCACGCTTTCACTTAAGATAGCGCTGGCTGCCGCCACTGCGGCACCCCTGGTCACCGGCACCCCGGCGTCAGCCAGGACAGCCTCCAGGGCAGCCAGTCCGGCCAGGATGTCGTTAAAGCTCACATACCCGAGGTGGCCGATGCGAAAGACCCGGTCTTTAACATCGCCCTGGCCCCCGGCCACGACCACGCCAAACCTTTCTCGCAGGGGATTGATTATATCCGCCGGTTTCATCCCCTCCGGGACACAGACAGCCGTCACCGCCGGCGAGGCTATTGTATCGCCGGCCAGGAGCTTCAGGCCAAGGGCGCGCACCCCGGCCCGCACCATGTCCCGCATCAAAGCGTGGCGAGCATAGCTGCCGGCCAGGGTCTCGGCCTTTAGCAGCCGCAGGGATTCTTTTAAACCGTACAGCAAGGGAACGGCCGGGGTAAAGGGCGTCTGCCCCTTCAGGCCCGAGTTTCTCGCTTTTTTAATATCCAGGTAAAAACGCTGGTTGGAGCATTTCTCAGCCGCCTGCCAGGCGCGCTCGCCCACGGCCAGCATGGTTAATCCCGGGGGCAGCATAAAGGCTTTCTGGGAACCGGCGATGACAACATCGACATGCCAGGCGTCCATGGGCAAATCAGCCGCCGCCAGGCCGCTGATGCTGTCCACGATGAGCAGGGCCGGGTGATCCCCCCGGGCGCGGCTGATGGCCTGGATATCGTTTAAAACTCCTGTCGAGGTCTCGTTGTGCTGGACCAGGATGGCTTTAATCTCGTGCCCGGTGTCCGCTGCCAGGCGCTCCGCTATAACCTCCGGGTCGGCCGCCTGACCGTAGGGGAAGGCTAAGACCTCCACTTCCACGTTGAAGGCCCGGCAGATCTGGATGAAGCGCTCGCCAAAGGCGCCGATGGTCACGGCCAGCACCTTTTCACCGGGGGAAATGAGGTTGGCTACAGCAGCTTCCATGCCGCCTGTACCGGAAGCAGTTAAAATTACCACCTCAGCGCGGGTCTGGAAAACGTCCTTTAACCCTGAGGTAACTTCCTCCCACAGGGTTTTAAACTCAGGGCCGCGGTGGTTTATCGCCGGCCGTGCCATAGCCAGGGCCACCTGCGGCGGCACCGGCGTCGGTCCGGGCAAGAGCAGGATCTGCTTGTCAGTCACCAAAATCAACCTCCCAATGAATTAAATAATACTTTATAAAATAAATATCTCTTCATCTATACAGAAAGCGGGTAACAGTAAATTTCTCCTCTTTTTCCACCCCCTTCCGGGCAGCAGCAGGCAGCAAAATAAAAACTCTCGCCCCTAGTAAAAGGGACGAGAGTTTTACCCGCGGTGCCACCCTGCTTGGCCAGGTTATCGTGCCAAACCTGGCCCCCTCGACATGCGTAACGGACATGACCGCCCCGGCTTAATTCCTTTTACAGGATTTTTCGCCGGGTACTCTGGGGTGCTTCCCGACAGCCTCCGGGCTGGTTCCCACCAACCACCAGCTCTCTCGCCTACCGGAGTGGGCCGCCGGCACTCCCCTTCATCGCTTTGGCAAAGGTGATTTTGTAGGTTATATTAGCATAACCAGTACGGGAACGCAAGACCCGGATCCCATATTTAACATGTTCTTAAAAAAGCTATAGGCCCAGGTATCACCTGCTAAGGATCCTGGATAATTCAGGCTTTCCCGGGACGGCCGGCGATTAACTTGACTATTTTCCCTGCCAGATTCTCCTCTCGCTCAATCAAGATACCGGCCTTCCTCACGTTGGTCACCGTCCGCCGGTTGATGTTGGACCCGATAAGATACAGGACCAGGGGGTTGAGGGCATCCATGAGGGGGCCCAGGAGCCAGTGCTCGCTGCGGACGTGCTCCAGGAGGACGATCTTCCCCTCCGGCCGGCAGACGCGGCATACTTCCTGTAATCCCCGGACCGGGTCGGGTACGGTGCAAAAAACACAGGTGGCTACTACTGTATCCCACATTCCGCACCTTTGGATATAATTACCAACGTTTTCTTGGGGCACTAAAAAATACTTCTACCCGCCACCGCGAGGTGGAAAAAGATATATTTCCTTACCGAAGCCGGCAAGTTCAAGAGCTCT
>NZ_MDDC01000010.1 GCF_001875325.1 Neomoorella thermoacetica
AGAGCTCTTGAACTTGCCGGCTTCGGTAAGGAAATATATCTTTTTCCACCTCGCGGTGGCGGGTAGAAGTATTTTTTAGTGCCCCAAGAAAACGTTGGTAATTATATCCAAAGGTGCGGAATGTGGGTTGCAAGAAGAGAGCCCGGCGGCGGATGGGCCGCAGGGCTCTCTTCAGGCCCGCAAGGGTTATTTCTTTTTCGGACGGAAGGTATGGCATGCTGTACCGTCGGAAGTAGCCACCTGGCGATCCCCGCTGGACCTGACTTCGATGGAGTCGGCGGTACAGGCCATGTTGTCCCAGTAATGGCATTCCTCCACGCCGCACTTGATTCCTGCCATATTTCCCCACCTCCTTCCGGCGTTCACCATTAGGTTTTCACGCCGGTGAGGAAATATGCAATTGCCTTATTTTTTTACCCTGCCGGCGCAGCCGAAGACCTGCATCTTATGGCTGATGACCTTGGCGGCGGCGTCCCGGGCCGGTCCCAGGACCTTCCGCGGGTCGATCTCGCCGGGATTGGCGGCCAGGACGGCGCGGGTGGCCTCGACAAAGGCGATGCGAATATCGGTGTCGATATTGATTTTACGGACGCCCAGTTCGACGGCGCGGCGGATGTCGTCATCCGGAACCCCGGAGGAGCCGTGGAGGACTATGGGCGTCGGTACCAGGCGGTCGATGGTCGCCAGGCGCTCAAAATCCAGTTTGGGGGTACCATGGTAGCGCCCGTGGGCCGTGCCGATGGCAACGGCCAGGGCGTCAACCCCGGTCTCCCGGACGAACCGCTGAGCCTCCTCCGGGTCGGTCATGGTGGCTTCCCTCTCCGAAACCTTGATTTGTTCTTCGGTACCGCCGATGCGCCCCAGTTCCCCCTCCACCGAGGCGCCCATGGCATGGGCAATCTCTACTACCTTCCGGGTAAGGGCGATGTTTTCCTCCAGGGGATATTTGGAGCCGTCGATCATCACTGAAGTAAAGCCCGCCCGCAGGCAGCGCAGGACCTGGTCAAAGTCCGTGCCGTGGTCCAGGTGGAGGACCACCGGCACCGGCGCTTGACTCGCCGCCGTCCGGACCAGGGAGGTTATGTACTCCAGCCCCGCGTACTTGATGGCCCCCTGGCTGGCCTGGATGATTACCGGGGCGCCCGTGGTAACGGCTGCGTTGATAATGGCCTGGACGATTTCCATGTTGTTGCAGTTGAAGGCGCCCACGGCGTAGCCGCCGGCGTCGGCTTCCCGCAGAACTTCGGCCAGGGTAACTAACGGCATGGCTTCATCTCCTTTACCATTTATTTTCCCTGGGTTTATGCTGGATCATACCGGGGATTTCTGGCGGTGGCGCCGGCCCTTGCCGGGACCTGCCCCGTCGCTGCCGGCCAGGTGCCCGGGCAGGAGGATTTCCTCCAGGTCCTCCGGCTTTTCCAGGTTGGTTATGGTACTTGCCGGCAGGATCTTCTCAGCCCCGCAGGCGTCGCAGCGCAGCTGCAGGTGGCCAGGGAAAATTTCGACTTCTATATTATCATTGCCACAACAGCAACGTACGTGCCCGCCCTCGGCGAGCTGGAAAACGAGGGCCAGGAGCTGGTACATGACATCGGGCTCCTCGAAATAACCGCCGAAGCCAAGGTCCTCGGCCATTTCCGCCAGGGAACGGTCGTGTTGCTGGACCGCCTGTTGCACCTTGTCCCGGGGTCCGACAAACCCCACCTCCAGGTCGGTTTCACTGCAGGTAAGGGTCAGAAGCTCCTGGGACCAGAGTTCCCGGCGGTGGTGATAGATGACATGGATATTATCACACATGCCGCAGTGATATTGCAGCCAGAAGTAGTTTCTACCTTTCCTGGTACCCATGGTCATGAGAACCATGCCGCAGCTACATTCCATCTGCCAGGTGTGATGACCGGAGAAATTAAAAAGGGAGAGGCCGTGGAACTCCAGCCGCCCGCAGGATGGGCAGCGCAGGGCTACAACGGTCATGGTGGAGATAAGCATCACTTTGTCCTCCTCACCCCTCCATATTCGCCGTTATGACCCGGATTCCTGCCCAACCAATTTAAAAAGGGCTGCAAAACACAGCCCTCAACAATTCTCCTCACAAGCCACAACCTCTACCCTACTGCCTGGCGGCTGATATATCCCGGTTGTAATGCTTGCCGGACCAGATGATAAAGGTCCTGGAGGTCAAAGGGTTTTTGTAAGTAATAACTGGCCCCCAGCTTACTGGCCTGCTCCACCAGGTCCAGCTCATTATAAGCTGTAATTACAATTACAGGCAGTGCCAGAAACCGCCGTCGTAACTCCTGGAGAAACTCTACGCCATTCATACCCGGCATCTTCATGTCAAGGATGACCAGAGAAGGTTCTTCCAGGGCTATTTTCCCCAGTGCCTCCTGGCCATCGGTTGCTACTGTAACATTAAAACCTGCCTGTTTCAGGGCTTCGGCAATTAAACGGCGTACACCGGGCTGGTCGTCGATTACCATAACCTTTTTACCTGTCAGACCAGCTCACCTCCGGTTTCTGTGGCCTGAATACCCCCTCTAACCGCTCCGCTTTTTCGCTACCACTTCGCTCATTAAAGTATTCGGTGATTGTTGCCAAATTCCTGCTTAATCAATTAAATTTTGTATTTAACTGTTAACGCCCGCGGAAAGGTGATAGGCACCCACTGGCAGGAGTTCTCCGGTTGCAGTTCGCACCAGGTAGGGGCGTCCCTCCCGGCAGTAGACCCGGGGCAGGCGGGTGCTGGCTGTCGGGCGGCGCAAATCTACAGTTACTTCCTCGCCCACTTTTACTTCCCGGAGGTGGCCGACATCGACCATGGAGAGTTGCATCCCCACCCGGCCTACCACCGGTGCCGTCCGGCCGCCTATGATCACGGTGGTCCCTTCGCCCCCGCCCCGACCCAGGTAGGCGAGGAATGTCTTGACCACATAGCGGGCCAGGTCGTTGAGGTTTTTCGGCCGGGCAACGGCCGTCAGGGCAAAACCGTCGGCATAGCCCACCGGGATGACGGCCAGGCGGGTGGCTTTTTTCACAACGTAGTCGCCGCCGTAGCCCACCGGGGTACCGGCGGCCACGTCGTGAATAAAGAGGATACGGGCTTTAAACTGCCAGGGGTCTTCTAATGCCAGTCCCCTGCGAGGGGCCTGGTAGGGGAACTGGCCGTAGAGGAGGGTGCCTGTTCTGACCATGTCCAGATGCATCTCCGGGTGGGTAAGGAGACCGGTGCTGTTGCAGATATGCCTCAAGGGGATAGCTATATGCTCCTCCTCCAGTTCTGCCAGGACCTGCTGAAAACAGGCCATCTGCCGCCGGGCTGCCGCCGGCCGGGCAGCCTCGGCCAGATGGCTGTAGACGCCCTCCAGTTCTACCCCGGGCCAGGTGAGGATCTCCCGCGCCAGGGGCGCTACTGCTGCCGCTTCCAGGCCGGTACGCTGCAACCCGGTTTCTACCTTCAGGTGCACCCGCGCCCGGTGCCCGGTCGCTGCCGCCGCGGCAGCAATCGCCTCGGCGCCGGAACGACTGCTAACAGTCAGGGTAAGGCCGGAAGTTATGGCTGCCGGCAGTTCCTCCGGCAGGAGGGGACTCATGATGAGAACGGGGGCTGCAATGCCGGCCCGGCGCAACTCCAGCCCCTCGGCCAGGGTGGTTACCCCCAGGTAATCCGCCCCTGCGTCCAGGAAAATGCGCGCCACCTCTACGGCGCCGGCGCCGTAGGCGTCGGCCTTGACAACGGCCAGGAGGCGGGTCGAGGGAGCTAGTAGAGCTTTAACGGCTTTGAGATTGTGGGCCAGGGCTGTCGCCTCGATGGTGATCCAGCGGGGTCCGGCCAGTTCTGTCAGCTTTGCCAGGTCCATACTGAAGAGATACCACCTTGCCTTGCCTGTTCAAGAAAGTATTCGATCACTCCTCTGCTGCCCTGGCTTTTTTCCTCCAGAAGAGGAGGCGGCGAAAGCCATGGGAGTAGAGGGGAAGGGCTGTCTGCCAGAGCCAGTAAAAAAAGGGGGAATAAACCAGATCGTACTCGCCGACAAACTCGGTAAAGACGCCGTTAAAACCCTTTTTAAAACGATAGAGGCCGTAGAGGGGGTTGTTTTCGTCCAGATCCCCGGGCACGCCCCGGAAATCGTACATGGTGCAGCCCTGTTCCTTGGCCCAGCGGATCATGGTCCACTGGAGCAGGTAGTTGGGCATGACGTTACGGTGGCGGTTGCTGGAGGCACCGTAGAGATACCAGGCTTTATTCCCCATAATAAAGGCCAGGGTCCCGGCGATGGCTTCCCCCTGGTAGAGGGCCAGGAAGAGCTTGGCATAACCTCGTTCCACCATTTCCCGCCACATGGTTTCAAAATAATTATAAGAGCGAACGAGGAAGCGATCCCGGAGGGTGGTTTCCTTTAAAATTTCATAAAAAACTGGCAGGTCCTCCAGGGTGCAGTCTTCTTTAATGACCACCCCCTTCTTCTCGGCCAGGCGGATGTTGTACCTGGTTTTACTGTGCATATTGGCCAGGAGTTCTTCCAGGGGCGGGGTGATATCCAGGCGGAAGACATGCCGGGGCTGGACGCCGTCAAAGCCGGTGCCTCTGGCAGCCAGGCGAAAACCCTTTTCCTGCAGCAATTCCTTAACAGCCCGGTCGCTCTCAGGGATATCGGGGTCGATCTTAAAGAGGATGGCTCCTTCCTGCCGCGCCACCCGGCTGATGGCCGCCAGGATTTCACTAAAAAGGTCCGGGTCGTGAAAGTCCACCACCGGACCCCGGGGGGCGTAAAGGATTGCTTTATTGATATAGGGCAGCCGCCGCTTCAACAGGCTGGCGGCGGCAATAATCCGCCCTTCTTCCTCCAGTACCAGGCGCAGGGGTTGCCAACCGGTAGATGCCTTGACCTCGCCCCAGCCATAGGACTGCAGGAAGTGCCCCTTGGGATGGCCGGCTACAAAGGCATCGAAGCGCTTTTCTTCCTCGGGCCCGATAATTCTGGCCTCCCTGGCCATCAGCCTGCACCTCCCCCGGCCCGCCGGCAGGCGGCGCCGATGAAGTCCCGGAAAAGGGGATGGGGCCGGTTAGGCCGGGATTTGAATTCCGGGTGGAACTGGCAGGCCACAAACCACGGGTGATCCGCCAGCTCAATAATCTCTACCAGGCGGTCGTCCGGGGAGGTGCCGCTGATAACCATACCCCTGGCCGTCAGTTCGGCCCGGTAGTTGTTATTAAATTCATAGCGGTGGCGATGGCGTTCGTAGATAATTTCTTCGCCATAGGCCTGATGGGCCCGGGTACCTGGCTGTAAGCGGCAGGGATAGAGGCCCAGGCGCATGGTACCACCCTTATCTTCAATCTCCTTTTGCTCCGGCAAAAGGTCGATGACTGGGTGGGGCGTTTCCGGGTTGAATTCCGAGCTGTTGGCCGCTTCCAGCCCGCAGACGTGACGGGCGAACTCAACCACTGCCAGCTGCATCCCCAGGCAAATACCCAGGAAGGGTATACCGTGCTCCCGGGCATACCGGGCGGCTATGATCTTGCCTTCAACCCCCCGGTCGCCAAAGCCCCCGGGTACCAGGATGCCGGCTGCATCCTGGAGCTGCTTCAGGCCGCCGGCCCGTTCCAGGTCAGCCGAATAAATCCAGCGGATATCCACCTGGACGTTGTGATACATGCCGGCATGGCGCAGGGATTCTACTACGCTTAAATAGGCGTCCGGCAGGGTGACGTATTTACCCACCAGGGCGATCTCCAGGTGCCTGGTGATTTTTTTTAACTTTGCCACCATGGCCCGCCAGTCGTCCATTTGAGCAGGACCGCAGTTTAACTTCAGCCGTTCGACGACGATGCTGTCCAGGCCTTCTTCCTGCATCATCAGGGGGACCTCATAGATGGAATCGGCATCCCGGGCCTGGATGACGGCATCGGGGTCAATATCACAAAAGAGAGCTATTTTTTCTTCCATTTCCCGGGAAAAGGGGCGTTCCGTCCGGCAAACGATGATATCCGGCTGGATGCCAATGCTGCGTAATTCTTTGACGCTGTGCTGGGTGGGTTTGGTTTTGGCTTCGCCGGCGGCCCGCAGGTAGGGAACCAGGGTGACATGGATATAGAGGACACGATCGCGGCCGATATCGCTCTTCATCTGGCGGATGGCTTCCAGGAAGGGCAAAGATTCGATATCGCCCACGGTACCGCCAATCTCGGTGATGACAACGTCCGGGTCGCTCTCCTCCGCCACCCGGAGGAGGCGGGCCTTGATCTCATTGGTGATGTGTGGTATGACCTGGACTGTGCCGCCGAGGAAATCGCCGCGCCGTTCTTTAGTGATGACGGACCAGTATACTTTGCCGGCGGTGACGTTGCTGGCCTTGGTGAGGCTGATGTCGATAAAGCGCTCGTAATGACCCAGGTCCAGGTCGGTTTCGGCGCCGTCGTCGGTTACAAAGACCTCGCCATGCTGGTAAGGGCTCATGGTGCCGGGGTCGATGTTAATATAGGGATCGAATTTCTGAATGGCTACTTTGAGTCCCCGGCTTTTTAGAAGTCTACCTAAAGAAGCGGCGGTTATCCCCTTCCCCAGGGAAGAAGTGACACCGCCGGTAACAAAGATAAATTTGGCAGGCATAGTGATCCTCCGCATGGTTACTTTCACCGGCATCCCAGGAGGGAAGGTCTCCCCCGGGACCTGGTTGTGCTTTTCTGGTGAGTTGAATAATTGCTAAGCCCGGTATTCATTATTTGCGAACGCGATTTTACAGGCGTTACCTGTAAAGCTTTATCATCCCCCGGTACAGCCCCCGGCTGCTTCGCCCTTGGGTAGAAAATCGCTCCCGTCAAGGTAAAGCCGGCAGGTTAAGCATCAAAATCTACCCGTATGCTACATCCTCTCCGGGGCAGTGACTCCCAGGAGGTGGAGGACGTTGCGCAGGGTGATCCGGGTCGCTTCCACCAGTACCAGGCGGGCTTTGCGGACCTCCGGGTCATCGGCCAGGACCCGGCAACTGGTATAAAAGCTGTGAAACAGGCCGGCCAGGTCATGGGCAAAGCGAGTCAAGCGGTGGGGCTCCAGGGCCTGGGCCGCCCCGGCCACGGTGTCCGGCCAGGCAGCTATCTGCTTGATCAACTCCAGTTCAGCCGGGTCCTGTAAAAGTTCCAGCCTGGCTTCCCGCGCCGGCGGTATTTCCAGTCCCCTGTCCCTCGCCAGGCGCAGGATGCTGCAGATGCGGGCATGGGCGTACTGGACGTAATACACCGGGTTGTCTGCCGACTGTGACCGGGCCAGGTCCAGGTCGAACTCCAGATGGCTGTCGCTCTTCAGCATGACAAAGAAATAGCGTGCTGCGTCCCGGCCCACCTCTTCAATCAGTTCTTCCAGGGTGACGTACTGGCCGGTGCGTTTGGACATGCGCAGGATTTCACCGCCCTGGTAGAGGCGCACCAGTTGCATGAGGACGACTTCCAGGCGGCGGGGGTCATAGCCCAGGGCCTGGAGGGCACCTTTGAGGCGGGCTACATGGCCGTGATGGTCGGCGCCCCAGATATTTATTACCCGTTCGAAGCCGCGTTCGAATTTATTGCGGTGGTAGGCAATATCGGCGGCAAAGTAAGTGGGAATGCCGTTCTTGCGCACCACCACCTCGTCCTTAACATCGCCAAAACTGGTGGCCTTAAACCAGAGGGCTCCGTCCTTTTCATAAATATATCCGGCCTTCTCCAGGTCGGCAATGGTCCGGGCGACGGCGCCGGAGTCGTGGAGGGACTGCTCGCTGAACCAGACGTCATAGGTAACGCCGAAATCTTCCAGGACCCGGCGGATGGCGTCCAGCTTCTCTTCCAGGGCAAAGCGGACCAGCATCTCCCTCCGCAGGGCCGGATCTGTATCCAGGTACTTGTCGCCGTACCTGGCGATAAAGCGGCCGACGGTAGCCACCAGGTCCTCGCCGTGATAGCCATCTTCAGGTATAGCGGCTTCCTGGCCCAGGGCCTGAAGGTAGCGAGCCTCCAGGGAGAGGCCAAAATTCTCGATCTGGTTGCCGGCGTCGTTGATATAAAATTCCCGGGTAACGTCGTAGCCTACCGCCGTCAGGAGGTTGGCAATACTATCCCCCAGGGCGGCACCGCGGGCATTACCCATATGCAAAAGCCCCGTGGGGTTGGCGCTGACGAATTCCACCTGGACCCTGGCTCCCTGGCCGATATTCGACCAGCCATAGTGGTCGTCTTCCGCCAGGACGGCCGGCAACACCGGTAACAGCCACTGGTTATCCAGGGTAAAATTAATAAAGCCCGGTCCGGCCACTTCTACTCTGGCCACGCCGGGTTGCGGCCTTTCCAGGTGCCGCACAATGGCTGCCGCTATGTTGCGGGGGGACTGCCGCGCCTGCCTGGCCAGCAATAAAGCCAGGTTAGCAGCAAAGTCGCCGTGAGTTTTATCCCGCGGCGTCTCGATTACAAAATCGGGCAGCTCGTCGTAACTAATTTCGCCGGCCGCCCGGGCCGTGGCAGCGGCATCAGTCAATGCCACTGCCAGCCGTCTTTTGGTTTCCTGTACTATATTCACGACCTACCTGTACTCCTTTGTCTCCCCGGCTTCACTGCCTCTTTTTATACCCTGCCCTTCGGGACCACCGGAAATGTCAGGATCGACAGGGCTTTCTAGACGTGGTTTTCCAGGTGCTGGATGGTTATTTCCAGCTGGTTGTTACTGATTTTTTCCTGGCCGACCTGCAATTCATACTCTAGATTAATACTTCCGCCCCGCTCTGTCAAGTCAACTTCTACCTTTGAAGGCAGAACACTAATCCTCATGGTTCCATAGGGTGTGACGTAGAAGCCGTCGTTCAAAATGCCGGTTTCAAAGGTTGTTTTTTGTTCAGCTGTGCCCATCCGGTTCAGGGTTACCCGCCGGGGTTCAACCTTCAAGGATGTAGTGGTGCCCTCCATTCCCGATAGACAGGTTTCGTTATAAAGGATGTAGTAGTGTTGATCCCGGATGAAGAAGCGACCTTCGGTAATCAGCTCGATGGAATCTTGCTCACCTAAATCGTTGGTCTGGGTGCCCCTAACCTTTACCAGTACGTCCTTCTTCAAGCCATACACATCCTTTCGGGAAGTATTGGGGTCCTTACATGTATATTCTCCGGAAAAGACTGATTTCCTTTTTATTTTTAAAGATAATTTAACAATTCTTATTGATGATTATACCAACCGGGGCTACTATCTATCGGCAAAAATTAGCTCCAAAAAGAAAGCCCCCCGGTGGGGAGCGGAATGTTTCTATTTGCCTGCCACCAGGTTGGCGGCCTGTTCCCGGAAAAGGCCGGTAAGGGCCAGGCCGCGACCGACGGCCAGGGCCACCGGAGCGAGTTCGCCCATCAGGCGGTCAAAGGTCTCCGGGTGCAGGGACTGGGGGCCGTCGCAGAGGGCCCGGGCCGGGTCGGGATGGACCTCGATAATGAGGCCGTCGGCACCTACGGCCACGGCCGCCCTGGCCAGAGGCAGGACCAGGCGCCAGCTGCCCGTGCCGTGGCTGGGATCGACGATTACGGGCAGGTGGGAGTTTTCTTTGACCACAGCGACGGCCGCCAGATCCAGGGTAAAGCGGGTGGAGGTTTCAAAGGTGCGGATCCCCCGCTCACACAGGATGACGTTGGGATTGCCACTATCCAGGATGTACTCGGCCGCCATGAGCCATTCCTCGATGGTCGCCGCCAGGCCCCGTTTCAACAGGATGGGTTTACCGGTGGCGCCGGCTTCCTGGAGGAGGCGGAAGTTCTGCATGTTGCGGGCGCCGATCTGGATGGCGTCGGCGTATTCAGCCACCAGGGGGACATCCCTGGTATCCACGGCTTCGGTGATGAAGGGCAGGCCGACCTCCTCCCGGACCCGGGCCAGCATTTTGAGCCCCTTTTCCTCCAGTCCCTGGAAGGCATAGGGAGAAGTACGCGGTTTAAAGGCCCCGCCGCGCAGGACCTGGGCCCCGGCGGCCTTGACGGCCCGGGCAGCTTCCAGGAGCTGCTCTTCGCCCTCGACGGCACAGGGTCCGGCCATGACCACCAGGCCACGCCCTCCTACCGGGACACCGCCGATGCGGACGATAGTCGGCGTGTCCTTGAGTTCGCGGCTCACCAGTTTGTAAGGCTTCATTATGGGAACGATCTTTTCCACGCCGGGCAGGTTGATGAGGGCCTCGGAGCTAAGGGCTTTTTTGTCGCCGATGGCGCCGATTACGGTCTTTTCCTGGCCGTAGATGGGGTGGGTCTTAAAGCCCAGCTCTACCAGGCGTTCACTCACGGCGTTAATCTGTTCCCTGCTGGCCCCCGGTTTCATGACGATGATCATAGATCAAACCTCCTCCTCCGAAAATAGACTTCTAACAAAAACGGTGATTACTGGTTTAGTTACATTCCAGCCCCTTGCCAGCCAGCATTTTCATGGTTCGCTGGCAGGGGCATTAGCCCCCTCGAGGGGCTCCCCTGTAAAAGTAAAACTCCCCGTCCCGCTAGGGACGAGGAGTTATACCCGTGGTACCACCCTGCTTGGCTGCCTTTGAAAACAGCCCGCTCATTACAAGGTACGGGAAAAGCGTCATCCGACGATCTCTTCCGATACCCCCTCCCCTGTAACGGCGGGAGCCCCGGCACGGCCTACCCAGCCGGTTGCTTACCGGCCTTCAGCCTGCTCCTCCGGGGAGAACTTCAACTCCAGCCTCCTGACCGGTCTCCCACCGCCGCCGGCTCGCTGGGCAGTCTGCTGAAGCCTACTTTTCCCCCTCACTGGATTTCACCTGTAAATTTTAGGTGTTTTTAGTTTAGCATGTAACCGGGCAGGCGTCAAGGGGTGGATAGGCCTGCAACCGGTTATCGTATCCCGGCCAGTTCCTCCAGGGTCCTGCCCTTTGTTTCAATACCCAGGGCCAGCATACCCAGGGCGGTGATCACAAAAACGGCGGTGAAGAGGATAAATATCAACGGGTAGGCGGTGGCCTGGCCCATGACCACGATCATCTGGCCGACAATCACCGGGGCCAGGATGGCGCCGATGCGGCCGCAGAAGGAAGCCCAACCGGAACCTGTAGCCCGGATGGCCGTCGGGTACATTTCCGGGGTATAAGCGTACAGGACCCCCCATGCACCCAGGTTAAAGAAGTAGACCGCAAGGCCCCACCAGATTATCTGGCTGGTGGTAGTGCTCAAGGAGAACATGTAGGCCGCCACGCCGCTTAAGAGGAGATAGGATACCAGGGTGGCTTTGCGGCCGATTTTCTCTACCAGGTAGGCAGCGCTGAAGTAGCCCGGCACCTGGCCCAGGGTCATGATCAGCACGTACTCAAAGCTCTTGATAATGGCAAAACCTTTTCCCACCATCAGGGAGGGCAGCCAGGTGACAATGCCGTAGTAGGAAAAATTTATGCCGAACCACAGGATCCACAGGCAGAGGGTGCGCCGGGCATAACGGGAGGACCAGATGTCGGCAAAGGCTGCCCTGACGGCCGTTTCAGCTGCTGCCGCCGCCGGGCTGGCTGCGACTTTGCCGGGGTCGACGCCGCAGCTCCTCTCGATATTTTCCACTATTGCCCGGGCTTCGCTCTCCTTGCCGATCTTCTCTAAATAGCGCGGGGACTCGGGTAAAGCCCACCGCAGGACGGCGGCGTAGAGGGCCGGCAGGGCGCCGATAAAGAAGGCCAGGCGCCAGCCCCAGTGGGGCACGGCCAGGTAACCGATAAGGGCCGAGGCGATCCAGCCGAAGGCCCAGAAACTCTCCAGCAGCACCGCCATCCTGCCCCGGTACCGGGCCGGCGCAAACTCGCTGGCCAGGGTGAAGGCCACCGGCACCTCCGCCCCTAAACCCAGCCCCACCAGGAAGCGCAGGACCATGAGCATGGTGTAATTGGTGGCTAAACCGGCCAGGAAGGTGGCGAGGCCGTAGAAGATCAGGGTGTAATTAAAAACCCGCTTCCGCCCCCAGAGGTCGCTCAGGCTGCCCCCGAAGACGGCGCCCAGGCCCATGCCCAGGAGACCGATGCTGCCCAGGGCGCCCATCTGGGTGGCCGTCAGGTGCCATTCTTTACCTACCGCCGGCAGGACAAAGGATACCAGCCCCACGTCCATGGCATCAAAAAGCCAGCCAATGCCGCAGATAAGGAGCATCTTGTAGTGAAAGGCGCATAAGGGTAACCGTTCCAGACGCTCGGCACTGCTCATCACACTTACCCTCCCCAGGAAATGCTCAACCTGCCTGGCAGGCGGGCCGGGTCCCCCCGGGAGCCGACTCGCCCCTCCCCTTGCCCGGGTCTCGGTGACGGCCTGAGCCGGTATTCCGGTCCGTGCCGGGTCGCCCTTTTCCCCGGCCTATCTCGACCCGGCTATTCAAGGCGCAGCGCGCCTGCCGTTAACCGCCCGCCTTCTCCCTGTTCCCCGGCCGGCCCTGTCCTCCCTCGCCCGGACCAGGTCGCCCATCGTCGATCAAGGCGGCCGGAAATCTTCCTGTTATTGCGATATTTGATGTGCCTGAGGGATTGTTCGGGAGCGCCCCCCTTTAGCCTTATTTTAACTCAAGTCAAGATAGATGACAAGACAATTGACAATAAAATTATACCCGGGAAGGCAGCTTCCCGGGTAAGGTAAAAACCACATTATTCCTGCAGTAACCGCTTCAGGGGAGGTACGACCTGTTTTTTGCGGGACATGACGCCGGGCAGGAAGACGCTTTTCTCCCCCGGGGCGACGTTAAAGGCCAGTTCTACCGCCCGGCCCTGGGGCCCGGCAAAAAGTAATTCCGTACCGTTGCGCATTAAATCGGTTACCATAAGGACGACCAGGTCGTACTGCTTCTCGGCCTGGAGTTTTTCCAATTCGGCCTGGAGTTCGTCCCGGCCCACGGGCAGGGTGTCGGGGTCAATAATCTCAATCTGGCCGATGCCGACCCGGTTGCTGCCAAAATTAAAGCTCTTGAAGTCCTCCAGAATTATTTCCCGGCCCGAGCGGTCCTTCAAGGAAGACCCGGCCCGGAACATCTCGCGGCCAAAATTGGCGACGTCCAACCCGGCAATATTAGCGAGCCAGGCCGCCAGTTCTTTATCAACCTGGGTAGTTGTCGGCGATTTAAACAGCAGGGTATCTGAGAGAATAGCGGCGCATAAAACCCCGGCTACGGCTGCATCTGGATCCAGGCCCCGCTCTTTATACATCCTGGCGATGATGGTTGCCGTACTCCCGACGGGCTCGTTACGCACCATGATGGGTTCGGCCGTCTCAATATCAGCCACCCGGTGGTGGTCGATTATCTCCACAGTTTCGGCTTCTTCTATCCCGGGTACCGCCTGGCTTTTTTCATTGTGATCGACCAGGATTACCTTTTTCCCTCGCATGGCCAGCATGTGATAACGGGCAATCAGGCCCACCAGGCAGTGATTGTCGTCTACGACCGGGTAGTTGCGGTAGCGGGTTTCCAGCATGGTGCGGCGGACCTCGGTAATCAAATCGTCCTGGTTAAAGATTACCAGGTTATCGCTCTGCATAACTTTATATACGGGCTCATCCATGGGCACATTGCCGGTATCCCAGGCCTCCAGGAGCAGCCGGGCCAGGTCACCGACGGTAAACAGGCCCAGAAGGTGCCGGTTTTCATCGACCACCGCCAGGGTTTTGACACCGTGCTGGCGCATAAAAATCCCGGCCTGGCGCACTGTAGCCCCCGGCTGGATGAAGAGTAGTCCCCCGTCCAGGACATCCTTCACCCGGGCGCGAACGTCGTTTACCAGGGGAGGTACGGGTACGTCAAAATATGATAGCACGAATTCCGTCTCCCCGTTAAGCTTGCCGCAGCGCGCCGCCTGAAAACCGCCCCCGTCCGTCTTGTTACGCAGGGCAGCGTAACCGATGGCTGCGGCAATGGAATCTGTGTCCGGCCGCTGGTGCCCGATAACCAGAATCTCTTTACTCATAACTACAGCCTCCCCAGTGCATCACCTCTATAATTCTATTGTTACTGGCGGCAAAAGGCAAGGGGGCCCCTGTTCAACCTCCGGCAACGGGACGTAGGGCTAATCCTTCTGTCCCACCTTGAGGAGCAGGGACCAGAGACCACCCAGGATAAGGGCGCCGCCCAGCACCCCCAGACCGAGGAGGGAAAGGCTCCCGGTTTTAGGACCGGCACCGGCGTGGAGAATCAAGGCTCCGGCGCCGATGAGGGCGGCCACGATGAGAGCGGCAGAGAGCCGGGCGGAAACCATATCCAGCCTGTGATAAAGGGTTTCCAGGCCCCGGTGGACAAAAATGGTAGTTAACTGTCCCCGGGCAAGTTTATCCAGGCTGCGGGAGATATCCCGCGGCAGCTCCAGCAAATCCTGCAGGGTTGAGGCCGCCCGGTGGTAAGTTCGCCCGGGCGTGGGGTTGGGGCGCAGGCGGCTGCGCAGGTAACTGGCAGCCAGGGGCCCGCTTACCTGCACCAGATCCAGGGAAGGGTCAAGGCGACGGGCCAGGCTCTCCCCTTCCATAATCGTCCGCCCCAGGACGAAGAAGGTACCGGGCATACGGATATTATGGCGGCGGGCCAGTTCCACCATTCCCAGAAGGAGACCGGCCAGGTTGAGATCCCCTTTACTCATGCCGGTCACCCGGTCAACCAGTTCTGCCGTGTCTTCATAGAGGGCCTGGTAATCTACTGCGGCCATGGGCTTACCAAGTTTCAGGGTTACTTCCATTACGGCCTGCAAATCGCGTTCCTGGAGGCCCAGAATCAGCCTGGCAGCCTGGTAGCGAAAATCCTCATCCAGGCGACCGACGATGCCAAAATCAATCAAGCCCAGGCGACCGCCGGGGAGAAAGAGGATGTTTCCCGGATGGGGGTCGCCGTGGAAGATGCCTTCCTGGAAAAATGGCGCCAGGAGAGCCTTGATAAGCAGGGCTGCCCGCTGGCAGTCCGTACCCTCCCCGTACCAGTCGCTGAGCCTTTCCCCGGCCAGGTAATCCATGGTCAGGAGGCACCTGGTCGTATAATCCCAGTAAACCCTGGGGACCACTATCTGCGGGAACTCACGGTACAGGCGGCGAAAATTCTCCGTGGCCAGGGCTTCTACGGTAAAATCGAGTTCCCGTTCAATCTGGCGGCGGAAGGTGGCCAGGATCTCCTCCAGGGCGCAGATACGGCCGACGACGGTGCCCTTGAATCTCCGGCCGAGATTCTCCAGAACAGCCAGGTCGGTAACAACCACCCCATCAAGCTGGGGGCGCTGCACCTTGACGGCCACCTCCCGGCCATTGGGTAACCGGGCTCTGTGGACCTGGGCGATGGATGCCGCCGCCAGGGGCTGGTAATCAAAGTGGCTGAAGACCTCTTCCGGAGCTGCCCCAAGTTCCCGGAAGACCTGTTGCCGGATTACGTCCGGGGCCAGGGGCCGTACCCGGTCCTGGAGGTAGCTGAATTCCGCAGCCATCTCCGCCGGTATCAGGTCGGGCCTGGTGCTCAGGAGCTGGCCCAGCTTGATAAAAACCGGCCCCAGTTCCTCAAAGGCCAGGCGCAGGTGCCGGTAAACCGGGACGCCTGGCTCCCGGCCTGCAACCAGGGGGCGCCGGGCCGGAGCGCGGCAGGTGCGGGTTTCGCGGTAAGCCTGCCAGCCGTGGCGGAGAAGTACGGTAGCCACTTCAGTATAGCGCTGCAGGTAACGGTAGTGCCTGGTCAATAGTACTCTGGCCTCCCTGGTAAACATACCCAGGGAGTATTATGGCCAAAAAAATCACCGTCATGTACGATTTTAACGATGGTAGGTTTCACCCCGCTGGATTTTGAAGGCCCGGTACAATTGCTCCAGGAGTATCAGGCGCATTAACTGGTGGGGGAAGGTAAAGCGGGAAAAGGAGAGGCGCAGATCAGCCTGTTGAAGGATAGATGTTGCCAGGCCCAGGGTGCCGCCGATAATCAGGGCTACTTCATTTTTTCCGGCCAGGGCCAGATCCGCCAGCCTGCCGGCCAGTTCTTCCGAGGATAGCATTACCCCCTCCCTGTCCAGGGCTACGGTAAAGCTGCCGGGAGGTACCAGCCTTTCTATACCCCGGCCTTCGCTGGCCAGGATTTGCTCGACCCCGGCGGGTGAGGGTTTATCGGGCACCTTCTCTTCGGGAGCCTCGAGGATACGCACGCGGGCATAGGGCCGCAGGCGCTTCAGGTATTCTGCAATACCGGCAACCAGGTATTTCTCCCGCACCCGGCCGACGGCGACGATGGTAAGGTGTAACATTGCTACCTCCGGGGTTTCTCCGATAATAATTGTTTTTTATAGATTGAGTTGTCCCTCCGCCGCTCCTCGCAAATAGGTTTTGCCAAAATTTTGGGAAGGGCCGTATTATGTACAGGGGTACAGGTTCCGGCCCCCGATGGTTTCCATCCGGTAAACCCGGCCCCCAGCCCTGCCCGGCGGCGGGCTTTTTTACCCGTGCTTTTGCCTCCCTGCCGGGGAACTTGTCCACGGTCCATGCCATTGTCTACAGGTAAAGGGCATCGCCATGGGCGCCCCGGCGAAGGGATCATGGTACCCGGGAAATAGCTTCGCTCCAGGCGGCCCTGCTCTGGGGCGGCCTGCCCAATCAGGCCGCCCGTCCTATTTAGGTAATTCCCCCAGGGTTATAGTATAGTTGACGGGGTTGGACGACTTGAGGCGAACGACGGTCACCGTCACTTGGTCTCCCGGGGTTTTCGTATTGATCAGGCGCTGGATATCATCATAGGTGGCTACTTTCTGGTTTTCCACGGCGGTGATGACATCCCCTACCTGCAGGCCGGCCCTGGCTGCCGGGCCATCCTTGAAGACACCCCCGACATAGACGCCTGCAGGTATATTATACCACTGGGCCATCTCCGGGGTTATCTCCTGCAGGTTATAAATTCCCAGGAAGGGGTGGCTGACATAGCCGCGGGTAATTATCTGGTCAATAATGGGCCGGACGTCGTTTATGGGGATGGCAAAACCCATGCCCTCGACACCGCTGGCGGCAATCTTAACGCTGTTGATGCCGATGATCTCGCCCCGCAGGTTAACCAGGGCGCCGCCACTGTTGCCAGGATTAATCGGGGCGTCTGTCTGGAGGACCCGGAGGGTTATCTCCACGCCCCGGGGCCCGGGAACTGTTACCTCCCGGTTCAAAGCGCTTATTACCCCTACGGTAACCGACCGGGCAAATTCCCGCCCCAGGGGGTTGCCGATGGCGACTACAGTTTCCCCTACCTGCAGGGTGCTGGAATCCCCCAGGCGAGCCTGGGGCAGGTTGGGCCCGTTGACCTTTAATACCGCCAGGTCGCTTCGCTCATCGGCACCTACCAGGGTCGCCGGATAGGTTTGCTCCCGGTCCAGGCTGACTGTTATCCGGCCGGCGCCGGCGATAACATGGTTATTGGTAACGATATAGCCGTTAGCAGTATCAAAGATTACTCCCGAACCCTGCTTTACCACGCCGTCGCCAGTATAATTGGTACCGGTCATGGCCTGGACCCCCACGACGGAAGGACCCACTTGCCGGGCAATAGTGACTACCGGGGAATCGGCGGTATACTGGGCCGGCA
This sequence comes from Neomoorella thermoacetica, assembly GCF_001875325.1. GTDB lineage: Bacteria > Bacillota > DSM-521 > Neomoorellales > Neomoorellaceae > Neomoorella > Neomoorella thermoacetica_A. Next base: position 17,543 of record NZ_MDDC01000010.1, read on the forward strand.
ATCCTACTGGCTGGTTAACCCAGCCCTGGGGTGGGGACGCGGGCGGCAAGGGGCGGAACATCAACCGCGGTGCGAAATAGAGGGCGGCTCCCGCCCCCAGGACGGAACTCAAGCAAACTAATGAAGCCAAAAGGAGTATCCGGTAGCGCCTCAAACCGCCTGGAAAAAAGCGCTTCAAGAAGGCAACCCCCTTGTTTCCCAAGGGGAGCGACAGCCGCCAAAAAAGGCCCCGCCCCGCCGGGTGGTTTCCTGATCATCAGTTTTAATATTGCCTGTCGCTACCTTCTTTATAACTCCTTTTCCCCGGCCATTCCCCGGAAACCTCCTGAATACCGGAGTTATTGCTTTCGCCATCTACCGGGTTGGAGTTGGAACTCCCCCCCGGCAGGAGGGCAAAAGGGGGTTTATATTATAATAAAAATAACTCCCGGTAGCTACTCCGGGAGCGAAATCACTCAATGATTAACCTGCCGGCAGGGCGACCCTGGCCCACTCCACCGGAACACTCTTTTTAAAGTTCCTTTCAAAATCGTCCAGGCTTAACCCCAGCACCTGCCGGAAGGCCTGGTCCAGGGTATCTCCCTGCCCGAGACTGGCCAGAAGCTGGCGGAGGGTTGTTATACCTCGCTCCCGGACCAGGTAATCCACCATCAACAAAGACTGGCGATAAGCCAGGGACTGGTCGGGCAGGCTGTCAAAGCTCCTGTCCATACCCGCCAGGGGGTACCAGGCCTGCGCCCGGTCTGACCCCGGCATAGTAAAGCCTGTGAGCCACCGTTCCACCTCCTGGGCAACGCCCTCCGTCAACCAGCGCGGGTAATTCCCCCGGGCCTTCATATCCACCAGGAGATGGGTAATCTCATGGGCCACAGGTCCGGAGGTTTTAAAGATGGCAGCAACCTCACCCGGATCCCGGCTCTCAACCCAATCATGGGGCGAAAGCACCCGGACAACCCCGCCCCAGTAAACACCCATGGCACCCTCGCTGGCAGGCCAGCCAAACTGGCGTGCCAGGCTGGCCCGGTCCGGGTACAGGAGAATCAAGAGCTTCCCTCCCGGGCGGTATTCCAGGAGCCGGGAAGCAGGTTCATAAGCCGCCTCGGCGGTCTCCAGAACTATGGGAGCGACATCGGCGTCCCCTGGTTGGTAGCGCAGGATAAAATGGGCACTGGTAAGGGTTGCCCATCCCCTGGTCTGCCAGGCGGTATACCCTGCTATTGCCTGGCGAATCAACCCGTAAGTCCAGGTCCGTGGTATCTCTGTCCGGTAAAAAAAGAGGCCTCCGGCAATGACCAAAAAAATAAGGCAAAAAATAAGAAAAACCTGCCACCAGGCTTGGAACATGTTTCTCCCCTCCCCCGGGAAACTCCCGGTTTCGATTATACAACAGCCTGGTGACAGTATCACTGGTAATGAGTGGCATAAAAAATCCGGAGCGTCACGCTCCGGATATCCTTACTTTACTTCATAGCCGGCGTCGCTAATGGCCTTTTTCATGGCCTCGATATCAACCCGGCTGGAATCATAAGTAACATGGGCCGTACTGGCCCCCAGGTCAACTGTAGCGGCGGTAACGCCGTCCAGATTCTTCAGGGCCTTTTCAACGCTCATTTTGCAGTGGTTACAGGACATGCCCTCCACCTGCAGGGTTACTTCTGCCACCTTTTTCACCCCCTACCCCCAATAGGTATGTCTTGATTATACACCTGTATCGGGCCGGCGTCAAGTTTACTTCTTCCCTCTTCCCTCACGGGCGCCGGTTCAGGTTAAAGGTTGGCCAGGTAACGCCCAGCCGCCATGGCGGCTACCGCACCGTCGCCTACCGCCGTGCTCACCTGGCGGAAATTCTTGGCGCGGACATCACCGGCGGCAAAGACACCGGGAATGGAAGTAGCCAGGTCTTCCCTGGTAACAATATAGCCGTCGGGGTCCAGGGTTAAGGCCCCGTCGAGAAAATCAGTGTTGGGCTTCAGGCCGATGAAGATAAACACCCCGTCAAAGGGCTCTTCCCGGAGGGCCCCGGTACGCACATCCTTCAACTGCAGGCTGCTAACCTTATCCTTACCCTGGATAGCGTTGACTACCGTATTCCATAGGAAGGAAATCTTCGGGTTATCCCGGGCGCGATCCTGGATAACCCTGGTAGCGCGCAGGGCGTCCCGGCGGTGAATAATGGTTACCTGGCTGGCAAAGCGGGTTAAAAACAGGGCTTCTTCTACTGCCGAGTCACCGCCGCCGACTACAGCCACTTTCTTATCTCGAAAGAAGGCCCCATCGCAGGTAGCGCAATAAGAAACACCGCGCCCGCGCAATTCGTCTTCCCCTGGTACCCCCAGGGGCCGGGGACGGGCGCCGCTGGCGATAATCATCGCCCGGGCTTCATATTCACCGTTGCTGGTAATAGCCTTTTTATTGACCCCGGAAAAGTCAACCTTCCTGACGGTGGTCATTTCCAACCGGGCGCCGGAACGCTCGGCCTGTTCGGCAAACTTCATGGCCAGGTCAATACCGGTAATCCCATCGGGGAAGCCCGGGTAATTCTCGATCCTGCCGGTCTGGCCGGCCTGCCCACCGGGGGCACCCATCTCCAGCAAAATGGTATTCAAACCCCCCCGGGCGCCGTACAGGGCTGCCGTCAGCCCTGCCGGTCCGCCGCCGATAATCATTAAGTCGTAGACCATGGATCAACCTCCCTCTTAAAATAACCCCGTTACGGGATGGTGTTATCCCTTGCTCTGGACAAATACCGGGTGGAAGCCTTTATGGAGCGCTAGTAACGAGTCAGCGCCAGGGGACACCCGGTCCTTCCTGTGTTTACAGGGGATTACTGGAACGGAGGTGTTCCTTCTTGATACAGCGGTCCATGATGACTTCCAGTCCTGCGGCACGGGCCCGGGCTGCGGCTTCTTCATGAACAACGCCCTCCTGGAGCCAGATTACCGGTACGCCCCGCTTGATGGCCGCGTCGACAATCGGGGGTACGGCTTCGGCCCGGCGAAAGACGTCCACAACATCTATAGGTATATCGGCCGGGATGGCCTCCAGGTCAGGGTATGCTTTCTCCCCCAGGATAGTCTCAACGGCAGGGTTTACCGGGATGATCCTGAAGCCATGATCCTGGAGGTACCTGGCCACCTGGTAGGAAGGCCGGTCTTCTTTATCAGATAAGCCGACTATGGCTATATTATGCACCTTGCTGAAATCCATCATGCAACCTCCTCCTATAAAACTATAATTAGTATACGCTATAACTTTAGTTATTGCAAGAGAAAAAATCCTTACGGCCTGTCCGTAAGGATGATTATGGCTATTTTATTCACTGATGGTTCCGCCGGAGCGGTATGGCGGTCCTGGGGTTATGACAACTTTCACCTCAGATAATTAGCCGGATTGCGGAAGCTGCCTCCGACCAGGACCTCAAAGTGCAGGTGGGGGCCTGTGGTACGGCCGCTAACCCCTACATAACCGATGATTTGGCCTTGAGATACCTGCTGGCCCGGCCTTACATTGTAACCCGATAAATGGGCATACCTGGTAACCAGGCCGCCGCCGTGGTCGATGACTACCATCCGGCCGTAGCCACCGTCGTAACCGGTGCTAATAACTACTCCGCCTGCAGCCGCCCCCACCGGTTCGCCCATATTGCCCGCAATATCCAGGCCTGAGTGAAACTCGCTTCCCCGGTAACCATAGGGGGAAGTTATATATCCGCGGATGGGCCAGGCCAGGCGCCCGGAACCGCCGCTCCGGGAAGCCAGGGCTGTTACTCCCGTCCCCTGCTGGACCACCCTGCTAACCGGTTCCGCAAGGACCTGCTGCCGAAGTATCTTTTTGTCTACAACCACACCATTTCTGGTGACCACCTGGTAAGTAACCAGTTGTTCGCCCTCTGAGCCCTCCTGAATTATCTTTTCCTGGCCTCGTAAAAGGTCCGCCGTTTTTTCTACCCGGGTTTCAAAGGGTACCGGTTCCTTAATATCCTGATTGTAAACAACCATCACCTGGAGCAATGGTTGTATTGTTGTCAGTTTCAATTGCTGCCCGATATCCAGGCGTTCTCCCTGGATCTCGGGGTTGGCCCGTTTAATATCGTCAACCAGCAGATTATGTTCCCTGGCAATGGACCAGAGGGAGTCACCTTCTTTAACAGTATAGAGGCTGCTGCTGGCTGCTGTTCCCTTCAACCTGGCCAGGGCTGCCTCCGGGCTTAAAATCTCTTCCGGGCTGGCCTGGCGGTGCTCGTAAGCCACTTGTTCCAGAAATTTGACCTCCTGGACCTGCCCTATAGCCGCCGGTGGTTCAAAGCCCTGTTTAAACTCGGCCAGGACAGCGTCAGCGGTAGCATCGTCTTTCAAAACCAGCCGCGGCTGCCCGTCAATGGTAATGACCGTTGCCTCCGCTACCAGGTGCAATCTGCCGGCCAGGAGGCTTTTTAGTTGCTCTTTTCCTATAATTTCCTGGGGATTGGCCCGCACTTCTTTAAAATCCAACTGATCGGTATAGCGCACACCCTGGTAACTGCCCGCTCCCCGTTCTTTTAAGATCTCCTCTAAAGCCCGGTTGACCTGGTCCCGGTTTGCTGCTATTGCCACCTGCTGGCCATTGATGAAAACACCCAGGGCATTCGGGGTTGTAAGCTGATGCCAGGCTGCTAGTAGCAGGCCGACGGCTAAAACACCGGTTATTACCAGTACTCCTTTTTTCTTGATATCTCTCATTCCTGCCCACCGTAAGGGCAGCTCCTTTAGGAAGCGCCCTACGCTGGCCGCTAGGTGCGGTAGCTTATCTGGCGGCGGCATGGCATTCCTCCTCGTCCATAAAATAACCCATAAAAGTGATTATTCTACCTCACTTGCCAGGAATCCTGCCTCCTCAACAAAGTTTTCCCGCCTTTTTTACCTGGACATAAAGGGCAGCTTCCAGGCGCATTTTTTGGATAGAGCAAGCGATTGGTGCCGGCTGGCGCAGGTCGCCGGTAGCAGCCAGGTTGGCGGCATGACAGCCACCACTGCAATAGAACCGCGCCCAGCAACGGCTGCAGGCCGGCTGGTTATAGACATAGGCCTGGCGGAAGGCTTCCCGCAGATCAGGGCGCCGGATTCCTTCCCGTACATTGCCCAGGCAGTAATCCTTACGGCCGACGAGCTGGTGACAGGGATAGAGATCCCCGGCCGGGGTTACAGCCAGGTAACTGGTACCGGCACCACAGCCGGTAAGTCTTTTCGTCAAGCATGGCCCGGCAGCAGCATCGATATTGAAATGGAAAAAGGAAAAACCCTTTCCTGCCGCCGCCCTCTCCAGGTAAACCCGGGCCAGGCGCCGGTACTCCCCTGCCAGCAGGGGTAAATCCTCCTCCCTGATAGCATATTCGGCATCAGGGGCCGCTATCACCGGTTCCATGGACAGGTAACGAAATCCTAGCTCCACCACATGCAGGATATCCCTGGTAAAATCAAGATTCTGGCGAGTGTAGGTTCCCCGGACCCAGTAGTCCCGGTGCCCCTGGCTAGCGACAAAATGCTGCTCCCTGGGGACAACTCTCTCATAGGTGCCCTGGCCGGAGGCGTCGGGCCGGTTGAAATCATGGACCTCCCGGCGACCATCGAGGCTCAAAATGACACTCAGACCCTCACTGATCAAGTAGTTTTCAATTTCCGGGCTCAAGGCCAGGCCATTGGTTGTCAGGGTGAAGCTAATCACCTTACCGGCGGCGGCTGCCTTTTCCCGGCCGTAGGCCACCAGTTCCCGGACTAACCCGAAGTTCAAAAGGGGTTCTCCACCGAAAAAATCCACCTCTACCCGGGGTCGGTTGCCTGCTTCCCGGAAGAGGAGATCGAGGGCCGCATAACCGGTTTCCCGGTTCATGAGGCCGCGCTCGCCACCGAAGGGACCTCCGTCGGCAAAGCAGTAACGGCAGCGCATGTTACAATCGTGGGCAACGTGCAGGCAGAGGGCCTGGAGTGAAGGTTGGGGCGGCTGGTAGTTCCTGCCGGCCTCATCGACGCTAAAAAGGGTACCGGCGGCCTGCCTGGCTGCCAGTTCCTGGCATACCTCCCGGACGGCAGCCGTTCCCCAGGCCCGGACGGCCCGGGGAAGGACAGTTACCCAATCCTCCTCCGTCAGTAGGCCCTGTTCGTGGCGGTCCCTTAGCTCCTCCAGGACGTCCCGGGCTGCGGCGTCAATCAGGTGTACGGCACCGCTGTTGACATCCAGGAGCAGGGTGAGGTCCTCAAAGTCGAACCAGTGCAGGTCACCCTGCCAGTCGACCCTTTGCAGGTTTAAGGTTGCGGTCAATTTTCTCTCCCTTTCCACTATACAACAAAGGCCCGACAGGTAGTGTCGGGCCCGGGGTTTAGTTACTGGCTTTACGTTCGCAGGGCTGGTTGCTCACGGTGATGGAAGTCTTGCAGGCCGACTGGCAGGATACGTGGCAGTTGCCACAGCCGCCTGTCTTAACGCTGGCCTGCAGGCGCGGGGTAAAAACCGTCTGAATGTGCATGAGTGGGGCCTCCCTTTAGCGCTTGGAGAATTGTGGAGCCTTGCGCGCTTTCTTTAAGCCGTATTTTCTTCTTTCCTTCATCCGTGGGTCACGGGTGAGAAAACCGTTCCTTTTTAATACCGGCCGCAAATCCCCGTCAGCATGTAAAAGAGCCCGGGCAATGCCCAGCCGGATAGCGCCGGCCTGACCGGTGGTACCGCCGCCCTCCACCCGGGCCAGGACATCGAAACGCCCGGCCATATCGGTTACCTCCAGGGGCTGGCGGACCAGCATCTCCAGGATCTGCTGGCCGAAATATTCATCCAGGGGCCGGTTATTAACAATGATGCGACCCTCACCGGGAACCAGGCGCACCCTGGCGATAGCGTTCTTCCGCCGCCCGGTGCCGTAAAACTGTACTTGGGCCATATCGGTGCCTCCTTCCGTCAGTCCTTAATTTCCCATACCCGCGGCTGTTGGGCGGCATGGGGATGGCTATCGCCCCGGTAGACCTTCAACTTTTTAACCATCTTCCGGCCAAGGCTATTGTGGGGGATCATACCCTTGACGGCTTTTTCAACGGCCCGTTCCGGGAAGGTCCGCAACAGGGTGGCGTAGTTCATAACCTTTAAACCGCCGGGGTAACCGGTATGGCGGATATACTGCTTCTTCTGGAGTTTATTACCTGTAAGGCGGACTTTCGCGGCGTTGATGATAATTACGTAGTCGCCGGTGTCCACATGGGGGGTAAAGGTGGGTTTATGTTTACCCCTGAGGAGGCGGGCAGCTTCGGTGGCCACACGGCCCAGTGTCTTCCCGGCCGCATCGATTACATACCACTTACGCTCAACCTCATGGGGTTTGGCCATAAAAGTGGACATTTTTTCCCTCCTGTTCCTGTCAACAGTCATATTTTAAGCAATAACACTCTGCAAGTCAAGGAATTAGTATTCCACGCGCTCCAGGCAGAGTCCGCGGGCCGGGGCCGTCGGTCCTGCCTTTTCCCGGGAACGGGCCGCCAGGATGGCCGGGATAGCTTCCGGCGCCAGGTGACGGCGGCCGATCTCCACCAGTGTGCCGGCCATAATCCGGACCATATGATAGAGGAAGCCATCGGCTATGACGTCAAAATAGATAAAGGAGCCGTCCTGACTGACGCTTGCCTGCTGCACCTGCCGCTCAAAGTGGCGCACCGTACTGCCGGCGGCGCAAAAGGAGCGAAAATCGTGGCAGCCCTGGAGGAAAACCGCCGCCCGGGCCATGGCTGCTACATCCAGGGGCTGCCGCAAGTGCCAGCTATAACGGCGGCAGAAAACGTCGGGCACGAGATTGTTATAGATGGTGTAACGATACCATTTCCGCCTGGCGCAATAGCGAGCATGGAAATCCGGCGCCACTTCCACCGCCTCCAGGGCGGCAATGTCTGCCGGCAAGACGCTGTTCAGGGCCAGTGGCCAGCGCTCCACGGGTATCCGCGCCCGGGTACTGAAGCTGATCACCTGCCCCCGGGCATGGACCCCGGCGTCGGTTCGCCCGGCAGCTACCGGAGTTATTTCTTCCCCGGTCAACCGTTTTAGGGCGGCGGCTACCTCACCTTGAATGGTAGGACCGTGGGCCTCCGGCTGGACCTGCCAGCCGGCATAATTGCTGCCGTCATAGGCCAGGGTAATCTTCAGGCAGGGCATCGCCAGTAAGCCTCCGCGAGCTGGAAGGGAAAATGCCAGGGGTCTGGAGAAAGAGCCGGCCCGGCTGGCTAGTTGCCGGACTTCAGCCGGTAATATAACGATCCGGCTGCCAGGGCGCCGGCCAGCAGAAGAAAGAGAAAATCGGTTGCCGTGAAGTTTAACTCCCGCATCCTGGTGCGGCCTTTACCACCCTGGTACGCCCGCGCTTCCATGGCTTCCGCCAGGCCTTCCGCCCGGCGAAAGGCGCTGACAAAGAGGGGGATGACCAGGGGCAACAGGTTCCTTACCTGCAGGCCCCGGAAGGAGGCCCCGCGGGCAATCTGGGCGCGCATAATCCTCTCCGCCTCTTCCAGGAGAGTAGGGACAAAACGTAAAGCCAGGGTCAGCATCAGGGCCAGTTCCTGGGACGGCAGGCCGACCCTCTGTCCCGGAGCCAGGAGGCGCTCCAACCCGTCGGCCAGTGCCAGGGGGTCCGTAGTGGCTGTAAGCAAAACGGCAGCCAGGACCAGGAAAAATACCCGGGCCAGGGCCAGGAAACCCAGGTTGAATCCCTCACGGGTTAGCGGCACGGGCCCCAGGTGCATAAGTATTGTCCCCGGCGTAGTGACAAGCTGGAGGAAAAAGATTAAGGCCAGAAAGATGACCAGCGGCCGCAGCTGCCTCCAGATAAAGGAGGGTGATAAGCCGGCCGCCAGGACCAGGGGCAGGGCTACGGACCCTGCCAGGATAGCCGCCCCACCGGTGGGAGCCGCCAGGAGCGCCAGGCCGTAAAGGAACAAGCCCAGCAGTTTCGCCCGGGGATCCAGGCGGTGGATGGCGCTGTTCCCGGGAACATACTGGCCCAATTCAAAGGCCACCGCCATCACTCCCTTAACCTAGACAAGGGCATCCCTGTAACACCACCAGTAGCCACGCCAGGCACGTTCCTGCTCACGCCTTTAACCAGTGAAGGATGGCATCTCGCGCCTCGTCCAGGGTCAGGACATCCGTCGGGACCGGGGCTCCCCTTTGCCGCAGGGAGTGCATCAATTGCGTCAGGGGTGGTGGTAGCAGGCCATAGGCCCGCAGGGCCTCTTCCTGGCGGAAGATCTCCCGTGGTGTTCCCTGGAGGGCTATCCGGCCCCGGTGCAGGACCAGGACCTGGCTGGCCATTGCGGCTACCTCTGCCATATTATGGGATACCACAACTACTGCTCTGTCCCGCCGGCGGGCAAAGTCCCGGATCAAGTCCAGGACCAGTTCCTGACCGGCCGGGTCCAGGCCGGCGGTAGGTTCGTCCAGAATCAAAACCTCCGGTTCCATGGCCAGGATACCGGCCAGGGCTACCCGCCGTCGCTGGCCGCCACTTAGGGTAAAAGGTGAGCGGTCACCTATGGTTTCCGGATCCAAGCCTACGGCCTCCAGGGCCTTATATGCCCTGGCCTTGACCCTGTCAGGGCTGAGACCCATGTTCCTGGGCCCGAAGGAGACATCCTCCATTACTGTCTCGGCAAAGAGCTGTTGCTCCGGCATCTGGAAGGCCATCCCCACCCGGGACCAGGGCGACGCGCCCCTGAACTTGCCGCGACCCGGCAGCACCCGGCCATCCAGGCTGACCTTCCCTGCCGTCGGTTCCAATAAACCGGCTATAATCTGGGCCAGGGTTGACTTTCCGGACCCCCCGGCGCCGGTCAGGGCGAGGAAATCCCCCGCCGAAATTTTCAAGTCGATATTATACAGAACAGGTAACTGTCGGCCAGCTACCTGGTAGGCAAAATCTACTCCCTGGAGGCTAATTTCCATAAAGCCCGGGCCAGCTCCTCCACACACACCGGATTTGTCGCCAGTTTGATTCCCCCCTGGCGTAAAGATTTAGCCAGGGCGATCACCGCAGGTAACCGGAGCCCGGCTGCAGCCAGGAGGCGTTCCTGGTGGGAGATCTCCCGGGGGCTCCCCTGCCAGAATATCCGGCCGAATTTCATAATCAGCATCCGGTCGGCCCGGATGGCCTCTTCCATTAAATGGGTGATAAGGATAACTGCTATCCCCTGCTCCCGCCGCAACCTGAGGACCTGCTCCAGGATCTCCTCCCTGGCCACCGGGTCCAGCATAGCCGTAGCTTCATCCAGGACCAGATAGCGGGGCTCCATGGCCAGGACTCCCGCCAGGGCCAGGCGCTGCTTCTGTCCCCCGGAAAGGAGGTGGGGGGGCCTGGCAGCCAGGTTCTCCAGGCCGACTGACTTCAAGGCCAGGTCAACCCGCTTTCTGATTTCCGCCGGCGGCAAACCCAGGTTCTCCAGCCCGAAGGCTACATCCTCAGCAACCGTTGCCGCTACCAGCTGGTTGTCAGGATCCTGGAAGACCATGCCTACCCGGCGCCGGATGGTTATCAGGGCGGTGTCATCGCTTGTGTCCATCCCGTCCACCAATACCCGGCCCTCCAGGGGCCGGAGGAGGCCGTTCAATAGCCTTGCCAGGGTCGATTTACCGGAACCGTTGGGCCCGGTGATGGCCAGAAATTCCCCCGGTTCGATGGCCAGGTTGAGGTTTTCCAGGGCCGGCACGGTGGCACCAGGATAGATAAAAGTTGCGCCCTGGATGGCAATCATTTTCTACACCAGTTCGATCTGGACCATGGGGGCGCCGTCGCCCTGGCGATAACCGGTCTTGACAATGCGGGTATATCCGCCGTTTTTATCAGCGTAGCGGGGTCCAATATCCTTAAACAGTTTAGTTACTACGTCTTCATCAAGGAGATAGGCCAGGGCCTGGCGGCGGGAATGGAGATCGCCCCGTTTCCCCAGGGTGATCATCTTCTCGGCCAGGCTCTTGAGTTCTTTGGCCCGTAGTTCTGTCGTCTCAATCTTTCCGTGCTTAAGAAGCGAGGTGACGATATTCCGGAGCATCATTTTGCGATGGCCGGCCAGGCGGCCCAGCTTACGGTAAGCCATAACCTTGCAAATTCCCCCCTTTACTCTTCACTTGAACGAAGGCTCAGGCCCAGTTCACTCAGCTTCTGGGTAACCTCTTCCAGGGACTTCTTACCCAGGTTGCGGACCTTCATCATATCCTCTTCCGAACGCTGTAACAGCTCGGCTACAGTGTTAATGCCGGCCCGCTTCAAGCAATTGTAGGAGCGTACCGACAGGTCGAGTTCCTCGATGGACATATCCAAGAGCCGGTCCCTGGTCTCTTCTTCCTTTTCTACCATGGTGACTTCATCACTAACCCGCTCCGTCAACCCTAAAAAAAGGCGCATGTGCTCTATAAGGATTTTGGCAGCCGAGCTCACTGCTTCATCGGGGGCGATACTGCCATCGGTCCAGACTTCCAGGGTCAGTTTATCGTAATCGGTAATCTGGCCCACCCGGGTGTTTTCCACTGTGTAATTCACCTTGTGAATCGGCGAAAACAGGGAATCCACCGGTATAATCCCGATTGGCTGGTCTTCTTTTTTGTTCTTATCGGCGCTGACGTAACCCCGCCCCTTCTCCACCGTCATTTCCATGAAAAGGCGGCCTCCCTTTTCGACGGTGGCAATAACTTGTTCGGGGTTCAAGATCTCCACGTCGGCGCCGGTAATAATATCACCAGCCGTGATTACCCCTTCATCTTCGGCTTCAATACGGATTACCCTGGGTTCGTCACTGTGGAGTTTCAGGGCCAGGGATTTGATGTTCAGGATAATATCGGTCGTATCCTCAACAACCCCGGGGATAGTTGAAAACTCGTGGAGAACCCCTTCGATCTTCACCGATGTAACTGCAGCTCCGGGCAGGGATGAAAGGAGCATCCGCCGCAGGGAGTTGCCCAGGGTAATCCCATAGCCGCGTTCCAGGGGCTCAACAACAAAACGCCCGTACTTGTCGTCCAGATGCTGGCACTCTATCTTAGGCTTTTCAATTTCCAGCATTGTTCCCCTCCTTCTCGTGAGCTCAACCGGTCTGGTTTTTACCTGGAGTACAGCTCAACGATGAGGTGTTCCTGGGCCGGCGTGTCAATCTGTTCCCGCGTCGGCAGGGCCAGGACTTGCCCTTGCAGGGTGCTGCTATCGGCCTTCAGCCAGGCCGGTACGTTCCGGTGGGCCGCCGCTTCGGCAATTTCCTTAAACCTGGGGCTGGCTTGGCTTTTTTCCCGGACGTTGATGGTATCGCCGGGCCGGACCAGGTAAGAGGGAATATTGACCTTACGACCGTTTACCAGGAAATGGCCGTGACGGACCAGGGTCCTGGCTTCAGCCCGGGAATCGGCAAATCCCAGGCGATAAACAACATTGTCCAGGCGCCTTTCCAGAAGGATCAGCAGGTTTTCGCCAGTAACGCCCTTCTGGCGTTCAGCTTTCTCGAAGTAATTGCGGAACTGGCGTTCCAGGATGCCATAGATACGGCGTACCTTCTGCTTCTCCCGCAATTGCAGACCGTATTCCGAAACCTTCTTCCGGCCCTGCCCGTGCTGGCCGGGGGGGTAGGAGCGCCTGGCAACGGCGCATTTATCGGAATAACAGCGGTCCCCCTTCAGGAAAAGTTTGGTCCCTTCCCTTCGGCAGAGACGGCAAGTGGAATCTTTATACCTCGCCAAAATATCTCCTCCTCGTTAGACCCGGCGCCGCTTGGGAGGACGGCAGCCGTTATGGGGAATAGGTGTAACGTCCTTGATAACGCTGACCTCCAGCCCGGCGGCCTGGAGGGAACGAATGGCCGCTTCCCGGCCGGCACCCGGTCCCTTGACGTAGCACTCGACCTCCCGCAGGCCATGTTCCATGGCTTGCTTGGCGGCAGCCTCAGCCGCCATTTGGGCTGCAAAGGGTGTGCTCTTCCGGGAACCCTTGAACCCCACGGTACCGGCGCTGGCCCAGGAAATGGCATTCCCGTTTTTATCGGTAATGGTTACCAGGGTATTGTTGAAGGTTGATTTAATATGGGCAATACCGCTTTCAATATGCTTGCGATCCCGCCGGCGCGGCCGGGCGGTTTTACGTGGTGGCATATTCTCTCCCCCTTACTTTTTACGCCGTACGCCTACAGTCCGGCGCGGCCCCTTACGCGTGCGGGCGTTGGTCTTGGTACGCTGGCCGCGGACGGGTAGACCCCGCCGGTGGCGCAATCCCCGATAACAACCGATTTCCATGAGACGCTTGATATTTAATGAGACTTCCCGGCGTAAATCGCCTTCGACAACAACGTTTTTATCGATATAATCCCGCAGCCGGTTGACTTCTTCTTCCGTCAGGTCCCGGACCCTGGTATCGGGGTTAACTCCAGTCGCTGCCAGGATCGTGTTGGACTTGGGCCGGCCGATGCCATAGATATAAGTCAGGGCTACCTCCACCCGTTTATCGCGGGGCAGGTCCACCCCGGCAATCCTCGCCATTTCCGCCTTACCTCCCGTCTACCCCTGTTTTTGCTTGTGCTTGGGATTCTCACAAATGACCATAACTTTGCCTCTGCGCTTTATCACCTTGCATTTTTCGCAAATCGGTTTTACCGAAGGCTTAACTTTCAACTATAACCCTCCCGGTTTATTTGTAGCGGTAAACAATCCGGCCCCGGTTCAAGTCATAAGGCGATAATTCCACCGTAACCCGGTCGCCGGGCAAAATGCGGATGAAGTTCATCCGGATTTTGCCCGAAACGTGGGCCAGGACCCGGTGCCCATTGGCCAGCTCCACCCGGAACATGGCATTGGGCAGGGGTTCAATTACCTTGCCTTCAACTTCAATGACATCTTCTTTGGCCAAATAAACCCCTCCTTCTTAAGCCCTTTCTGTCCCTAAGAGCTGGGCAATAGCCTGGCGTACTTCAGCGTCAGTAACCATTTCCTTCCGGTTTAAACGCTCCACAATGCCCCTGGCTATCTGGTTGACCGGCTGCACATGGAGAACGTTCTTTAATTTTGGTTTACCTGTACGCCGCAGTTTCCCGTCAACCAGGTAAACCCGGCCGGGTCCGGCTATTCCCCAAACCAGGAAGGGATGACCGCGATCCCTGCCGGCCCGCGAAAAAACCAGTTGCCCAACTTGCAGTTGCCCTGCTGGCATAACCTCCGCCTCCATCCAGCAAGTCAGAGTAGCGTCAGTATTTCCGGCCCGTTTTCCGTTATCGCTACTGTATGCTCAAAGTGAGCCGAAGGTTGCCCGTCCCGGGTTACCACCGTCCAGCGGTTGGGCAGGGTATATACTTCATGGGTACCCGCATTGACCATAGGCTCAATGGCCAGGACCATTCCAGCCCGCAGGCGGGGCCCGTAACCGGGGGGCCCAAAGTTGGGAACCTGGGGGTCTTCATGCATGGCACGGCCCACACCGTGACCCACGTAATCTCGCACTACTGAAAATCCCCTGGCTTCGACGAAGGCCTGGATGGCGTGGGAGATATCCGTCAGGCGATTCCCGACTACTGCCTTCTTTATACCTTCCTCAAGGGCAGCCTGGGTAGCAGCGAGCAAGTGCTGTTTACCGGGATCAATGTCTCCAACTGGAAAGGTTGCGGCTGAATCACCAACATAACCATTTTTTACCGCACCAATGTCAATACTAATAATATCTCCTGCTACCAGCTTCTTTAAACCCGGGATCCCGTGGACAACTTCCTCGTTCACTGAAGCACAGATGCTGGCGGGAAAGCCGCGATATCCTTTAAAGGCCGGCACGGCGTCATGTCGGCGGATATACTCCTCGGCAATCCGGTCCAGCTCGCCGGTAGTGATGCCGGGAGCTATATGCTCCTGTATTTTGGCCAGGGCACCAGCCACTATCCGGCCGGCCTCCCGCATCAGGGCTATTTCCCGGCGCGATTTTAGAATAATCATTGCCAGTCTCTTCCCAGGGCCCTGCCTATAGCCAGGGTTACTGCCGGGATGTCCTGGCGGCCGTCAATCTCCTTTAAGAGGCTGCGCTGCCGGTAGTAGTTAATGAGGGGAGCCGTCTGCCCGGTATAAACATCCAGGCGCCTGCTCACCGTGGCTTCTGTATCGTCGGCCCTCTGGACCAGATCCTGGCCGCAGATATCACACTTCCCCTCTACTGCTGGCGGGTTATAGCGCACATGATAAGTCGCCCCGCACTGGCGGCAAACCCGGCGCCCCGTCAGGCGCTCCAGCAGGGCATCCCGGGGCACCTCGATGTCAATAACAGCATCCAGACCCTCCTGCCGGCCCGCCAGCCAGGCATCCAGGGCTTCCGCCTGGGCCACTGTCCGGGGAAAGCCGTCCAGGAGGAAGCCATCCCGGCAATCAGGCCGGGCCAGGCGTTCCTGCACCAGCCCAATGGTTACCTCATCAGGGACCAGACGCCCGTCTTTGATATATGCTTCCGCCTGGCGTCCCAGGGGCGTCCCCCCTTTGATCGCCTCACGGAACATATCACCGGTAGAAATATGGGGTATGGCCAGGCGCTGGCTAATCTCCCTGGCCTGGGTTCCTTTCCCGGCGCCGGGTGGTCCAAGTAATACCAAGCGCATGCCTTTAAGCCTCCCGGTTGTTATTTCATAAAGCCCTGATAGTGCCGCAACAGCAGGTGGGATTCCAGTTGTTTCATCGTTTCCAGTGCCACACCCACGACAATCAACAAGGAAGTACCACCGAAATAGACGTTGATCCCGGTGATGGCCATAAGAAGATTGGGCAGGACAGCAATAAACGCCAGGAAAATAGCCCCGGCCAGGGTTACCCGGGACAGGATCCGTTCAATATACTCGGCCGTAGGACGCCCCGGCCTCAAGCCCGGTATAAAGCCACCATATTTCTTCATGTTATCGGCCACGTCCTGGGGGTTGAAGGTCACCGCCGTATAAAAATAGGTAAAGAAGATAATTAACAGGGCATACAGGATCATATAGAAAGCTGACCGGGGATCGAAGAACCGTACTATCGTCTGGGCCAAACTGCTCTGGGGGAACCAGGACGCCAGGGTGCTGGGAAAGAGCAGAATGGACATGGCAAAGATTACGGGAATAACCCCGGCCTGATTGACTTTCAGGGGTATATGGGTACTCTGGCCACCATAGACCCGCCGGCCCACCACCCTTTTGGCATATTGGACGGCGATCCGGCGTTCTCCTTGCTGTACCGCCACCACGGCAGCTATAATAAGCACAGCCACAACGGCAAAGGCCAGCAGGGAGATAATATTGACCGTTCCCGAGGTAACGTACTGGTAGAGGCTGGCCGCCCCTGCCGGCAGGCGCGATACTATCCCGGCAAAGATGATCAGGGAGATGCCATTGCCGATACCCTTTTCAGTAATCTGCTCGCCCATCCACATGAGGAAGGTCGTTCCCGCTGTAAGCATTATAACTACCACCAGGTAGTTATAAAGGCCCGGCCGCAGGAAGGCATGGGAGCGAGCCAGGTAAAGGCCCATGCCCAGGGCCTGGAGTATGCTTAAAATAACTGTCCCGTAGCGTGTATACTGGACAATTTTTTTCCGGCCTTCAATATCCTCCTTGGCCAGGCGCTCCAGGGCGGGGATGACCACCGTCAGGAGCTGCATGATAATCGAGGCATTGATGTAGGGCATAATGCCCATGGCAAAGATGGTAAAGCGCTTGAAAGCCCCGCCGGAAATGACGTCAAAAAACCCGAAGATCGTCCCGGTACCAATCAGTTCCTTTAAAATAGCATTATTGATGCCGGGTACCGGGACATGGGCCCCCAGGCGAAAGACTATAAACATGAGCAGGGTGAAAAAAATCTTCTTCCGCAGGTCTTCCAGTTTCCAGGCGCTGGCCAGGGTGTCTAGCACCTACATCACCTCGACTTTGCCGCCGGCAGCCTCGATCTTTTCAATGGCTTTACGGCTGGCCGCCTGAACCTTAACAGTCAACTTTTTGGTAAGCTCGCCGTCACCGAGGATCTTCACCCCATCCCGGGCCTGCTTCACCAGGCCGGCGTCATGGAGCAGTTCTGGCGTAACCACGGTCTCAGCCTCAAAGCGCTCAAGTTCACCAACATTGATGGGTACCAGTTTCCGGGCAAAGATATTGGTAAATCCCCGCTTGGGCAGGCGCCGGGTCAGGGGCATCTGGCCGCCTTCGAAACCCCGGCGAACACCGCCGCCCGAACGGGCTTTCTGGCCTTTATGCCCGCGGCCGGAGGTTTTGCCCAGGCCGGAGCCTATACCCCGGCCTACCCGGGTGGCACGGGGACGGGAACCCGGAGCTGGATGTAATTCATGGAGACGCACGGAAATCACCTCCTATTCAATGGCTTCAACCCGAACCAGGTGGGCCAGCTTCTGGACCTGCCCCCTGATTGCCGGCGTATCCGGGCAAACTACCTGCCCGCGGAGTTTCTTCAACCCCAGGGCCCGGGCCGTTTTCCTTTCGGTCTCCGGCCGGCCGATGAGGCTCTTGACAAGGGTGATCCTTAAATTTGCCACTGCCTATACCTCCTAGCCGATAAGCTCGGCAACCGTTTTACCCCGGAGGCGGGCCACTTCTTCCGCTCGCTTCAGACCCTTCAAACCCTCGATAGTGGCATAAACGGCATTATTGGGGTTGGCCGAGCCAAGGCTCTTCGTTAATATATCGCGGATACCTGCAGCCTCGAGAACCGCTCGGACAGGTCCTCCGGCGATAACGCCGGTACCTGGAGCCGCGGGTTTTAACAAAACCTTGCCTGCCCCAAAGTGACCTATAATTTCATGGGGAATGGTTGTACCTACCATGGGTACTTTAATAAGATTTTTCTTGGCGTCTTCGATACCCTTGCGGATTGCTTCCGGCACCTCGCTGGCCTTGCCCAGGCCGGCACCTACATGGCCCTTGCCGTCCCCGACAACTACCAGGGCAGCGAAGCTAAAGCGGCGACCGCCCTTAACCACTTTGGCTACCCGGTTAACGCTAACTACCTTTTCCGTCAGGTCGAGTTCCCTGGCTTCGATGCGCGCCATTTTTCCCCTCCTTCCTTCCTTAGAAATCGAGTCCCGCTTCCCGGGCCCCTTCGGCCACGGCAGCGATGCGACCATGATAGATATTACCGCCGCGATCAAAAACAACTTTATTGATGCCCTTAGCTATGGCCTTCTGGGCAATGAGTTCGCCCACTTTCCTGGCGGCAGTTATATTCCTGGTAGATTCCAGTCCCTTGAGGGCCGGATCAAGGGTTGAGGCGGCTGCCAGGGTAACGCCCTTTGTATCGTCAATCACCTGGGCATAGATGTGATGGAGGCTGCGATAAACGCTCAAGCGGGGCCTTTCCGGAGTACCCATGAGACGCCGCCGGACCCGCAGGTGTTTCCGCTGCCGCGCGAGTTTCCGGTCTTTCTTGATGAACATCCCTTTACCTCCTATTTCTTACCGCCCTTGGCGCCGGTCTTACCAACCTTGCGCCGGATGTACTCGCCCTCATATTTGATCCCCTTACCCTTATATGGTTCCGGGGGCCGCACATCGCGAATCTTGGCCGCCAGGGCGCCAACCGCCTCTTTATCAATCCCTTTAACAATTACCTTGTTGGGTGCCGGCACTTCAATCTCCAGCCCCTCACCGGGTACCATTTCGACCGGATGGGAGTATCCCACCGTAAGAACCAGCTTGTTCCCCTGCTTGGCGGCCCGGTAGCCGACGCCAACCAGTTCCAGCCCTTTTTCAAAGCCCCGGGTTACACCGTCGACCATATTTTGGAGCAAGGCGCGGGAGAGGCCATGGAGGGCGCGATGGGGTTTGGCATCCGAGGGCCGGGTGACCTGCAGCTCATCACTATCCCGGCTGATGGTTATCTCGGCCGGAAACTGGCGCGTCAGTTTTCCCCTGGGTCCCTTGACGGTAACGGTATTGCCCTCAATGTTAACCTCTACTCCAGCCGGTATCTTGACCGGCTTCTTACCTATCCGTGACACCCGATCACCTCCAGTCTTACCAGATGTAACAGATTACCTCGCCGCCGACACCTTGCCGGCGGGCTTCCTTATCCGTCAGGATACCTTTACTGGTGGAAATTACGGCTACTCCCAGGCCCCCCAGTACCCTGGGGATCTCTCCCTTCTTGGCGTAGACCCTCAGGCCCGGGCGACTGATGCGTTTCAAACCGGTAATCACCTTTTCCCTGTTGGGACCGTACTTGAGATAAAGCCTCAATATGCCCTGCTTGTTGTCTTCGATATACTCGTAGCTCTTGATATAACCCTCGTTCTTCAGGATTTCAGCCAGGGCCCGCTTTACCCTGGAAGCCGGTACCTCTACCTTTTCCTGATAGACCATGTTCGCATTGCGGATGCGGGTCAGGAAATCTGCAATGGGATCGGTCATCAACTGCAACTACCCCCTTCCTACTAGTCCCCGCAGTTACCAGCTCGCTTTGCTGATGCCGGGAAGTTCTCCTTTATATGCTAGCTCCCGGAAACAGATCCGGCACAGGCCAAACTTCCGCATATAACCATGGGGACGCCCGCAGCGCAGGCAGCGGTTATAAGCGCGCACTTTAAATTTCTGGGGTCGTGCCTGTTTAACGCGCAAAGATTTCTTGGCCATGGACTTCCTCCTTATCAATGCTCCCGGAAGGGCATGCCGAAGCCGCGCAAGAGCTCCCGGGCTTCTTCATCGCTCTTCGCCGTCGTTACCATAACAATATCCATGCCCCGGACCTTGTCAATCTTATCGTATTCAATCTCCGGAAAGATCAATTGTTCCCTGATGCCCAGGGTATAATTTCCCCGGCCATCAAAGGAATTGGGAGATACGCCGTGGAAATCCCTTACCCGGGGTAGGGCAACGTTTACCAGGCGATCCAGGAACTCATACATGCGGTCACCCCGCAGGGTAACCTTGCAGCCAATACTGGTCCCCTGGCGCAGTTTAAAGGCGGCAATGGATTTTTTAGCCTTGGTAATGACAGGCTTCTGGCCGGTAATGGTCATGAGATCCTGGACGGCATAATCGATTGCCTTGGGATTCTGGGTGGCTTCGCTTACGCCCATATTGATCACGATTTTCTCCAGTTTGGGTATCTCCATGACATTTTTATAGCCGAATTTAGCCTGCAAGGCTTTGCGAATCTCTTGAAGGTATTTTTCTTTCAATCTGGCCACAATCAGCCCTCCTTTACCTGGGCTTAATCAATGACTTCGCCGCACTTTTTACAGATCCGGGCTTTCGTACCGTCGGCCAGGATCTGGCGACCAATCCTGGTGGGACGGTTGCATTTATTGCAAAACAGCATGACATTGCTGCTGGCTACCGGGGCTTCTTTTTCTATAATACCGCCCTGGGGCATCTTCTGGGTCGGGCGAGTATGCCGTTTGACGATATTGACTCCCTCCACCACGACCCGCCCCCTGGCAGGCTCGACACTCAGGACTTTCCCCCTTTTACCGGCGTCTTTGCCGGTAATTACCATGACAGTATCGCCTTTTTTAACGTGCACCCTGGTTGTGGCCAAGGTATTTCCACCTCCCTCTCCTTAGAGCACTTCCGGGGCCAGGGAAATGATCTTCATAAAATCCTTTTCCCGCAGTTCCCGGGCTACCGGTCCAAAAATTCTGGTGCCCCTGGGATTGTTCTGGTCGTTGATAATTACCGCCGCGTTTTCGTTAAATCTAATATAGGAACCGTCCGGTCGTTTGACAGCCTTTTTGGTTCGTACCACTACCGCCCGGACGACATCGCCCTTTTTAACCACGCCCCCTGGCGTTGCCTCTTTAACCGAGGCGATTATGACATCGCCGACACCGGCATAACGGCGCTTGGACCCGCCCAGGACGCGGATACACATCAGCTTGCGGGCGCCGGTGTTGTCGCCTACTTTGAGAAGCGTCTGCTGCTGGATCATAATTTACCCCCTTCCCTGCGGAGATGCCGTTACCTGGCCCTTTCCATAATCTCCACTACCCGCCACCTTTTCTCTTTGCTCAAGGGACGGGTTTCCATAATCCTAACTTTATCGCCAATACGACACTCGTTTTTTTCGTCATGAGCCTTGAATTTCCTGGTGTGACGGATAATTTTATTTAACAGCGGGTGGCGTACCCGGTCTTCGACTGCTACCACAACCGTTTTATCCATTTTATCGCTCACTACACTGCCAACCCGGGTCTTGCGATAGTTCCGTTCCAAAGATGCTGCCCCCCTTCCTGGCCGGGCCATTTAAGCCCGTTCCTGTCTTAATTCCCGTTCCCGCAGGATAGTTTTGGCCCGGGCGATGCTTCGCCGGACTTCCTTGAGACGCATGGGGTTATCCATCTGGTTGGTTGCCAGTTGAAAACGCAGGTTAAAGAGTTCCTGCTTGAGTTCGTTTACCTTCTGCCGGAGTTCCTCGGTGGTCAAATCACGAATTTCTTTAGCCTTCATTGGCGTCACCACCCAGTCCCGTACGTTTGACGAATTTAGTTTTGATGGGTAGCTTATGGGCCGCCAGGCGCATGGCTTCACGGGCTACTTCTTCAGAAACGCCGGCCATTTCAAAGAGTATCCGGCCTGGTTTGACTACGGCCACCCAGTATTCAGGAGCCCCCTTACCGCTACCCATACGGGTTTCTGCCGGTTTGGCGGTGATGGGGGTATCGGGAAAGATCTTGATCCATACCTTACCGCCACGTTTTATATAACGGGTCATAGCAATACGGGAAGCCTCAATCTGGCGGCTGGTAATCCAGGCCGGCTCCAGGGCCTGCAAGCCATAATCGCCAAAGGTTACTTCGTTGCCCCGGGTGGCCTTGCCCTGGGTTCCTGGCCGGTGAGGCTTACGATACTTTACTCTTTTGGGCATTAACATTATTTGCCGCCCCCTTCCCGGACCCGTGCCCGTTCGGGCAGGACTTCACCTTTATATATCCAAACCTTAACGCCAATTTTACCATAGGTTGTATTGGCCTCGGCAAAGCCGTAGTCTATATCAGCCCGCAGGGTATGGAGGGGAACTTTACCCTCACTGTACCATTCCGTCCGGGCGATCTCAGCTCCGGCCAGACGGCCACCGCAAGCAATCTTGATGCCCTGAGCTCCCAGGCGCATGGCCCGGCCTACGGCCTGTTTCATGGCCCGCCGGAAGGCAATGCGCTTTTCCAATTGAGCGGCGACATTCTCGGCTACCAGCTGGGCATTGAGTTCCGGTTTCTTGATTTCAGCGATATTGAGATTTACCTGTTTGCCGGTTAAGCGTTCCAGGTCTTTACGGAGTGCTTCGACCTCGGCGCCGCCCCGGCCGATAACAATCCCCGGTTTTGCTGTATTTACAATTACTTTAATGCGATTGGCCGCCCGTTCAATTTCTACACTGGCAATACCCGCCTGGTAAAGACGTTTTTTAATGAACTCGCGAATTTTAAGATCCTCGTGGAGGAGAGTTTTATATTCTTTGCCAGCGTACCAGCGGGAGTCCCAATCGCGGATTATCCCCAGGCGTAACCCCTTGGGGTGCACTTTTTGACCCACGAAATTAGTCCTCCTTTTCCCCGACCACCACGGTTATATGGCTGGTGCGTTTACGCCGGATATTTGCCCGGCCCATAGCGCGCGGCTGGTAACGTTTTAAGGTCGGACCTTCATCCACATAGGCGCGGCTGACAACCAGGTTACTGGCGTCCAGGTCGTAGTTATGCTCAGCATTGGCTACGGCTGATTTCAAAACTTTGGCCACCACCCGGCTCCCTTTTTTGGGAGTCACCATTAAAATTGCTTCGGCTTCCCGCACTCCTTTACCGCGGATCAAGTCGATTACCTGGCGCACCCGTCGCGGGGAGATCCGGATATATCTGGCCACTGCTTTAGCTTCCATCCTGTTATTTACCCCCTTACTTCAGCGCCGTAGAGCGCTCCGTATGGGCGCCATGCCCCCGGAACACACGGGTGGGAGCAAATTCACCCAGCTTATGGCCGACCATATCTTCGGTAATATAAATCGGAACGTGTTTGCGGCCGTCGTGGACGGCTATGGTATGGCCCACCATTTCGGGAAAAATTGTCGAGCGGCGGGACCAGGTCTTGATAACCCGTTTCTCGCCTTTCTCATTCATGTCAATTATCTTTTTCAGGAGCTTTGCATCGCAGAACGGCCCTTTTTTCAGGGACCGGCCCATACCTGGGAACCCCCTTTCACCCCTTATTTATTGCGTGGCTTTACAATTAACTTATCGGAAGGCTTCCGCTTCTTGCGGGTCTTGGCACCCATGGCTGGTTTGCCCCAGGGCGTAACAGGATGCTTGCGGCCGACAGGGGCACGGCCCTCACCGCCACCATGGGGGTGATCAACCGGGTTCATTACCACTCCGCGAACTGTCGGGCGGATACCCAGCCAGCGCTTGCGCCCGGCTTTGCCAATGTTAATATTCTCCCAGTCCAGGTTGCCTACTTGACCCACGGTGGCCCGGCAGCTTTCCTGGACCTTACGAACTTCGCCCGAGGGCAGCCGGAGCAGGGCGTAGCCGCCTTCCTTAGCCATCAACTGGGCGCCGGCCCCGGCCGAACGGGCCATCTGGCCGCCCTTGCCGGGTTTTAGTTCGACGTTGTGCACCATGGTGCCAACGGGTATCTGGCTCAGGGGCAGGGCGTTGCCCACCTTAATATCAGCTTCCGGGCCGCTAATTACCTGGTCGCCAACCTGCAGGTTTTCCGGGGCCAGGATGTAACGTTTTTCCCCGTCGGCGTAGTTGATTAAAGCTATATTCGCCGAACGGTTGGGATCATATTCTATAGTTGCCACGCGGCCGGGAATGCCGTCTTTATCGCGTTTAAAGTCAATAACCCTGTACAGGCGCTTATGACCCCCGCCCCGGTGACGCACGGTCAGGCGGCCCTGGTTATTCCGTCCGCCTGTTTTCTTCAGGGGCTCAACCAGGGGCTTATAAGGTTCCGTTGCAGTGATCTCGGCGAAGGTGGAAACCGTCATCTGCCGCCTGCCGGGGGAAGTAGGTTTGAACTTCTTGATTGCCATCCCTGTTCTCTCCTTCTAGGCTACTCCAGCCCCTCAAAGACCTTGATCTTATCACCCGGTTTCAAGGTAACAATGGCCTTTTTCCGGTCAGACTGCCGGCCCTGGAAACGGCCGACCCGGCGCAGCTTGCCCCGGTCCATCAGAGTATTGACCTTTAAAACCTTCACGTTAAAGAGTTTTTCTATGGCATGCTTGATTTCGATCTTATTGGCACCGGGATCGACTAAAAAAGTATATTTGTTATCGGCCATTAATCCGGTAGATTTCTCCGTTACCAGGGGCCGGATAATGATTTCTTCCGGAGCCCGCATCAGGCCAGCACCTCCTGTACCCTGGCCACCGCGTCTTTAGTAATGACCAGTTTATCATGGGCCAGCAGGTCGTAAACGTTTAGGCCGTCGGAGGCTAAAAACCTGACTCCCGGGAGGTTACGAGCCGACAACTCAACGTTTGGCTCCCTGGTGGCCGTTACTACCAGGGCTTTATTTTCCGCGTTCAGGTTTTTTAAGATATGGGCCATATCCCTGGTCCGGGGTTTTTCCATTTTGAGTTCGTCCAGGACGATTAGATCACCGTCACGTACTTTGCTGGCCAGGGCTGAGCGCAGGGCCAGGCGTCGTACCTTCTTGGGCAATCTATAGCCATAATCCCGGGGCTGGGGACCAAAAATAATCGCTCCGCCCCGCCACAGGGGTGAACGGATACTGCCTGCGCGAGCCCGGCCGGTTCCCTTTTGCCGCCAGGGTTTACGGCCACCACCGCTGACTTCGGCCCAGCCGCGGGTCGCCGCCGTGCCCCGGCGCCTGCTGGCCAGTTGCATAACCACCGCATCGTGGAGAACGGCTTCATTGATCTCGCCCCCAAAGACGCGGTCGTCAAGTTCGATTTCGCCCACCTGCTGGCCCTGGATATTATATAAGGCAACTCTGGGCATTCCCTGTTAGCCCCCCTTTACCGAATTCTTGATTACCAGCAGCCCGTGCCTGGGACCTGGTACGGAGCCCTTGATTAAAAGCAAGTTCCGCTCGGGATCGTTTCTAACGACCTCAAGCCCCTGGACAGTCACCCTTACTGCACCCAGGTGACCGGGCAACCGGCGTCCTTTGAAAACCCGGGCCGGTCCTTTGGCTGCCAGGGAGCCGGGCCGGCGATGATACTTGGACCCGTGCTCCATGGGACCGCGGTGAAAGCCGTGGCGTTTGATACCCCCGGCAAAACCCTTGCCCTTGGTGATGCCTGTCACGTCGACTTTCTCGCCGGGACTAAAAACGTCCGCCTTTATCTCCTGGCCTACCTGGTATTCCCCGGGGTTTTCCAGGCGAAATTCGCGGATATAGCGAAAGGGGCCCACCCCTGACTTATTAAAGTAACCCAGCAAGGGCTTGTTGACTTTTCTTTCCTTGACAGGCTCAAAACCGACCTGGACAGCGTCGTAGCCATCGGTAGAAGTTTCCTTTTTACGGATCACGACGCATGGGCCTGCCTGGATAACGGTTACCGGAATGGCTCGCCCGGTTTCATCGAATACCTGGGTCATACCGATTTTTTTCCCTAGAATACCCTTGCGCACCTAATCTACCCCCCTAGAGTTTGATCTCAATGTCGACCCCGGCCGGGAGATCCAGGCGCATCAAAGCATCCACCGTTTTGGGCGTCGGTTCGAGAATATCGATTAACCGCTTGTGGGTCCGCATTTCAAACTGCTCCCGGGAATCTTTATTAACATGGGGTGAACGAAGAATTGTAAAGATGTTCTTCTCCGTCGGCAAAGGAATGGGTCCTGACACTACCGCTCCCGTCCGCCTGGCGGTGTCGACGATTTTTTGTGAGGATTGATCTAGCACCCGGTGATCAAATGCCTTCAGGCGAATGCGGATCTTCTGCCTCGCCATGCGTTAATTACCCTCCTTCATGGCACGGGATCAGGCGTAACGCCTGATCCCCTGGCCTCTTCTTATTATGCGATAATCCCGGTAACAACGCCGGCGCCGACAGTACGACCACCTTCGCGGATAGCGAAACGCAGGCCTTCTTCAATGGCAATGGGGGTGATGAGCTCAATGGTCATGCGGATGTTATCGCCCGGCATTACCATCTCCACACCTTCGGGGAGGTTTACCACACCGGTAACGTCGGTGGTCCGGAAGTAGAACTGGGGCCGGTAACCGTTGAAGAAGGGAGTATGCCGGCCGCCTTCCTCCTTGGTCAGGACGTAAACCTCGGCATTGAATTTGGTGTGAGGTTTAATGCTGCCCGGTTTGGCCAGGACCATACCGCGCTCGACCTCTTTGCGGTCGACACCGCGGAGGAGGGTGCCGATATTGTCGCCGGCAACGGCTTCGTCGAGGATCTTGCGGAACATCTCCACACCGGTGACTACCGTCTTGCGGATCTCGTCACGCAGGCCGATAATCTCGACTTCATCCCCGACTTTGACCCTGCCTCTTTCCACCCTGCCGGTGGTCACCGTACCACGGCCGGTAATGGTGAAGACGTCTTCAATGGGCATAAGGAATGGTTTGTCGGTGTCACGCTCGGGTGTAGGAACATAGCTGTCTACGGCATCCATCAGTTCCCATACCTTACCGCACCATTCGCATTCGCGCTTGCCGCAGCCGCATTCCATGGCTTTCAGGGCGCTGCCGGTGACAATCGGGATCTCGTCGCCGGGGAATTCATATTCAGTTAATAGTTCCCGGACTTCCATCTCCACGAGTTCCAGGAGTTCGGGATCGTCTACCTGGTCAACTTTATTCAGGAAAACAACGATGTAAGGAACGCCTACCTGGCGGGCCAGGAGGATGTGCTCACGGGTCTGGGGCATGGGGCCGTCGGCCGCTGACACTACCAGGATGGCACCGTCCATCTGGGCGGCACCGGTGATCATGTTCTTTACGTAGTCGGCGTGGCCCGGACAGTCAACGTGGGCATAATGCCGCTTCTCGGTTTCGTACTCTACGTGGGCCGTAGCGATGGTAATACCACGTTCCCTTTCTTCCGGCGCCTTATCAATCTGGTCGTAGGCCGTAGGTACGGCGCCGCCGGCCTTGGCCAGGCAGAAGGTAATGGCTGCCGTCAGGGTTGTCTTGCCGTGGTCAACGTGCCCGATGGTACCGACGTTGACATGGGGTTTCGTGCGTTCGTATTTTTGTTTGGCCATAGTCTTTTAGCCTCCTTAAAATATAGCTCTTTTAGCTCTATAGTTTGGGCTATGTTTCCAGGGGAGGTTATCTTCCTCCCCAACTCAAAACTAAATCGTCAGATTGAAAGGTGACTGCTTTTTCTCAGGCACCCTGGCGCTTGCTGATAATCTCCTCGGCAATATTTTTGGGCACTTCTTCGTAATGGTCAAATTGCATCACGTAGGTACCCCGCCCCTGGGTGCGTGAACGCAGGTCGGTGGCATACCCGAACATCTCCGCCAGGGGTACGAAGGCACGTATTACCTGGGCACCGGCCCGTGGTTCCATACCCTCAACCCGGCCACGGCGCGAGTTCAGGTCACCGATTACGTCACCCATATACTCATCGGGAACAACGACTTCGACCCTCATGACCGGTTCCAGCAAAACCGGCTGGGCCTTTTTAGCGGCATCCTTGAAGGCCAGGGAACCGGCAATCTTGAAGGCCATTTCCGAGGAATCCACTTCATGGTAGGAACCGTCGACCAGAGTCGCCCGGACGTCTACCACCGGAAAACCGGCCAGGACGCCGTTGGCCATGGCCTCCTGGATCCCGGCATCCACTGCCGGGATATATTCCTTGGGAACGACACCGCCGACAATTTTATTGACAAACTCGTAACCCTTGCCGGGTTCCTGGGGTTCTATCTCGATGATTACGTGGCCGTACTGGCCGTGACCGCCGGTCTGACGAATAAATTTACCCTCGGCTTTAACAGGCCGGCGAATAGTCTCTTTATAAGCCACCTGGGGCCGGCCAACCTTGGCTCCGACTTTGAACTCCCGCAGGAGACGATCCACGATAATCTCCAGATGCAGTTCGCCCATACCCGAAATAATGGTCTGTCCCGTCTCCTGGTCAGTGTGCATTCTAAAGGTCGGGTCCTCTTCGGCCAGCTTTTGTAGGGCGATGCTCATTTTTTCCTGGTCAGCCTTGGTTTTCGGTTCTATGGCCACGTCAATAACCGGCTCCGGAAATTCCATTGCTTCCAGGACGATGGGATGTTGCTCGTCGCACAGGGTATCCCCGGTGGTGGTTTCTTTCAGCCCCACGGCCGCCGCTATATCGCCGGCATAGGCTTCATCTATCTCTTCCCGGTGATTGGCGTGCATACGTAAAATCCGGCCGATGCGTTCCCGGCGCCCCTTGGTAGAGTTGTAAACATAAGAGCCAGATTTCAGGGTGCCGGAATAAATCCTGAAGAAGGTTAGTTTGCCTACATAGGGATCGGCCATGATTTTAAAGGCCAGGGCTGCAAAAGGTTCGTTATCGCTGGAACGACGCTCGTCTTCATCGCCCGTTTCCGGGTCAACGCCTTGAATAGCCGGGACATCAGTCGGAGCCGGCAGAAAATCGACTATAGCGTCCAGGAGGGGCTGCACTCCTTTGTTTTTAAAGGAAGAGCCGCAGAGTACCGGCACCATTTTCACCGCTATAGTTGCTTTACGAATACCGGCTTTAATCTCCTCGGGCGTCAGTTCCTCGCCTTCCAGGTATTTGATCATTAGCTCTTCGTCGCTTTCGGCTACAGCCTCCAGCAGCTTTTCCCGGTATTCCTGTACCAGATCTTCCATCTCGGCAGGGATTGGTTCCTCATCCAGGGTCGTTCCCAATTCATCGGTATAGTAGATGGCTTTCATGTTAATAAGGTCAACCATACCCTGGAAGTTATCTTCCGCGCCGATAGGCAACTGGATAGGTACCGGGTTGGCTCCCAGGCGTTCGGCAATCATCCGTACGCCCCGGAAGAAATCGGCCCCGACGCGATCCATCTTGTTGATATAGGCAATCCGGGGTACGCCATATTTATCGGCCTGGCGCCAGACGGTTTCCGACTGGGGCTCTACCCCGCCTACGGAACAGAAGACGGCCACAGCACCATCCAGGACCCGTAGGGAACGTTCCACCTCAACGGTAAAGTCCACGTGGCCTGGCGTGTCGATAATGTTAATGCGATGATTCCGCCAGAAGCAGGTGGTTGCCGCTGAAGTAATGGTAATTCCCCGTTCCTGTTCTTGAACCATCCAGTCCATGGTAGCATTACCATCATGGACTTCCCCCATACGGTGTACCCGGCCAGTGTAGAAAAGTATTCGTTCGGTGGTAGTAGTTTTACCGGCATCTATATGGGCCATGATGCCGATATTTCTCGTTTTTTCCAGTGGGTATTCTCGAGCCATATTTTCATCCCTTCTGTTAATCAGGTTACAGGACACCGGTGGTCACCGTGCGGCGAGCCCCCGGTCCCCGGGCCCCTGACCCCCACGCCTACCACCGGTAATGAGCAAAGGCTTTATTGGCTTCTGCCATCTTGTGGGTATCTTCCCGTTTCTTTACTGCACCGCCAGTATTATTAGCAGCATCCATCAACTCGGCAGCCAGCTTTTCCTGCATACTCTTGCCGCTCCTGGCCCGCGCATAGTTGACCAGCCAGCGGATCCCCAGGGTCTGCCGCCGTTCCGGCCGTACCTCAACTGGTACCTGATAGTTGGCGCCACCAACCCGTCGAGCCTTGACTTCCAGGACCGGCATAACGTTTTTTAAGGCTTGTTCAAAAACTTCCACCGGGTCCTTACCGGTTTTGTTTTTGATTATCTCAAAGGCGTCATAACAAATCCGCTGGGCAAGAGATTTTTTACCATCAAGCATTACCTGGTTTATCAATTTGGTAACCTTGGTATTCCCGTAGAGCGGGTCCGCCAGCACGGCCCGTCGGGGAACTCTGCCTCGCCGTGGCAATCTTATCCCCCCTTACCTGCTACTTCTTGGGCCGTTTGGCCCCGTATTTAGAGCGACCCTGGTTGCGATTCTGTACTCCGGCGGCATCCAGGGTACCCCGTACGATATGGTATCTGACACCCGGAAGGTCCTTTACCCGGCCACCCCTTACCAGGACCACCGAGTGTTCCTGCAGGTTATGTCCAATGCCGGGGATATAGGCGGTAACTTCAATGCCATTGGTCAAGCGGACCCGGGCGACTTTACGCAGGGCAGAATTCGGTTTCTTGGGTGTAGTTGTATAAACGCGGGTACAGACGCCGCGTTTTTGGGGCGATTCTTTTAAAGCCGGGGCCGTTGACTTGCGCACGACCTTTTCCCTTGCCTGCCGCACCAGTTGCTGGATAGTCGGCATCCCTCTCCACCTCCTTCCCCGGTTTATTCTTCAAGGATAGCGGCTGAGGCTGAGCCAACCTCAATACTGCAGGCCCGCCCCAGCTCTTTCATTGAATCTACTTCGATTACTTCAATACCACGTTCACGGCAGAGCTGCCAGAGGGGCCCTGTTACATGGCTTTCGGCGTCCCGGGCTATGAAAACTACCCGGGCCTTCCCCTGGCTGACAGCCTTGGTTACCTGTTTGGTACCCACGGCCCGTTTCTTGGCCGTCCGCAAACGTTCATAGGGCATAAATCAACCCCCCCGGGCAGTCACACTAATAGATATTATCATTTCCCGGTAGCCATGTCAACAGCTTCCGCTCCATCTTCCTCCTGTTCGACGGCGGGTGTCACCAATTTTAACTGGCGATAGCGACTCATGCCGGTTCCAGCCGGGATCAGTTTGCCGATAATCACATTCTCTTTCAGGCCCAGGAGGGGATCAACCCGGCCTTTGATGGCCGCTTCCGTCAACACCCGTGTCGTCTCCTGGAAGGAAGCGGCCGACAGGAAGGAATCTGTAGCCAGGGAAGCCTTGGTTATTCCCAGGAGCACCGGCCGGGCCGTGGCCGGTTTGCCGCCTATCTCCTGAACTTTACGGTTGGCATCTTCAAAGTCGAAGGCGTCAACCAGGGACCCGGGCAGGAGGTCGGTGTCCCCCTGGTCCTCGACCTTTACTTTACGCAGCATCTGGCGGATCATCACTTCGATGTGTTTATCGTTGATGTCCACACCCTGGAGACGGTAAACCCGCTGTACCTCCCGCAGGAGATATAGCTGGACGCCGCGGACACCTTTAACCTTTAGCAGGTCGTGGGGGTTGACGGAGCCCTCCGTCAGCTCATCCCCGGCCTCCACCTGGTCACCCTCGGCGACTTTCAGCCGGGAACCGTAGGGTACCTGGTAGGAGAACTTCTCTCCCTCAGCAGTGGTGATCTCGATCTCCCGCCGGCCCCGGACTTCGGTGATGGCGGTGATGGTGCCCGAGGTCTCGGTAATGATAGCCTGGCCCTTGGGTTTGCGGGCTTCAAAGAGTTCTTCCACCCGGGGGAGACCCTGGGTAATGTCGTCCCCGGCCACGCCGCCGGTGTGGAAGGTTCGCATGGTCAGCTGGGTACCGGGCTCACCGATGGACTGGGCGGCGATAATGCCTACCGCTTCGCCGATCTCCACCTCTCTACCTGTAGCCAGGTCCCGGCCGTAACACTTGCGGCAGACGCCGTAGCGGGTCTTGCAGGTGAGGACAGAGCGGATCTTGACTGTCTTGATGCCGGCCTGGACTATCGCCCGGGCTGCCTCGTCGTCGATCATGGTGTTGGCCGCTACCAGGAGCTCGCCCGTTTCCGGATGGCGGACATCCTCCAGGGCATAGCGGCCGGCCAGGCGTTCTTCCATCTTTTCGATTACTTGGTTGCCCTCCTGGATCTCCCGGACCTCGATGCCGGCGGTGGTCCCGCAGTCGTCTTCCCGGACAATGACGTCCTGGGCCACGTCCACCAGGCGCCGGGTCAGGTAACCGGAGTCGGCCGTCCTTAAGGCGGTATCGGCCAGGCCTTTGCGGGCACCGTGGGTGGAGATAAAGTACTCCAGCACCGTTAATCCTTCACGGAAGTTGGCCTTGATGGGCAGGTCGATGATGCGGCCGGATGGGTCGGCCATGAGGCCGCGCATACCGGCCAGCTGGCGGATCTGCTGGACGTTACCGCGGGCGCCGGAGTTGGCCATCATGAATACCGGATTGAATTTGTCCATGCCGGCCATGAGTTTCTTGGTCAGGGTATCGGTGGCGTTGTTCCACAGGTTAATGACCTTCTGGTAGCGTTCTTCTTCGCTAATCAATCCTTTACGGAACTGCTGGTCGATTTTCTCTACCGCGCTTTCGGTTTCCGCAATTATCTCTTTTTTATCCCCGGGTACAACAATGTCGTCGATACCAATGGTAAAACCGGCCAGGGTGGAATAGTGGAAGCCCACTTTTTTGATGCCGTCCAGCAGGGTGGCCGTGGCCTCCGTCCCCAGGAGCTGGTAGCAGCGGGCGATAATCTCTGTCAGCTTCTTCTTGTCGACCTCACAGTTATAATACCCGAGTTCCCTGGGAATGGGGATTTCCCGGTTAAAGATGAGACGGCCGATAGTCGTTTCCAGAATCTGCCCGTCTTCCTGGCGGACCTTGATCATGGCGTGCATGTCAATAACTTTGTTCAGATAGGCCATGTACGCCTCGTCGTAACTGCTGAAGGCCTTACCTTCACCCCGGGCGCCCTTGCTGACGGTGGTGAGGTAGTAGGAGCCCAGGACCATGTCCTGGGTGGGTGATACCACCGGCCGGCCGTCCTTGGGGTTCAGGATATGGTGGGCTGCCATCATTAAGAGGCGCGCTTCGGCCTGGGCCTCGGCCGACAGGGGGACGTGGACGGCCATCTGGTCGCCGTCGAAGTCGGCGTTATAGGCCGTGCAGACCAGGGGGTGAATCTGGATGGCCCGGCCTTCCACCAGAACCGGCTCAAATGCCTGGATCCCCAGCCGGTGCAGGGTCGGCGCCCGGTTCAGCAGTACCGGGTGTTCGGCAATGACCTCCTCCAGGACGTCCCAGACTTCATTTTTGACCCTTTCGACCATGCGCTTGGCGCTCTTGATGTTGTGGGCCAGGCCGGCATCCACCAGCCGCTTCATGACAAAGGGTTTGAAGAGTTCCAGGGCCATCTCCTTGGGCAGGCCGCACTGGTGCATCTTTAATTCCGGGCCGACGACGATTACCGACCGGCCGGAGTAGTCTACCCTTTTGCCCAGGAGGTTCTGGCGGAAGCGACCCTGCTTTCCTTTGAGCATGTCGCTCAGGGATTTCAGGGGCCGGTTGCCGGGGCCCGTCACCGGCCTGCCGCGGCGGCCGTTGTCGATGAGGGCGTCGACGGCTTCCTGGAGCATGCGCTTTTCATTTCGGACTATGATGTCCGGCGCGCCAAGGTCCAGCAACCTCTTTAACCGGTTGTTGCGGTTGATAACCCGCCGGTAGAGGTCGTTCAGATCGGAGGTGGCGAAGCGGCCGCCGTCCAGCTGGACCATGGGCCGCAGTTCCGGGGGGATGACCGGGATGACGTCCATGATCATCCACTCCGGCCGGTTGCCGGAGGACCGGAAGGCTTCTACTACCTCCAGGCGGCGCAGGGCGCGGATCTTCCGCTGGCCGCTGCTGTCCCTTAATTCCTGCCGCAATTCGGCTGCCAGCTGGTCCAGGTCGATTTCCTGGAGGAGCTCTTTGATGGCCTCGGCCCCCATGGCCGCCCGGAAGCTGTTGCCGTATTTATCCCGGTACTCCCGGTACTCGGCCTCCGTCAGGAGTTGCTTCTTGACCAGGGGCGTATCGCCCGGGTCTATGACCACATAAGCGACAAAGTAAAGGACCTTCTCCAGGGACCGGGGGGACATATCCAGGATCAATCCCATCCGGCTGGGTATGCCCTTGAAATACCAGATATGGGACACCGGCGCCGCCAGTTCGATGTGGCCCATGCGCTCCCGCCGCACCTTGGCCCTGGTTACCTCGACGCCGCAGCGGTCGCAGACAATACCCTTGTAACGGACCCGTTTGTATTTGCCGCAGTGACACTCCCAGTCTTTTGTCGGGCCAAAGATACGCTCACAGAAAAGGCCGTCGCGCTCTGGCTTCAGGGTACGGTAGTTGATGGTCTCCGGTTTCTTGACCTCACCGCTGGACCAGGCCCGGATCTGTTCCGGTGAAGCCAGGCCGATTCGCATGCGTTCAAAATTACTTACATCCAGCATTGGACCAGCCCCCTTAAAGACCAGGATTATTCTTCGTCGCCATAAGCGTCGTCGGGTACTACCAGGTCATCATTCAAGTCGGCATCCAGTTCCAGTTCTGAAGGATCCAGGTCGGCCGGATCAAAATCTTCGTCGGCCTCCTCGTCTTTATCCTCCTCATTCCCGCCTTTGGGCTCAGGCGCCGTATCCGGCTGGCCATGGACATCAAGTCCCAGTTCCTGGGCGGATTCGGACACATCGTCATCGTCCTCTTTAATCTCGATTTCCTCGTTTTCCTCGGAGAGGACCTTGACGTCCAGGCCCAGGCTCTGGAGTTCCTTGATCAGGACCTTAAAGGATTCCGGTACTCCCGGCTCGGGTACGTTTTCGCCCTTGACAATGGCCTCGTAGGTCTTGACCCGGCCGACGACGTCGTCGGACTTCACAGTTAAAATCTCCTGGAGGGTATAGGCAGCGCCATAGGCCTCCAGGGCCCAGACTTCCATTTCGCCGAAGCGCTGGCCGCCGAACTGGGCCTTGCCGCCAAGGGGCTGCTGGGTGACCAGGGAGTAAGGGCCGGTGGACCGGGCGTGAATCTTGTCATCAACCAGGTGGGCGAGTTTGAGCATATACATATATCCCACAGTAATGGGCCGGTCAAATGGTTCCCCGGTGCGGCCGTCATAGAGGATGGTTTTGCCGTCTTCAGGAAGGCCGGCCTTACGGAAGGATTCTTTGATTTCTTCTTCTGTAGCCCCGTCGAAAACGGGGGTGGCCACGGTAATCCCCAGTGCCCGGGCTGCCCGGCCCAGGTGGGTCTCCAGTATCTGGCCCAGGTTCATACGCGAGGGCACACCCAGGGGGTTCAGGACAATCTCGATGGGCGTACCATCGGGGAGGAAGGGCATATCCTCTTCCGGCAGGATGCGCGAAATAACACCCTTGTTGCCGTGACGGCCGGCCATCTTGTCGCCCACGGAGATCTTGCGTTTCTGGGCGATGTAAACCCGCACCAGTTCATTGACCCCTGGAGCGAGTTCGTCCCCATTTTCCCGGGAGAATACCTTGACGTCAACGACGATGCCGGATTCACCGTGGGGAACCCGCAGGGAGGTATCCCTTACCTCCCTGGCCTTCTCGCCGAAGATCGCCCGCAGGAGGCGTTCCTCGGCTGTCAGTTCCGTTTCTCCCTTGGGGGTAACCTTGCCGACCAGGATGTCTCCCGGCCGCACTTCGGCGCCAATGCGGATAATGCCCCGCTCATCCAGGTCCTTTAAAACATCCTCGCTCACATTGGGAATGTCCCGGGTGATTTCTTCCGGTCCCAGCTTGGTGTCGCGGGCATCGCATTCGTACTCTTCGATATGAATGGAAGTGAAGATATCGTCCTTGACCAGTTTCTCGCTGATCAGGATGGCGTCTTCATAGTTATAGCCTTCCCAGGTCATAAAGGCAACCAGGATGTTGCGGCCCAGGGCCAGTTCGCCCTGGTCAGTGGAAGGACCGTCGGCAATAGTCTGGCCGGCACTGACCCGCTCACCCTTGCGGACTATCGGTTTCTGGTTGATGCAGGTACCCTGGTTGGAACGAACAAACTTCTGCAGGCGATAGGTTTCCAAATGGCCGTCGTCGGTACGGATGACAATCTCGCGGCCGGTAACCCTTTCTACCACGCCGTCGTTCCGGGCTATTACCACAGTACCAGAATCACGGGCCGCCCGCCATTCCATCCCCGTCCCCACCACCGGGGCCTCGGTCCTCAGGAGGGGAACGGCCTGACGCTGCATGTTGGCCCCCATGAGGGCCCGGTTGGCATCATCATGTTCCAGGAAGGGGATCAGGGCCGTAGCCACACTGACCATCTGCTTGGGCGAGACGTCCATGTAGTCCACCTGGCTGGCCGGGACCACCAGGATTTCACCGCCATGACGGGCATTGACCCTTTTCTCCAGGAAGTGGCCCTCTTCATCCAGGGGGGCATTGGCCTGGGCTATGAAATACTTGTCCTCTTCATCAGCCGTCAGGTAATCAACCTCATTGGTAACAATCCCCTTTTCCTTATCTACCCGCCGGTAAGGGGTCTCAATAAAGCCGAATTCGTTAATCCGGGCATAGGTGCTCAGAGAGCCGATCAGCCCGATGTTTGGCCCTTCAGGGGTCTCAATGGGGCACATGCGGCCGTAGTGGGAGGTATGGACGTCCCGTACCTCGAAACCGGCGCGTTCCCGGGAAAGACCCCCGGGTCCCAGGGCCGACAGCCGGCGTTTATGGGTCAACTCCGCCAGGGGGTTCGTCTGGTCCATAAATTGGGAAAGCTGGCTGGACCCAAAAAACTCTTTAATGGCCGCCACTACCGGGCGAATGTTGATTAAAACCTGGGGCGTGATAACATCAACATCCTGGATGGTCATCCGTTCGCGTACTACCCGTTCCATCCGCGCCAGGCCGATACGAAACTGGTTCTGTAAGAGTTCGCCGACCGAACGCAGGCGCCGGTTGCCCAGGTGGTCGATATCATCGGGTTTTACTTCACCATCCATGAGGCGAAGGAGATATTTGATGGTATAAATGATGTCCTCTTGGGTTAAAGTGCGGATGTACTCTTCCCGGCCGTCAACCTCCCGGGTCAGGATGCCGTGATTAAATTTCTTGTGGAGCTTATAGCGGCCGACATTGCCCAGGTCGTAGCGCCTGGGGTCAAAGAACAGGGATTCCAGCAAGTTTCTGGCGCTGTCCACCGTCGGCGGTTCACCGGGCCGCAGGCGTTTATAGATTTCAACCAGGGCCTCTTCTTCAGATTCCGTGTTATCCTTTTCAAGGGTGTTCTGGATACGGACGTCGTAATCAAAAAGCTCAAGAATCCGGGCGTTGGTGCTGTAGCCCAGGGCCCGGAGCAAGATTGTTACCGGTATTTTGCGGGTACGGTCAATGCGGACATAAATGCTTTCTGTATTATCGGTTTCAAACTCCAGCCAGGCGCCCCGGTTAGGGATCACCGTGGCCCCGTAAACCTTGGTCCCGTTGGCATCGATACCTTCAGCATAGTAGGCACCAGGCGAACGGACCAGCTGGCTGACAATGACCCTCTCGGCGCCATTGATGATAAAGGTGCCCTTATCGGTCATCAAGGGGAAATCTCCCATGAAGACTTCCTGTTCCTTAACCTCGCCGGTTTCTCTGTTAATCAAGCGTACCTTGACCCGCAGGGGGGCAGCGTAGGTCATATCCCGCTCTTTACATTCGTCCTCTGAATACTTGGGTTCGCCCAGGGAATAATCTACGAATTGCAGAATCAGGTTGCCGGTGAAGTCCTGAATAGGTGAGATATCATGGAAGAGCTCCCGCAGCCCAGTATCAATAAACCACTGGTAGGAGTTACGCTGGATTTCAATAAGGTTTGGTAACTCCAGGGTCTCTTTGATCTTGGCAAAGGTCCACCGTTCCCTGGTCCCAACCTTGACTGGATAAGCCAAAGTTCAAGTCCCCCCCACAAGAAATTCAAAAGCAAGGCACTAAAAAACCTCGCTTTTGTCAGCTAAATCCTTGCTACCTATTATTTCCATATAAGGTAATACTTAATCCTCTGCCCAAAATTAATGGCATTTTATTATGCTAGCACAAGGGGTGATAAAAGTCAAGGATAATTGCGGGCATAATAATAAGCCGGGGAACCTGGGGTCCCCGGCTACCGGCCCGGCTATTTAATCTCGACGGTGGCGCCGGCCTCTTCGAGTTTGGCCTTGATGCTCTCGGCTTCCTCTTTGCTGACCTTTTCTTTAACCGGCTTGGGTGCTTCGTCGACCAGGGCCTTGGCCTCTTTCAGTCCCAGGGCGGTAATTTCCCGGACGACTTTGATAACGTTAATCTTCTTGTCGCCGGCGTCCTTCAGGATGACGTCGAACTCGGTTTGCTCTTCAGCCTGTCCTTCCGCCGGCGCGGCAGCCCCGGGGGCTACAGCCATGGCTACCGGAGCGGCGGCGCTGACGCCGAATTCATCCTCCAGAGCCTTTACCAGCTCGGACAATTCCAGCACCGTCAATCCTTTTACGGCTTCGATTATTTCCTGTACTTTGCTCATGATGTAAATTCCTCCTTATGTTAAGCTGCTGCTTCTTTTTGCTTGCGGATGGCGTCGAGGGCGTAGACCAGGTTGCGCATATTGCCAGCCAGGACATTGACCAGGCCGGACAGGGGCGCCTGGAAACCGCCTACCACTTTGGCCAGGAGTTGCTCGCGGGACGGCAGGTCGGACAGGGCCTTGATCTCGTTGGTACCAACAATTTTGCCCTGCAGTACCCCGACCTTGATCTGGAAAGTCTTGCTGTTGCGCACTACCTCGTTCAATATTTTCGCCGGGGCTACAGGATCCGTAGCGCTGAAGGCTATCGCTGTTGGACCCTGGAGGTGAGGTTCGAGGCCATCCAGGCCAAGTTCCCGGGCTGCTCGCGCCGTCAGGGTGTTCTTTACTACCTTGAATTCTACACCCGCCTCCCGCAATTGCCGGCGGAGTTTAGTCATCTCGGCCACATTGAGTCCCCGGTAGTCGGCCAGGATGGAAAGAATAGAGGTTCCTAATTTGTCTTTTATCTCCTGCGTAGTTGCCACCTTGGCCTCACGTTGCTTGTTCATTTCGCCACCTCCTGTCTACTTAAAAATTAAAGCCCCCGCAGACAGGCGAGGGCAACAGCTGACTAACCGTTCAGACGGTTAACTTTTCACCTCGGCAGGCAAATTTAAGCCAGTGGCACCTGCTGTCTACGGCAAACCGGTATTTAGTTGACGGGTATATTTTTATTTAACAGCCCGCAGGGGATTGACCTTGATTCCCGGTCCCATGGTAGTGGCCAGGCTGATGCTCTTTAAATACTGGCCCCTGGCCGTGGCCGGTTTGGCCCTCAAAAGGGCGTCCATCAAGGCCTGAAAATTTTCTTTTAGTTTGCTGGCTTCAAAACTGGCTTTACCGATGGGGGCATGGATAATGGCTGTCTTGTCAACCCGGAATTCGATTTTACCTGCTTTCACTTCTTTGACAGCCCGGGCTATATCCATGGTAACTGTGCCTGCCTTGGGGTTGGGCATTAAACCCCGGGGGCCCAGGATGCGGCCTAATCTACCGACCAGGCCCATCATATCCGGCGTAGCGATGGCCACATCGAAGTCCAGCCAGCCCCCCTGGACCTTTTCTACCAGCTCTTCGGCGCCGACAAAGTCTGCCCCGGCCTCTTCTGCTTCTTTGGCCTTATCACCCTTGGCAAAAACCAGGACGCGCCGGGGCTTCCCGGTACCGTTGGGCAGGACCACCGTACCCCGTACCTGCTGGTCGGCGTGGCGGGGGTCGACGCCAAGTTTTACCGCCACTTCTACCGTTTCATCAAATTTAGCGCTGGCTGTTTTCTTCAGGAGTTCAATAGCCTCATCTGGCTCATAGAGTTCCTGCCGGGAAACCAGTTTGCTAATTTCTCGATATCTCTTACCATGCTTGGGCATATACTATTCCCTCCTTGTGGTACTAGCGGATTGCTCCTCCCACGGGTTAAAGGTCAGGCCTCTACTTCCACGCCCATGCTCCGGGCAGTTCCCTCAATCATGCGCATGGCAGCCTCAATACTGGCAGCATTGAGGTCTTTCATTTTCAACTCGGCAATTTCCCGGATTTTCTCCCGGGAAACCTTGCCCACCTTCTTGCGATTGGGCTCGCCCGAGGCCGTCTCTATACCCAGGGCCTTTTTCAGCAAAACGGCTGCCGGCGGCGTTTTGGTGATAAATGTAAAGGAACGGTCTTCGTAAACGGTGATTTCTACCGGGATAATCAAACCAGCCTGGGAAGCCGTCCGGTCGTTAAACTCCTTGACAAAGGCCATAATATTAACCCCGTGCTGGCCCAGGGCCGGGCCCACCGGTGGGGCTGGCGTTGCTTTGCCTGCCGGTACCTGAAGTTTGACTATAGCTGCTACTTTCTTGGCCATCTTTCACCACCTCCCTGCTAACCTATTTTTTCAATCTGGTTAAAATCCAGCTCAATGGGCGTCTCGCGGCCAAACATGGATACCAGGACCCTTAATTTGCCTTTATCAGCCATAATTTCTTCTATCGAACCAATGAAATTTTCAAAGGGCCCGCTAGTCACCCTGACGTTTTCGCCAACGGAGACATCGATACGTGGCCGCGGTTCCTCAACGCCCATCTGCTGTAAGATCTGCTCGACTTCTTCTTCACGTAAGGGTATAGGTTTATTACCCGTACCCACAAAACCGGTAACCCCGGGTGTGTTACGAACCACATACCAGGAGGCATCCGTTAAAACCATTTCTACCATGACGTAGCCCGGGTAAACCTTGCGCTTGACTATCTTACGCTTGCCGTCCTTGATCTGGGCCTCGTCTTCCATGGGTACTACAATCCGGAATATTTTATCGCCTATATTCATGGACTCAACGCGTTTTTCCAGGTTGGCTTTTACTTTGTTTTCATAGCCGGAATAAGTGTGGATAACATACCAAGCCTTTTCCATGGTATACCTCGTTTAGCCTCTAGCGCAGGATCAATTTACCCAGCAGGAAACTAAAGGCCGAATCGAATACGGATAATAAAGCGGCCACAATCAGTACCGATACCAACACCACGGTAGTGTAGGTTACCAGTTCTCGCCGGGTCGGCCAATGGACTTTTTTCAGTTCGGCCCAGGAACCCTTGAGAAATTTGGTAACCCGTTCATTGAAAGCCACTTTGTTAGCGCCCGGTTTAGCCACACTCTTGGTTACCATTTGCAAGCTCCTATCTTATTTCGTTTCCTTATGGACGGTATGCCTGCCGCAGAAACTGCAATACTTCTTCAACTCGATGCGGTCGGGATCGTTCTTTTTATTTTTGGTGCTTATATAATTACGCCGTTTGCACTCGGTACAGGCGAGGGTAATTCCTACCCGCATTGCCGGCCACCTCCTCAGAAAGACACTCAAGATAATTTAGCATAAATATTAAGCCCTGTCAATGTTTGTTGGCGATTTTCCATTTATGATATGGCCTTAAATTATTTTCTACGTGAAAGGCGCTTTTCCCTGCTTGTCCCTTTATATTATTGCCCCTAAACCTGGAAATTAACTTCTCCAGC
The DNA here is from genome assembly GCF_001875325.1 of Neomoorella thermoacetica. GTDB lineage: Bacteria > Bacillota > DSM-521 > Neomoorellales > Neomoorellaceae > Neomoorella > Neomoorella thermoacetica_A. Next base: position 58,763 of record NZ_MDDC01000010.1, read on the forward strand.
GGGGTTGCTTCCGGCAGGCAATAGGATATATTAGAATGGAGTAGCCGGGTAAGTATGTATGGGAAAGGAAGTACGTCATGCCTGTCCTGTTTTTGATCCTGCTCTCCGTATTCCTGGGAGCTGTAGCCCAGGTATTGTTCAAAGTCGGGGTCCAGCACCTGGGCCAGGTGGTTTTTAATCTCCAGGGGCTTGGCCGCCTGGTCTTTAGCCCCTTTGTCCTATCCGGACTGGTTGCCTTTTCTTCCAGCTTTCTCCTGTGGCTTAAAGTTCTCGCCGAGGTTCCATTGAGCTACGCCTACCCCATGGTCAGCCTGGGTTATGTCTTTGTTTTCCTGGCTGCCTGGCTCTTTTTGGGGGAAAGTCTGCCGCCTTTGCGGGTCCTGGGCCTGGCCCTGATTGTGGCCGGCATCCTGGCGATTGCCCGCAGTTAAAAAGAGGGGGCGCCTAACGCGCCCCAGTTTTTTATAACTAGTTGCCGAAGAAGAGAAGAATCAATATCAGAAAGAGGATAAAAGCCCAGTTGCAAAAACAAAGCCGTCTGCCATCATGGACCCCCTTTCCAATCCCCCCGGGTTGTAATCTAGTCTATGCTTCCGGCCAGCAGTCTGTTACTGGCAAAAAAACAACCGGATGGTACCGGGTTAAATAAAGATTATCAGGCCGACAAGCAAGAGGAGAAAGAGAAATAACAGGCCGCCATCGGCAATAATATCCCTTGCTTCTACCTCCGATTGCATCTGCGCTTCCGCCATGGATATCCCCTCCATTGCCTGGAATTTGATAAGTGAACCTGACTGCTCCCGTTTTTACTACGCAGCCATTTAACTGGCTACTGGTATTTTATGTGGCTTCCCCTTCACAAGTTACCAAATAAAAAATCCCCCGTTCAGGGGGGGATTAATAAAATAACTAAACATTAAAGCGGAAGTTGATGATATCGCCGTCCTGCACAATATAATCTTTGCCTTCCAGGCGGGCCAGGCCTTGTTCTTTGACTTTATTCATATTGCCGCATCGCTCCAGGTCGGCGAAGCTAACCACCTCGGCCCGGATAAAACCCCGCTCGATATCGCTATGGATTTTACCGGCCGCCGCCCGGGCGTTGGTGCCGGCCGGAATGGTCCAGGCCCGGACTTCGTCCTCGCCAGCGGTTAGAAAAGAGATTAGCCCCAGGCGGCGGTAAATGGCCCGGGCCAGGCGGTCGATGCCCGGTTCGGAAATGCCCATTTCCCGCAGGAAGTCTTCCCTGTCGCCCGGTTCCAGGCGGGCAATCTCCGCTTCCAGCTCGGCGCAGAGAGTCAATACCGGTAAACCTTTCGGTTCGGCATAAGCCCTGACCTCTTCTTCACCGGCATAGTGCCCGGAGCGGAGCTGGTCTTCATCGATATTGACTACTATGATCATGGGCTTGGTTGTCAAAAAGCCCATATGGCGCAGGGTCTGCCATTCCTCTTCCGTTAGACCGGCTTCCAGCAGGGGCTTTTCTGCTTCCAGGGCTTGGCGGCAATGCTCCAGGGCCTCCCGTTCGGCCTGCATTTCCGGCTTGATTTTCTTGCTGGTAGAAATTCGTTCCAGGCGGGTTTCAACCAGTTGCAGGTCGGCCAGGAGGAGTTCGGCATTAATCGTCTCCAGGTCCCGCACCGGGTTAAGGCTACTTTCTACGTGGATTATACTATCATTCCGAAAGGCCCGGACCACATGGATCAGGGCGTCCACTTCCCGCACAGCGGCCAGGAAGGCCGCACCGGATCCCCTTGTCAACCCCGGGACATCGATAATCTCCAGCGTGGCAGGGGTAACCTTGCGGGGATGGTAAAGGGCCGCCAGGAAATCCAGGCGGGCATCGGGTATGGGCGCCGTCCGGATGTTGGTTTTAGTACGGCCGGCGAAGGCCGAGGTTTCAGCCTCAGCCTGGGTTAATAAGTTAAACAGGGTCGTTTTGCCTACCAGGGGTAAACCAATAATACCACAGGTCAGGGGCAATTTACTTCACCTCGGCTCAAGTATAGCAGTTCAGTCAGCAAAAGGGAAGGCCGTCTCTCCGGATCCGGACACCGGCGACGACGCCATGGCTTAACCAAAAAAACAAAACCCGGCAGCCATGCCGGGTTTATTCTGGAGCCCATAACCGGGATTGAACCGGTGACCTCCGCCTTACCAAGGCGACGCTCTACCTACTGAGCTATATGGGCATGGTTGCGGGGGATGGATTCGAACCAACGACCTTCGGGTTATGAGCCCGACGAGCTACCAGCTGCTCCACCCCGCAATACTTGAGGTTATGTTGGTGGAGGGGGCTGGATTTGAACCAGCGAAGGCTGCGCCAGCAGATTTACAGTCTGCCCCCTTTGGCCAACTCGGGAACCCCTCCATATCCTCTTTTCCAAAAGGCAAAACTTATTTTATCACCCTTAGGAGTTTACGTCAAGGTCTGTTTTCTTGTAAATTACTGGGTATCGTCGTCCCGCCGCTCCAGGTAACGCTCCAATTTCCGTTTAACCCGCTGGAGGGCGTTATCAATGGATTTGACATGGCGTTTCAGGTCAACGGCAATCTCCTGATAGGATTTACCTTCCAGGTAGGACATGAGGACTTTCCATTCCAGGGAGCTGAGAATCTCCCCCATCTTCTCCTCGATGTCCCCGAATTCCTCCCGGCTGATAATCAATTCCTCCGGGTCGGTAATCCTTGTGCCGGAGATAATGTCCAGCAGGGTCCGGTCCGAATCCTCGTCGTAAATGGGCTTATTCAAGGAAACATATGAGTTCAGGGGAATGTGTTTTTGCCGGGTAGCCGTTTTGATGGCCGTGATAATCTGGCGGGTAATACACAACTCTGCAAAGGCCCGGAAGGAAGAAAGTTTATCTCCCCGAAAATCACGAATGGCCTTATACAGACCAATCATTCCTTCCTGGACGATATCCTCCCGGTCGGCGCCGATAAGGAAATAAGACCGGGCTTTGGCCCGCACAAAGTTCCGGTATTTGTTTATCAAATACTCCTGGGCTACCTCATCGCCCTCCTGGGCCTGGTAAACAATGTCCTCATCACCCATTAACTCATATGGTTGCCAGGATTCCTGCTGCACATTAACGCTCATGTCAACGCCTCCACTCTGGATTTCCAAAGAGATAAATCAAGGAGGCCGGAATCTTGTCCAACGACAGTTCTAATTATACAAGAAACCTCCGTCAACCGCAAGAGTTAACCCCCCGCTCCCTGGTCACCCCCGGCGCCATCTCTCCAGGATCTTGCGCGTTGCCCGGTGAATCCGGGTATCCAGGCGTCCGTTCCCGGGATCCCCCTTGCTAGCCCTGGCTATCTCCTGCCGGGCCTGTTCCAGGTTAACCTTTAGCTCCCTGGCAGGTAAACGCAGCGCCCCCTTCCCCAGGATCATCCGCTGTTCGGCCCAATCGGAAGTAGCAACATAGACCCGACCTGTTGCAATTAAATCCCCTACCAGCCTCTCGATAACTGTATCAGCCGTTTCTCCCTCCCGGCTGTAGATGACCTCCACACCTCCCAGTTTCTCCCTTTTTTCCACAGCCCCGGGGACCTTATGGGCATCAAAGACGACTATGACCTTGCCGCCCCAGTAGGCCTGGTAGTTAATCAGCTCTGTTATTAGTTTATCGCGGGCATGCTCAAAACTTGACTCTTTTAAACGGGTTAATTCCGGCCAGTTATGCAGAAGATTATAGCCGTCCACGATCAGAACGTCCACGGGCAGCACCCCCACTTTGAGGCCCGGCCTGGCCACGCTGGCGCAATACTTCATACATCAACACCGTCGCCGCAGTAGCCACATTGAGAGAGTTAATCCTGCCCCGCATGGGCAGGCTCACTGTAAAATCACACCGGGAACGCAACAGGGGTGAGAGGCCCCGGCCCTCGCTGCCTAAAACCATCACCAGGGGCACGGTAAAATCAGCGCCGAAGGCTACCTGGCCGGCATCGCCGGTGGCACCGATAGCCCAGATCCCCTTACCCTTAAGCTCCTCCAGGGTCCGGGCCAGGTTTGTCACCCGGGCTACCGGGACGTATTCCTGGGCGCCTGCCGCCGCCCGCGCTACAGCCGCTGTTAACCCTGCCCCGCGCCGCCGGGGGATAATAACGCCGTGGGCGCCGACGGCTTCCGCCGAACGCAGGATAGCTCCCAGGTTACGGGGGTCTTCCACCCGGTCGAGCATGATTAAAAAAGGAGGCTCCCCCGCTTCCCCGGCCCGGGCAAGGAGATCCTCCAGCTCAGCGTACTCCCGGGCTGCGGCCAGGGCCACCACCCCCTGGTGGTGGGGTCCCGCCAGCTTCTCCAGGGCGGCCCTGTTGACCCGCTGCAGGGGTACCCCCCTCTCCCGGGCCAGGTTGATAATCTCCCCGATGACCTGACCTTCGAGGTGAGGAGCCAGTAAAATCTTGTTCAGGGGCCGGCCGGCCCGCAGGGCTTCCCGGACCTGGTTACGGCCGGCCAGAGTTTCGGTCATTAGAGTTCCTCCCGGCCAATTTCATGGAAAAAGTCATCGGTAATAATTATCCGGGCATAGTATTCCTCCGGGAAGGTCTGATCGTAATTAATATCTTCAAATAGCACTGGCAACCTCTTCCTGAAATGCAATAATAGTGGTATGGCTATCTGCCGCATTTGGGGGTGGGCCGCACTGGAGCAGCGCAGGCGGAAAAAATGCCGCCATTCCCTTAAATTATACGTGACCACCAGCTCGGTCTTGAGGGAAGTGGGGAGGACAGAGCGCGCTTCCTGGGGCGAGCTATACTTTAGTAACTCCAGGTAGCTCTCCTCGGCAACCTGGCAGGCTTTTTCCCATAGATTATAAGCTTCCCTGCCGGCGAAAAAGAAAGGCTCGATCACTGTTATCTCGTTACCAAAGTTGTCTTTACTATAGTTGCAATACCTGGTTGATTCCTGACTGTAAGACCCGATCCGGTGCCTGACTATTTCATGGGATATGCCCCGGTCGGCAATGATCAAAACGGTGATTTTCTCATGCTCAATAACCGATTCGTGGCTCCTTTCAAGGAGCTTTTTTAAAAAAGGGGCGGCTGTATCCGTCCCGATTCCGGCTTCAGATTTATAGCAGACCCGGGCGTAACGCTCGAGTCTGGAGATAAGGTTGGCATCCAGGGCCCTCGCAGGTACAAGTACCCGTGGTTGTTCAATTATCATTGGCTCTTCCACTCCCGCCAGGCGGTCTTTACTCTCGCCGGTGATAATTAGTTCCTTCAGTCATCATGTTTAGCCAGTTTAAAGATCAGCTGCGCCAGTTCCTCCACCCTGGTCAAGTCGCCCTTCAGGTAAAGGTATCCCAGCAGGCACTCCAGGGCCGTGCTGGAATGATATTCCGCCGGGGCGGCCGTACGGGGCAGGTGTCCCGGCCGGGCGTTACGGCCGCGGCGCAGGATGTCCTTTTCGGCAGAGGTTAAATATTCCTCCAGGGCCGGGACCAGCCGGGCCTGGGCAGTGGCCCGGACGTACTTCAGTGCCTCCCGGTGCAGTTGCTCCGGCTTCGCCGGTCCCCGGCCTACCAGGTGGGCCCGGACCAGCAATTCATAAACGGCATCGCCGACATAGGCCAGGGCCAGGGGAGAAAGGTTGGCAAGGGGATCCACAACCTTTTCTAACTCCTTTTCCAGCGCGGTCCGCGGGGAGTATCCTCCAGGACGATACCCAGTTCCTTCAGCCGGTCCCGGATGGCATCGGCCGTGGCCCAGTCGCGCCGCTGGCGGGCCTCCTGGCGAACCTGCAGGATGAGCTCCATCAGCCCGCTTAGGAGTTCGTCATCTACCTGCTGCCGGGATTGAGCAAAGAGGCCCAGGACTTCTCCCCCCAGTTGTTCAAAGGTTATAGCTGCCGTCCTCAAGGTCGCCGGGTCGATGGTTGTCGTCCCGTTGAGGTAGGAGTTAATCTCCCGGGCCAGGTCATAAAGGGTTGCCAGGGCCCGGGCGGTATTAAAATCGTCGTCCATGGCGGAGATGAACTCCTGGCGTAATTCTTCCGCCCTTCTGGCCAGGGCCGACGTTCTTGTTGTCACCGGGTTCACCGCCCCGGTGCCGGTTAGCTGGCCGCGGGCTTCGTCCAGGAGACGGCGGGTGTTTTCCAGACGCTCCAGGCCCTTCTCCGCCGCCAGCAGGCCCGCTTCATCGAAGTCAATGGGACTGCGGTAATGGGTCGCCAGCAGGTAGAGGCGCACCGCCAGGGGCCGGAAACGTTTGAGGATGTCCCGCACCAGGAAGAAGTTCCCCTTGGACTTGGACATTTTTTCCTGGTTCACAGTTATAAAGCCGTTGTGGAGCCAGAAGCGGGCAAAGGGGGCCCCTGTCTGGGCCTCAGCCTGGGCAATTTCATTCTCATGATGGGGGAAAATGAGGTCGGCGCCGCCTCCATGGATGTCGAAGCCCGGGCCCAGGTATTTGAGGGCCATGGTGGAGCACTCAATATGCCATCCCGGTCGCCCCGGTCCCCAGGGGCTTTCCCATGAGGGTTCACCGGGGCAGGCCGCCTTCCACAGGGCGAAATCCAGGGGATTACGCTTGCTGGTATTGACCTCCACCCGCGCACCGGCCCGCATCTCTCCCGGGGTGCGCTTCGATAGGCGGCCGTAGGCAGGAAATTTTTCGACTTCAAAATAAACGTCCCCGTCGGCGAAATAAGCAAAACCCCGCTCGACGAGGGTGGCTATGGCCGCAATAATGGCATCGATGTGCTGGCTGACACGGGGATAAAGGGTAGCCCGCTTGACGTTCAGGGCATCGGCGTCCTTGAAGAATTCCTTAATATACCGTTCGGCAATGGCCAGGGGAGCCTGGTTCTCTTCACGGGCCCGGTTAATCACCTTGTCGTCAATGTCAGTAAAGTTCTGTACATAAAAAACATCATAGTTGCGGTACTCCAGGTAACGGCGCAGGGTATCGAAGACTACCATGGGACGGGCGTTACCCAGATGGATATAGTTGTAGGTTGTCGGGCCGCATACATACATCCGTACCCGGCCCGGTTCAACCGGGGTGAACTCTTCCTTGCGTCCCGTCAGCGTATTGTAAAGATACATGCCCATCCTTTTCGGCCTCCAGTTCTTCGATCCGTTGCTCCAGGCGCTGGATCTGGCGTTGCAGGCAGAGGAGCATCTCCGCCATCGGGTCCGGTAGTTCTTCATGGCGGAGGTCCACTTTGCTTACTTCGGCGTCGGCAATCTTGCGGCCGTTACGCACAACCACCTTTCCCGGAACGCCGACTACCGTGCAATTGGCCGGCACATCCCGGAGGACAACTGAACCGGCGCCGATCTTGACGTTGTCACCGATGGTAATATTGCCTAAAACCTTGGCCCCGGCACTGATAACTACATTATTGCCAATGGTTGGGTGGCGTTTTCCTTTTTCTTTACCGGTTCCCCCCAGGGTTACTCCCTGATAAAGGGTAACGTTATTACCCAACTCGGCCGTCTCACCGATGACCACTCCCATGCCGTGATCGATAAAAATTCCTTCTCCCAGCTTAGCCCCCGGGTGGATCTCTATGCCAGTGAGGAAGCGATTGAACTGGGATATAAGTCGGGCCAGCAGGACCAGGCCCCGGCGATAACAGGCATGGGCCAGGCGGTGGAGGAGCAGGGCATGAAAGCCGGGGTAACAGAGGATCACCTCCAGGACGCTCCGGGCCGCAGGGTCCCGCTGGAAGACAACTTCAATGTCCCTTTTTATCCGCCGCCACAAAGCTCCCATCTCCTTCTCCTCCTGAAAATAGTTCTTTGGAAAATAAAAGAGCCTCTCTCCGGTCAGGGACGAGGGGCTCTCGCGGTTCCACCCTGTTTGAGGAATTACTCCTCCACTCAACGGGTAATAGTATCCCGGGCTGTAACGGGGCCTGCCGGCAGGGCCTACTTTTCTTTTTATGAATTTCAGCCCTGCAGCTCCCGGGTGCACTTCAGCGCCCGTTATCCAGGACCATTTCCAGCCGCTGATGGCCCCTCTCTGGGGATTTCCGGTACGCCTACTCTCCCGCTCATCGCTGTTTTTATTTTCATTTCAATCAAAGTCATTATAAACCGGCCCCGGCTTCCCTGTCAAGCAACAATACGACGGCCTGGGCGGCTATGCCCTCGCCCCGCCCGGTAAAACCCAGCCCCTCGGTGGTAGTAGCCTTGACGCTTATTTGCTCTTTCGCTACCCCCAGGGCTGCGGCAATTCCTTCCCGCATGGCATCGATATAGGGGGCCAGCCGGGGTTCCTGGGCCGTAACCGTGACATCGGCGTTGGCCAGGCGGTAGCCGGCCGCCAGGACGTGGCGGTAAACTTCCCGCAGCAGGAGCATACTATCGGCGTCTTTATAGCGGGGGTCACCGGGGGGAAAGTAATGACCGATATCACCCAGGGATGCTGCCCCCAGGAGAGCGTCAGCCAGGGCATGGAGCAAGACATCAGCGTCCGAGTGTCCCGCCAGTCCCCGGTCATAAGGTATGGTTACCCCCCCCAGGACCAGTTTCCGGCCCGGTACCAGGGCATGAACGTCATAGCCGTACCCAATACGCATTACTCTTCACCTGCCAGTATGGCCCCGGCCAGGACCAGGTCCCCGGGGGTAGTAATCTTGATATTCCTTTCCTCCCCGGGTACCAGCTTTACCGGGTAACCCAGCCTTTCTACCAGGGCAGCGTCGTCAGTGGCCTGCCAGCCCTTTTGTGCTGCCTCGCGGTAAGCGTCCACCAGCCATTCCCGGCGGAATACCTGGGGAGTCTGGACCGACCAGAGGCCCCGCCGGTCCAGGGTCGCCGCCACGATACCGGTTTCACCGCCCTGTTTAATGGTTTCCTTTACCGGCAGGGCGGGTATGGCCGCCCCGGTGATCCGGGCGGCCAGAATTATTTTTTCTAGCAGGGCCAGTGTTAAAAAAGGCCGCGCACCATCGTGTACGGCCACCCATTCTGCTGCCCGCGCCACGGCTTTGAGACCATTAGCAATAGAATCCTGTCTTTCGGCACCCCCGGCTACTATAGCCTTTACCTTGCCGGTCCCTTCCCCGGCCACCACCTGGCGGCAGAGGGGAATGTCATCCGGCCGGGTAACAATTATTATCTCATCCACCAGGGAAGAAGCAGCAGCTACGGCCAGGCTATAGGCCAGCATGGGTTTGCCCGCCAGGAGTAAAAAAACTTTGTTTACTTCGCTGCCCAGGCGTCGTCCGCTGCCGGCAGCGGCTATTATCATGCTCAGGAAAGGCACTGGTACTCGCCCCGTTCCAGGGCCTGGTGGTGGGCACCCAGTTTGCGGTCAGCAGCCTTGGGCCGGGCAAAGATCATCCGCCCGGCGGCAGTCTGTAAAACGCTGGTTACCAGGACGGCAACTGTCTGGCCGATAAACCGGCGGCCGTTCTCAACGACAATCATGGTGCCGTCATCTAAGTAAGCCACCCCCTGGCCCATCTCCTTTCCGTCTTTAATCACCTGGACGGTCATTTCTTCTCCCGGCAAAACTACCGGCTTAACGGCATTGGCCAGTTCGTTGATGTTCAATACCCGGACACCCTGGAGTTCGGCCACCTTGTTCAGGTTATAATCATTGGTCAGGACCGGGGCACCCATCTTCTGGGCCAGGCGAACGAGTTTGCTATCCACCTCCGCCAGATCGTCAAAATCAACCTCGGAAACCTTTACGGTAATGCCGGTTTCCTTGCGGATTTTGTTCAGGATATCCAGTCCGCGCCGGCCGCGGTTGCGCTTTAAAAGGTCGGAAGAATCGGCTATGTGGCGCAACTCCTCCAGGACAAAGGCCGGAATAACTATCGTTCCCTCTATAAAACCACTCTTGATAATATCGGCGATCCGGCCGTCGATAATGACGCTGGTATCAAGGATTTTGGCCCCGGATCTGGCGCTTTCACCCTTGCCTTTATCCCGTTCTTTAGTCCCCCAGCGGGGGAAAATATTAAAAAGGGACCAGACTTCGTCCCTGCGCTTGGTACCCAGGCTCCAGCCCAGGTAGCCAAAAAGAATACTCCCAACCATGGGAATATAGGGTCCCACCAGGGGTAAATGAAAGAAAGAGGCTCCCAATAAATTAGCAATTATAAGTCCAAAGATTAGTCCCAGGGCGCCGCTGATAATCTCCTGAGCCGGGGTACGTTGCAACCTCCCTTCCAGCCAGCGCATGGATTGGACGACCAGGTTAATAATATGTTGGGCCACAGCGTATCCTACGAGGCCGGACACCAGGGTCACCAGAGCCAAGAAGGTCCAGCTCAACCCCAGGGGCGGGCTCACCCCCCGGCCCACCTGCCAGAGGTTTACGCCTGCCCGACCGACATAAAAACCGGCTGCCGCTCCCAGCAGTCCAAAGGCCCCACGTAAAATGCGTAATAGCATTTTTTCACCCTCTTTACTTCCTTTCCCTTTAATTCTGTCTCCGGAACCGCCATCTTATACCATCCTTCACCTCAGGCTAAAAGTTTTTCCAGCATGTTTTCTACCTGATTTTTTTCGGCGTTCCGGGCCAGTGCCAGTTCACTAATTAACATCTGGCGGGCGTTTTCCAGCATCTTCCTTTCTCCTGTTGAAAGGCCCCGGTCATGTTCCCGGCGGGAAAGGTTTCCAACCACTTCAGCCAGCTGGTAAATATTCCCGCTGCGCATCTTTTCCAGGTTGGTGCGGTAGCGCCGGTTCCAGTTGCCGTTGCCGTTGCTCTCGGGCTCTTTGAGAATCTTGATTACCTCCTGGATCTCCTTCTCGTCAATCACCTCCCTCAAGCCTACGGCTTGTTCGCTCTCAAGGGGTATCATTACCTTCATGTCGCCCAGCGGTAAGCGGAGGATATAGTACTTCCTTTTCTTGCCCAGGACTTCCCGGTCCTCGATGGCCTCGATGACCCCGGCCCCATGCATTGGATACACCACTTTATCGCCAACTTTAAACATTAAGCAACCCTCCATTTATGATTAAGAGTATTTATAAAGCAGGTTACCCGGCGTACTATCGCCTGCCCCTGAGCCGTTATTGACCAGGGCCAGTCGCAGGGCCTCACTTACCGTAGATACATTATATATTTCGCACCCGCTCTGTCCTTTAATGCTCCCTCTATTGCCGGCCGGAATTATAAAGCGGTTAAAACCCAGCCTGGCGGCTTCCTCGATGCGCCTTTGCAGCTGGTTAACTGCCCTGACCTCGCCGGCAAGGCCAACCTCCCCCAGGACCAGGGTCCGGGATCCCAGGGGACGATCCTTCAAGCCGGAGGCAATGGCCAGGCATATGCCCAGGTCGGCTGCCGGTTCATTGATAGCAATGCCACCGGCCACGTTAAGGTATATATCGTAGCCCCCCAGGGGCAGGCCGGCCCTTTTCTCCAGTACCGCCGCCAGCAGGAGGGCCCGGTTGAAATCAATACCGGTCGCCAGCCGCCGCGGGTTTCCAAAGGTAGTCTTACTCACCAGAGCCTGGATCTCCAGCAGGAGGGGCCTGGTACCTTCCAGGCAGGCCACGACACTTGAGCCGGCCACTCCGGCCGGACGCTCGGCCATAAGCATGGCCGAGGGATTGGTAACTTCCTGCAAACCGGAGCCGGTCATTTCGAAGATGCCAATCTCATTGGTGGAGCCGAAGCGATTTTTAACGGCCCGCAGGATGCGGTAGGCCTGGTAACGCTCGCCCTCCAGGTAGAGGACACAATCCACCAGGTGTTCCAGGACCTTTGGGCCGGCCAGGAATCCTTCCTTGGTGACGTGGCCCACCAGAATTACCGCCGGGCCGCCATCCTTGGCCAGGCGTAAAAAGCGGGCCGCTCCTTCTCGCACCTGGGACACGCTGCCCGGAGCCGCCTGGATGTCAGGAAGATACATCGTCTGGATGGAATCCACCATAACTGCTACCGGCTGCAGCCGTTCTATCTGCAGGATGATCCCCTCAATATTAGTTTCCGCCAGTAAATAAATCTCACCTTCATCAGTGCCGAGGCGCCGGGCCCTTAACCGGGTCTGGCTGGCGGATTCTTCACCGGTGACATAGAGGATTTTACCGTACCTGGAAGAAAGTAAATGGGCCACCTGGAGAAGGAGGGTAGACTTGCCAATCCCGGGAGCCCCGCCAACCAGAACCAGGGAACCGGGAACTAGCCCGCCTCCAAGGACCCGGTCCCACTCGCCCAGGTAAGTCACCAGCCTCTTCTCGCTGATATCGTTTACCCGGGAGAGCAGGACGGGGACTTCCCCGGTACCTGCCGCTTTTTTTATACCCTCCGGAGTTATAGTCTCGGCCACCAGGCTATTCCAACTGCCACACCCCGGGCAGCGGCCCAGGAAGCCCTGGGACTCATAACCGCACTGCTGGCAAACGAAGCGTTCTTTGATCCTGCTCAGGAGTTCTGCCCCCTCGGGAATGACTCTTTTATCAGCCCCGCTATTTTCATTCACTGGAGGTGGTACTTCGCCAAGAGGGGTTGCCCAAGATAATTATATCACCTCTGATTTTTCCTGGGAAGTCCTACCATTATAGGTTTCTGCTTCCTGTAAGGCCTGCCCCCGGCGGCGATGCCAACCCAGGTATTCCTTCACCCGGCCGGCGGTTTTATTGATTACTTGATCTTCGCTAATACCGGCGCTGCGGGCGACCTGCCAGGCGCGGGCGAAATTGCCCACTGAACTGAAGATATGGGCATCACTATTCACTACTACCTGGACTTTATGTTTGTGGGCCAGTTTAGCCAGGAGTTGACAACGGGGCAGGCTACCCTGGCGACTGATGCTAAAGGAGTTATTGTTGATCTCCAGGGCTTTATGTTCGCGGGCTGCTGCCAGGACCAATTTTTCTATGTCCACAGGAAAGTCAGGATTTCCGGGGTGAACGATAAGGTGGACCCTGGGATTGGCTATGGCTGCCAGGACGGCCCGGGTATAATCCTCCGCGGGACGATTATCAAAACCAGTGCCAGTATGAAAACCAGCCAGGACAATATCAAGTTCTTCCAGGAGGCGTTCGGGGAGGTCCAGGTTCCCGTCGACATCGATGATGTTCGCCTCTACGCCCCGGAGAATTTCTACTCCTCCTATCTTCCTGGGCAGGGCAACCAGGTTTCCAAAGTGATACTCATGGGGACCTCCGGGCATCTTCGGGCCATGATCCGTAATGGCGATCATCTTTAAACCCTGTTTCTCGGCTGCCTCGGCCAGCTCTTTAACGGTACTATAGGCATGACCGCTGGCAATGGTATGGGTGTGGAGATCTGCTTCAAACAGCAATTACTACAACTCCCTTCTTATTGCTCTTATTCATTATAGCAATAAGTTATTAACCCAATATTTTAAACCCTTTTCTGTATTGCCTGGATAAATTATCCTCCAATGGTTAATAAAAAAATAATCCCACCTTAAATAATATTCTCCGGAACGGACATAATAGAAACAGGGTCGGCCGGGACCGAGTCAAGAAAATTACCGGGTCCGAAACGGGTTTGGTAATTTTCGGCCAAAGGTAACCAGCAGGTCGAAAGGCTTTCTGGTCGGCCGGCGGGCAGATCAGTAGCTGTTCGTCACGGCTTGGTGTTGGTCTGCAGGGATTAACTTCAGGTCGGCAAGGATAGCTGCTGGTCGAGCTAAGATGGTTATAGGTGCCGCAGGCTTTTGGTAAAAAAGCTAGAGGTTCGTAGAGGTCGAAAGATGTCTGCGGGCTTCCCAGGTATTTATGACCATCGAGCAAAGGTTATTGTAGTTATCGTAATGGTTTATGGTAGCCGCAAGGTTGCCGTGGGCTATGCAGGTAGCTGCAGTAGCCGGAGTTAAGGTCCCGGTCGGCTTTTTAAAATGGAGGCAGCTCCTCTGGAGCGGCCTCCATTTTTAGCTAAAAAAGTGGCCCAGAAATTCCTGGGCTAAAGGTATATATTAAGGAGGTCAGAGGACACCTGCTTGGAGGGTATCAGGTATTGGTTGTAATGATAGTATAACTCATTACTGTTAAAAATCAATAATTAACATGTTAAGGTTAGATTAATTTTCAAGGCAGTTATTAATTTCTAGGTAGGAGTAGTTTTTAACAACTTGAGGATCATTGTAAAAAATACTGGTACCAGTTCGGGGTCAAACTGGGTCCCGGCGTTATTTTCGACTTCCGCCAGGGCGTTTGGCAATGTACGGGATTGCTGGTATGGCCGCTGGGAGGTCATGGCCTCAAAGGCATCGGCCAGGGCGATAATCCTGGCCCCCAGGGGAATATCCAGCCCCTTCAAACCATTATATCCCCCACCATCCCAGCGTTCGTGGTGATAAGCAATAAGCTCCAGAATTCGGTGGCTGATGCCTGTTGCTGCCAGCAGCTCTACCCCGGCCCGGGGGTGATTCTTGATTATCAGCCACTCCTCCCGGGTTAAAGGACCTTTTTTAATAAGTAGCGCATTGGCTATGGTAATCTTGCCGACATCATGGATCAGAGCCCCGGCGTAAATAGCCTGGCACTCTTCCTGGTCCATCCCATAGACCCGGGCCAGGTTCAATGCCAGTCTGGCAACGCCCAGGGAATGACGATAGGTAAAGGGAGAATGGGCCGCCAACCGGCTCAACCATTTATGTATCTCCTGCCACTCCAAAACATAGTCATCCTCTCCCCAGCACTGCTAAATCCGGGAATAAAAAAAGCCTTGCTCCTCAACAAGACTGTGCCGTTTCCTGGAGCCGGCAGCCTGGCGATCATAGCCCTTTTAAAGGCCTTAGACCCATGGCTTTGTGTCCCCACCTTTCGATGGGTTTACCCTTTTGAGCAGCTCTGGTTCAAAATTATCATTTTTGATACTTCGACATCTATTGCTGGTTTCCTCTTTTATTATCCAAATTCCCACCCTTTCCCACATTGCCCAGGCCCAGTTTCTTCTCCAGGGCCCGGTAATACATCTCAGCGCATTGACGGCACATGGTATCCTTCCCGATAGTTACCAAATTTACCTGGCGGCCACAACAACGACAGTTAGATTGGGTATCAACTCTCCTGACATACCATTTATCATCTTCGCAGGCCAAAAACTCAATTTCTGCACCAGGGTATAGATCTAGTTGTTGCCTTAGTTTAGCCGGCAGGGTTACCCGCCCTCTACTATCAACTATGCGCCTGTTGCCACCAGGAGTTTTAGGGTCAGATGCCCGGTTCTTCCTGGTAATTGTTTCGCCTCCTTTCCTCAGCAGCAATGGGGAGGGTAAAGAAGAAGTGGCTGCCCTGGCCCGGCCTGCTGGTCACACTGATACTGCCGCCATGGGTCTCGACTATATGCTTGACGATAGCCAGGCCCAGGCCGGTACCTCCCATCTCCCGGGAACGCGCCTTATCAACCCGGTAGAAGCGTTCAAATACGCGGGGAAGGCTCTCGGGGGGGATACCTATGCCGGTATCTGCCACCTCTACCTGAACTAATTCCCCTAACCGGGCAGCCCGTATAGTTACCCTGCCGCCGTTGGGGGTATACTTAATGCCATTATCAATTAGATTAAGGAGCACCTGGTTCAGGTAGCCCTCGCTGATGGCCAACTCCGGTATCCCCGCCGGTATTTCCTTCTCCAGTACGACTCCTTTATCCCTCGCCAGCTTGTTAACGGTAGTCAGGACCCGGTCCAAGGTGGCGACCAGGTTCGACCCCCCAGAATCCTGACGCTGGGGCTGGCTCTCCAGTCGCGACAGGTAGAGAAGGTCTTCGATTAATTGCTGCAATCGCTGGGCTTCATGGTTGATAATTCCCAGGAAGCGGCGGCTGACCTCCGGGTCTTTATGGGCCCCCTCCAGCAGGGTTTCAACAAAGCCCCGGATGGAAGTCAGGGGGGTGCGTAATTCATGGGAGACGTTGGCCACAAACTCCGTCCGCATCTGCTCCAGACGGCGGATGTCGGTAATATCCCGGATGGTGAGCACGGCCCCGATTATCCGTCCCTGTTCGCTGGTGATGGGCGTGCCGTAGATTCGGAATAGCTGGCTGGTAGTGGGGAATAGCCGGACCTCATTTTCCAGGGGCAGGCCACTGGCCAGGATCTCCTTTACCATAGCATCGATTTCATGGTTACGGATAACCTCGAGGAGATACTTGTGCTCGACCTCGGCCCCCTTTTTCCCGAACATCTTCTCTGCCGCCGGATTGAGCATTATTACCCGGCCAACCTGGTCAACTGCTACCAGGCCGTCGGTCATGCTGGCCAGGATGGCCTTCATTTTATTGCGCTCATCTGCGATCTCCCGGAAATTGTTGCGCAGGGTTTCCACCATGATATTTAGATGGTGGCTTAATAAACCCACCTCATCGTCGCTCTGGATCTCCACCCGCTGTTCCAGATCACCGGCGGCAATCCTGCGGGTCAGGGGCAGGAGGGCCGTCAGGGGAGTTATAATCCCCCGGGCCAGGATAAAGGTGCCAATGCCCATTATTATCAAAACCAGGAGCATGACGGCCAGCAATTGTCCCTCTAACCTGGCTGCCAGGAGCCCTGCCCGGAAGGGGGGTAACCACGGTAATCCCAGGGCCTTCAGGATAGCCTGGTGGAGGTAAAGATAGGCACCAAGCAGGGTTAAAAAAAGGAGGGTCAAAAAGTTCAGGGTAATCTTCCAGCGTAGTGAGTGCATAAACCTGTCCCCCTTGTCAGGCTAGCAGGCAGGAGGCAACTGCCGTCACCTCCGGATCAAACTGGGTACCCGCACCCCCGACCAGGATTTGCAAAGCCTCTTCCGGCGTACGGGTAGGCTGGTAGGGCCGGTTAGAAGTCATGGCGTCAAAGGCATCGGCCACTGCGATGATCCTGGCCCCCCGGGGAATTTCACCATCCTGGAGGCCATAGGGATAACCCTTACCATCATAACGTTCGTGATGCAGGCCGGCGTCCCGGGCAATATCCTTGAGGCTAGTCACCCCCTCCAGGAGTTCTATCGTCCAGGCCGGGTGAAGGCGTATCACCTTTAATTCCTCGCTGTTAAGCCGGTCCTTTTTATCCAGAATAGCGCGGGGAACGGCGATTTTGCCGAAATCGTGGAGGAGTCCCGCGATCTCCAGGCGCTGCAATTCAGCGTCATTATATCCCAGGCGGCGGGCCAGGTTCAAAGCATAAGCAGCAACCCGGTGGGAGTGGCCGGCGGTATAGGCATGCTTGGCGTCAATTATACGAGCGAAGAGATCGATAGTTATCTTCATCGGATCGGCCACCTGGAAATTAATAGGCGGCAGGTCCAAAATCACCTTAAACATCCTTAATTCCAGGGCCGTATTGGTGGCGATTTCAGCGTACAGGGGGCCGTGCATCATTTCATCCAGGGTAACCAGGAGTTCCGGCGGAAATCCCCCCTGGACCCTGCGTTTCAGGGTCTCCCTCAGCCGGGACCAGGAAATACCGGGATGAACCCGGAGGACCAGATCTACTTCGTCGGCCAGACCCAGGAGCATGGCTCCCGGGACGATATGATTCCCGGCGATACCCCGGGGATAGCCGGAGCCGTCCCAGCGCTCATGATGATCCCGGATCATGGCCGCAACTTTTTCCCCCAGGCCCGGGATGGCTGCCACCATAACCGCCCCCCTCAGGGGGTGGTTTACGACCTCCGGATTGTTCCTGCTACCATGCTGGAGGGCCAGATGAACCATGTGGTCATCCAGTCCCATGGCGCCGATATCATGGAGCAGCCCGCCATAAAACACTAGGGTCGTCTCGTCGGGGATGATCCTCCGGGCCAGTTCCTGGGCTACCAGGGCCACCCGCCAGGCATGATAGAGTTTGATTTCTTCCTCGATATCAAGGATTGTTGATAGAGCTACCACCAGTTCACTAAAGGATCGATCCTGCGGGCAACCCATTGGTATTCCACCCTCCCCGGAAAATAGCTCTTTCTATGGCCGGCGTCCCTGCCAGGGTTATCTCCCCGGCGGAGGCAGGGTCCTCTTTATAAAAAAATCGCCCTTTATGTTAAAATAAAGAGCGATCCCCTTAGCATTGGTACAGCCTTATTCAGCCTTATTAGCTACTTTATTCAGGTCAGCAATCAGGCCATTTACATCAATGCCGTGGGCCAGGGCTCCCTGCTCGATGTTCTCAAAACGCGCCGCCGCACAACCCAGGCAGCCCATCCCGTGCTCCATGAAAACAGGTACCGTCTGGGGGTATTTGCTCACTACCTCCGTAATGCTCATTTCCTTGGTAATAGTGGCCAAAGTAATCACCTCCCCATCATGCTTATCATTATAAACGGTAAAAGGCCCTTTGTAAAGAAAGTAGCTTTTTTTAAATCGTGGTCGAGTCCACTTACCCCGCTATATAATATACCCATTTCCTTAAGACAGATAGTAAAAGGAGGAGGGCCCTGCAACAGCCAGTCTACCTTGAGCCAGATAGACATCTTTTTGCCCCCCTTCCAGGGACGATCCCCAAATGGCAAACTTTTGCCCGTTTAACCACCAGACCCGGGAAAAACCCGGGTGTAAAGTGCTTTTTTCTCAGTAACAGATAACACGTAAATACCTCTTTCCAGGCGAAACTCCTCCACCTCTTGTCCCGGGGGCCACCACCCAGTTTACGGTACGCCATCACAGGCATAGACCTGAGCCTCAACCGATTTGACCTTTCCCTCCTAGCTCAACTCCTTATGGCGGGGGTCGTCAATGCAGATAATGGTCATGGACCGCCGGGCACCCCTGCAAAAAGGTACTGCGTGCAGGCGCTGCAAAAGCGGAAATAAGACATCCGGTTCCCCTTCAATAAATACTCTATCAAGAAAGAAAACCCTGCCGCCTCTGCTAAGGTACAAATAAAAGACCGCCCCGTTCCCGAGGAACAGTACGGCCTTTAATGAAAGCTCTATTTCTGGCGGGAGTGTGTGGGAATCGAACCCACCGCGCCCGGGGTTGGCCCGCGCGCCAACTGGATTTGAAGTCCAGGCAAGCCACCAGGCCCGATCCACCCCCAGGACATTATACAATCATCAATATACCCAGTCAAGGAACTGCGCCGCCGCTGCAGGATTACCCCTGCGGTAAGACCAATTCCTTCTCGCCCCGGAGGGTACAATTACCCGCCCAGGTAAGCCTTCTTTACCGCTGCATTGGCGGCCAGTTCAGCCGCTTTACCCTGCAGGGTGATCCGCCCCGTTTCCAGGACATAGCCCCGGTGGGCAACGCTCAGGGCCATATTGGCATTTTGCTCAACCAGCAAGATGGTCGTTCCTTGCTGGTTAATTTCCTTAATAATATTAAAGATTTCCTGGACCAGCAGGGGAGCCAGTCCCATGGAGGGTTCGTCCAGGAGCATGAGTTTAGGCCGGGACATCAGGGCGCGGCCAATGGCCAGCATTTGTTGCTCACCACCGCTCAGGGTGCCGGCCATCTGTTTCTGGCGTTCCTCCAGGCGGGGAAAGCGGCGGAAAACATCCCGCATACTCCTGCTTATACCCTCCCGGTCCCGGCGCAGGTACGCACCCAGTTCCAGGTTTTCTTTAACGGTTAAATTGGGGAAAATCCGCCTGCCCTCGGGCACCTGGGAGATGCCCAGCTTAACAATGGCCGGCGCCGGTAAACCATTCAGGGCCTGCCCCTGGAAGGTGATCCTGCCGCTCTGGGGGCGCAACAGCCCGCAGATGGTATTTAAAGTAGTGCTTTTACCGGCGCCGTTGGCCCCGATGAGAGTGACTATCTCGCCCTCCTTAACCTCCAGGGAAATACCCTTCAGGGCATGGATGGCGCCGTAATAAACGTCAAGATTCTCCACCTTGAGGAGCATTGTCATTCACCTCCCGGCCCAGGTAGGCTTCGATAACCCGCTCATTATTACGGATGGCTTCCGGCGGCCCTTCGGCTATTACCCTGCCGTAGTCCAGGACATAAATCCGTTCACATATGCCCATGACCAGAGACATATCGTGTTCGATTAAAAGAATGGTCAGCCCGAATTCCTGCCGTACCCAATTAATCAACTCCATTAGCTCCCTGGTCTCCTGGGGGTTCATCCCGGCGGCAGGTTCATCAAGGAGAAGCAGTTTAGGTTTCGCCGCCAGGGCCCGGGCTATTTCCAGGCGGCGCTGCTCACCATAAGGGAGGTTCCTGGCCTTTTCGTTACGGTAGGGAGCCAGTTTAAAGATCTGCAGCAGTTTTTCACTCTCCGCCAGTATCTCCGCTTCGCCATGGTGGAAGGATGGCAGGCGCAGGATAGCGCTTGTGACCCCATAACTGGCATGGAGGTGATAGGCTATCCGCACGTTATCCAGGACACTTAAATCGTTAAAGAGGCGAATATTTTGGAAGGTCCTGGCAATTCCCTTGCGGGTAATCTGGTAAGGCTTTAAACCTACCAGGCTCTGTTCATCAAAAAAAATCTCTCCCCTGCTAGGGCGGTAAACCCCCGTCAGGAGATTAAAAATGGTCGTCTTCCCGGCACCGTTGGGCCCGATAAGGCCCACCAGTTCCCCTGTTTCCAGGGACAGGTTCACGTTGGCTACCGCTGCCAGGCCGCCAAAGGAAATGGTTAAATCCCTAGTTACCAGTAGGGCCACTGACTGCACCTCGTTTCTTTAGCCACCGGTCCAGGGTAAATTCTTTGTTCCCCATTAAACCCTGGGGTCGGAAAACCATGATAATAATCAGGAGCACGGCGTAAATAACCATCCTCAGAACAGCCAGGTCCTGGAGGGCCGCATTGACAAAAGTGATGCCCGCCGCGGCAATGATGGAACCGGTTATGCTTCCCAGACCGCCAAAGACAACCATGACCAGGATATCGAAGGAGCGGAAAAAGGTAAAAGTATTAGGCTGGATAAGATAAAAGTAGTGGGCATAGAGGGCCCCGGCTATACCGGCGAAAAAGGCGCCCATGGCAAAAGCGAGGACCTTGTAATAGGTGGTATTGATGCCCATGGTTTCGGCAGCGATCTCATTCTCCCGGATGGCCACACAGGCCCGGCCATGGGTAGAATTAATAAAGTTGGTGATAACCAGGATGGTCAGGACCATCATCACGTAAAGCCAGGTCCAGTTGGTTAATTGCGGAATACCAATCATCCCGGCGGCACCGCCGATATAATTGATATTGTTGGCTGCCCCCCGGATAATTTCCCCAAAGCCCAGGGTGGCAATGGCCAGGTAATCCCCCCTCAAGCGCAGGGTGGGCAGCCCGATAATAATCCCGGCAACGGCCGCAGAAAAGGCTCCGGCCAGTAAGGCTACCGGGAAGGGCTGGTTCAGGTTGGTAGTCAGGATGGCGGCCACATAGGCCCCCACGGCCATAAAGCCCGCATGGCCAAGGGCCAGCTGGCCGGTAAAACCGACTATGAGATTCAGGCTGACCGCCAGGATGATGTTGATCCCCAGCATCATCAAGTTAATCTCCTGGAAGGCACTGATTACACCCACTGCCTGCAGCCCGTAAACCAAAAAATAAATAAGGATGACGCCGGCCAAGACAATTAGATTTTTTTTATTAAATCGCACCTCAATCACCTACACCTTCTCGGTATTGTTCTTACCCAGCAGGCCGGCCGGCTTGACCAGCAGGATTAAGATTAGCAGGAGGAAAACAATGGGATCCCGTAAATTACTGCTCCAATAACCGCTAACCATGGTTTCAAAGATGCCCAGGGCGAATCCCCCAACCATGGCGCCGGGAATCAGGCCGATGCCTCCAATGACTGCCGCCACAAAGGCCTTCAGGCCGGGCATAATACCCATCAGGGGCTGGATGTTATTGTAATAAAGCCCTAGGAGAATACCTGCCACCGCCGCAAAGGCCGAACCCAGGGCAAAGGTAAGGGAAATGGTGTTGTCGACATTAATACCCATGAGCCTGGCTGCATCTGCATCATAGGATACGGCCCGCATGGCTTTACCCGCCCTGGTATAATGGACAATATACTGTAATATAATCATCATTACGATGGTAATGGCCAGAATCAAAAGCTGCAGGGTAGTGGCCGTGAGTCTTATCCCAAAGAGGGTTAAGGGTAGCTGCGCGTTGGTGATTAGACCCCCAGGATAGGAACGGATATCGGTGCCCAGGACCATCAGGCCCCCGTTTTCCAGAAATAAGGACATGCCGATCGCTGTAATCAGGGGCGCCAGGCGGGTAGCGTTGCGCAAAGGTTTGTAGGCGACCCGCTCAATGATAACCCCCAGGAGAGCGGACCCGATCATGGAAATGATAAAAGCCCACCAGATATTAAGTTTGAGATAAACTACCACAAAAAAGGCTATATAAGCCCCTGCCATCATAATGTCGCCGTGGGCAAAATTAATCAACTGGATGATGCCATAAACCATGGTATAGCCCAGGGCAATGAGGGCATAGATACTGCCCAGGGACAGGCCGTTGATTATTTGCTGGAAAAATACGGCCATAATGCCAACTCCCATCCTAACCCTAATATAAACTCCAATGAGGGGGTAAGAACCCCCCCATTGGTGGTCTGGCCCGGTTCAGGCCAGGATTTTAATGCGTAATCTTTTTCTTCAGGGTCTGCTTACCGTCTACCATCGTAATAATAGCTACATCTTTAACCGGGTTGTGGTTTTGATCAATGGTAATCTTGCTGGTAATGCCGTCAAAGTCCTTCGTACTGGCCAGGGCATTGCGGATGGCCTCCGGATCGGCCGAGCCGGCCCGTTCGATGGCATCAACCAGCAGGTAAGCGGTGTCATAGCCCAGGGCAGCAAAGGCGTCAGGCTCCCGGTTGTATTTTTCCTTAAAGGCCTTGACAAAGGCCTGGAGTCGCGGGTTTGGGTCGCTGGCGGCGTAATGGTTAGTAAAGTACGTATTATTCAGGTTGGCTGCACCGCCGGCGTACTCGGCCAGCTTGGGGGAATCCCAGCCGTCGGCACCCAGCATCGGGACCTTTATGCCCAGTTCCCGCGCCTGGTTGACGATCTTACCAACATCGCCGTAATAGGCCGGGACATAGATCAGGTCGGCGCCGGCATCCTTAACCCTGGTCAGGGCGGGGCGGAAATCCTGGTCACCGGAATTAAAGCTCTCTTCCGCTACTACCTGACCGCCGTCTTTGACGAACTCTTCTTTAAAGACCTTGTACAGGCCCTTGCTGTACTCGTCAGAATTGCTATAAATAATGGCTGCCTTTTTAGCCCCCAGATCTTTGGTGGCGAACTCCGCGCCCACAATGGCCTGGGTGGGATCGATAAAGCAGACGCGGAAAACGTAGTCACGCACCTTCTTGCTCTGGGGATCGACGGTAACGTCGGGGCTCGTCGCCGACGGGCTGATAATAGGTACTTTGTATTTAGTAGCCATGGTGGCTGCCGCCATGGTGGCGCCGGAAGTAGCCGGGCCCAGGAGGGCGACGACCTTATTCTCGGTGATTAATTTCGCCGCCGCACTCATGGCTTCTTCTTTTTTACCGCCATTGTCCAAGACGATGGCATTGATCTTTTTGCCGCCCAGGACACCGCCCTTCTGGTTGATTTCCTCAAAGGCCAGGAGGATGGCGTCCTTGGAATTAGTACCATAAGTAGCTACATCGCCCGAAAGTTCATAATTGACGCCGATATTAATGGTATTGGCGCCGGCAACTCCCTGTTTATCCGAACCCGATTTTTGCTGGCCGCAGCCGGCGATTAGAGCTGCTGCCATGAACAGGGCCAGGGCCTTCAAAGCTACTTTTTTTACGCTCCCCACTTCTACAATACCTCCTCCGCTTTTTTGCCTCCTCGGGCATATTTAAGATAATTATAAACCTGCCCGCAAATGACTGTCAATTACCAACAACCACCCGCTTGTCCCCCAGGCGCCGGGTAAATTTCACCTTATCCAGGTATTCCAGCAGGGGCAAGACATACTTCCGGGAACTGCCCAGGGCGTCCCTGGCCTCGGCCAGGCCAAAGGGGCCGGTACTGGCAAGGTTTTTAATTACTTCCCGGGCTTCCCCCAGGGCCTGCCGGTGCCAGTAAAACTCGTCGTTAATCTTTACCAGGGCACCCTCCCGCACCAGGTAGTGGAGGAGTTCCTCCAGCTCTACCTGGTCGAGGTTAAAGGATGCCGCCACTTCCTTAAAGGAAGGCGGTTGCCAGCGGGATGCCCGGTATTTCTCCTCCAGCTCTTTTAGTAGCTTTTTTTGCGTCTCGTTGAAGCTGGGGGTAAACCCGGCCAGGGCTATAGTGTTGGCTGCGAGCTGCAGGCGGCCTTCCCTGGCCCACTCCTCCAGCAAAGCCTGATAGACCCGGGCCGGGAGGCGGGAGAAATACCGGGAACGCAACTCCTCCCTGGCCAGGCCCGGCCGGAGGGGATAATGGCGGTGAAACTCCTCCAGGGCCCGGGCCACCACCTGCCACCAGGCCTGATAAAGCCCGGTACTGATGGCGTAGAGATCATTCTCCACCCGCAGCAGGGTAACCTGACCGTCTGCGGCCATAGCCTGGAGCAATTTCCGGGTTTCTTCCAGAGATAGTGAGGCCCTGCTTGCTGCCTCATGCCAGTCCAGGCCCTCGCGGTGTTCCTGGATTACCTGGGCCAGAATTTTTTCCGGGGAACCCTCCAGGCGCCTCCGGAGGGAATCCAGGACCTCCGGTCGAAAACGCCGGTGCCGGGGGGGAGCGGGGTCAATAATGATGCCCCCGCCGATGGTCTCCATGGGCGAATAACTCCTCAGGATAAAGCGATCCTCACGGCTGGCCACCACCGGTTTTTCCATCAGGAGCTGGACCAGGGCTTCTTCCCCACCGTTCAACTCGTCCCGGTCGAGTAATATCACCCGTCCCAGGGCTTCGGTAGTGCCCAGGTAAAAATGAACTCGATGGCGATTGGCCAGGGGACGGGCCCCGTCAAGGAGTTTGAAGCTGGCGTCCAGGCGATAGGTGGGGCTTAAAAAGCCCGGTTCCAGGAGGGAACTGCCCCTGTGGACGGCCTCCGTTTCGATGCCCGCCAGGTTCACGGCGACCCGCTGGCCGGCCCGGGCCTCTTTTACCGTTCGCCCGTGAACCTGGAGGTTCCTGGCCCTGGTCTTGAGGCCTTCCGGTTGAACCTCCAGTTCATCCCCGACCTTGATGGTTCCCGACCAGAGGGTTCCGGTGACTACGGTGCCGAAACCGGTAACTGAGAAGACACGATCAACGGGTAACCGGACCCGGCCTGCGGCCGGCCGGGGCGGGGTGACTGCCGCCAGGGCATCCAGTTGCTCCCGGAGTTCTGCTATCCCTTCACCCGTCAGGGCGGATACTTCTACCAGGGGCGCATCCTCCAGGACTGTTCCATTTACGGCCTGGCGCACTTCTTCCCGGACCAGTTCCAGCCAGTCGGCTTCTACCAGATCTATTTTCGTAACGACAACAATGCCTTTTTTAATCTGGAGCAGGTCGATAATGGCCAGGTGCTCCCGCGTCTGGGGCATGACACCTTCGTCGGCGGCCACTACCAGCATAACCAGGTCCATACCGCCGACACCCGCCAGCATCTGGCGGATAAACCGCTCATGGCCGGGTACGTCTACCAGGCCCAGCTGGCGACCGCTGGGCAGGGTCAGGGGGGCAAAACCCAGTTCGATGGATATGCCTCGTTCCTTTTCTTCCTTCAGCCGGTCAGTGTCAACCCCGGTCAGGGCTTTGACCAGGACAGTTTTCCCGTGATCGACATGGCCTGCTGTGCCGACAATAATATAGTCCACTTAAATACGCTCCCTTGGAAATGCTTATCACACCACAGCTTTGTTGGCGTTTCTGTGTAATGCAGGTTCCCGGAAGGGGTCTATACTTAAAAAGACATCCATGCCACCCCTACAGCACCATAAGCGAACAAGAATAACAGGCTGGCACTTGTTTGCAGCCAGGGAGCTTCAAGCGGGCGGTGAAGCGGCTCGGTCCACCATGTCTCACCCTGCTAAGTTATCCCTCTTGCTCGCTAGCTGGTTCCGGCTCACCACCATGGACGGCTCCTTCCATGGCCTGTACCAGGGCGAGGGCGAGTTCTTCGTCCTCGCCCGGCAACAGGGTCCTGACGTCAAGGAGCAGGAGGTCGTCCTGGACCCGTGCCAGGACCGGCGGGTCCGTCCGGCGGAGAGCGGTTACCAGCCCGGCTGCTCCTCCCTGTTCCGGCCGGATGGTTACGGCCCAGGATGGCAGTTCAGTTACAGGCAGGGAACCGCCACCGGCCTGGGAGGTTGTAGCCATCAACCCAACCCTGGCCCGGGAACCGAGAACGCTGGTCAGCAATTTTTGCAGCTTCCCGGCCCGGTGACGCAGGTCCTCCGGAAGAGCCACCAGGGCCGCCAGGGTGGGAATTTCTTTTACGGCACGGTCCGGGTTGCGGTAAGCCCGCAAGGTTGCCTCCAGGGCGGCCAGGGTCATTTTATCAATCCGCAGGGCCCTGGTGAGGGGATGGCGGGCCATGGCCGCTACCAGGTCCCGGCGACCGACAATAATGCCGGCCTGGGGTCCTCCCAGCAATTTATCGCCGCTGAAGGTCACTACGTCGACACCCTGGTTTATTTCCTCCTGAACTGTCGGTTCTCCGGTAATACCATAGGGTTCCAGGTCGATAAGAAAGCCGCTGCCCAGGTCTTCCATGACCGGCACCCCCACCCGGCGCCCCAGTTCCACCAGTTCAGCAGTGGTGACTTCACGGGTGAACCCCTGGATCCGATAGTTGCTGGGATGGACCTTGAGCAGTAGAGCCGTATCCGGACCCACAGCTCTTTCGTAATCATGGATGTAGGTTTTATTGGTCGTACCCACTTCCACCAGTCTGGTACCGCTCTGGCCCATGACCTCCGGTACCCGGAAGGAGCCCCCGATCTCCACCAGCTGGCCCCGGGAAATGATGGTCTCCCTTCCTGCCGCCAGGGTCGACAGGGCCAGGAGGACGGCGGCGGCATTATTGTTGACCACCAGGGCTTCTTCCGCCCCTGTGAGTTCCTTTAACAGCCCGGTAACATGGCTGTAACGATTGCCGCGCTGCCCCTTCTCCAGATCAAATTCCAGGTTGGTATAGCGCCCGGCTGCTGTCAGGGCTGCTTCCCTGGCGGCCGGGCTTAAAATGGCCCGGCCCAGGTTAGTATGTAAAACCACACCGGTGGCGTTGATTACCGGCCGTAAACTGCTGCGGCCCGCCTCATGGTATCTGTTCTCAATTTCCCGTACTAATTGATCCGGTTCCGGCATGAGGGTGGCCCCGTTTTTTATCTTCAGGCGCCAGTCATCCAGTACCCGGCGGGTAAGGGCCAGTACCATTTTATGGCTTTCCCGGCTAAGATCCTTGAGCCGGGGATGCTGTAATAACTGATCTACCGCCGGCAGTTGCCGCAGTAAGTTCCTGGTTTCCATTGATGTGCCTCCGCTTATATACTCAATACTCAATTGTTATTATAACCCGCCGCTAAAAAAGTTGGAACTGGATAAGCCAGTTCCAAATTAAATAACTGTATCCTTCCGGCGGTACCGGCACACCAGCAAAGGTGTATAAAGTCGATAACCCGGATTAAAAATACAATAGGAGCAACAAAATATCAAGTTCCGGAGGTGTCTTCTATGAGTATCGGTCCCTGGCGCCCCTGGCGCGATCTGGCCACTACCCGTAATGAAGTTCTGCGCAACCTTTTTTCCGGTTTTGGGGAAATGGGGCCCCGCATCGATGTCTACCAGACGGATAAGGAGGTAGTAGCAACTGTCGAATTACCTGGCCTGATTTCTAGGGATGACGTGGAGATAACGGCTACTGACGATACCCTGACCGTCCGGGGTGAGATTCGTAGGAACGACGAAGGCGAAGAGCGCAATTACTACCACTCCGAGCGCTTCTATGGCACCTTCTCCAGGACAGTTAGCCTGCCGGCCCAGGTGCAGCCGGAAAAGGCTACAGCCACTTACAAAGACGGCATTCTGGATATCCGTATCCCTAAAGCCGTAAACCAAAAACACCGGCGCATCCCTATCGACCTGCACTAGTGATTAAGGGGATTGAGGAGCTCCGGCCTGGCCAGGGGTTTGTCTATGGCCGTACCTTCAGGTAAATACTCTTTCTTCTTCCCTTCAATAAGGATCTGTACCCGATCAATATCTGGAAACTGGGTCAGGGTAAAGAGGAGTGATTTCAGCAGGGCGGTCTCGGCAGCGCTACCCCCGCCGTAACCGGTGACCTGGCGGCTGAAATTCACCGTGGCCAGGCCCCCCTCAACCTTAAAGTCCAGGAGTCTGGTCCCGGGCCAGATAGTCCGGATAAGACCGCTATCTGCAGGAGGACCGGCCAGGAGGGCCAGAACTGCCGCCCTGGGTAGATTATCTGCACCGGACCCCGGCGGTAGAGCAACTGTTACCGGGACGAAAAAGCGGGCATCAGCATCGTTGAAAAACACCTGAACCCCCTTTTGATTGCCGTCCTTCAGCAGACTGTTAACACTATCCGGGCGGTGTAGAGGGGCATCCAATTTTACTCCTGCTACCTCGGGTACTTTATTACCCTCTACCAGAATCTGGACTTCCTTGACGTTGGTAAGGTTCGTCATGGTTAGAACCAGAGCTTTGACGGCCAGGTCCGCCTGCCTGGCATCTTTGATATCCAGAAATTCCCTGGTCAAATTTACATAGACAGTTTGCTGGTTATTTAAAAGATAGATATCTTGAAGCTTGACACCCTCAGGAAAGACAGGTTTCAGCCCGTCACCCTGGGGGCCGGCCAATAACTTCTCTACAGCTATCTTGGCAACTTCCCTGGTCGGATTAAAGTTAACGGTCACCGGTACCAGGTAGCGACCATCGCCAGTCAGGTAATAGACGATGACCCGGTCCAGTTCCCGGTCGTAGAGCAACGGTCTGATTTCCTTGGGACTTTCGCTGGCATCAGGATTGATGGCAGGAGCTTGAGCTTTACTACCACAACCACTAATAACTAAAAGAAGGCTTAACAGCAGGACTGTGAAAAATACCATCCGGGGCCACCCCCTGCGCCAATTACCCGGGGGGGCTGATACCATATCTTTCACTCCCTTTCCATACGATTTTACTAGAGTTTTTCGACAAGCTGAAGCTAAAATCCTTCCTGGGTCCCTTAAAATTAACCCGGCACCCTCCCTGACCATGCCTGCCGTTGCCGCCCGGGCAGCACGGATGCCTAAATTCTCATGAATAACAGGAGCCTGCGCCACAGGACCAGGATTAACAATAACAACCCCAGGTAACCAAAAAAAGGATAGATCAGACCCACCAGGTTGGCAAAGCCAAAACCTGCCGTGGGGACAGCCAGGACAAGAACCGGTACGGCAGCCGGCAGGGGCAGGCGGAATGAGCTACCCAGCCTTTCCGCCAGGCCGTAGAGATTGCTGGCGGCGGTTGTTACCATCGCCAGCCATAGGGACAGGGCATAGGCACCCTGTAATTCGGGATGACGGCTCTTCACCAGGCTCAGGAGGGGCAATTCAGTCACCAGGATTTCCCGGGGCAGCCGGCCCAGGACCTGCACCAGCAGGAGGACCAGTATTCCCAGCAAGAGTCCCCCCAGGGCCGCGCCGGCGGTGCCCCGCCGGGAGCCAGGCAGGGAAGCAAGCAAAACCATAATGCCCACCATATTATAAGTTACATAGAGGCAGGCATTGAGAACCCAGTTGCTCCCCACCAGTGGGCCGGCGGGGACGGTGGTTAAAGGCCCGGTAGCTGGTGACCAGTTGAGGCCTATAATCAAAACTATGATCCCCAGCATTACCGGCACCAGCAAAGAATTAAGGATCAAAACACCCCGGCCCCGGCCCAGGCTCCCTAAAAGGGCTAAACCGCTGCAGGCTAAAATACCGGCAAGGGGGGGCCAGCCAAAGTATTGCCGGGCGACAGCCCCGGCACCGGCCAGCATAATGGCCAGCCCGCCGAAAAGGAAGGCGGTGATGGCCACGTCTGCCGGCCGGTACCAGTTACCCAGCAGCATGATCATAAAATCACGATAAGAAGCTGTCCGCCACTTCAGGGCCAGATGGCGCACCAGAAATGAACTCGTCATCAATAAGCCGGTCATAAGGACCACAGCCGCAGGAGCCCCGGAGCCAAGGGTGAGAAAAAATTGTACCAGTTCCTGGCCAGAAGCAAAACCGGCCCCAATCATCGTACCCATCAGAGCCCCGGCTACCGCCAGCTCCAAAAGTAGCGCCACAGGCCGCCCCTCCTACCCTCTATATTATATGAAGGAGAGACAGACCTTTAGTATAAAAAAGCCTGATTTGTCATATACTCTAGCCACAAGGATTTCCAGGAGGTTAGGTATGGCACCAATTCCCTTTATCTCGCGTCCCTCTGGCGAAAAAAACCTGCCACCAAAGTTAAAATACAACTACCAGGACCCCCTGGCAGTAGAAAAGCTGAGTGAAGCCCTGGCCGAACACCTCCAGTGGCTCAACCCCGATGGTAGCCGCCCCCTGGTAGTGGTTGGTATCGGTACCGACCGCTCAACCGGTGACTGCCTGGGCCCCCTGGTTGGCAGTAATTTATTACACCGGCCTAATTTACCTTTTGCCGTTTACGGGACCCTGGAAGAACCAGTTCATGCCAGCAACCTGGCTGAAAAAATGACCCAGATCAAGACCCTCTACCGGGATCCCCTGATCATTGCCGTCGATGCTTGCCTGGGGCAACCGGAAAATGTCGGCGCCATAACCCTGGCCCCCGGGGCTTTAAAACCAGGTGCCGGTGTTAATAAAAATCTCCCGGCTGTGGGAGATATTCATTTTACGGGAATAGTAAATGTAGGAGGGTATATGGAGTATTTTGTCCTCCAGAATACCCGCTTGAGCATTGTCATGGGCATGGCCAGGCAAATTGCGGCTGCCATTTACCAGGGGATAAGCCTGGTGTACCAGTACCGCAACCAGGCCGTTGCCCAAGGGTTACAATAGTTATCAACATCCCTCCAGGCAGGCCTGTACCTCGGCATCAGTTACCTGGCGGAAGTCACTATAGAACTGGCCAACAGCGTAAAAGGGCTCCGGGGTGGCCAGGCAAACCAGGTCTTCAACCATAGGGCTAAGGACTGTCAGGGTATCCGGCGGCGCCACGGGAACGGCCAGAACCAGGCGACGGGGTTTATACTTGCGTACTGACTTTAGGGCCGCTTTTATTGTTAACCCGGTAGCTATTCCATCGTCAACAATTATAACAAGACGCCCGCTCATGACCGGGAAAGGCCGGTTTCCCCTGTACAGGGTCAGCCGGCGTTTAATTTCTGCCAGTTCGCGGTCAACGGCTCCTTGCAGGTCGGCTGGTGTCAGGTGACAGGCCTCAAGGACTTTATCGTTATAGAGAACCGTCCCGTCCGGGGCCACGGCTGCCGCAGCCACCTCGGGGTTGGCCGGCAGGCCTACCTTGCGGGGAATAATCAAATCCATTTCCGCGTCCAGGGCTTTAACTACTGGTACGGCTACAAGCACACCGCCCCTGGGAACAGCTAGAATCAGGGCCTCCTGGCCCAGGTAACCCTGCAGGGCACAGGCTAACTGCCGACCAGCATCCCGGCGGTCTTTAAAAAGCATGGCTACTTGCCTTCGTCCCTTCATTATAAAAATACTTGCGGTCCCCTAACTGGCAACTTTCTCCGGCGCCAGCAGGCCCAGGGCCATGGCCAGTGCTTTCTCTTCCTCTTCGCTCAGGCGGTACCGGGAGCGGCCGTCCTGGACCGGTTTAATGAAGATCCGGGTTTCATCCCGGGCATAGAGGCTGGTAAGGATAAAGCCGTTCCCTTCATGGGTCAGGAGAGCCAGGGCGAAACTCAAGTCACTGCCTGTATCCGGGAAGGCATTAAAGCGAATCAGGCCCATGCGGCTGAGACAACCTTCGAAGTTTACCCGGAGGTCGGCCACCCTCTCCTGCAGTTGGTCCAGGGCCTTCCGGACTTCCCCCAGGTCGCGAAAACGCTCCAGGACCTGTGCCAGGTCCTGGCCCTCGCCGGTCTCCGCCAGCCTGCGAATACGCCCGTTCAAGCGACGTATTTCGGCCTGGCTATGCAAAAGCCAGAGAATCAGTACGACCTGGAAGGCAAGGAGCCCTGCCAGAATGGGCGCGTAATAGGGTGACAGGAAGGTATTTAATGATGCCAATTCAACGGCCTCCCCATTAAACTACAGCAAGAGATATATTTCCACGCTAAACGCCATTTTCCTCTCAGAAGGTCCATTTTTTTATGGCCAGTTATATTCGGGGAATGTTGATATTTTCCTGCACAAAAATGGACTCCGGGGAAGGATTTATAGCTCAGGGGCGCGAAACAATACTAAATCGCCGTGGATAATGGCTACTGCGGAGATCCTCGCCGCGGCTAAAAAATAACAGTTAGAGGGTGATCTAAAATATGCTACCAGCAGATTTAACCGCCAAGCTGGAACATTTAAAAAAGAATCTCACGGAATTAGAGAGCATCCTGGTGGCTTACTCGGGCGGCGTGGACAGCAGCCTGCTCCTTAAGGTTGCCAGTACAACACCGGTAAAAGTCCTGGCTGTAACCGCCGCCTCACCAACTTACCCGCAAGCTGAAATCGAAGCTGCCACCAGGCTGGCCCGGGAACTGGGAGTACAACATCTGATAATTAATACCAATGAAATGGACAACCCGGAGTTCTGCGCCAATCCGCCGGAACGCTGCTATCATTGTAAGAAGGAGTTGTTTGCTACCCTGCTGGAGCTGGCCCGGGAGCATGGGATAAAAGCCATTGTTGACGGGGCCAACGCTGACGATCGCAGCGACTTCCGTCCCGGCAGCCAGGCCGCCCGGGAATTCGGGGTCAAAAGCCCCCTGCAGGAAGCAGGCCTGACCAAGGACGATATCCGGCAGCTGGCCCGGCATCTGGGCCTGCCAAACTGGGACAAACCATCTATGGCCTGCCTTTCCTCCCGCATTCCCTACGGCCAGGCTATTACCACGGAGAAACTCAAACAGGTCGCCGCTGCCGAGGACTACCTTCGCCAGTTAGGTATAAAGGAGATCCGGGTGCGCCACCACGGGACCATTGCCAGGATTGAGGTTAATCCAGCTGCCTTTGCCCTCCTCATTGACAGTAAGGTGAGGGCAAATCTAATCAACTATTTTCACGAGCTCGGTTTCACCTATATCACCATGGATCTGGAGGGCTTCCGGAGCGGCAGCATGAATGCCGTCCTGGATAAATAAAATTGGCACCATACCCTTCAAGCGGTACCATCAGCCCTCACGGGGGGGCTTATGCCCCTTCAAAGAACGATGAAAATATAGGTTGAGACAAAGGGCTGGAATATAACTAAACCTGCAATCACCTTTTAATAGAAACATATTTTCGGAGGAATGAAGCTAGTTGAAGATAGCCTACTTTGATTGTTTCTCCGGCATTAGCGGTGATATGTGCCTGGGGGCGTTAATAGCCTGTGGCCTCAACCAGGACGAGCTAAACTCCGGCTTAAAAGGACTGGGAATAGATGGATGGGAATTAAAGGTGAGGGAGGTAAAGCAACACAGCATTGCCGCCATAGATGTCACTGTCCAGGTAACAGCCAGCCCGCCCCACCGTCACCTGGCAGATATCCTGGAACTGATCAATAACAGTTCCTTACCTGCCCCGGTAAAGGAAAAGGCTACAGCAGTATTTAAAAACCTGGCCCGGGCGGAAGGCCAGGTTCATGGTATCGACGCCGGCCAGGTCCACTTCCATGAAGTCGGGGCAGTAGACGCCATTATCGACATCGTCGGCAGTATCCTGGGGTTGCATCTCCTGGGTATTGAGAAAGTCATCTCCTCCCCCTTACCTGCTGGTTCCGGTTGGGTGGAATGCCGGCACGGCAAATTACCAGTTCCTACCCCGGCAACCCTTTACCTCCTCCAGGACTGTCCGGTTTATGGTACGGAAGATAAAGCCGAGCTGGTAACACCCACCGGCGCGGCCCTGATTACCACCCTGGCCGACAGCTTTGGCCCCTTTCCAGCCATGAACCTGACCAGGGTCGGTTTCGGTGCCGGAAAAACCGAACTTTCCCATCCTAACCTCCTGCGCCTGGCCCTGGGTGAGATCAACAGCGGGCAGCTGGAAGGAGAGGAAAGCAGCCTGGTTATCGAAACAACTATCGACGATATGAACCCCGAGTTCTTTCCCGTCCTCCTGGAGGAGTCCATGGCCGCCGGCGCTGTTGATGCCTACTTCACCCCGGTACAGATGAAAAAAGGCCGGCCCGGGATACTCTTTACGGTCATCTGTCCGGAGAACAAACTGGCTGCCGTAGCGGCTGCCATCTTTGCCCATTCCAGCACCCTGGGGTTACGTTATCGCCGGGACGGGCGCCTGGTCTGCCAGCGACGGATGGCTGAGGTAGTCACACCCTATGGCACCGTCTCCGTCAAGCTGGGCCTCTACCGTGATCCAGCAGGCCAGGTTATTACCAACATCGCACCTGAATATGAATCCTGCCGCCAGGTTGCTCGTTCTGCCGGCGTTCCCCTGAAAGAGGTTTATGCTGCTGCCCTGGCCGCCGCCCGGGCGATAAAGGCTTTTTAATACGGGAGTACGATACAAGACTTCCTACCCACTGAAAATCGCGGACTAGCAGTTGTTTACAGCAAAAGATAAATTTAACCCCCTGCCTTAAAAATGGACAGGGGGTTAAATTTTTATACGGGCAGGGTAGATCCTGCTCCTAACAGCGTCATTTTTGCACTTAGATTTTTAGTGCCACCACAATGCCAGCAAGGCAGCGAAAAAGAGGGAAGGGAGGAGGTTCCCTATATGTAACTCCTTTATTTTCAGCACTCCAAGGGAGATAGCAATAATTAATAGGCCGCCTGTAGCCGTGATCTCGGTCACCGCTGCCGTCGTAAGATAGTTCTGCAGCCAGGCAGCCAGGAGGGTCAGGCTACCCTGGTAAATAAGAACTGGAAAAGCCGCCAGGGCTATACCCCAGCCCTGGCTGGTGCTCATGGTAACCGCCAGGATACCGTCCAGCAAAGCCTTGGCGTAAAGGGTATTATAATTACCTCGTAGCCCTGCTTCCAGGGAGCCCATAACTGCCATAGCGCCCACACAATAGAGGAGACTGGCGCTAACAAAAGCCCGGGTCAGTTGCCCGCTGCTGCCGCGGGAAAACAGGCGTTCCAGGTGCCTGCCCAGGGCCGTCAGGTGGCCCTCAATATCCAGGGCTTCGCCAGTAATGCCGCCGGCCGCCAGGCTAACAATGACCAGGACAGTATTGCGGCTCTGGATGGCCATGGAAAGGCCCACCAGCAAAATACCCAGGCCGGTAGCCTGGGTAACTGTAGTTTGTAACCGCCGGGGCAGGTACTTGCCGATAATGATACCGAAGGCTGTACCGGCCAGAATAGCCAGGACATTAACCCATGTTCCCCACAAATTTCTCCACTCCCAATTCAAGATCCCTCCCGGGCCTCCAGCCGGGGAGGTCCTGCCAGCGGGGGCGCTGCCTACCCCGGGCATTGCCTTACCCCCTGGGGCAGGGTTCTGGATTGCTGACCCCCGTCCTGACCCCTTGCCGTAACTATATATTCAAGACTGGCCTGCGCAAATCACCGCCAGTCCTAAAATTCCCGTGGTTTACAAATAATCTCTTTGATTTTAGTAGCGAAAAAGTCCTGGGAATGGGCAGGCCGTAAAACCAGGGCCGTATCTACTCCTTCACTACTGCCACCCAGGGAGACGATATCCGCCCCTGCTGGTATAAGCCCGGCATCCAGGGCCATACAGGCTATTTCCACAGCTACTTTGGTACCCTGGCCGAAGAGGCGCAAGGTATTGGCAATAATCTCGGCCGGATAGATACCCTGAAAGCTAAAACGCAGGGCGCGGTCCAGGCCAGCGAGCAGGTGAGTGGTGGTCAGGATCTTGATGCCGCCATCTTCCAATCTCCGGCGTGTGGCTGTATCCATTTCTATTTCTCCCGGTTTTTTAAACCCGGCCTGGTGGGTAACACAAACAATATTCAGATCGTTATTACCCAGGCAAAGGTTGGCGGTATAACCGGTAACTGAAGCGATAACCACGTCCTTCAGGCCAAGCTCCCTGGCACGTTCCAGGGCCAGTTTTACTGTAGCTCCTGTATTAGACTTGCCTTTTTGCTGCCAGTATGTTGTCATGAACTTATCACCCTCCCCAAAATTTTTACCATATTACTTTTCCGGACCCCCGCCCCTTTACGAGCTGGTTGCACCCGGCGGCTGGCATTGTATGCCCCTCGCTCTACGGGTATAAACAGCTAAAATGTTTCACGTGAAACATTTTCTCCTGTTAATACCATAATAATTCTCTCCAGATCTTCAGGTCCAAAATAAAAAATTTCTATTTTACCGCTGTTTTTCCCGTGTTTTAGCTTCACCCGGGTACTTAATACCTGCTGGAGTCTTTCTTCCACCTGGCGCACCTCGATGTTTTCCCTTGCACCGGGATTTTGGCTTTTTTGCGGTAATTTACCTTCGGCCTGGATCTTCTTGATTATGGCCTCTGTTTCCCTGACCGAAAGGTTTTCGTCCCGAATTTTTTTTGCCAGGGCAACCTGCTGCTCTGCATCCTTCAGGGCCAGTAATGCCCGGGCATGACCGGAGGAAATTTCATTTGCGCGCAGCATTTTTTGAATTTCGGCCGGCAGTTGCAGGAGGCGCAGAGCATTGGCAATAACCGGCCTGCTCTTGCCGACGCGCCCGGCAATTTCCTCCTGGGTAAGGTGATGTTCCTCCAGGAGAGCCTGGTAGGCCTCGGCTTCCTCCAGGGGGTTTAAATCTTCCCGCTGCAAGTTTTCAATCAGGGAGATTTCTGCCGTCGCCCTGTCGTCCAGGGTTTTAATTATGGCCGGAATTTCCTTCAGCCCAGCCTGGCGGCAGGCGCGCCAGCGCCGTTCCCCGGCTATAATTTCATAATTCTCACTGCCTGCCGGTTTTACTACAATTGGCTGGATCACGCCGTGGGCTTTGATGGATTGGGCGAGTTCTTCTAACCTGGCGTTATCGAAGTCCTTGCGGGGCTGATGTTTTCCGGCAACAATCCGGTCAACGGCTATCCTGGTGATCGCTGTGCTGTTTTCAGGGTCGGCCGCTTTCGGGGGCAGGAGGGCTTCCAGGCCCCGGCCCAGGCCCCTTTTAGCCATTGGCTATCACCTCCCTGGCGAGTTCTTGATAGGCCTCGGCA
Source organism: Neomoorella thermoacetica (assembly GCF_001875325.1). Classification (GTDB taxonomy): domain Bacteria; phylum Bacillota; class DSM-521; order Neomoorellales; family Neomoorellaceae; genus Neomoorella; species Neomoorella thermoacetica_A. The sequence continues at coordinate 95,806 of NZ_MDDC01000010.1, forward strand.
CCCCGGGAGCGGGGGTCGTAAAGGTTTATAGGCTGGCCATGGCTGGGGGCTTCACTCAGGCGCACATTCCGGGGAATAATACTTTTAAAAACCTTCTCGGGGAAGTGGTTCTTGACTTCGTCTACGACCTGGAGGGAAAGGTTGGTCCGGGGATCAAACATAGTTAAAACAACGCCTTCGACCTCCAGGCCGGGATTTAAATGCCGGGCTACCAGGTGAATGGTATTCATTAGCTGGCCCAGGCCTTCCAGGGCATAATACTCGCACTGGATAGGTATGATTACGCCGCCCGCGGCGGTCAGGGCATTCAGGGTCAAAAGGCCCAGGGAAGGGGGACAATCAATGATTATGTAGTCGTAGCATGTCCTGACCTCATCCAGGGCCCGGTTTAATTTTTGTTCCCTGGCAATGACAGTTACCAGTTCCACTTCGGCGCCGGCCAGTTCTATAGTCGCCGGTACCAGGTCCAGGTCGGGTATGGCTGTGGCAGTAATGACACTGCCCAGGGGAGCGCCGTTGATGATGACATCATAGATACAGTGCTCAATCCTAAACCGGTCAATACCCAGCCCGCTGGTGGCATTACCCTGGGGATCGATATCTACCAGGAGAACTTTCTTCCCCTCCTGGGCGATAAAGGCACTCAAGTTTACGGCGGTGGTTGTTTTACCTACACCGCCTTTTTGATTGGCAATGGCTAATACCTTACCCATGGGCCGGTCCTCGCTCCTGCATTTTTGTCTTTTATTCGGCAGGGAATATCGTACTTCCTCCCAACAGAAAACAACTTTTTATTGCAGGGGGCGTTTAGCCGGGAGACCAGGCCGCCTGGGGTAGACCGGGGGAGTCGGATGTTCTTTCTGGATTATAATTAGCTGCCTCGCTTCCTGGCCGCCCGTCAGGCTGCCCCGCCAGACTTTTTTCGTCCTCCCACCTAAAATCGCAATCGCCCTGGCGGCAGCATTTAATTCTCTTTCACCGCCGGGACCTTTATAGGCTATCATGAAACCACCCACACGGACAAAAGGCAGGCAGTATTCTACCAGGGTGTTCATCCCCGCCAGCCCCCGGGATACGGCCAGGTCGAAACTTTCCCGGTACCCCTTTTGCCGGCCGGCTTCCTCGGCCCGCCCCCAGAGGCACTCTATCCCTTCCAGTCCAAGGGTGGCAACTGTTTTTTTCAGGAATTCGACCTTCTTGCCCTGGGATTCCAGCAGGGTTATTTCCAGGTCCGGCCGGTAAATTTTTAGAATAAGGCCGGGAATTCCAGCTCCGGTGCCAATATCGATTACTTTAGCCGCTGCCGGTATTTCCAGGGCCAAAAAAAGAAGGAGGGAATCCAGGACGTGTTTGCGCCAGATTTCCTCCCTGTCTGTTATAGCCGTCAGGTTTACTTTTTGGTTATAGTCTCGCAGCAACCCGGCATAAGCCTCTATCATGGCGACCTGCTCGGGTTTCAAGGTTATACCGGTATCCTTGCTGAAAGCTGCCAGGAGGCGATCCCTATCCCGCACAGGCTCTGGCTCCTTCCCGCTTTTTCTGCTCCAGGTAAACTAGAAGGACATTGATGTCGGCCGGGGTAACTCCGGGAATGCGCAGGGCCTGCCCCAGGGAACGCGGCTTTACCCTTTCCAGGTGGTCGATACTTTCCCTGGAGAGACCGTGTATTTCGCTATAATTCAGATCCGCCGGCAACACCCGGGCTTCAAGTTTGGCCAATCTTTCTACCTGGGTCCTCTCTTTAGCGATATAACCCTCGTACTTGACCATCATTTCTATCTCAGCGGCAATTTCCAGCGGGAGTTCCGGTACCAGACCGGCGGCAGCCAGATTTTCATACTTTATCCTGGGCCGCCGCAGGAGGTCCTTTAAACTCGTCGTTCCTTTAAGGGGCGCTTCACCGCACCCTGCCAGTATTTCTTGTACTTCCTGGTTATTGCCACCTACATGATGCTTGTCAAGGTAAGCCAGGCCGTCATTTATGGCCTTTTCCTTGGCTTCCAGCTTCCGGAAACGCTGCTCATCCAGCAAACCGATCTCATAACCGATTCTGCCCAGGCGCAGGTCGGCATTATCCTCCCGCAGGAGCAGGCGGTGCTCGGCGCGGGAAGTCAACAGGCGGTAAGGTTCGGTTACACCCCTGGTAACCAGGTCATCAATAAGAACGCCGATATAGGCCTGGTCACGCCTTAAGATCAAGGGCTCCTGCTCCAGCACCAGGCGGGCGGCATTGATGCCGGCCACCAGCCCCTGGGCCGCCGCCTCCTCATATCCGGAGGTGCCGTTAATCTGGCCGGCTGTAAAGAGACCGGCGATGGTCTTGCACTCAAGGGAGGCCTTGAGCTGGGTAGGATCAATATAGTCATATTCAATGGCATATCCCGGACGCATCATTTCGGCCTGTTCCAATCCCGGCACGCTGTGAAGCACTGCCAGTTGCACGTCCTCCGGCAGGCTGGTCGACAGGCCCTGGACATACCATTCCTCTGTCCCCATGCCCTCCGGCTCCAGGAAAATCTGGTGGCCGGGTTTATCGGCAAAACGAACTACCTTATCCTCGATGGAAGGGCAATACCTCGGCCCTTTACCTTCTATTAAACCACTGAAGAGGGGAGCCCGGTGGAGATTGTCCCGGATAATATTATGGGTCGTCGTATTGGTATGGGTAAGCCAGCAGGATACATTGGGCCGGTCAGGGCCCTCTTCCCAGAAGGAGAATCTGAGGGGGCCCGGGTCCCCCGGCTGCTCCGTCAGCTTATCCCAGTTAATGGAACGACCGCTCACCCGGGGCGGCGTTCCTGTCTTGAAACGTCCCATACGCAGGCCGAGTTCTTTCAAGCTGGCCGCCAGCTCAATGGCCGGGAATTGGCCATTGGGCCCGCCGGAATAGGCCACCTCGCCAATGATAATCCGGCCGCGGAGATAAGTCCCGGTAGTCAATACTATGGCCCGGCAGGCAAAATAGGCCCCGGTCCTGGTTAAGACACCCTTCACTCGTCCGCTTTCTGTCAGGATGCGGATAACTTCCGCCTGTTTAACATCTAGATGTTCCTGGCGCTCCAAGGTCAGGGTCATTTCCCGCTGGTAGAGTTTTTTATCGGCCTGGGCCCGCAGGGCCCTCACCGCCGGTCCTTTACCGCTGTTGAGGCGGCGGATCTGGATACGGCTCCGGTCAATATTGAGGCCCATGATGCCGCCCAGGGCATCAATCTCCCTGACCAGATGGCCCTTGGCTGGACCGCCAATGGAGGGGTTGCAGGGCATCATGGCGATACTCTCCAGGCTAATGGTCAGCATCAGGGTCCGACATCCAAGTTTGGCCGCTGCCAGGGCTGCTTCGCAACCGGCGTGGCCGGCGCCGATGACAATAACATCATAATTACCGGCATTGTACATTTTCTTTCACCGTCCTTTCTTTTTCATTTATTTTACTTACCGATGCAAAAGTCGCTGAATATCCGGTCCAGGAGATCCTCCCGGGCAGTGGTGCCGATGATCTCTCCCAGGTAATTTACCGCTGACCAGAGGTCAATGGCGATTAAATCCTCAGGTAATCCTTCTTCCCAGGCTTTGATGGCGCTGGCCAGGTGCTCCCGGCAATTTTCCAGGGCAGCCCGGTGGCGGGCACTGGTGATTAAGGGTTCATTGCTGCCGGCCAGGGCCCTTCCACCCAGGACAATCTCCTGGACTTTCCTGGCCAGTTCATCTAATCCTTCGCCTCTGAGGGCGGAAACAGCTACCCAGGGATAATTCCCGGCAAAGGCTTCCAGGCCAGCCAATTTTTTATTTACATCATGGGCTACAAGGTCCAGCTTGTTGCCTATGATTATCAAAACCTTATCCCTGACACTCTCCAGGACGCGCCGGTCTTCATCCTGGATGCCTGTTTGCAAATCAACAACCACCAGCACCAGGTCGGCCGATACAATAGCCTTTCTGCTCCTGGCCACACCGATGCTCTCCAATTCATCCGCTGTCTCCCGCAGCCCGGCTGTATCTATCAAACGGCAGGTAAATCCCCCTAGTTGCAAGGTTTCCTCAATGGTATCCCGGGTAGTACCCGGGATACTGCTGACAATGGCCCGTTCCTGGTTTAAAAGGGCGTTTAACAGGCTTGATTTGCCGACATTGGGCCGGCCGACAATAGCCACCTTCAAGCCTTCAGTTAAAAGCCGGCCTTCTTCCCAGGTAGCCAGCAGTCTATCTACTCCTGCCAGGATGCTGCGCAGCTCAGCGAGTTCGCCCTTGTCTACCTCGCCGACCTCCTCTGGAAAATCCATACTGGCTTCCAGGGCCGCCAGGATGCCGGTCAGGTGCTCATTTAATTCGCCAATCTTCCGGGAGAGGCCGCCCCGGAGGTGATCCAAGGCTGCCGTTAAACCCCTGCTGCTCCTGGCGCGGATAATCTCCAGGACTGCTTCGGCCTGGGCCAGGTCCAGGCGGCCGTTGAGAAAGGCCCGGCGAGTGAACTCTCCCGGTTCGGCCAGCCTGGCCCCGGTTCTCAGGACCAGCTGCAGCACCCTGGACGTAGCCAGGGCACCCCCGTGGCAGTTTATCTCCACCACATCCTCGGCCGTATAACTGCGGGGAGCCCGCATGACACTGACGAGAACCTCGTCCAGGCTCTCTCCCGAATTGGGATCAATTATGAATCCCAGTCGTAGAGTATGACTCCCCGTAGCGGCTAAATCCGGCCCCTTGACCGGTTTAAAAATTTTTGCTGCTATAGCGATGGCCTGGCTGCCGCTCAGGCGAATTATGCCAATACCGCCTTCGCCCGGCGGTGTAGCCAGGGCGGCAATAGTATCGTCAAGCACAGGTTACGGCACCTTCCTTACACAACAAGACCCAGCAATACATAAGGTATCACTGGGCCTGCAGGACAATACTATTGTAGCGCAAAAGAGTTAATGACGCAAGGCAATAACGACCTTGCGGTTCGGTTCTTGTCCCTCACTGAAAGTCAAGATCTGGCTGTCATTTTGCAAAGCTGTATGGATGACCCGCCTTTCCTGGGGGTTCATGGGTTCCAAGACAATCCGGTTGCCTGTTTCTTTGACCCGGTTTGACAGGCGCCGGGCCAAATTGATCAGGGTCTGTTCCCTGCGTTTACGGTAACCCTCGACGTCGAGAATTATTCTAATCTTATTTTGCAGGATACGGTTAACGGCCAGGTTAGTTAAATACTGAAGGGCGTCCAGGGTTTCACCCCGGTGGCCAATCAGGATGCCCAGATCCTTACCGTGGAAACTTACGAAGTAATAGCCTTCCCGGGGCCGGATCTCGATTCCGGCTTCAATATGCATATCTGCGAGGACCTTGGTTAAGAATTCATTGATAACTTTTTCCGGGCTGTCGGGAAGGACCACTTTCACCCGTGCCTGGCGCGACCCCAGCAAACCTAAAAAACCCTTACTGCCTTCTTCCAAAATGCTGACCTCTACTTCCTCCCGTTTAGCTCCCAGGGACTTCAGCGCATTTTCGATAGCTTCTTCAACTGTTTTCCCGCTAACCTCAATCTCTTTCATTTGGCGCTGATTTCCTCCTTTACCAGATGCGGCTGGCGACGGGCTAACCATTGCTCTAAAATGCCCATCAAGCTAAAGGTTACCCAGTAAAGGGAAAGGCCGGCGGAAAAATTGCGGCTCATCCACCCGATTATCAGGGGCATGACAAAAAGCATGGTTTTCTGGGTCTGGTCCTGACCGCCGCTAACCATACTCACCTTTTGCTGGAAAAAGGTTCCGATAGCTACCAGCACCGGCAGGATATAAGGATCAGGCTGACCAAGGTTACTTATCCATAAAAAATTGGCATGGGCCATATTCACCGTCGGGTTGAGGGCCGGGTTAAAAAAGGAACGCAGGGAGCTGAATAAAGCATATAAAATTGGCATCTGGATCAGCAGGGGTAAACAACCACCCAGGGGATTTACCTTTTCTTTCTGGTAGAGCTCCATCATGGCCTGCTGGGCCTTCTGGGGATTATTCTTATATTTTTTCTGCAATTCCTGGATTTTGGGCTGGAGCTCTTGCATCCGGCGCATGGCGCGCAGCTGCCTGTAGGTTAATGGATAGAGTATAACTTTCACGGCAATGGTAAACAAAATAATGGCCAGGCCATAGTTGGGTATGCCAACAGCCTTGGTGATATTATATAAAAATTGTATTGATTGTGAAAGGAAATCTACTAATATTTGCAAGGGGAACCTGTCTTTAACTCAAACTTCTACCTGTGAAGTTAAAGACGGGTTTTCACCTCCATAATTTGGTTAGGGCACGGGGTCATAACCCCCTGCAACCCACGGGTGACAGTTAAGTAATCTCCTGATAGCCAGCATTCCGCCCTTTAGCAGGCCATACTTAGCAATAGCTTCGAGGGTATACTGGGAACAGCTGGGATAAAAGCGGCAATGACGGCCTAACAAGGGTGAAATATATCGCTGGTAAAAGCGTATTGTCAATATAACCCAATTTCTAATCAATGATTTCACTTTCCCGTTTAACTAAAATTTTCCCCCACCGCCCCAGGTTTAATACTTCTTTTTCCAGTTCTTTAAAAGGGGCTTCCACTGCTTGTTCCCGGGCGACAATTACCACATCGAGCCCCGGCTGAAAGGAGGCCAGATGCTGCCGGCATATTTCCCGCAGGCGACGTTTTAACCTGTTACGTTTTACGGCCTTGCCTACCTTTTTCGAAATAGAATAGCCAAAACGAGTGTGTGGTTGCTGGTTGACCAGGTGGTAGAGCTTCAGTAATTTACCGCTTACTTTATGACCGGCCCGGTAAACCCGGCGGAAGTCTTTACTGGCAGTAATACGCCGTACCCTGGTTAGCAAGAAACTCCCTCCCCCCGTGGGGAAAGGGCCTGCCGCTTATGCAGACAGGCGTTTCCGGCCCTTCTGGCGCCGTCTTTTGATAACTTCCTGCCCGGAACGAGTACGCATCCTCTTTAAAAAACCATGAACCCTTTTATGTCGCCGCCGTTTGGGTTGATAAGTACGTTTCACCCTTTTCCCTCCTACATAATAATATCTTTATTTCCAGCCTATCAGTCCAATTATAGCCGAGGTTTTTTCTATCTGTCAAGGAAAAGGAATTTTCTTGCCTGTTGATAGTTATCCCCAAACCTGTTATGATAAAAATACCAATTTACCGGGCCCGGTATACCTTTCCCCAGAATCAACACAATAAACAACTTCTTTTTTAACACTTTTCAAGGAGGTCGCCTTTTTGGCTCCTGTACAGCTCGATCTGGCCTGGCAACAGGCCTTAACGATTCTCGAAAAACAGGTCAGCACCCCTGCCCTGGAAACATGGTTTTACGAAGCCCGGCCGGTTACCATGCAGGGCAACACCCTGGTCCTGGCTGTAGCCAATGAATTTGCCCGGGACTACATCCAGAGTCGCTATTATCCCCTTATCCAGGAAGCACTGCAACAGGTACTGGGGCGAAAAATTATCAAAATCCAGGTAATCTGCTTCCCCCTGTCCAGTTCAAACCAGCGACAGGAACCGGAACTTGAGGATCCCACTCTCCCCCCCCTCAACCCTAAATATACCTTTGAAACCTTTGTTGTGGGTAACAGCAACCGTTTTGCCCATGCAGCCTGCCTGGCCGTAGCCGAATCGCCAGCCAGTTCTTATAATCCTTTATTTATCTACGGGGGCGTAGGCCTTGGCAAAACCCACCTGATGCAGGCCATCGGCCACCGGGTTCGCCAGCATCTACCAGAACTCCGGGTAATGTACATCTCCTCTGAAAAATTTACCAACGACTTAATTAATGCCATTAAAGATAAAGCTACGGAGCAGTTCCGCACCAAGTACCGCAATATAGATGTATTATTAATCGATGATATCCAATTTTTGGCAAAAAAGGAAAGCACCCAGGAAGAGTTCTTCCATACCTTTAATCATTTATACGAGGCAAATAAACAAATAATTATCTCCAGTGACCGGCCGCCCAAGGAAATTCCCACCCTGGAAGACCGCCTGCGTTCCCGTTTTGAATGGGGCCTGATCACCGATATCCAGCCGCCTGATCTGGAAACCAGGATGGCTATTTTACGCAAAAAAGCTGTTGCCGAGGGTATTACCCTGCCGGATGAGGTCATGTACTTTATCGCCCAAAAAATTGATTCTAACATCCGGGAGCTTGAGGGGGCCCTCATCCGGGTTGCTGCTTACTCCAATTTCACTAAAAAAGAAATAACCCCCGGGCTGGCAGAAGAGATTTTAAAAGACGTCCTCGACCTGGCGCGACCCAAACCAATTACCATTCGTTTAATCCAGGAGACAGTAGCCAGTTACTTTAACTTGAAGGTCGAAGATCTAAAAGCCAAGAAGCGGACGCGTTCTGTGGCTTACCCCCGTCAAATTGCCATGTACCTCTGCCGGGAACTAACCGAATCCTCCCTGCCGGATATCGGTAAGGAATTCGGCGGCCGCGATCATACAACTGTTCTTCACGCCTACGACAAGATTCGCGACGACTTAAACACAGATCCTTCCCTTCCCCAGGTAATAGCCCAGATAAGGCAACAGCTAAGAAACCAGTAACCCACAGGCCCGGAGGTTACAATAGCCAGCCATCTATCCCTTATTAACAAATCCACAGGCTCTATTACTACGATTACTAGGATCTGTTTAATGATGATGATGATGGAGGAAAAATGCCATGCATATCCTTTGTCCTCAAGCCCACCTTGTTAATGCAGTGCAAAAAGTATACCGGGCAGTAGCCACTACAACAACCTATCCCGCTATTACCGGAATTCTATTGCAGGCCCATGAAAACACCCTGACCCTCAAGGCTACTGATCTTGACCTTGGAATTATTTATACCTTTCCTGTTGAAGTTATCGAAGAAGGCGAGCTTTTACTGCCAGCGCGTATCTTTACCGAGATGGTACGGCGCCTGCCGCCCACCTCTCTTTCTTTAAAAAGTTTAGAGGATAATACCGTCGAGATTGCTTACCAGCAATCCAAAGTCCAGCTTAACAGCATAGACGTTAGCCAGTTTCCGCTCCTGCCGCCGGTAGAAGGTAACTTTTCTTTTTCGGTTGCCATTACCGCCCTCAAGGATGCCATCCGCAAGGTAACCATTGCTGCCGGAAATGACGACCTGCGCAGCGTTTTTAATGGCGTTCTATGGGAGTTAGAACCAGGTGAAAACAGGTTTAACCTGGTGGCTACCGACACCCATCGCCTGGCTGTATATCATGGCCAACCAGGAGATTCCTCGAGTAACGAGACGGCCACCGCCCTGGTGCCATGCCGGGCTATGAACGAACTGGCACGTTTACTCCCCGGAGAAGATGGTTTAGTAAAAATAACTATAGGTGAAAGTCAGATCTACGCCCAGCACGAGGGTTTAACTGTATATACACGTTTATTTAATGGCAAATTCCCCCATTATCAGCAAGTTATTCCAACTGAACATATATGTACCATAGAAATAGCCACCCGGGATCTCCTGGACACCGTTGAACGGGCTACCTTACTGGCCCGGGATGAGAATAAAGCGAGGGCCCATATTATTATTTTGCAAGTGGGGGAAAAATCTTTAAAAATAACCAGTGAAGCTGCCGAGATAGGCCACCTGGAAGAGGAGTTAACGGCGGAAATAGCCGGACAACCACTGGAACTAGCCTTGAACGGACGCTACCTGCTGGAAACCCTGCGGGTAATTGATACCGAAAACGTAATCCTGGAACTCCTGGCACCGTTGAAACCCGTTGTCGTCAGGCCGGCCGGCCAGGAAAACTACTTCTGCCTTATCCTGCCGGTCAGGATTGGTTAAAACCTGGAAGGCGAGGTGAAGGGGAATCCAGAGGGTGATTATAACCACGCCGACCATCAGGTTGGACCAGTTTCTAAAATGGAACGGCGTTGCGGCCACCGGCGGCCAGGCGAAAGAATTAATAACAGCCGGGCTGGTCCGGGTGAACGGTCAAGTAGAAAAGCGGCGCAGTCACGAGCTGGTGCCCGGCGATGAGGTGGAGGTAAGGGGTGCCTGCTTTAAGCTTACAACAGCTCCAGCTGATTAATTTCCGCAGTTATAAACGCCTTACCTGGGATTGCCCGCCCGGGCTTAATATTATTTTTGGGCCCAATGCTGCCGGTAAAACTAATCTCCTGGAAGCCATTGGTTACCTGGCCCTGGCCCGATCCTTCAGGCAGCAACAGGACCAGCAATTGATAACCTGGGGGGCAAACTCCTTTCAAGTGCGGGGATTATGCCACAGTAATGGTGAAAAAATTGAGCTGGTAATTAATTACCAGCAGCACAATAATAAAAAACTGACAATTAACGGTAACGGTAACCGCTTAATCGAACTCCTGGGCATATTCCCTGCCATTTACTTCGGGCCTGATGACCTGAACCTCCTCAAGGGCGGCCCGGCCTACCGGCGCCATTTCCTGGACCGGGAGATTAGTATGGGCGACCGCATTTACTGCCGCAACCTGCAGGATTACCGGCGCATTCTCTTCCAGCGTAATCTATTGCTGCGGGCTATTAAGGCCGGCCGGGGGAAGGAGGAGGAGCTGGAACCCTGGGATACCCAGTTATTAGTGACAGGGAAAGCCATCCTCGAAAAGCGAGCGCGCTTTTTGCAATCCCTGGCACCGGTGGTTGCGGCTACCTACCGGGATATGGCCGGGGGGGAAAAACTGGCCCTCATTTACCGGCCCGGGGTCGCCGACCAGGAAGAGTGGGCGGAAAGGCTAAAGGCCGGCCGCGAAAGGGAGATCCAGGCTGGCATGACCCTCTGGGGTCCCCAGCGGGATGACTTTACTTTTACCCTGGACGGTCACGAGGCCCGCTATTTTGCCTCCCAGGGCCAGCAAAGAGCTGTCGTCCTGGCCTTAAAACTGGCCGAGGCCCGTTATTACCGGGAAATTTTGCATGTAATGCCCGTTTTACTCCTGGACGACGTTTTTTCCGAGCTTGATGAAGAGCGCCAGGGGGCATTACTGGAATTACTGGCAGCAGCTGACCAGGCATTTTTAACGACCACTGAGGTTGGCTTATTGCCGGCCAGACTTAGAGAACGATCCCATCTCTGGGAATTAACCCGGGGAAGGGAACCCCGGCTTACCTCCGGCCCTGCTGGCGCCCAGTAATTTTTTCTGAGGAAACTTTATAGTGACCGGGCCTATTAAACCGGCGGGGATGTTTAGGCGGGCTTTATTTTTTCTCGCTCCGTGGTCCTGGCTGCAAACATATGCCAGCCTAACAAGACACCCATGCCGCTAACGCGGCGCCAGCAGAAAAGGATAAAAATAAAGGGTAGAGTAGAGCAACTTTTCAAGGGGGAAAAGGTAGTGTACCTGCATATTGGCAACGACATGGTAGTCCCCTACAGGGAGATTATCGCCATCCTCGATTTAGGAACAGCCGGGCGGTCGGCAGCCACGCGTGAATTCCTGGAAATATTGAATTCCAGAGCCCGCAAAGATCCAGGGGCCGGCGAGATCAAGTCCTGTATCGTGACCGAAAAGGAGATTTATTACTCCACCATCTCTTCCGGTACCCTGATGAAAAGGGCCAGTATGGAATTGGCAATGCCCGGTTAAAGGGCAGGCAAACGTCCCTGCTTGAATCTAGTATAAGTTATGTGCTATATTTTTTCCGGTAAAGATTAACCGTGGAGGAAGAAATGGATCAGGTTAGCAGTGGATATGATGCCAGTCAAATCCAGATTTTAGAAGGCCTGGAAGCTGTTCGCCGGCGTCCGGGCATGTATATCGGCAATACCGGCGTGCGGGGCCTGCATCAGCTGGTCTTTGAACTGGTGGACAACAGCATCGACGAGGCCCTGGCCGGCTTTTGCGATCGGATTGAGGTTACTGTCCACGAGAACGGCAGCCTGACAGTCGCTGATAACGGCCGGGGTATTCCGGTGGATATCCATGAAAAGACCGGCCTGCCGGCCGTGGAGGTAGCCCTGACTATCCTCCACGCCGGGGGAAAATTTGGCGGGAACGGTTATAAAGTAGCCGGGGGCCTCCACGGGGTCGGCCTTTCAGTGGTCAATGCCCTGTCGGAGTGGCTGGAGATAAAGGTTAAACGTAATAGTAAGATTTACCAGCAAAGGTACCGGCGCGGCCAGAAGGTGTCCGAGTTAAAAGTTATTGGTAAAACCAAAGGTACGGGCACCAGTGTAACTTTTTATCCCGACGGTGAGATCTTTGAAGACCTGGTTTTCCAGGACGAGATAATCAGCCGCCGGTTACAGGAACTTTCCTTCCTGAACCGGGGCGTAAAGATAGTTTTCCGCGACGAAAGGAAAGCAATCGAGACCACCTATTACCATACCGGCGGTTTAATTGATTTTGTCCGCCATTTAAATAAAAACAAAACCGTCCTCTTCAACAAGCCCCTTTACTTCAGCGGTGAAAAGGATGACGTCCAGGTAGAGATAGCCATACAGTATAATGACGGCTATAATGAACTTATCCTGTCCTATGCCAATAACATCCATACCGTTGAGGGCGGCAGCCACGAGATTGGTTTTAAAACCGCTTTAACCCGGGTTATCAACGATTATGCCCGCCGCTTTAATCTCTTGAAGGACGCTGAGGCCAACCTCTCCGGCGAGGACATCCGGGAGGGCCTGACGGCCGTCATTAGCGTCAAGGTCCTGGAGCCCCAGTTTGAAGGCCAGACCAAAACCAAACTGGGTAATACGGAAGTCAGGGGGATTGTCGACAGCCTGGTAGCCGAAAACTTGAGCGCCTACCTGGAGGAGAACCCCACTGTTGGCCGGAGGATAGTCGACAAAGCCCTCAACGCCTTTAGGGCCCGGGAAGCTGCTCGCAAGGCCAGGGAACTTACCCGCCGCAAAAACGCCCTGGAGATAACCTCCCTGCCGGGCAAACTGGCCGACTGTACCCATAAGGACCCGGCTGTGACCGAACTCTTCCTGGTAGAGGGCGATTCCGCCGGCGGTTCAGCCAAACAGGGCCGGGATCGCCGGTTCCAGGCCATCCTGCCCCTGCGGGGCAAGATTTTGAACGTCGAAAAGGCCAGGCTAGATAAAATCCTCAACAACGAAGAGATCCGGACCATCATCACCGCCCTGGGGACAGGCATTGGCGAAGACTTTAATATCAATAAGGCCCGTTACCATAAAACCATCCTCATGGCCGATGCCGATGTCGACGGTTCCCACATCCGCACCCTTTTATTGACCTTTTTTTACCGCTATATGCGGCCGCTAATTACCGAGGGTTATATCTACATCGCCCAGCCGCCTCTTTATAAAGTCTACCGGGGCAAGGTCGAGCGCTACCTTTACAACGACGCCGACCTGGAGAAGTTCCTCAAAGAACATGAAGGCGAGCGCTGGGAGATCCAGCGTTACAAAGGCCTGGGTGAAATGAACCCCGAGCAACTCTGGGAAACCACCATGAACCCCGAGTCCCGGACCCTCCTTCAGGTTAACCTTGAAGACGCCATGGAGGCCGACGCCATCTTTAACATCCTCATGGGCGACCGGGTGGAACCGCGACGGGAATTTATCCAGCAGCATGCCCACGAAGTCCGCAACCTGGACATTTAATCGGGGCAGTTTTTAGAGCTGCGGGGGTGAGACCCCCGTTTTTCCTTTAGTTTGAACCGGCTGTTTGGCAGGAAGTTCCTCATGGCATAATCTAGCTGGGGAACGGAATAGCGAAGGAAGGTGGAAAGTACTTGGCCCTGGAAGCAAGCGGAAAGATAATGCCCGTGATCCTGGAAGAAGAAATGAAACGGTCGTACATCGATTACGCCATGAGCGTCATTGTCGGCCGTGCTCTGCCTGACGTCCGCGACGGCCTGAAACCGGTTCACCGGCGCATTCTCTACGCCATGTTTGAGGAAGGGCTGACCCCGGATAAGCCCTATAAAAAGTCGGCTGTTGTCGTGGGTACCGTCCTGGCCCGCTACCACCCCCACGGGGACGCTGCTGTCTATGAAACCATGGTCCGCCTGGCCCAGGACTTTGCCTGCCGCTACCCTCTGGTAGACGGCCACGGCAACTTCGGTTCTGTTGACGGCGATTCTCCGGCTGCCATGCGTTATACTGAGGCCCGGTTGTCCAAACTGGCCCTCACCATGCTGGCCGATATCGATAAAGAAACCGTTGATTTCATCGATAACTACGACGGCAGCCTCAAGGAACCGGTGGTGTTGCCGGCCCGCATACCCCAGTTACTGGTGAACGGTTCGGCCGGTATTGCCGTCGGTATGGCCACCAATATCCCGCCCCACAACCTGGGTGAGGTAATTGACGCCCTGGTACTGCTCATTGATAAACCCGATGCCGATCTCAAGGACATCACTAAAATTATTAAGGGCCCGGACTTCCCCACAGCGGGTCTGATTATCGGCCGCGAGGGTATCAGGAACGCCTATCGTACCGGCCGGGGCAGTATCAAGGTCCGGGCCAAAGCCCAGGTTGAGACCCTGAATAATGGCAAGAGCCAGATAGTCGTCACGGAGATTCCCTATCAAGTAAATAAGGCCCGCCTGGTGCAATCCATTGGCGACCTGGTGCGGGAGAAAAAGATAGACGGCATTGTCGACCTGCGGGATGAATCTGACCGGACGGGGATGCGCATCGTTATTGAGTTGCGCCGGGACGTCCAGCCCAAAGTCATTCTGAACCAGCTCTACAAGCACACCCAGATGCAGGAGAACTTCGGGGTGATTATGCTGGCCCTGGTGGATGGACGGCCGCGGGTTCTCAATCTGCGGGAGATGCTCACCCTCTACCTGGATCACCAGAAGGAGGTCATTACCCGTCGCACCCGCTACCTGCTGGCCCAGGCCGAAGCCCGGGCTCACATTGTTGCCGGTTTGCGTATTGCCATCCAGTTCCTGGACGAGGTAATCCGCATCATCCGCCAGGCGCCCAACGAACCGGAAGCCTGCCGGGGTTTGATGGAGCGCTTTCAATTAAGCGATAAACAGGCCAGGGCCATTGTTGATATGCGCCTGGGCCGGTTGACAGCCCTGGAAAGGGAAAAATTAGAAGAAGAATGGCAGGAACTGCAAAAACGCATTGCTTACTATCAAGAAGTCCTGGCCAGTGAAGCCAGGGTGTACGGCATCGTCAGGGAAGAACTCCTGGAAATAAAAAGAAAATTTGCCGACCCCCGGCGAACCCAGATCGTCCTGGAGGAAGAGAACCTGGAATTGGAGGACCTTATTGCCCGGGAAGACATCGTGGTGACCCTGACCCACCGCGGTTATATTAAGCGCCAGCCGGTTGACGCCTACCGCAGCCAGAAGCGGGGCGGCCGCGGCATCCAGGCCATGGGGACCCGGGAAGAGGACATTGTAAAGGATATTTTTGTCACGACCACCCATCACTACCTTCTGTTCTTTACCAACCTGGGCCGGGTTTTCCGCCTGCGGGGCCACGAAATACCGGAGGCCGGTCGCCAGGCCCGGGGTACGCCCCTGGTTAATTTAATATACCTGAATAAGGGAGAAACCATCACCGCCGTTATCCCCATTCGCGAGCTGGAGGAAGACGCCTACCTCTTGATGGCCACCAGAAAAGGCATCGTAAAAAAAACCCCCCTGGGCGAATACCACACCTCCCGGCGGGACGGCCTGCTGGCCATCAACCTGGATGAAGATGATGATCTCGTCGGCGTTCTGCGCACCGAAGGGAATAACGAGGTCATGCTGGTGACGCGCCAGGGCAAGGCCATCCGCTTTGGTGAAGGTGAAGTGCGTCCCATGGGCCGGGCGGCCCGTGGCGTCAGGGGTATCGCCCTGGATGACGATGATATGGTTGTTGGCCTGGTAAAGGTTAGAGATGATGCCGAGCTGGTGATCGTATCCTCCAGGGGTTTTGGCAAGCGCACGTCCCTGGAGGAATACCGGCCCCAGGGTCGGGGCGGTAAGGGGATAATTACCATGAACGTCACTGATCGGACCGGACCGGTGGCGGCGGTAGACGTCGTCAAACTGGAGGACGAGTTGATGCTCATCTCCGCCGAAGGCATCCTTATTCGCCTGGGGGTCGAGGACATCTCCCGCCAGGGTCGCAACACCCAGGGAGTAACCCTCATGCGCCTGGAACCCAGCGACCGGGTAGTGGCTATGGCCAGGATACAATAATAATTTATTTTCCGGCAACTTTTGGAGCATAATTGAATGGTTATTGCTCCGGGGTTGCCCCTGTAGTAGAATTGAGGGTAGAAACCCAGGCCGCCGGCGCGGCACCAGCGGATAAAAACTTTTGTCAATCTCAGAAGGATGAAATAAACAGGGGGGAGTTTAGATGGCAGCAGCAGAAGTAGGAACCTGGACAGTCAAAAAAGGCCTGGCCGAAATGCTCAAGGGCGGCGTCATTATGGATGTGACCACCCCGGAACAGGCTAAAATAGCCGAGGAGGCGGGAGCCTGCGCCGTTATGGCCCTGGAACGGGTGCCGGCCGACATCCGGGCCGCCGGCGGGGTAGCCCGGATGGCCGATCCGACGGTTATCCTGAGGATTATGGACGCCGTTACCATTCCGGTCATGGCCAAGGCCAGGATCGGCCACTTTGTCGAGGCCCAGATCCTGGAGGCCCTGGGTGTCGATTATATTGATGAGAGCGAGGTTCTTACCCCGGCAGACGAGGACTTCCATATCAATAAACACGAGTTCAAGGTCCCCTTTGTCTGTGGCGCCCGCAACCTCGGCGAGGCTCTAAGACGCATCGGCGAGGGAGCAGCCATGATCCGCACCAAAGGCGAGCCCGGCACCGGCAATGTGGTCGAAGCTGTGCGCCACATGCGCCGGGTAATGAGCGAGATCCGGCGGGTGCAGAATTTACCCGACGAGGAACTGATGACCTTTGCCAAAGAAATCCAGGCGCCCTATGAACTGGTGAAACAGGTAAAGGAATTGGGACGGTTGCCGGTGGTCAATTTCGCCGCCGGCGGTATCGCCACCCCGGCCGATGCGGCCCTGATGATGCAACTGGGGGCCGATGGCATATTTGTCGGCTCCGGTATCTTTAAATCCAGCGATCCCAGGAAACGGGCCCGGGCCATTGTCGCTGCCACCACCCACTTCCGGGAACCGGAGGTTTTGGCCGAGGTCTCCCGGGACCTGGGCGAAGCCATGCCGGGTTTAGAGATTGCTACCATCAAACCAGAAGAGCGCATGCAGGAACGCGGCTGGTAAGGAGAGGCGAAGGAAGATGAGGATAGGTGTACTGGCCATGCAGGGCGCCTTTCGCGAGCACATTCAATCCCTGGAGGCCCTGGGTGTCCAGGGGGTGGAGATCCGGCACGCCAATCAACTGGAGGGGATTGCCGGCCTCATTATCCCCGGTGGCGAAAGTACCACCATCGGTAAGCTCATGGTAGAGTTTAACCTGCTGGAACCCGTCCGCCACCTGGCGGAAGGCGGCCTCCCCGTCTTCGGCACCTGCGCCGGCATGGTCTTACTGGCCCGGGAAATCACCGGCAGCGACCAGCCCCGCCTGGGGCTCATGAATGCCCGGGTTCAGCGCAATGCCTTCGGTCGCCAGGTGGACAGCTTTGAGGTCGACCTGGAGATCCCTGCCCTGGGGGCGGAACCCTTTCACGCCGTCTTTATCAGGGCGCCTTATATCGAAGAAATAGAGCCACCGGCGGAAGCCCTGGCCACTTTTAAAGATAAAATCGTGATGGCCCGCCAGGGTAATATCCTGGCCACTGCCTTTCACCCGGAACTGACTGAAGATTTACGAGTACATCGCTATTTCCTGGAGATGATAAAATAAGAGGGCTGAAGACAGTGCTCATTGGGGGTCTGCCGGGGTCTTACAAATGACCGGGCTCTAACGAATTGAAGAGGCCTGAGGCCACCGGCTTTTCAAGGATATCCTGGGCCTGCCGCGGTGAAGTTGAATTACGGCCGTCCGGGGGCGGGCCCTGGATACTATCTGGGAACCCCCGGATGATGGGGGACATCCTGCAGGTTTTAACCTTTAAAGGTAAAGGGCAGCAGAACGTTTTCATACCCCCTCAAAGGTTTTTATAACAATACTACCGCGATCTCCCGGTATAGGGTGAGATGCGAGGTGACAATAAGGGACAATTTGGCTGTAGCGGCTTTCCTGGCCTGCGACAACTCATTCTTAACCTTACCACCCTGGCTGGAACATCACTGCCAGCAACCGCCATGATTGACCCGCGCAATGTCCAGGGAGGCCAGGTGCGCAAGAAAAAAGCCTTACCCTTATACTTTGCCGGTACCAGGAAGCAGCAAAGAAAGGGCAACCAGTCCATTATGAATCATGGAAGCTACCTCTCCTTTCAGGTAGAAGAGTTAATAAACAGGCAAAAAAAGGAGCCTTCCTTAGATACCAGAGAGCTAAAAAGTGGGATGGCCAGGGCATTTAAAACTATTGACTGGGAAACTTCTATGCTTTATTATTTGTATAAGTGGAGTAAAATAGTATAGGATACGTGAAAGCTATGAGATTGAGCCAGGCTACAGACTACGCTTTCAGGGCGGTTCACTATCTTTCCTCACTGCCCAGGGGGCAGGTGGTAGAAGCAAGGTTGATGGCAGAGGAACTGAAGGTTCCGGTGCGTTTCCTCCTGAAGATCCTGCGTCTTCTGACCCGGGCCGGGATTACCGAGTCCTATCAGGGATTGAACGGGGGCTACGCTCTGGCCAGGTCGCCAGGAGACATCACGATGCTCGACGTGATCGAAGCTGTCGAAGGGCCTGTTAGGATTAACCGCTGCCTTATTGCCCCCGAGGAGTGCAACAGGAGGGCCGCCTCCTACTGCTCTGTCCACCATGCCCTCTCATCCATCCAGCAGTCGCTGATCGAAGAATTCAGGAAGCACAACTTCGCAGACCTGGGTAAATAGTGGGTGGAAGCACCATCTAAATATATCATCCCTCCGTTGCTGCTGTCCGGGAGGTGTGGCAATGAAAGGGGCACGGGGGATGATCTGGTGTAACTGCCAAACATTAGAGGGGAGGGAGTGAAATCAGGGTAGTCTTTTTAAGTACCCAGAACTATACCGAATAAGTATAGTTTGTTTTTTGCTGTTCCTCTAAGTATACCATTTTGGTATATGATTTGACCTAGGATAACTCTGGTCCTTGCAGCCGGTAGGTTTTTCCGCCAGGTGAGCCTGCATACTTTGCCAGATGAACCTGACCAGGAAAGCGTGAGACGACCCCGGTTTCAGCCATGATTCCGGCATGATGAAGCAGGCTTAGTCTGCCATTCATGACTTCGTCTAGATGTAAATTATTGCGATAGGAGGTATTTTATCATGTCTTTATGTGTTTCTGCTGATGCCAGGTTGTATAAATATATCCAGGAAATAGGAGACATAGAGACTTCTTTCAGCAGGCTCCCTGGCCATGAGGTGAAGTGCGGCTTTGGGCTCCAGGGAGTGTGCTGCCGCCTCTGTACCAACGGTCCCTGCAGGATCACTCACAAGACCCCCCGGGGGGTTTGCGGGGCAACGGCGGATGTCATCGTGGCCCGGAATTTTCTGCGGGCGGTAGCGGCCGGGGCGGCCTGTTACCTGCACGTAATGGAAAACGCCGCCAACGTTTTGAAAAACACCGAGCCCCCTTACCCGGGTGAGGCGCTCCTGGAGGAACTCGCTGGCAGGTTCGGGATCCAGGCGCAGGGCTCGAAAGAGAAGGCCAGCCGGCTTGCCGGGATGGTGCTGGCGGACATTTACCGGCCGCGGGGTGAAAAGATGGAGCTTGTAGAGAGGCTGGCTTATCCTCCCCGCTTCAGGCGGTGGGAGGAATTGGGCATCCTTCCGGGAGGAGCCAAGGCGGAGGTCTTCGACGCCATAGTCAAGAGCAGCACCAATCTCTCCAGCGACCCGGTTGACATGCTGCTTCACTGCCTGCGCCTGGGTATCGCCACTGGTCTCTACGGGCTGATGCTGACCAATTACCTCAACGACATCCTGGTGGGTGAGCCCAAAATAGGAACTGTCAAGGTGGGCTTTTCGGTAATGGACCCGGATTACATCAACATCATGGTAATCGGGCATCAGCATGCCCTCCTGTCAGCCCTGCAGAGGGAGCTGGGAGTGCCGGAGGCGACAGAAAGGGCGCGCCAGGCTGGGGCGAAGGGCTTCAGGATCGTTGGTTCCACCTGCGTGGGGCAGGACCTGGAGTTGAGAAGCGCCAGGAACCGCGGTGTTTTTGCCGGACACGTCGGGAACAATTTCACCACCGAGCCGCTCCTGGCTACAGGAGGGATCGACCTGGTGGTAACCGAGTTCAACTGTGCCATTCCCGGCATCGAGGACATTTGTGAAAAGTTCCGGGTCAGGCAAATATGCATCGACGATGTAGCCAAGAAGCGGAAAGCCGAGTACATCCCTTATGACTTCGGTGACAGCAGGGACTTTGCCTGGAAAATAATAGATGCTGCCCTGGCCAGTTACAAAGACCGGAGAAAAGAGGTTGTCCCGACCATCCCCGATCACGGCTGCGAGGGATCCGTGGCGGGGGTCGGTGAGAAGTCCCTGAAACAATTACTGGGAGGCAGTTACAAGCCCCTGATTGATCTCATCGCCGAAGGCCAGATCAAGGGAATAGCCGGTATCGTAGGTTGCTCCAACCTGGCGACGAGAGGGCACGATGTGTTCACCGTTGAGCTCACCCGGGAATTGATCAGGCGCGATATCATCGTCCTTACCGCAGGTTGCACAAGCGGGGGGCTGGCGAACCTGGGCATGATGCTTCCGGAAGCGGCGGAGCAGGCCGGGGAGAAACTGAAGGAGGTCTGCAGGAAGCTGGGGATACCGCCGGTATTGAACTTCGGCCCCTGCCTGGCCATCGGCCGCCTGGAAGCCGTGGCAACCGAAATCGCCGCAGCCATGGATTTGGACCTGCCGCAACTCCCGCTGGCGCTATCAGCACCCCAGTGGCTTGAAGAGCAGGCACTGGCCGACGGTGCCTTCGCCCTCACCCTGGGACTGCTGATCCACCTGGGCAGCCCCCCATTCATCACCGGCAGCGATATGGTAACCGGCATTCTCACCAGGGATCTCGAAGGGATGACCGGAGGGAAGGTGCTGGTAGAAGAGGACCCGGTGCAGGCGGCTGCAGCCATGGAGACACACATCATGAAGAAGAGGGAAGAACTGAAAATCTAGGGAAATGTTTCAGTCATCCGGCGGGCGCCTGTCCTACAAGGGACGTATCGTCAAGCAAGCGAACGATTCTCAACAAACCCCCTGGCTTGAGTCAGGGGGTTTTTATTTGCATGGAAATGCAGGCCCCCTGAGAAGCGTTGTGAAAAAATCATTTGATCTGGCAGGTATTTAGCAACCAGAATGGTTGAGGGTTAACCCTTTTTTGCTGCAGGGAAAGGGGAATCCTGCCTCTCATGGGGTATAATAATTTTAATGAGGGATCCATACATGGATAAGGAAAAGACGGAAATAATCAAGAAGCGCTATAACCGCACGGCCCTCTTTTATGATTGGATGGAACGGATGATTCCTGCTGATTTACGCCGGCGGGTGTGGCAGGAGGCCAGGGGCCGGGTGCTTGAGGTCGGCGTGGGTACAGGGGCCAACTTTCCATTTTATCCCTCTGGCTGCCGGGTGACGGCTATAGATTTTAGTCCGGGAATGCTGGCCCGGGCCCGGCAGAAGTTACATCTGGCCCGGGTGCCGGTGGATTTACGGGAAATGGACGTCCAGCACCTGGACTTTGATGCCGCCACCTTTGATACAGCCCATATTCCGCACCCTGTGAGGAACCCAAAAATAATTTTTATAGGGTGCAGAAAGAAATAAAAGTAGAGAGAATCTTCTAACCAGGAATTTCTAATTCAGTGTCGAATCATTCCTCTAAGAGAATT
>NZ_MDDC01000011.1 GCF_001875325.1 Neomoorella thermoacetica
GTGAATATTGGCTTCCACTACCGTGGTATCTACCTGCAGCTTGCGTCCCCGGATAATCTTTTTCTCCCGGGCTTCCTGAACCAGGGCTTTATTGAGTTCTTCTACAACCCCCGGGCCACAGCGTTTAGTGAGTTTAATCAAAGTAGTAGCATGGGGTACCTTTTGGGTTAAGGGGATACGGCAGAAACGCCGCCACTTAATACTGTCATTTACCTCCTGGACTAAAACTTCATAACCCAGGCCATAACGGTACTTCAAGTACATCAGGCGCAGGTAGGTTTCCATAGGGATAGTTGGCCTGCCAAGACGCGCCTCAAACCGGCTGATGAATGGAGCTATAAACCTATCATCATCCAGGAGTTCGTCCACCCTGGCCAGTTCTGGATTGAGCTGGACCAAGTCAGATGGCAACAGGGCATCCCACAGGGTGAGCTGCGGATCTTTTAGCCTTAACATAAGATCACCCGGCAGGAAAAGGAGGTGGTGTGGCGAATGTTATTCATAGGGAGTTCCTCCTTCTGGGTTTTCTTGTTTTCTCGTACTTACAAGATTCGATCCAGAGGATGGTAACTCCTTCTGTTTTGCTAAAAATCTAGTCGGTTTTCTGAGATGCTAAATCTTTTAGCCCTGAGTTTTTCAGGGGGAACTAACTAGTGAAGGCTCAGCCGTTATAAGAACTAACATGAACAACCTGGTAACCCCGGTCTTCGAGGGCCGGCAGGAGACTACTCACATCATCCGTCGCCAGCCGCAGGACAACATAGGTATAGACATCGTCCTTATGACGGTTAGCGATATTGATAATGTTGATGCCGGCCTCCTTGACCAGCCGGGCTATATCAGCCAGGACTCCGATGCGGTCCACTACCTTCAGGGTCAGGCGGATACCCGGCCGCCGCAAGCCGAAGAGCTTTATCAGGGCTTCAAAGAGATCGGTCTGGGTAATGATGCCCACCAGCCTCTCCTTTTCCATTACCAGGAGGTTATCAATCTTATGCTCCCGCATTAAAAGGGCGGCTTCTTCAATGGTCATATCCGGGGGAACGGTAACCGGGCGTTTAATCATGGCATCCTTAACGGTCATCTTGGCCACCAGGTAGTTGACCTCAAAGACACTGAGGGTGGAAGCCGGGGAGGGTGAAACCCTCAGGATATCGCGTTCAGTTACCAGCCCGATAAGGCGTCCATCCTGGAGCACCGGTAAGCGCCGGATTTTATTTTTCTTCATTAGCTCCAGGGCATCCAGGACAGAGGTCTCTTTGGTAACGGTAATAGGGTCGGGAGTCATATGGTCCCGGACAAACATCCAGACCAACCTCCTTGTCAATGGTCTAAGAATCTATTTCGGTTAGCCCTTTATAAATCCTGCCGGCCCGGGGAGAAGATTATAAATATTTTTGGAGGGGGAGACTAGATGCTGGCTTACGAGCTACCGGGGCAAAAAATTATTATTAACCAGGTAGTCTTAGATTTTAACGGCACCATAGCCTGCGATGGGGAACTCCTGCCGGGGGTAGCCTCGCGCCTGCAAGCCCTGGCCACCGAGGTAAAACTCTACGTCCTCACGGCCGATACCTTTGGTACGGCAGCTTTGGCCTGCCGGGACCTCCCCGTACAGTTAATGAAAGTCGACCAGTTGCAAGGGGGAGAGGATAAGGAGCGCCTGGTGGTCCGCCTGGGAGCAGAGCATACGGCAGCCATTGGCAATGGTAATAATGACGTCCAGATGCTCGCCCGGGCTGCCCTGGGTATACTTGTCCTCGGGCCAGAGGGTTCCTCAGGCAGGGCCCTCCAGGTTGCCGACGTTGTTTTCAGCGATATCCTGGCGGCCCTGGATTTCCTCTTAAAACCAAAGCGGGTAGTAGCTACCTTACGGCCATAGTGCTATAATAACTTTAGTTAGGAGGGAGACCCATGATCCTGGCCGGGGATATTATGACTACCGATGTGGTAGTGGTCCACCCGGAAGACCCGGTAGGAGATGTTGTTAAACTCTTTTTGGAGAAGGGCATTACCTGCGCCGTTGTGGTAGATCAAAAGGGTAGGCTCCAGGGGATCGTCACCGATGGTGATATCATGGCTGCCATCCGCCAGCGGCGGCCGGTATACGTAGACCTTTTCAACTCGGTCTTTATCCTGGAAGACACCAGCGATCTAAATGCTAAGATTAAAACCCTAACCTCCAGGCCGGTGAAGGAGATTATGACCCGGAAGGTCATTACCGCCACCGAAGAAGCCACCATCGCCGAAGTTGCCGGTTTAATGACCGACCACAGGATCAAGCAAGTGCCCGTTACCAGTCAGGACCGTCTGGTGGGCCTGGTACGGCGCCACGATATTGTCCAGGCTGTAGCCCGGAATACCCCTTAGAGAGGGGTATCCTTAATTGCATATTGGCATATTTACTGATAGCTACCTGCCCTATACCAGTGGTGTCGTCAGATCGGTAGTTACCTTCAGCAGGGAACTCCGGGCCCTGGGACACAGGGTGGCAATCTTTGCTCCAGCTTATGGCCACCATGATCCTGAAAAGGATATCTATCGTTTTCGTTCCCTCAGGGCGCCGACCTTTAAAGAGTTTGCCCTGGCCATCCCGGTAGCGCCGGGTCTTACCAGTACCTTACGGCAGCTGGGAATCGATTTGATCCACGTGCATTCTCCCTTTATAATGGGGCAGTTGGGGGCCAGGATGGCCCGCCGCTTGGGCCTGCCCCTGGTAGCTACTTATCACACCCTTTATGAGGAATATATCCATTACTTTCCCCTGGCGCCCGGGCTCCTGCGCCGGGCTGTCCGGAATTATACTCTTTCCTTTTACAACGGCTGCCGGCTGGTAGTTACCCCTACAGATACTATAGCACATTACCTGCAGGAAAATGGGCTCAAGGTACCCGTTGTTAGCATTCCCACAGGAATAGAGCTGGAACGTTTCCAGGATGTTGATACCAGCTGGTTGCGCCGCCACCTGCAGCTTCCAAGGGAAGAGAGCATCCTCCTCCATGTAGGCCGTTTGGGCAAGGAAAAAAATATCCCCTTTGTCCTCCAGGCCTTTGCTAGAATCCATGGCGAGGTACCGGCGACCCGCCTGGTCCTGGTAGGCAGTGGCCCCTTAAAGGGGGAGTTAGAGCACCAGGCCCATTCCCTGGGAATAGCAGGAGCGGTTACCTTTGCCGGTTCCTTTTCTTTTGAACAAATGCCGGCCGTCTATGCCGGCGCTGATTTATTTATCTTTGCCTCCGTTACCGAGACCCAGGGCCTGGTAGTGGGGGAGGCTAAAGCAGCCGGTTTGCCGGTAGTTGCCGTCCGGGCCCGGGGTGTGCAGGAAATGGTAGAGGACGGTCGGGATGGTTTCTTAGTCCCTTTAGATATTGAGGCCTTCAGTGCCCGTATCAGACAACTGGTCCTTGATGCCGGCCTCCGCAAGGAAATGGGTCGGCAGGGACGCCTTAATGCTAGTTCCCTCGCGGCGGCGACTATGGCCCGCCGCCTGGCAGACCAATACCAGGAGTTACTTGGATAGGAGTGTTGATACCTTGAATAAGGTTCGGGTTCGCTTTGCCCCCAGTCCCACCGGCAGCCTCCATATCGGTGGCGCCCGCACAGCTTTATTTAACTGGCTTTTTGCCCGGCACCACCACGGTGCTTTTGTCCTGCGGATCGATGATACCGATACCGAACGATCCACAGAGGCTTCTTATAAGGAAATCCTGACGGCCATGGGATGGCTGGGCCTGGATTGGGATGAAGGGCCGGAAAAGGGAGGCCAGTTCGGGCCTTACCTCCAGTCCCAGCGCCTGGAACTATATCGCCGGGAGGCCGCCCGCTTGTTGAACGAGGGTAAAGCTTATCTGTGTTACTGCACCGTTGAAGAGCTGGCCGAAAGGCGCCGGCAGGCCCAGGCCGAAGGCCGGCCGCCCATGTATGACCGCCGCTGCCGCTACCTCACACCTGCCGACAGGACCCGCCTGGAACAGGAAGGCAGGCAACCGGTTATTCGCCTGGCCGTACCGGAGACTGGGACAACCGTTGTTAAGGATCTTATCCGCGGCGATGTCGCCTTTGAAAATGCCACGATTGACGACTTTATTATTTTTAAGTCCAACGGTATGCCCACCTATAATTTTGCTACGGTAGTCGATGACCATTTAATGCAAATCAGCCATATCATCCGGGCTGAAGAGCACCTCTCCAATACCCCTAAGCAGATTTTGGTTTACCAGGCCCTGGCATATGAACTGCCTGCTTTTGCCCATGTACCCATGATCCTGGCCCCTGATCGCAGCAAACTGAGTAAACGCCACGGGGCTACTTCGGTGGAGGAGTACAGGGATGAGGGGTATTTACCCGAAGCCATCATTAATTACCTGGCCCTGCTAGGCTGGTCGCCGGAAGGCGAGGAAGAGATTATACCCCTGGAGGAAATAATCGAGCAGTTTTCCCTGGAACGGGTATCCAAGAACGCCGCCATCTATGATACCAAGAAACTGACCTGGATCAATGGCCACTACCTGCGGGAAGGCAACCTGGACCGGATAACCAGGCTGGCCCTGCCCTTTTTGCAGGCTAAAGGTTTGCTACCAGACCCGTTACCCGAGAAGGACTACAACCATGTCCGCTCCGTTATCGCGGCCGTCCGTGACCGGGTCAAGACACTGGCCGAGGTTGCCGATGCCGCCAGTTACTTCTTTACCGATGTAACCAGTTATGAAGAAAAGGGGATTCGTAAACACTTTACCAGACCCGGGGCTGCGGCTTTGCTGGATGAAGCGCGGGAACGACTGGCAGCCCTCCCTGAATTTAATGCCCGGGCAGCCGAGGAGGCCTATCGTTCCCTGGCGGAAGGTAAGGGGATAAGCACAGGACAGTTATTCCATCCCACTCGGCTGGCAATCTCCGGCCGTACTATGGGACCAGGACTCTTCGAGATTATGGAGCTCCTGGGCCGGGAAACTGTGCTCGCCCGCCTTGACCGGGCTGCTAGGTGGATCCGGGAAAACCTGGCTTAAAAATCCAGGCAGGCAAAGGGCTGGCAGCATTAGCTACCAGCCCGGTAATTCTATAATAGAAAAACCCTGCTGAGCAGGGTTTTTCTAACCTTATGGCTGCGGGACCAGGATTCGAACCTGGGCAACATGATCCAGAGTCATGGGTGCTACCGCTACACCATCCCGCATCATTTTTTCGCGCAGGGATTATATTAGCACATAAGCAGGCAGAAGTCAAGCACTGATTTCTAGCTGCCCTTCAAGTCCCTGGCGTTTCCCTAGGATCCGGCAGGAAACCAGGTGGTAATGGGACGCCACCTGGCCTCCTGCTACCCTTGACAGGAAAATAGCCGCCGCGTTATATTTAGGACAACTTGAAGGGGGTGTAACCATTGCGAGCCCGTCTCCTGGTTGTCGATGACGACGCCAAGATTACTTCTATGCTCAAACGCGCCCTGACCTACGAGGGCTATGATGTAGAAATAGCTGCCAATGGCCACCAGGCCCTGGCCCTGGCGGCCAATAATCCAGATTTGATTATCCTGGATATCATGTTACCCGGCATTGACGGCCTGGCTGTCTGCCGCCAGATACGGTCCAACAGCGATATCCCCATCTTGATGTTGACCGCCCGGGACGATACCGCCGACCGGGTCCTCGGTTTGGATACCGGGGCTGATGACTATCTGGTCAAACCCTTTGCGCTGGAAGAATTACTGGCCCGGATCCGCGCCCTTTTAAGACGCCGATCCCGGGAAACAGAGGCAGAGGTGCTCCAATTCAGTGATCTGACCCTGAATACGTCCACCAGGGAGGGCTTTCGGGGCCACCGCAGCTTTTCCCTGACGGCCAAGGAATATGAACTACTGCTTTATTTCCTCCAGAACCCGCACCGGGTCCTCACCAGGGATGAACTCATGACCCGGATCTGGGGTTATGACTTCAGCGGTGAATCCAATGTCCTGGAGGTTTATATCGGTTACCTGCGGGCTAAACTAGAAGCCGGGGGCGAGCCTCGCCTTATCCAGACAGTCCGGGGTGTGGGTTATGTCCTCAAGGAGCAGCAGCCATGACCCTGCGTCTACGCCTCACCCTGCTGGTTACCATTACCTTGGGTTTAACCTTCATTGTCCTGGGTGGACTGGTCTATTTCCTGATGGGACATTACCTGACCAATGAAATTGATCGTTCCCTGGTCGCCCGGGCCCAGGAGGTTGTCCGTTCTTTTAGAGTAGAAGGAAACTTGCGCTTGCAGCGCATTACGCTGCCCAATGTGAATGTTTTCTCGGCTCCGGATACCTTTATCCAGATAGTTGATATAAATGGTTTCGTAGTCACCCGGTCTGATAATCTTGGTCAACAATCTTTACCCCTTGGACCGCAAACCCTCATTCAAGCGGGGGAAGGCATCGCCTTTTTTGAAACCGAGATAGTCGGTAACCATCCCCTGCGACTTTATAATGTACCCCTTTTATTGCAAAACCAGCCGGTAGGGCTTCTCCAGGTAGCCCGCCTTCTCAGTCCCGTCCAGCAGACCCTGGGCAACCTGCGCCGGGTACTGCTCTTCCTGGGGCTTTTATTAATCTTCCTGGCTGCCACCCTTGGTTATATCTTAGCCCGTACTGCCCTGCGGCCCATTGATCGTCTAACCCAGGTGGCTGAACAAATAGGGGAGGGGAAGGATCTGGATCAGCGGGTTCCCTACCAGGGCCCTATGGATGAAGTCGGCCGGCTGGCTGCTACCTTTAATGCTATGCTGGCCCGGCTTCAGCGAGCCTACACCCGCCTGGAGGAAGCCTATAGCGCCCAGCGGCGCTTCGTAGCCGACGCTTCCCATGAACTGCGAACCCCCCTGACTACCATCCGCGGTAATGTCGACCTATTGCGGAAAGTACAGGGTCAAGGGGAAGCATGGCAGGAGGAAGCCCTGGCTGATATTGCCAGTGAGGCCGAGCGCATGAGCCGGCTGGTCAATGACCTCTTGACCCTTGCCCGGGCTGACGCCGGTCAGGAGATAAAACGTGAACTCCTGGAAATACTTCCTCTCTTACAGGAGGTCGCCCGCCAGGCACCCTTACTGGGAACGGCCACTTTCACAGCCATTGGATTGGAAAACCTGGCCGGGGTCCACATCATGGGAAACCGGGATTACCTCAAACAGCTATTCTTTATCCTTCTGGATAACGCCTTTAAATATACCCCTCCTGAAGGTAAAGTCGAATTAATGGTTAACGTCGAACCCCAGCAGCGATTGATCATTAAAGTCAGGGATACCGGCCCGGGTATCCCGCCCCGGGACCTGGAGCATATTTTTGAACGGTTTTATCGCGCCGATGCCACCCGGAGCAGTGTAGGAACCGGCCTGGGCCTGGCCATAGCTCGGTGGATAGTTGAACAGCACCAGGGTCATATCGGAGTTGAAAGCACGGTGGGAAAGGGGACCACCTTCACCGTTACCATCCCCCTGTTGAATAGATGATTTCTTATTTTTTTCTCAGGTTAATTTCATCAAGTTTTAACCATTATGGGTTAGTATAATTGCCAGAAGGGAGGTGAGATCTTGACCTGGATCAAAAAGCACTTGAGCCTGGTTTTAGCCCTGGCACTGGTTTTAATCCTGGTTTCAGCCAGCGTGGCCATGGCCCAGGATAAACCTGCCAACCAGCCCCGTACTACCCTGCACCAGCTCTACCTGGAAAAGCTGGCCGGGGTCCTGGGAATCGACCAGGCCCAACTCCAGACCGCTATGAAAAGCGCCGGCCAGCAAGCTCTGGATACTGCTGTGGCCCAAGGTTTAATTGATAGTACCCGGGCCGCCAATCTAAAAAAGGCTCTGGATTCCGGTCGCTGGCCCTGGCCCGTAGGAAAGGTTGACCTGTGGCACAAGGATTGGGCTAAGGCCATCGCCAGTGCCCTTGGTCTGACTCCCCAACAGTTACATCAGGAACTTAAAAACGGTAAAACCATGGAACAGCTGGCTACCGCCAGGGGCCTGACCCTGGAACAACTCAAAAGCCAGGTGGTTAATAGCGTCAAAAGTCAATTGGACCAGGCCGTGGCCGGGGGTAAACTAACCCAGGATAAGGCCGATCAAATTCTAAATCGCCTGGAGCAACTAGATTTAAGTAAATTCCTGCAGCCGCGAAACAAATAAGTAGTACCTCCCCTCATACCTCCTCTAGCCATAAAATATTTTTAAAGCCACCCTCTGGTGCGGGTGGCCTTTTTTCTATCCGTCAAAGGGACTTTAAAGTATCTTGCTTAAGAAAGCTCTGGTCCGGGGATTCTGGCAATTATTAAACAACTGGGCCGGCGTTCCTTCTTCGAGAATTAGCCCTTCATCCATAAACAGTACCCGGTCGCCAACTTCACGGGCAAAACCCATCTCGTGGGTAACAACTACCATAGTCATGCCATCCCGGGCCAGGTCTTTCATGACAGCCAGCACTTCGCCCACCATCTCCGGGTCCAGGGCTGAAGTGGGCTCGTCGAAAAGCATGATTTTGGGCCGCATGGCCAGGGCACGGGCAATGGCCACCCGCTGCTGCTGGCCGCCGGATAACTGCTCAGGGTAGGCTCCTGCCTTATCACTTAATCCCACCCGGGCCAGCAATTCTCGCGCTAGCTTTTCAGCCTCCGTTTCCGGCAAGTGGCGGACCTTGATGGGGGCCAGAGTAATATTTTCCAGCACCGTCTTATGGGGAAAGAGGTTAAAACGCTGGAAAACCATGCCTACTTCCTGGCGGACAGCATTAATATTCGTCCTGGAGTCAGTTAAGGAAGTGCCATCAATAATTACCTCGCCCCGGGTAGGGACCTCCAGCAGGTTCAGGCAACGCAGGAAGGTACTTTTACCGGACCCGCTGGGACCGATGACCACGACAACTTCCTTTTCGTCAATGTTACAGTTAATTCCCCGGAGAACTTCCAGGGAACCAAA
Organism: Neomoorella thermoacetica; assembly: GCF_001875325.1. Taxonomy (GTDB): domain Bacteria; phylum Bacillota; class DSM-521; order Neomoorellales; family Neomoorellaceae; genus Neomoorella; species Neomoorella thermoacetica_A. Next base: position 8,926 of record NZ_MDDC01000011.1, read on the forward strand.
ACTCTTATGCAGGTCTTTAACTTCGATCAAGGTCACCGGTCTTCAACCTCCTTTCCAGGTAATCCACCAGGCGGGAAATGGTAAAGGTCATGATTAGATAAATCAGGGCAACACCAAAATAGATTTGCAAGGGCTTAAAGGTGGCACCGCTGATTAGCTGTCCCTGGCGGGTTAGCTCGACATAACCGATAACCGATAGGAGAGAGGTATCCTTGAGCATAGCAATAAACTCATTTCCCAGGGGAGGAATAACCCGTTTGAAGGCCTGGGGAAGAACAATATAGCGCATGGTTTGCCCTTCGGTCATACCCAGGGAACGCGCGGCCTCTACTTGACCCCTTTCGATGGATTGGATACCGGCCCGGAAAATCTCGGCCACATAGGCGCCGCTATTCAGACTGGTGGCAAGGGTGGCAGCCACAAAGACGGGGATATGGGTTGTCTGTAATAGCTGGGGCATACCCAGCGAGGCCATTAAGAATTTCTGCCCCTCGTCCAGGAGCTGGGGAAAACCGTAATAAACGATAAAGATCTGGACCAGCAGGGGAGTACCCCGAAAAAAGTCAACATAGCAGGTGGCCAGAAAGCTGGTCAGCCGCCGGCGGGAAAGGCGGCCCATACCAGCAACCAGGCCCAGAATACAACCCAGGGATACGGCCACAAGGGTTATTTTTAAAGTTTGAACGGCACCCAGCAGTAAATAAGGCAGGGATTGGATAACTAATCCCAAAAGTTTCACCTCACCCGTATCTGCATAGAAGTATGCGTAACACCTTACGTGTTACGCATACATGAGAAGCTCTGTTCCCTCAGGACTTTTGCTGGGGTGGTTCCCCCGGCAAGAAAGCGGGCGGTTCCTGGCCGAACCATTTCTTATAGAGTTCCTCATACTGGCCATTAGCCTTAAGGGCCTTTAGACCATCATTAATTTTTTGCAGGATCTCGGTTTTACCCTTAGGAACGGCGATGCCGTAGTATTCGGCCGAGTGAATATCACCGACAATCTTAACGTCATTATTACCCTGTTTAATATAATAGGCCGTCACCGGAAGGTCGTTAACCACGGCATCGACGCCACCGTTTTTCAGTTCCAGGAACATATCAGGAACCTTGTCCAGTTCGGTTACCTGGGCGCCTGGGATTTTTTTCGCTTCCTTGGCGCTGGTGGTATTAATCTGGACGGCTATTTTTTTACCTTTTAAATCGTCGAACCCCTTGATAGTATTATTATCAGCTTTAACCGCGACCACTAAACCCGACTGGTAGTAAGGGAGGGAAAAGTCGACTGCCTTTTTACGTTCATCGTCAATGCTTATCCCCGAGATAGCCAGGTCAACGTTGTTGGTCTGGAGGGCTGTAATAATGCCGTCGAAACCCATTTCTTTAATATCAACGTCAAAACCTTCCACCTGGCCAATGGCCTTAATCAAGTCAATATCAAAACCGGTAAACTCGCCAGTTTTCATATCCCGGAACTCAAAGGGTGCAAAAGTGGCTTCCAGGGCTACAGAATACCTGGGCTTGCCGGTAGAGGTGCTGGTTGCCTGGGTTCCTGATCCCGCACCGTTACCCTGGGGATTACTTCCGCCGCACCCTGTAAGGCCGACCAGTAAAAGCATCAGTAGCAATACGCCGCCTATTTTTTGCCAACCCCGCATCACTGTTTCCTCCTTTTAGATTTGTTAAGGGCAGACAACTTAATAATTATTCGCCCTGTTTAATAAAAATCCTGCCTCTGGAGGGATATTTCTTGACAGGGCATCCCTGGTAATGAGAAAATATCCCTTGGTGAAGCTTCTTGAATAAACAACTGGCAGCTGATGCTGCCCTTTTGCTGGTTACCTTCATCTGGGGGACTACTTTTCTGGTAGTAAAAAGGGCTTTGGGTGGAATCGGCCCTTATTATTTCGTCGCCCTCAGGTTTTTGCTGGCCTTTGTTTTTTTAGCCCTCGTGGCCTGGCGACAATTACCCTCTCTGGACCGGTCCATTGCCCTTCATGGCGGGGCGGTAGGCCTATGCTTGAGTGCGGGTTATATCTTCCAGACAATGGGATTACGCTATACTTCAGCGGCCAATGCCGGTTTTATCACCGGTCTATCGGTCATCCTGGTTCCCATACTGGAGGCGCTTTTTGCCCGTACCCTGCCGGGTATCTTTCCCCTGCTGGGGGCTCTTTCTGCTACTACTGGACTGGCCCTGCTAACTCTAAAGGATAGACTGACCTTAAATCCCGGGGATTTTTTAGTCTTCCTGTGCGCCCTGTCCTTTGCCGGACAGATCATCCTGGTAGAACGTTATGCCAGTGACCATAACTCCCTGTTATTCACGACGGTCCAGCTGGGAACAGTAACCCTGGTGTCCTTTTTGCTGGCCATTCCCCTGGAAACTCTACCGGTCACCCTTACTCCTGCCGTCTGGCAGGCCTTCCTGCTGACGGCCCTGCCGGCAACTTCCCTGGCCTACCTGATTCAAAACAAGGTCCAGCAGTTTACTACAGCTACCCATACCGCTATCATCTTCACTATGGAGCCTGTATTCGCCGCCCTGGTGGCCTACTTCTGGGGCCACGAGGCCTTAACCTGGCAGCAGGGAATTGGTTGCTTTTTAATCCTGGCCGGGATGTTCCTGGCTGAGTTAAAGGTGGGTAACGGCTCCTCACCCCCTAGCACTCTAGATAAATCACCGGGGCAGTATCAGGGAACGAAATAACAGAACTGGCTTTTGTTTGAGCGAGCGACCTGGTCCGGGAGAATACAATACCTGCTAAATCAGGGCTATTATGGAGGGAAAAACATGCGTCTCGGAGCCCATCTATCCATAGCGAAGGGCTTGCCAAGGACTGCAACTATGGCCAGCAGCATAGGAGCCAACACCTTCCAATATTTTACCCGCAACCCTCGCGGCGGGGCCGCCAGGCAGATTCCAGAGGAAGAGATCATAGCCTGGAGGGAGGTAAGACGCCGGGCCGATCTTTATCCCATCGCCGGCCATTTACCTTATACTGTAAACCTGGGCGCCACCACTGAGAGGCAACAGGAGTTTGCCCGCATGGTCCTTCACGACGATACCCTGCGAGTGGCAGCCATAGGCGGCGAATACCTGATCAGCCATCCCGGCCACCATGACGGGGACCGCCAGGCTGGTTTAGATAGAATCATCCAGTTAGTCAGGGAAGCTTATTTGAGTATTACCGGCCCGGGCCCTGTGCTTTTACTGGAAACAATGGCTGGCCAGGGAAAAGAGGTGGGTACCATTGACGACCTGCGCTATATTCTCGAAGGCCTGGGATGGCCGGATAGAGTAGGAGTATGCCTGGATTCGGCCCACCTGTTTGCCGCCGGCTGGGACCTGCGCACCCCGGCGGGCTGCCAGCAACTGATACAAGAATTGGCCGCAAAAATCGGCCTGGAGCGGGTCAGGGCCATGCACCTCAATGATTCCGCCGCACCCCTGGGCAGCCACCGGGACCGCCATGCCGGTATTGGCAGGGGCGAGCTGGGAAGGGAGGGCATAGCAGCAGTGGTTAATAATCATTTTCTGGGGGAACTGCCCTTATTTTTAGAAACTCCAGTTGCCGATTACGAAGAGTATGGTGCCGAAATTACCCTCATCAAAAAACTAAAATCCGTATAGCGCTGCTTCTCCCGGCGGTTATTTTTCAACGGGGGATAGCGGCAGGTAGCATGGGGTAACGCTGGTGCATACTGCTTGAATACTCAAGGCGACTATCCAATGACATCCTCAGCACACATTTCCTCGGTAGGATTTCGCCGTGAGTGAGCCGATCTCCCTCCGGTTATATTTTAACTGGGTTATTGCGGGGTATTGACGAGGCCGGGAGGTCTATGATATAATAGACTGCGGTTGAGGCCCTATCGTCTAGTGGCCTAGGACGCCGCCCTCTCACGGCGGTAACCGGGGTTCGAATCCCCGTAGGGCTACCAGTTCGGCTAAAGGCGCGGGTTTTGCAGGTTTAACCCGCGCCAATTTTTACAAAAAACCTTTTTCAGGTAGCCCCAGCAGTCCTGCGAGGGCGTCATATTCAGCTATTATAAAAAGAGAGCCCGGGTTCAAAATGAAACCTAGCTCTCTTTATTTATAACCCTGTATATTAGAGAAGTCTTTGCCGGCCTGAAGTAGCCCCGGCTTACCTATTGTCGACCGTCCTGCCCCAGTGTATAATAGTCGCAAGAAACCGGGAGTGGCGTCGAAAAAGAGTGGTAAAAAAGGAGGGGGCTTAGCCCCGGGTTAGCCTGCAGGTTCTTGTTGCTGGCGACGCCTCAGCCACCAGCTTAACAAATAACCATCCAGCAAGCCCATGGGGTAAGCCAGCAGGGTGAGCCACCAGGGCCAGCCCCGTCGCTCACGGCGTGACCCCATATTCAGGCGGGCTCGTAGCACCTGGAATCCCCCCTTTGTAGTTATTATCTTACTCGCTGGTAAGGAATATACCATTATTGTTAACATAATGTTAGAGATTGCCTGGGTAGAGAGGACAACAACTACACAAACTATTTTTGCATCCGGGGATTATATTAATTCAATTAACAGTAAAGGAGGAAAAGCATGCCCAGACGCTTCCGGCTCAGCCGCAATGGTCCCAACCAGGATCGGCGTTCTAAAGTGCGAGCGCGGGAATTTCACCGTATCCGGGGCAACCAGGTAATTTTAGACCCCGAGCGGGGACCGGAAAATAAATAAAACAAAATAAAGATTCTAGGGAGAGGTGTTAACCTTAAAAAATGGATATCCAGGCCTGTCTTGATTATTACTGCCAGCTGGCAGAAAAAAATAACTCCATTGATCCGGGTTTATATGAAAAATATAACGTCAAGCGCGGGCTAAGAAATAAAGACGGCACCGGCGTCCTGGTAGGTTTAACGGAGATCGGGGAAGTCCATGGTTATATCCTGGATGAAGGGGAAAGAACCCCCGACCACGGTCGCCTGCTTTACCGGGGAATTGATATCTGGGATATTGTGCGTGGCTTCCAGCAAGAAAAGCGCTTCGGTTTTGAGGAAATTTGCTACCTGCTCCTATTTGGCGAATTACCTGATAAGAAGAGGTTAGAGGAATTTACCCATCTACTGGCTAAGCACAGGGCCCTTCCCGAAGGTTTTGTAGAAGACATGATTCTCAAGGCTCCCAGTAACGATATCATGAACAAATTAGCCCGGAGTGTCCTGGCGGCCTACTCCTACGATCCCAATCCCGATGATCTAAGCATTCGCAATGTTCTCAGGCAATGCATCGAGCTTATCGCCCGGTTTCCCATTATGGTAGCCTATGGGTACCAGGCGAAGGCCCACTACTATGAAAATAAAAGTCTCTATATCCACCTGCCCCGCACAGAGTTAAGTACGGCCGAGAACTTCCTGTATATGATCCGTCCCGACAACCAGTACACAGCCCTGGAAGCAGAGTTGCTGGACCTGGCCCTGGTGCTCCACGCCGAGCACGGCGGTGGTAATAATTCGGCCTTCACCGTCCACGTTGTATCTTCAACAGGGACCGATACTTATTCTGTAATTGCGGCTGCAACCGGGTCCCTGAAAGGGCCCAAGCACGGCGGGGCCAATATTAAAGTCATGAAAATGATCGAAGATATAAAGAACAACGTCAAGGACTGGCATGACGAGGAAGAATTAAGGAATTACCTGATTAAAATCTTACGCAAGGAGGCTTTCGACCGGAGCGGTTTAATCTATGGCATCGGCCATGCCGTTTACACCCTTTCTGATCCCCGGGCTGTTTTATTGAAGCAAAAGGCAGCCGAACTTGCCCGGGAAAAGGACATGGAAGATGAGTTTAGCCTTTACCTGGCTATAGAAAAAATGGCACCGGAACTCTTTGTTGCCGAAAAGAAGATCGATAAGGTCGTCGCTCCCAATGTTGATTTCTATTCCGGTTTTGTTTACAAAATGTTAAATATCCCGATAGAGTTGTATACTCCTATTTTTGCCATATCCAGGATCACCGGCTGGTGCGCCCACCGGATTGAAGAGCTGGTAAGCGGTGGTAAAATCTTCAGGCCGGCTTATAAAAATGTCCTTGGTAAGAAGAGTTATATACCCCTGGAACAGCGGTAGAATAAAAACCTGTTTTCCGGGTAAAAGGTATAGATAATAGGGGAGTCAGAATATTGAACTCAGAACTCTGCGGTAGCAAACAATGGGCTGCTGGTAATCCCTGCCCTGAATGCGGGACATCGGGAAAAAGAGTCGCCAGCCTAACAATCGCTAGTTTACTTAATACGGAGGTGCGGGAGAATTTAACTGCTACCCGGTATAATTTATGCCTGTCGCCGTCGTGCCAGGTGGTTTACTATGGTGATGACGGCAGCCTGTTTACTAAAGACCAGGTCCGGGTGCCAGTCTGGTTTAAAGAACAGGCACCACCGCGGATAATCTGCTATTGTAAAAATGTTACCGACAGCGAGATTTTAGAGCATATTGTCACCCGGCAGTGCTGCAACAGCCTCCAGGACATCCGGGAACATACCAGAGCTAATACCGGCCATGAATGTCTAACTAAAAACCCGGCTGGGAGCTGATGTAGTCCGGCGGTGCAATCGGTGATTGCCCGGGGTCTGGCCATGCGTGATAAAAACGATAATAAACAATAAGTAGATCTGCCACCAATTTACCGGTGCTTGGGCACCGGCTTTTATTTTTCCCTTTGTTTATTTAACATAATACTTATTATGGGAAGTTGTTCCTCGCCTTATACCACCATGCCGGGGGCAAGCCTTCACCGCCCCTCAAATCTAACAACTAATCGCCAGCGGTCACCGTACCCCGTAAAATAACCTCCCGCCGGAGTAATAATCAGAAATTTTTCCTATGCATACAAACTGTTGTTTGCCGGTTTAAAGTATGGTAGTATGGATGGTGATCTGATTTGGAGGGGGATCTCCTTGCAACCGGATTTATCACCGCAACTGGCCATGGTTCTCAATTACATCCGGCACTTTATTGATTTAAATGGCTACCCTCCCTCCATCCGGGAAATATGTAAGGCTACCGGTTTGCGTTCCAGTTCTACCGTCTATAATTACTTAAACAAGCTGGAAGAAAAAGGCTATATTCGTCGCGACCCCTCGCGCTCCCGGGCCATTGAAATCCTCACTCCTTACCCGGCCGTCACCAGAACCAAAAATATGGTTTCCGTGCCCCTGCTGGGAAAAATAACCGCCGGCCAGCCCATCCTGGCCTTTGAAAATATTGAAGATGTATTTCCCCTGCCTGCTGACCTGGCAGGAGCGGAAAATGCCTTTATGCTCCACGTCCGCGGGGATAGTATGATCGAAGCCGGTATTCTTGATGGCGACTACCTGATCGTCCGGCCCCAGGATACGGCTGAAAACGGCGATATTGTAGTTGCCCTTCTGGAGGATGAAGCGACTGTAAAATACTTTTACCGTTATCCCGACCATATTGAACTCGTTCCGGCTAACAGCAGTATGCAGCCCCTTATCGCTCAAAAAATAACAATCCTGGGGAAGGTAGTAGGCCTCTACCGCCATTTCTTTTGAATTAATCCCCGGTTTACCATCTCCTGGGCTGCCATGAGGAGGGCCACCCTGGTATAAGGGTAGGCCTGTCCTCCCTGTAAAAAGACAGCATATGGGGGTCGCAAGGGGCCGTCGGCGCTGAGTTCGATGGAAGATCCCTGGATGAAGGTCCCCCCGGCCATGATAACAGGGTCGGCATAACCAGGCAGATTTGCCGGTTCTGGCTGGGTCGTGGCTTCTACTGGGCACCCCTTCTGCAGCCCCTGGCAGAAAGCCAGCAATGCTTCTTCTTTCCCCATGATCAGGCACTGGACAATATCCCGCCGGGGGGCATCCGGCAAGGGATCTACCTCAAAGCCTAAATCCTGGAAAAAAGAAGCGGCGACAATCGCCCCCTGCAGGGCCTCCTTTACCACCAGGGGAGCCAGGTAGAGCCCCTGGTAATAAAGGCGCTTATTCTCAAAGGCGCCCAGCCCACTCCCCAGGCCCGGGGCAGTGAGGGTGGCAGCCACTTCTTCTACCAGTTCTTCCCGGCCAACAATATAACCTCCACCCGGTGCCAGTCCGCCACCGGGATTTTTAATCAAAGAACCAACCACCAGGTCGGCCCCCACCTCACCTGGTTCCCTTTCCTCGACCAATTCGCCGTAACAGTTATCTACCAGGCAGATGGTTTCCCTGCTGGCTGCTTTGACGGCACCAATTATTCGCGCCAGTTCGGCTACCCCCAGGGCAGGCCGCAGGGCATAACCACGGGAACGCTGGATCAGGCACAGGCGCGGTTTTATCTCGGCCACCGCTGCTTCCAGTCCCGCCAGATCAGGACGCCCGGCGGGATTGAGTTTCACTTCCCGGTATCCTATACCCCACTCCTTGAGGGTACCTGGCACCCGGTGACCCAGACCGATAACTGTAGCCAGGGTATCATAGGGCTGGCCACAGGCTGCCAGCAGGATATCCCCGGGGCGTAGAATAGCCCTGAGGGCCAGAGTAAGGGCATGAGTACCGGAAACAATCTGGGGCCGTACCAGGCCGGCTGCACCTCCAAAAATCCTGGCATATATACGTTCCAGGACGTCCCGGCCCAGATCGCTGTAACCATAACCAGTAGAATCCTGGAAATGAAATTCTGTTACCCCCTCATCCTGAAAGGCCCGAAGAACCTTCAGGTGATTAAAGGCACAGACCTCCTCAACTGCGGTTATGGCTTCCCGGCTGGTATGTTCCGCTTGCCGGAGCCTTTCTACCAGCCAGGGATCAACAGGAAAAAGCTTGCTTATGCTATCAAGGTATGTCAAACTTTAACCCCCAATGAATAAAGTTACCGGGTGTTATTATAGCAGACTGACGGGCCTCCCGGAAGCTCACTCCCCTCATCTTTAACCCCCGCAGGCAGATCCGGCCGTAGAAGGTCCTCCTTTTCGATATACATCAATTCCCGGCGGCTGAGGTTCCTTTTTTTATTAACTAGGCGCAGGGCCTGGCGCCTCATGGCCCTTTCAATGATATTGCGCACCATCCGGGCATTGCCGTTATAACGGTGACCCAGGAGTACCTCCCGCCGGAGAATCTTCTCCAGCTCTGCAGCAGCCTCCGGTGCAAGTACGTACTGCCTTTCCGCCAGCATCATCCGGGCAATGGCCAGCAATTCCGGAACGGTATAATCAGGAAATTCCAATTGAATGGGGAAACGGGAACGCAGGCCGGGATTAGTTTCCATGAAGTACTCCATCTCTTGCCGGTAACCGGCCAGTATCAGAATCAGGTTATCCCGGTAATCCTCCATTCCTTTAACCAGGACGTCGATTGCCTCCCGGCCAAAGTCCTTTTCACCACCCCGGGCCAGGGAATAAGCTTCGTCGATAAAAAGAATACCCCCTATGGCTTTCTTAAGCTGTTCCCGGGCTTTATGGGCCGTATGGCCAATATACTCCCCCACCAGGTCGGCCCGTTCGACTTCTATGAGCTGGCCCTGGGTTAAAACCCCCAGTTCTTTGAAAAGGCGGCCCATGAGCCTGGCAACAGTGCTCTTGCCGGTACCGGGATTTCCCTTAAAAATCATATGCATTACTGTGGAAGAAGCAGCCAGGCCTTCACACCGGCGCCGTTGCTGGATCTCAATAAAAGCCCGCAACTCTTTAATCAGGTTCTTTACTGCCTCCAAACCCACCATCTTATCCAGCTCGGCCATAACTGCCTCTACCCGCCGCCTGCAAGCCTGCTCCAGTTCCCTGCCAGCCCTGTTGTTCTGGAGGGGACGAGCCGGGGACCAGGAATTATTCTTATTATTATGAGGACCAAATTTCACCCGCAGCATATCTAACCCCCTCCCCCGTTTTTCTCTTTTTATTTATACGCACCCTGACAGCCAGGTAAGAAAAAAGGCCGGTCTAACCGGCCTGCTATTTCTTTCCTCTAAACCTTGCGCTGGTAAGTATAACAGTTGGTGTCCTGGCACTCGTCGGCGTTGACTCCTACCACGTCAATCTTTTCCGCCTTGCAATGGTTCCCCTCCGCCCAGAAAGTGCAGCTATTAACAATGCAGGTCACAGAGGGATATAGCTCACCGCCAGGGAGGAAGGTATTACTGAGGACCCCGCCCCAGTTGACATTATCCAGGGACCCGATCATATTGGCCAGCCCCCGGCGAGCATTAAAGGTCTTGCACTGGGTCTGCTCGGGGTTCAGAGCCATCTTCCCTTCCTCTTCATGCATGATATCGATATTACCCGCCGCGCAGAGGTCGCCATTCATCCAGTGATTGCAGGTATTCACTTTACACTTAACCTTGGGTCCGGGCATGGTAGTTCCTCCTTCGCGGCCCGAGTGGCCACACTTATTTTTTACCATAGTATGAGAATTATACCCTGGGATACCAGGTCTGGCCTTAATTTAGTTAAAAAAAATCCCCGGTTGGGAACCGGGGAGGGGGTATGGTAATTACTGCTTGGCCTCGGCCTGGGCCCGGCTTTCAGCCATGAGGTTGACCGGCCGGAAGGGCATTATGGTCGATATGGCGTGTTTGTAAATCATCTGCTGCTTGCCGTCGGCGTCCAGGACAACGGTAAAATTGTCGAAGCCCCGTACCACACCTTTTAACTGGAAGCCATTGACCAGGTAAATGGTTACGGGGGTATTATCCCTCCGCAAGACGTTTAGAAACAAATCCTGCAGGTTACCTTGGGTTTTATTCATCTTTTCCCCTCCAGGTTGGTATTTTTTGTTTAGTATAACCCTATTCTACATTAATATCAATTGTCCTGCTAATATAATCGGCAATACCAGCTGAAATTTCCTCACTTTTATCCGGATCTACTTCCCACCAGCGCAGGCGCCGGTCCCGCCGGAACCATGTTAATTGCCTTTTAGCCAAACGCCTCGTATTGCGTTTTAAAAGGGCTACTGCTTCTTCCAGTTCCATTTCCTGGCGCAAATAAGAACCGATTTCTTTATAACCCAGGGCCTGGAGGGCTGGCAGGCGGTAATCGTACCTGGACAGCAGGCGGGAAACCTCATCAATGAGGCCCGCTGCGATCATGGCCTCGACCCGGGCTTCGATGCGCCGGTAAAGGAGGGGCCGGGGCATGGTCAGGGCTACAGCTGCCAGATGATAGGGCGATTCCTGTTGCCGGCGCCAGGCCAGGGCAGCCGATATTGGTTGCCCGGTTGTTTTATAAACCTCCAGGGCCCTTACCAGGCGGCGCCGGTCATGGGGGTGAATCCGCCTGGCTGCTTCCGGGTCGACCCTTTTTAATTGTTCGTGGAGGTATGTGTTACCAAACCTGGCCGCCAGCTCCTCCAGCTCCTGCCGGACCCGGGGATCCCCCCCCTCCGGGGTGAAGCAGTAGGGATCGACTACCGCCTGGTAATACAGGCCTGTACCCCCGACCAGAAGAGGCAGGTGGCCCCTCCTGATGATAGCTGTTATGGTTTGCCGGGCCAGTTCCTGGTAATCGGCTACGCTGAAAGGCTCGTCGGGATCGACGATATCGATCAGGTGGTGGGGTATAGGCCGGCCGTCGGGCCCCACCCTTTCTTCCGGGGGCAGTTTTGCTGTACCAATATCCATACCGCGGTAAACCTGGGCGGAATCCACGGAGATTATCTCCGCCCCCAGCCGGGCGGCAACTTGCAGGGCAATGGCCGATTTACCGGTAGCCGTGGGGCCGACAATGGCCGCCAGGGGTTCCTTGGTATTCAAATTGAGCCGGGCCTCCATCTCACTTTAAAGGTCGGTGAAAATACCGCGCCAGCTGGGCCTCATCCAGGCGTACTACCGCCGGCCTGCCGTGGGGGCAGGTATAGGGATGGTTAACCCCCCGCAGGTCATCGAGGAGTTTTTGCATCTCGGCCCCGGCCAGGGATTCCCCGGCTTTGATTGCCCCGTGACAGGCAATTAACTTCCAGAGCCTTTCCGGCGCCGGGAGGGTGCTTTCCGCCAGGAAGTCCTCCAGGACCTCCCTTTCTCTACCAGGAGGAATTCCCAGGGGAACCGAGCGTAATAAGAAGACGCCGGCTCCGAATTCCTCGACGATAAATCCCAGTTCCCGCAGGGTTATTATCTGATCAATAAGCTTGACCTGCATATCCGGGGCCAGTTGCAGTTGTAAGGGCGGTTCCAGCATCTGGGCCGGGTGGCTACCCGTCATGCCCTCTTTCACCAGGGCTTCATAACGGCAGCGCTCATGGGCCGCATGCTGGTCGATTATATAAAGGCCGTCTTCGCCTCCAGCCAGGATATAGGTATTAAAAACCTGGCCCAGGGCCCGTAAAGGCGGCAGGACCTGCTTGCCGGTTTCTACCGCCGGCTTTTCAGCCCCGGGAGCGGCGGGTTTATCCGCCTCTTTCGGGCCGTTTCCTGCTGGTACGCCTATCGCTCTGATTGCCCCGGTATCCCCCCTGGCTTTTTCATGCCACACCAGTTCCCGGTTTTCCCGGGACCTTTCCTTTAGTACAAACTCTCCCCACTGGCGGGCCTGCCTTTCCGGTTCCCGGAAGGTAAAACCCTGCTGCACCGGTGCCGGCCCAACGCTTTTCTTCTCCCCGGGCCGGGGGATGGTAGCCGGGGCCACAGCCCTGGGGGTAAAAAGGGTCCCTTTAACCAGGTTGGTCACTTGCCGGGCCAGGTCCTGCTCCCTCTGCAAGCGGACCTCCAGTTTGGCCGGGTGAACATTGACATCCACCTCACCCGGGTCTACAGCCAGGTGAAGGACAAAAAGGGGGTGGCGTCCAGCGGGAATTACACTCCGGTAACAGCTCTCTATCGCCCAGGTCAGGACCCGGTTGGTAATATAGCGGCCGTTAATTAGCAGCACCTGCTGATCCCGGTTGGAACGGTGGAGCCATGGTGGCGAGGTAAAACCGCGCAAACTCCACCCGGCGCCGGAACCATTGAAGGGCAGCAGCTCACGGCCAATCTCCAGGCCGTAAAGGGCTGCCAGGACGGCCTGCAGATCGCCGTTACCCGGGGTAGCCAGGGAACGCCTGCCGTCAAGGCTCAAAGTGAAGGCCACGCCGGGGTGGCCCAGGGCCAGCCTTTCTACTGTGGCTACAATCGCCCTGGCTTCTGTAGAAGGTTTCTTTAAGTACTGGCGCCGGGCCGGAGTATTATAAAACAGGTCCTTTACTGTAACTGAAGTGCCGGGGGGGCAGCCGGTTTCCGTAACCTCTGGCGGCTTGCCTCCGGCCACCCGTACCAGGGTGCCGCCCGGTCTTCCCGGAGGCCGGGTGGCCATCTCCACCCTGGCTACGGCAGCGATGCTTGCCAGGGCCTCCCCCCGGAAACCGAGGGTGGTAATCCGCGCCAGGTCCGCGGCCCGGCGAATTTTACTGGTGGCGTGACGGGCAAAGGCCAGGGGGGCATCCTCAGGCCTTATCCCCCTGCCGTCATCCCGGACGCGGATGAGTTCCAGGCCGCCGCCCTCAATCTCCACGGCGATATGCCGGGCCGCTGCATCCAGGGAGTTTTCTACCAGCTCCTTCACCACCGAAGCCGGCCTCTCTACCACTTCCCCGGCGGCTATCTGGTTTGCAGTCATAGCATCCAGGACAGTGATTCTGGTCTCCTGGCTCCCTGTCAAGGAATCATCCCCTGCTCCTTTTAACAATATCCAACTCTTTGTTAAGCATCTTCTGCCAGCGGAAGATCTGCTCCATGGCTTCCAGGGGCGTGGCCGCCATCAGGTTATAACCGGCCAGTTCCTCCAGTACCTGTACCTCGCCGGGAGCAAGGGCCGGCTTTTTCACCGGTTTAGTTAAAACCCGTACCTGTGGCCGGGGCTGCTGTTCCAGGAGCTCGCGGGCCCGTTCCAGGACCTGTTCCGGCAGGCCGGCCAGGCGGGCCACATGGATGCCGTAGCTCTTGTCGGTGCTGCCGGGCACTATGGTCCGGAGGAAGGTAATCTCCTCTCCCTCTTCCAGGACGGCAACGCAGTAATTGCAAACTCCGGGTAAATCCTCCGCCAGGTTAACCAGTTCGTGGTAATGGGTGGCAAAAAGACAGCGGGCGCCAATGACATTGTGAATATACTCCGTCACTGCCCGGGCAATACTCAAGCCGTCGGCCGTACTGGTACCCCGTCCCACCTCGTCGAGGATAACCAGGCTCCTCCTGGTGGCGTGTTTCAAGATACCGGCCACTTCCTGCATCTCAACCATAAAGGTGCTCTGGCCGGCAAAGATATCGTCGGCAGCACCGACCCGGGTAAAGATCCTGTCCACCAGGCCGATACGGGCCCGCCGGGCCGGAACAAAGCTGCCAATCTGGGCCAGCAGCACTATCAGGGCTACCTGGCGGATATAGGTGGATTTGCCGGCCATATTGGGCCCGGTAATAATCTGGATATACTTTTCCTGGTCCAGGTAGGTGTCGTTGGGGACAAAGGTCCCCGGGGAACCGACCAGTTCCACCACCGGGTGGCGCCCCTGCTCGATTTCAATCACCGATCCGTCATCAACCTGGGGACAGGTATAGTTATTATCGACGGCCACTGTTGCCAGGGAAACAAGGGCGTCCAGGACTCCCAGGGCCCGGGCCGTGGCCTGGATGCGGGGCAGGACGCCCAGCACCTCTTCCCGCAGGCCCTGAAAGAGTTCATACTCCAGCTGGACCAGCCTCTCCTCCGCACCCAGGACCTGGCGTTCCAGTTCCTGCAAGCGCCGGGTAACAAAACGCTCGGCATTGGCCAGGGTCTGTTTGCGCTCGTAGTCGGCCGGTACCTGGGGGAGGTTGGGACGGGTGACCTCTATGTAGTAACCGAAGACACGGTTATAACCGACCTTGAGGGATTTAATCCCGGTGCGTTCCCGCTCCTCGGCTTCCAGGCTGGCAATCCATTCCCGGCCGTGGGTGGCCGCCTGGCGCAGTTTATCGACCTCCCCGTTAAAGCCGCTACGGATAATGCCGCCCTCGGTGATGCTGGCCGGGGGATCGTCCACCAGGGCCCGGCCCAGGAGATCAACCAGGTCGTCAAGGGGGTCCAGCTGGGCCCTCACTTGCGCCAGGAGCCTGGAATGTACTTCTCCAAGCAGCTCCAGGATACCGGGGATTACAGCCAGGGAACCCCGCAGAGCCTGGAGTTCCCGCCCGCCAGCCGTCCCGTAAGCCACCCGGCCGGCCAGGCGTTCCAGGTCCCGGACCACCTGCAGCCTCTGCCGCAATTCCTGGCGCAGGATAAAGCCCTCAACCAGTTCGGCTACGGCTTCCTGGCGTTCCCTGATGGCCCCGGCATCTACCAAAGGCTGGTCCAGCCAGCGCCTCAGGGTCCGGGCTCCCATGGCCGTGAGGGTCTTATCCAGGACCCAGAGGAGGGAACCCTCCCGTTTTTGCTCCCGGCCGGCCACCACCAGCTCCAGGTTGCGCCTGGTAGCCTGGTCCAGGAACATCCGGCTGGCTGTGGCTGCGGCAGCCGGGGCCTCCAGGTGGGCCAGGGAGTTGTGCTGGGTAGCAACCAGGAAAGAAAGAATCATGGCCGCTGCCAGGCCCGCGGCTGCCGGTAATTCGACCCCGTCCAGGGCCTCGGGGCCAAAATGCTCCTCCAGGGACTGCCGGGCTGCCTCCGGATTACAGGCTACCTGCCAGCCGGTGATCACGCCCCGGGTATAGTTCTGCAGGAGCCGTTTCAGTGCCGTATCCCGGGCCAGGTCCCCGGGCAGCAAATATTCCGACGGCATAAGGCGTACCAGCTCGTCCACCAGGGTTTCCTGGTCCGGGCAGGTGGTGAACAAGAATTCCCCCGTGGAGGCATCGGCCCAGGCCAGGCCCCAGCAGCCATTATAGCGCACTATCGCCGCCAGGTAGTTATTTCCGCCGGGGGTCAGGGCCTTCTCATCGGTTATCGTGCCCGGGGTGACCACCCGGATAACCTCCCGGCGTACCAGGCCCCTGGCCTGGCGGGGGTCCTCCATCTGTTCACAAATAGCCACCTTGTAGCCCTTACCTACCAGGCGGGCCAGGTAACTGTCGGCAGCATGAAAGGGTACCCCGCACATGGGGGCTGCTTCTTTACCGCCCCGGGTTGTTAAAACCAGTTCCAGTTCCCGGGCGGCTACTTCGGCGTCTTCATAAAACATCTCATAAAAGTCCCCCAGGCGGAAGAAGAGGATGCAATCCGGGTACTGGGACTTGATCTGGCGGTATTGCGCCATCATGGGGGTTAAGGCCTGTTCCCTAGCCATCAACCATTTCCCCTTTTAATAACCAGGTCTGGGCCCGGGTTAACCGTACCTTTACCAGCCGGCCGGTCAGGGATTGATCCCCGGGGAAAATAACCAGCTTATTGGTCCGGGTACGGCCGCTCAGCTGGTCGGGATCGGTTTTACTGGGACCTTCCACGAGGATTTCCACTTCCTGGCCTACCAGGGCTTCATTCTTCGCCAGGCTAATGCGGTTCTGGAGTTCCATTAACCGCTTCAGGCGCTCCTTCTTGGTCGCCGTGGGCAGCTGGCCCGGCATGATGGCAGCTTCCGTGCCCCGGCGTGGCGAAAACATGAAGGTAAAGGCATTGTCGAACTGCACCCTGGCAACCAAATCCAGGGTATCCTCAAAGTCGGCCTCTGTTTCCCCGGGAAAACCCACAATGAGATCCGTCGTCAGGCTGATCCCCGGTATCTGGCGCCGCAGATCGGCAACCAGTTCCAGGTAGTGTTCCCGGGTGTAACCCCGGTGCATGAGTTCCAGGATCCGGTTACTCCCGGCCTGTACAGGCAGATGGACATGTTCACAGACTTTATCCAACTGGCTGATGGTAGTTACCAGTTCGGGGGTAAAATCCCGGGGGTGGGAGGTTACATAACGTATACGCTTTAAACCTTCAACATCGTTAACCCGCTCCAGCAAGCCGGCAAAATTGATCCCGTTTTCCAGGTCGCGGCCATAGGAATTGACATTCTGGCCCAGGAGGGTAACTTCAATTACTCCCTGGTCAACCAGTTCTTTTACTTCTTTGATTATGTTTTCCGGCCGGCGGCTTCTCTCCCGCCCGCGGACATAGGGGACAATACAATAGGTGCAGAAGTTATTACAGCCGTAGGTTATAGTCACAAATGCCTGGGCTCCCCTGGCCCGCCGCCGGGGGAGATCCTCTACTACCTGCCCTTCCTGTTCGCCGACAACTACCCGGGGCCGGTGCATTGCCTTGATTTCCTCGATCAGTTGCGGCAACTCCTGGAGGTTACCTGTTCCCAGGAGGAGGTCGACATAAGGTGCCTGCTGGCGGATTTTCTCGGCTACCCCCGGCTGCTGGACCATACATCCGGTCACAGCAATTACCAGGTCCGGGTTGGAACTCTTCAACCCCTCGATCTGCCCCAGTTTGCCGTATACCTTATTTTCGGCCTTCTCCCGGACGCAGCAGGTATCGAGGATGATTACGCCGGCTTCTTCTTCTTGGGCCACCGGTTCATAGCCCGCCTCCTGGAGGAGATCGGCCATCATCTCGCTGTCCCTCTGGTTCATCTGACAGCCATAGGTTATAATCTTGAAAGTTTTTCTTGCTTTTACCACGACCTGCCTCCTGTGGTTTTTGCTTTTTTTCATTATATCGTTTCTCGGCTTTAAATACAAACAATCCCGGCCGTTACGCGACCGGGATACGACGTATTAATGCAGGCGTTTTTTATCTTCCTCTGGTTTTATGTCTGCCAGCATTTGTTGCAGCTCCTCGGCCTGATCCTCGCTGACCAGGTCTTCGGCATTGAGAGTATAAGCGGCCACCTTCTCGGTGATATAAAGGGGGGCGTTGGTTCTGAGGGCCAGGGCAATGGCGTCGCTGGGCCGGGCGTCTACGACCACCTCTCTATCTCCCTGGCGGAGGTAAAGTTCGGCATAGTAAGTACCATCCCGGATATCCTGGACCAGGACTTTATTAACCTCTGCCCCCAGGTTTTCACACAGGGAACGTAACAGGTCATGGGTCAGGGGACGCGGTGTTAAAATACCCTGCATGGCCAGGGCAATGGCCTGGGCTTCGAAGGGACCTACCCAGATGGGTAATACCTGGTTCCCCTCCGGTTCACCCAGCAACACTACCGGATTCATGGTTTGATCGAGGACTATTTGTTTCACCTTTACCGGTATGAGCATTTACCCCACCCCCATTAAGATATTCCTACCCAGTGTTATTAAATTATTTTATTCCCACAGGCTCAGGCCTGTCACCGGGTCATCAACTCGCTCCGGCGGTGCCGGAAGTTCGAGTTCTTCAATAAAAACCTCCCCGGCGAAGGTAATAGTTCCGGGTAATAAGTGACCGCCCCTGATGGTTCCCGTGCGATCCAAAAATGTAACATGGGCATGGACAAAGGGCTTGCCATCTTTTAAAGAGACATTGCCCAGGCCGCTTAATATCTCCATAGGTTCATCTAAATCAAGAGTTATAAAACGTTTTTTATCCTGCAGGTAGTAACCTACCCTGGCCTTCTGGACAGCACCCAGGAAATTGATGGAGCCGAAGAGTACTTCAGCTTCTTCGACAATCCCCTGGAGGGCTTCCAGGAGGTCGCAGCCGTAGGCCAGACGAAAAGCCAGGCGACGACCGGAATACCCCTCCATCTTTTTAACGTATAGATTCGCCATTCTTTTAGAACCTCCTGCTACAAGTATACTCCGTCTTGCAGCTGTTATTTTCTTTTGGTTGTACCGGTTGCTGCTGTGAAATAATAGATACTGCTTTATGGTAGCTTCCAGCTTTTTTAAACCTTTACCAGGTTATATTCCCGTGTCCCCATGCCTATTTCCTCGGCATATCTTAAAAGGGGTGTCCCGTCATAACCGCTGACGGCCTGGAACTTGTCCCGTGCGTCCTCGTGACCGTCCAGGCGCGTCCCCGGCAGGGCCGGCTGGGCATTGGCCAGGTCAAAACTGGCCTGATCCAGAGCTACCGGGTCCCGGGAAGCCAGGATACCAACATCAGGGATGATGGCTGCATCGTCCCAGGAGTTACAATCGCACTCCGGGGCTACATGGGTGACAAAGTTGAAGAAGACACACTTGTTCTCCTTGCCCTTGAGGGAACCGTAAGCAAACTCGACAATCTTTTCTTGCAGGACTACTGGATCGCTCTTAAAGCTGGCCTTAATAGCCCTCCGGGGGCAGGTAACGGTACACTCCCCGCAACCGATACACAGTTCGCCATTAATCATCGCTTTATCGGTGACGGTAATGGCCCCGGCCGGGCACCAGCGCCGGCACTTGCCGCAACCAATACATTCCTCTTCCTCTACCCGGGGCAGGACGTCGCTATGCATCATCTGCTTGCCGGAAGGGCTGGCACAACCCATACCCAGGTTTTTGAGGGTCCCACCGAAACCGACCAGTTCGTGGCCTTTAAAGTGACTCATGACGACCATACTGTCGGCATGGTAGATGGCACTGCTGATTTTTACCTTTTGAAAATGTTTGCCGCTTACCGGCACCTCGTAATAATCCTTACCAGTCAAGCCATCAGCTATAACCAGGGGCGCCCCGGCTACAGCATAAGCAAAGCCGTTTTCAATGGCCGTCTGCAGGTGGTCTACGGCATTGGAACGGGAACCTACGTACAGGGTATTGGAATCCGTCAGGAAAGGCTTCCCTTTGGCGGCCTTGATTAACTCCACCACCCGGCGGGCAAAAACGGGGTTAATATAAGCCGTGTTGCCCTTTTCCCCGAAGTGAATTTTAACGGCGACCAGGTCGCCAGGGTCAACTGCGTCCTTGAAACCGGCCCGGCGCCACAGGGTAGCCACCTTGTCAACCAGGCTCTTCCCCTTTTTGGTGCGCATATTGGTCCAGAAAACTTCAGCAGCCATTTTAACACCTCTCCCGTTTATATTTGTGATCACAGTTCAGGAAATGCGGTAGTTGGGGGCTTCCTTGGTGATCATCACGTCATGGGGATGGCTCTCCCGCAGTCCCGCCGGGGTGATGCGGATAAAGCGCCCCCTGGCCTGGAGTTCAGCGATATTGTGGGCGCCGCAGTAACCCATGCCAGCCCTTAAACCGCCCACCAGCTGGAAGATAGTCTCCGAGAGGGGGCCTTTATAGGGAACGCGGCCTTCAATCCCTTCCGGTACCAGTTTTTCGGCTTCTTCCTGGAAATAGCGGTCTTTGCTGCCTTCCTTCATGGCCGCGAGGGAACCCATGCCGCGATAACTCTTAAAACTGCGGCCCTGGAAGATTTCAATCTCACCGGGGCTTTCCTCTGTGCCGGCCAGGAGGCTGCCGATCATTACTGTGCTGGCGCCGGCGGCAATGGCCTTGGTAATATCACCGGAGTATTTAATACCCCCATCGGCAATTACCGGGATACCAAACTCCGCCGCTGCCCGGGCGCACTCCATCACCGCCGTAATCTGGGGAACGCCAATACCGGCGATAACCCTGGTAGTACAAATGGAACCCGGCCCAACCCCGACCTTCACGGCGTCAACCCCGGCCTCAGCCAGGGCCCGGGCGCCGGCAGCAGTAGCTACATTACCGGCCACCAGCTCCACCCCCGGGAAGGCAGCCTTAATGCGTTTCACTGTTTCGATAACACTCCGGGATTGACCATGAGCCGTATCCACAACGAGGGCGTCTACCCCGGCGGCTACCAGGGCCTCTACCCTGGTCATGGTGTCGGCCGAAGTGCCAACTGCCGCTGCCACCCGCAAGCGTCCCCTCTCATCCTTGGCAGCCTGGGGATACCGGCGTGTCTTCTCAATATCCTTGATGGTAATCAGACCCTTTAAGTTATAGTCGGCGTCCACCAGGGGGAGTTTCTCAATCTTGTGGGCCCTTAAAATGGCCATGGCCTCGGCCAGGGTGGTACCAACCGGCGCCGTTACCAGGTTGTCTTTGGTCATGACCTCCTTAATAGGCCGCTCGTGGTTGTCTTCAAAACGTATATCCCGGTTGGTAATGATGCCTACCAGCTTACCATTATCGGTAATGGGGACCCCGGAGATATGGTAGTGCTCCATCAGGGCGATGGCTTCCCGGACTTTATGATCCGGGCTCAGGGAAATGGGGTCAGTAATGACGCCATGTTCGGAACGCTTAACCCGGTCGACCTCCCTGGCCTGGCGTTCGATGGTCATATTCTTATGGATAACGCCGATTCCCCCCTCCCTGGCCATGCTGATCGCCGTCCGGGCCTCAGTCACCGTATCCATGGCAGCGCTCACCAGGGGAGTATTGAGGCGAATATGACGGGTAAAATTGGAGCTGATATCGACATCCCGCGGTAATACCTCCGATTCACCGGGGACCAGGAGGACGTCATCAAAAGTTAAACCCTCGCCAATTATCTTATCCGCAGTCACGGCCAAGCCTCCTCAGCAGGATCTAATTATTGCTTAATTATACCATAACCATTACCTTCACTGCCATCCTTCGACGCGAGCACCTTTTGCACCGTTACTCCAGCCAGGATAAAAGCCCCTACCAGGAACTGGATAGGATGCAATCTCTCCCCCAGGACCAGGAAGCCCAGCACAGCGGTAACCGCTGGTTCCAGGGTGGAAATAATGGCAGCCCGGGAGGCCCCGATATATTTCAGGCTCCAGGCCACAGCTGTATATGCCAGTAGAGTACAAATCAAGGTCAGGGTGGCAATAGCCAGGATAGCCTGGCTGTTAAAAGCAAGGCGGAAGGTACCGGTTGCTATGGCCAGTATAAAGTAGACCAGGCCTATAGTCAGGGTAGCATAGGCGTTAAAAACCCGTGGTTCTATCGTTTTCAATAACCCAGCCTGGCCTACTATATATATGCCATTGGTGCAAGCGGCCAGGAGGGCTGTGACAATACCCCATATATCCAGGTTGCCGGCAGGGACGCCAAGGATGACTGCCAGCCCGGTAAAGGCCAGGACCAGGGCTCCGATTTTGGCCCGGGTAAGGGGTTCTTTTAGGAAAACGGCAGCTAGAATGCTGACAACCACCGGGTAAAGGTAAAAAAATAACATGGCTACCGTGGCCGGAATGCGCATAAAAGCAAGGAATAATAATAAAATAGTGGTCGCCTGGCCTCCCAGGACCAGGACAATTAAACGTACCATGGTACCCTGGTTCAGTTTCCAATCGAGAGGAAAAACTATCAGGCTGCCCCAGAAAAGAATGCCTGCAGCTAAGAATCGTAGGGCCAGAATACTCAAGATATTGGCGCCACCGGCGTAGGCCAGTTTGGCAGTTATGCCTTCCAGGCCAAAAGCGGCCGCGGCCAGGACCGCCATAAAAAGACCCCGGCCCTCCCCCGGGCCCTCTTTCGCTTTTTTCATATTTCCCTCCCGGCTTATTACTATCAACCATCCCGCGATAAAAAAAGCCGGGATACCCGGCTAGTCCTGCCCCATGATAGATTGAATCCCATAGCGTTCAAAGTGATCTCGCAGGTGATAAATCACCCGGGAATCGACCCCGAATTCCGCCGCCAGTTCGGTATCGGAACGATTGGCTGCTAGTCCGGCAATGAAGCGGTCAAAATCGACACCAACTTCGGCAGCCATTTCCTTTAAACTGGGCTGGGTGCTCCATGGTGCCCGTGAGGGACGGAAAGTAGGCTCCACAGCAAACCACCTCCTGGTAGGTAGTTTGCCTTGAATGACCTACTTTTACCCCGGTTTAGAGAATCCCGCTCTCGTCGGGACCGCCCAGGTCCTCCAGGTGGCGGGTGTCGTTTAATAAAACCAGGATCTGGTGTACACCATAACAATCGACAACGCTGACGCTGGTGTTGTCCAGGCGGAAACGCCAGACAGCTGTCAAATCCAGGCCCAGGATACCGCAAATAAGGGCCCGAAGGCTACCGCCGTGGGCAACAACCAGGAGATTGCGACCCCTTTCCCGGTTCAATATCCCGTTAAAGGCAGCCAGGGCCCGTTCCTTGACCTGCTGGAAACTCTCTCCCCCGGGAATTATAGTCGTACCGGGGTCCCGGCGCCAGGCTTCCCATTCCCCGGGGTGGCTAACAATAATCTCCTGGTAGGTCAAGCCTTCCCAGGCGCCGAAGTTTATTTCCCGCAAAGCCGGCACCTCGTTAATCTCCAGGCCGTGGGGAGCGGCTATAATCGCTGCCGTCTCCCGGGCCCGCCGCAAATCGCTGGTAAAGACTGCATCCAGGTGTACCCGGCGAAAACGCTCCCGCAGGAGTTCCGCCTGCCGGCGGCCGTTAGGACTAAGAGCAATGTCAGAATGCCCCTGGTAACGTCCCGAATTGTTCCACTCCGTCTCACCGTGGCGGACCAGGTAAACCCTTGTACCCTGCAATTAACTCTCCTCCATTATTTCCTTTAAGGCAGCTACCAATCTCTTATTGGCCCGGTGGTCACGTACGGCAACCCGGAAATAGGCCGGGCCCAGGCCGGGAAAAGAAGAACAGTCACGGATTAAGATGCGTTTCCGGGCCAGGAGTTCAGCCAGCCGGGATACCGTCAGGCAGCCGTTCTGGATGTTTGTCAGGATAAAATTAACTTCGGGGTAATAGGGCCGGAATCCTGCCAGCCCGGCCAGGTTATGAAAAAGATACTCTTTTTCCTGCTTGATTATTTCCCGGGTCTTCTTTAAATACTCCTTATCGGCCAGGGCTGCTACCCCTGCCATCTGGGCCAGGATATTGACGCTCCAGGGATCCCGGCTGTTCTCCAGCCTGCGTACCATTTCCGGGCAGCCGACCCCGTAGCCAAGGCGCAATCCAGGCAGGGCAAAAATCTTCGTCAAAGAATGCAGGATAAATATCCCCGGCCCGGCGGCCGCCTGGTGTACCAGGGAAAACTTATCCCCGCCGGGGACAAAGTCCAGGAAGGATTCATCCATCACCAGGAAAACCCCCTGTTTCCGGCATAAGCTTGCTGCCCGGTGTAAAATATCCGGGTCCAGGAGGCGGCCGGTGGGATTATTGGGGTTACAAATAAAGGCTACCTCTGACCGCTGCAGTTCCCGGCTCCACAGATTGAGATCAAAGATAAAACCGTTAGCGGGATCGAGGTAGACAGGCACCACTTCAGCCCCGGCAATGGTAGCGGCCCGGCGGTATTCGCCGAAGGTGGGTTCGACTAACAGCACCCGGTCAGGCTTTAGAACCTGCATGATAAGGTAAATTAATTCTACCGCCCCGTTAGCTACAATTATAGCGCCGCTATCTACATGCAGGTGATCTGCCAGGGCTTCTTTCAAACGCCGGCTCGCGGGGTCAGGGTAACGCTGAACGGCCGGTAAGTTTTCCTTCAAGGTTTCCAGTACCCCTGCCGGCGGCCCCAGGGGATTGATGTTGGCACTGAAGTCCAGGATCTCTTCTACTTTCCAGCCGTAGCGATCTACGGCTCCCTGCCAGTCCCCGCCGTGAATGACCGGGGTCAGTTCCCGGCCATTGCTGTTGCTTGCCCTTTCATGAACCATGGACCGTTTCTACCCTCCACCCCGCCGCCGACCATAGTGGCCCGGATAAAATCGACATAGGGAAAGACAGTTCGTATGCTCGCCTCCAGGGCGGCCACGTCTACCTCTCCCGGCCGGTAAAGGATACCCATTACCGTGCCACTATGGGCCGCATTTACCCCCAGGGCTCCCCTGCTGGTAGCCAGTTCCAGAATGGTTTCCAGTTCTGGTTTGGAGAGAATATCCTGGTTGGCCAGGGCGCTAATGGTAGCCCCCCTGGCTATTAAATCCTCCCTTCCCCGGGCCAGGCCTTCCTTGACCAGCTTTACTGCCTGCCTGACTTTTTCTTCCTTGGCCAGGTTGAGGGCTGCCAGGTCCCGGCGCCGGTTAAAGAGAACGGTATCTACCATCCCGCCGGGATCGACGATCAGCACCTCCAAAGGTGGCGGCTGCCCCAAGTACTCCCATCGTTGACCGTGAAGGTGATCGAAACGGACAATGCCCGGCAGAAAGGTCCCGTCGCTGGGTTCAATAGTCAGGGCTATTCTAATTATCTCTTCCAGGGATAGTCCCGTCCCCAGGGCTTCCGCCGTGGCTACCGCCGCGGCGACTACGTCAGCCGTGCTGCTGGCCAGGCCTTTACCTGGAGGCAGGGGGTTGTAGATTTCCACCCGTGCACCCAATGGGGTGGCCAGGTGGTCCAGGGTTAGACGGACAGCCTGCAGGGCCTTCCCTTTTTCCTCCGGACCGGTAACCTGGCCCCCTGGTTGCAGGGTAACCCTGACCTCAGACCCCAGGTTAATGGGGCAGGTAATGAGAAAATAATCGCCGTCGATCATTCCCTGGACCAGTTCCCCGCAGGCTCCTGGTACCCGGGCCCGCCCGTACATAATCACACCCCTAACCATGGCCAGAATAAACCTGCTACCAGTACTAAAACCTCCGTTATCTCCGCCAGGGCACCATAGGTGTCCCCTGTCAGGCCTCCCAAAATCCTTTTAATATGCATGCACCATCTCCAAGCTGCCAGGGCTATCAAGGCCATGAGAATCAAACCTTTATAACCCAGGGCCAGCCAGGTCAGGATAATGGTAAAGAAGGTAGCCGGGATAAGGGCCTTTCGCCCCTGCCCGGCTCCAAAGAGGCTGCCCAGGCCCTCCCGGCGGGCATAGGGAAAACAGGTCTGGGCCGGCACTATGGCCCAGCGGGCCAGTATTGGCATCAGCAGGAGGAAAGGAGACAGGGGCAGGCCCGCCAGCCAGAGGCGCCCGGGCGACAGGGAAAGCAAAGAAAATAAAAGGCTAAATTTTAAAAGCAAAAGGGTTATAACTGCTGTGACGCCGTGGGCACCCACACGGCTGTCCTTCATAATCTCCAGGACCCGCTCCCGTTCCCGGCCGGATAAGAGGCCGTCCATGGTATCTATAAAGCCATCCAGGTGCAGGCCTCCACTCAGGAAGATACCAAGGAACAGGATAAAGCCGGCCCTGGCCGGTACCGGGACCAGGCTGCTTAAAACCTGGCCGGCTCCGGCCAGGATTAAACCCAGGATAAGCCCTACCAGGGGAAAATAGGCTATACTGTCCTGGAAAGAAGTTGTCGTCCCCATTTTGCTCAAACGTATCCTGGTCAGGAACTGGAGGGCCGCCAGGAAAGCCTCCAGCTGTCTAATCAAGGCTCCAGCGCCCCGGATATACCCGCCTGGCCGAAGGTGGCCATTTCGTGGTAAATCATGATGGCAGCATCCACCAGGGTCATACCCAGGGCGGCCCCGGTTCCCTCACCCAGACACATCTGCATGGTCAGCATGGGCTTGAGACCCATTAGTTCCAGAGCCACGGCATGGCCCGGTTCCACTGATAGGTGGGAAGCCAGGATAAATTCACCCGCCAGGGGTGCCAGCCGCGTCGCCACCAGGGCTGCTGCTCCGGAGATAAAGCCATCGATGATTACCGGCACCCGCCTTGCTGCCCCGGCCAGGATTACCCCGGCCATGCCGGCAATCTCCAGGCCACCCACCTTGGCCAGGACATCCAGGGGATCATCAGGATTAGGATTATTAATGGCCAGACCCTGCTGGATGGCTTTGATCTTCAGCCGTAACCGGTTGGCGTCCACCCCAGTACCCCGGCCGGTAATCTCCTCCACCGGCCGGCCACTAAAGACCGCCAGGATAGCTGAACTGGGTGTGGTATTGCCGATCCCCATTTCCCCAATTCCCAGCAACTCATTACCGGCATCGATTTTGGCGCTGGCTACCTCGATGCCCACTTCCAGAGCGGCAATGGCCTGTTCCCTGGTCATGGCCGGACCCCGGGCCAGGTTGGCCGTTCCCGGTGCCACTTTACGTTTCAATAACCCCGG
Source organism: Neomoorella thermoacetica (assembly GCF_001875325.1). Classification (GTDB taxonomy): domain Bacteria; phylum Bacillota; class DSM-521; order Neomoorellales; family Neomoorellaceae; genus Neomoorella; species Neomoorella thermoacetica_A. Next base: position 35,634 of record NZ_MDDC01000011.1, read on the forward strand.
AAGTTCAGGGAGGTCGCTGGCGACACCTATATCGACCAGAACCAGCTCGGCGCCGGCGTGGCGGGCCAGGACGTTGATGGCCGCCCCGCCCCGGCTGAAGTTAAATACCATCTGGGGGGTAACTTCCTGGGGGAAGGCGCTGACCCCTTCGGCCACCACGCCGTGATCCCCGGCCATGAGGATATGGGCTTTACGGGACAGCCGGCGGGGAACTTCCCCCCTGATTCCGGCCAATCGCCTGGCAATATCCTCCAGGGCTCCCAGGCTTCCCGGGGGTTTGGTGAGTTCATCAAGGTGGGCCTGGGCCTTCGCCATGGCCCCTGCGTCCAGGGGCTTAATCCCCTGCAGGGTCTGGTCCAGCAGTGTCATGGTTTCTTCCTCCTTTGTATGCCCGGCAGGCGGCCAGGAAATTTTGGGCGGCACCTGCATTGCCCAGGAAATGCAGGTGCAAATAAGAGGCCACTATCTGCCGTGTCCCGTAGCCATCGTACCAGGTTGACCCCCGGTGTTCCCAGGTGTAAGCTGGCGGGAAGTCTGTATCCTTATTTATCATGGTGGAATAGTGGAATTCGTGCCCCCGGAGGCAATCGTCCCGGTGGCCCACAGGGGTGTCCTGGCAGAGGCGGGCCTCCCTGTAACCGAGGCCGGCCAGGCTTTTTTGCATGCGGCAGGCGGCGGGTACGATGCTTGCCAGGGGCCACTTGCGGCCTTCCAGGTCAATAATCTCCCGGGCCAGGTACATGAGACCGCCACACTCGGCATAAAGGGGTATCCCCCGCGCGACCTGCCGGCGGAGGTCCGCCAGGAGGGGCCTGTTATCCGTCAGGGGAGCGAGGAAAATCTCCGGGAACCCACCGCCGATAATTATCCCGGCGGCTCCAACCGGCAACCTGTCGTCCTCCAGGGGGCTGAATGGTAGCAATTCGGCTCCGAGGACCTCCAGGTAATCTAGAGCATCCTGGTAGTAAAAGTTAAAGGCTTTATCCAGGGCCACAGCAATCGGGACTTTCTCCCTTACCCCGGCACCGGCAGCAGCAAAAAGGCGGCTTCCCCCTGCTGGCAGGGGACCGGCCTGTGATGCCAGGGCCAGTATCCTCTCCAGGTCCAGGCCGGTGGTTACGGTAGCGGCCAGTTCCGCCAGGACAGGCCCCAGGTCCTCCTGTTCTCCGGCCGGAATCAACCCCAGGTGCCGGGAGGGGAGGGGGGGCAGGGACCCCCGCCGCAACCAGCCGACCACCGGTATGCCGGTATATTCTTTTATAGCCCGGCGGAGCACTTCCAGGTGACCCTCATTACTGACCCGGTTCAGGATGACCCCGGCCAGGTTTACCCCCGGATCCAGGGAGCGGTAACCCAGGACCTCAGCGGCCACACTCTGCCCCAGGGAAGTGGCGTCGACCACCAGGAGGACAGGGGCCGCCAGCAGGCGGGCAATGGTCGCCGTACTCCCGCTGCCGGTGTCACGGTGACCGTCATAAAGCCCCATGACTCCTTCAACAACGGCTATATCGCTGGTGGCAGCGGCGCGTTCAAAGGCCTCCAGGACGGCCGCCGGTGTCATTAAGAAAGTATCCAGATTGCGGGAAGGCCTGCCGGTAGCCAGGGTGTGGTAACCGGGGTCGATGTAGTCGGGACCGACCTTAAACCCCTGGACCTTTAACCCCCTGGCGGCCAGGGCGGCCATTAAACCGGTGGCAATACTTGTCTTGCCGACGCCGCTCCTGGTACCGGCAATAACAATCCGCTTGTATGTCATGATCTTTTTTCCTCTCAATGCCAGTAAATCCTGAAGGCCAGGTAGATACCCCCGGCAATGGCTGTAATGGCCGTGGCTCCAGCCATAAGGGTAATGGCCCGGTCAATATCCCCCGGTTCCAGTTCCCTTGTAGCCTTCCCAATAAGAGGCCGGTGGGAAGGTATACCCTGGTAGTAATTCAGACCCCCCAGCTGGACCCCCAGGGCCCCGGCCATGGCCGCCTCCGGGTAACCGCTATTGGGACTGGGATGTTTTCTGGCGTCCTTTAACATGGTGATCCAGGCGCGGCGCCCCTGGCCCAGGAGGAAGGCTGCCCCGCAGATAGCCAGCCCGGTTATCCGTGCCGGGGCATAATTGGCCAGGTCGTCGAACCTGGCCGCCACCCGGCCAAAGAAGAGATAGCGTTCGTTTTTATAACCCAGCATAGAATCCATGGTGTTTACCGCCCGGTAGGCCATGGCCAGGGGGACTCCTCCCAGGAAAAAGTAAAAGAGGGGGGCCACAACTCCATCGCTGGTATTTTCGGCTATGGTTTCCACCGTAGCCCTGGTCACCCCTGCAGGGGTCAAGCTGTCTGTATCCCGGCCGACAATTAAACCAACCTGCCGGCGGGCTGCCCCAAGATCGCCGGCCTTCAGGGCCCGGGCGATGGCCCTGCCGGCTGTAGCCAGGCCCCGGGGAGCGATGGTAGTCGCCAGCAACCATGCGGCCAGGACAAACTCCAGCCAGTAGCTAATGTTGCCGGCCAACCACAGCAATGCCCTGGTCACGGTCCAGGTAGTGCCGATAATAATGACTACCAGGAAGCCGCCGGCACTGATTAAATAAGCTGGTCTTGCTCCCGGCCGCCACAGGAGTCTTTCCAGGAAGCTGATACCGGCACCTATTACCTGGGTAGGGTGCAGGAGCCAGACCGGGTCTCCCACCAGCAGGTCCAGGATCAAGGCTGCAACCAGGAGCAAAAGGTCAGCTGCCATGGCCAGTCCATACCAGGGGGCGTTCCAAGCCCATGATAGCCGCCAGGCGGCCCAGATCCAGATGCCGGGCCACCTCACCGGCCAGAGCATCAAGGCGCTTTTCCTGCTCGGCCATAAAATTCAGCATCCCCGGCCTGGCCGGCAGGCCGCGCCTGGCCCTTAAGACTGAGATAACCTGATGGCGCAGGGAATCGTTATCCAGGATGCCGTGGATGTAGGTACCCCAGATACGTCCCTCCCCGGCCATGGCCCCATCGTCAAGGTTTACCAGCCGGCCGCCCCGTGAAGTGATCTTAAAGGCGGGCCTGCCGTCCAGCAAAAAGCTGGCACCCATATGGATCTCATATCCTTGAACCTCCTGGCCCTGCAATGGCCCCAGGAATGGTCCTGAACCCGTTACTACTCCCCGGACCTGGTTGGTGGCCTTGGTGGTTTGAAAGACGGTTTTGATTGGCAGAAGGCCCAAGCCGTTTATCCTTTCGGTATCGGTTTCGACATGCTCGGGGTCCCTGAGTTCCTCTCCCAGCATCTGGTAGCCACCGCAAATCCCGATGATCGGTGTTCCCCGGCCGGCCAGATCTTTTATGGCTGCCTCCAGCCCCTGGCGCCGCAGCCATAATAAATCGCCGACGGTATTTTTGCTTCCGGGTATGATGATCAGATCCGGATTGCCCAGGTCGGTAGCGGCTTCTACATAACGGAGATTGACCCCATTCTCCCTTTCCAGGGCGTCAAAGTCGGTAAAATTGGAGATGCAGGGTAGCTTGATAACCGCTATCTCCACTTCCCCGGCACCCGTCGAGCGACCGGTGACTCCTTCCAGGACGACGGAATCCTCTTCCGGCAGCCCGTGATCGGGCAAGAAGGGGATCACGCCGAGTACCGGTTTACCGGTACGGCTTTCCAGGAAGTCCAGGGCGGGTTTAAGGAGGTCCAGATCACCCCGGAACTTGTTGATGATGAGGCCGGCCACCATGACCCTTTCTTCCGGTTCCAGGAGCTCCAGGGTACCCACTACAGCCGCCAGGGCGCCACCCCGGTCAATATCAGCTACCAGGAGCACCGGGGCTCCGGCCATCCTGGCCACCCGCATGTTGGCGATCTCCCCGGCTTTGAGGTTGATCTCCGCCGGGCTGCCGGCCCCTTCGATTACGATGACCTCAAACTCCCGCTCCAGGAAAGCATAAGCCTCTTCTACCCGGGACCAGAGCTTCTGGTTGAACTGGCCGTGGTACTCCCGGGCGCCCAGGTTACCCACCGGTCGCCCCAGGACGATTACCTGGGAGCTGGCATGGGCCGTCGGTTTAAGCAGGACCGGGTTCATCTCTACCCGGGGCACTACCCCGGCCGCCATGGCCTGGACAATCTGGGCCCGTCCCATCTCGCCTCCATCGGGGGTGGCCCCGGAGTTAAGGGCCATATTCTGGGATTTAAAAGGGCTTACCCGGTAGCCGTTCCGGTAAAAAATCCGGCAGAGGGCCGCTGCCAGGACACTCTTGCCGACATTGGAACTGGTTCCCTGGAGCATAATAGCTTTGGCCACAGCTACTCCTCCCCATCCCAGGCCAGATGCAGCAGGGCATTAACAGCAGCAACGGCCACGGTACTACCACCCTTGGGCCCCCGCACCGTCACATAGGGTATGCCGGTAGTTTCCAGGGCCGCCTTGGCTTCCGCCGCCCCGACAAAACCCACCGGCGTGCCGACGATCGCGGCCGGTGCCGCCCGGCCCCCGGCCACCAGCTCCAGAAGGCGGAAAAGGGCCGTCGGCGCGTTACCAATGGCAACTATCGCCCCCTCCATCCTGGGAGCGAGATATTCCATGGCTACCATGGCCCGGGTTTCCCCCCTGGCAGTAGCCGTTTTAATAACTTCGGCCTCCCTGATGGCGCACAATACCCGGCCCCCGCCCCGGGAAACCAGATGGCTGCTGACACCGTTACGTACCATTTCGACATCAGTAATGATATTTGCCCCCTGGTGCAGGGCAGCAGTGGCAACAGTAACTACCCCGGGGTGGATGGCGACCAGGCTGGCGTAGCTTAAATCGCCGGTAGCATGGATAATACGGGTAACTATAGCCCTGGCGCCCGGTTCCAGGCCCAGGTCTCCCACCCTGGCGGCTATTATTTCCCTGCTGCGGGCCTCGATGGCCCGCGGATCAGAAAGAAAATCCACCCGGGGCCACCTCCCGGATGCGCTCGACAATCACTTCGGCGATACGCCGGTCTGCGCCGAGGTTGGCACCATAGATGAATTCAACATCCGGGTAGCGCTCCCTGGCGGCGGCCAGTTGCTCGGGAATATCCCTCTGGACGTGGAGGCCGTTGCTGAAGAACATAGGTACAACCACAATCTTCCGCCGACCTTCTTTGACCAGGGTAGCTATCCCTTCAGCCAGGTCCGGGTGGGTGCGCGTCATATAACATGGTTCGACCCGGACGCCGCCGAGAATTTCCCGCACCTGCTCTGCGAGGACCTTCAAGTGTTCATTGGCCTCCGGTATCCGGCTGCCGTGGCCCAGCAAAATTATCCCTGTGGCCATTATTGCCCTCCTCCGCAAATAGCTCTTTCCTGGGCTAGCTTTGTTCGCCCTCGGACATAGTCCTTCGCTATAAATAATGCCAGCCGTTAACTGATGTGCCACCTTAGGGGCAGGGGCACCTTATCCGCTTGCATAATGTTTGCCGTTCTCCACCATGGGGTGGCTTATCAGCGTAGAAACTAGCCCTCAAGGAGAATTCAGCTGATCATAAATCCCAGCGGGTATCTCCCTCTGTAACTGCCAAATGATCTCCTCCAGGGGCAGGCTGTCGGGCTCCGGCGGGCGGCGAAGGACGATTACCTGCAGGCCCAGATCAAGGGCTGCCTGGATTTTACTTTCTACCCCGCCGGTGCTGCCGCTGTCCTTGGTGACCACCACCTCGACACCAAACTGGCGGTAAAGGGCCCGATTGAGTTCGTAGCTGCACGGCCCCTGGATAGCTATGATATCCCCCGGCCAGAGGCCCAGCCGGCGACATTTTTCCAGAGAAGTTACTTCCGGCAATACCCTGGCAATAATCCTTTTGCCGGCCAGGGCCGGGGCGGCCGTAAATACTTCCAGGTGCCTGGTGCCGATGGTGAGCATTATGGTGCCATAGCGCGAGGCCAGTTCTACTGCCCGGTTCCAGTCGACGGCTATCAAGAGGTTCGGGTGCGCCGGGAATTCTGCAGCCGGCCGCCGGTAGCGAAAGTACGGTATCCCGGCAACCCGGCAGATCTCCCGTGCCCGGCCTGTAATGGTAGTGGCGTAGGGGTGGGTAGCGTCGATGACGGCTTCTATCTTCCCGGTTCCCAGCAGGGCGGCCAGGTCTTCTCCCTCCAGGGCGCCTTCGCGGACTCGATCGGCGCCGGCCTCCCGGGCCAGTTTGGCTCCGTAGGGGGTCACAGCGGTAGCTATAACCTGGTAACCCGCCTCCTTTAAGGCCCGGATAATCTCCCGGCCGTCGGCCGTCCCGGCCAGGGTGAGGATCACAAACGGTACCCCCGCGGTGTTACCATCCGCCCGTCCAGCACCCTGGTCTGGCTGTTACCAATAATGACAGTACTGACCATATCCACCGGCAATTCCAGGAGGGTGTCCAGGTCCCGTAACCAGGCAACTTCCCCGTCCCGGCCGGCATTGCGGACGATACCTACCGGAGTAGACGGCTGGCGATATCTAAGGATTATCTCCCGGGCCCGGCCCAGGTGGTCCGGTCGACCATGGCTGCGGGGGTTATAGAGAACCAAGACAAAGTCGGCCGCCGCCGCCATCTCCAGGCGCCGGCTGATGACTTCCCAGGGAGTCAGGCGGTCGCTAAGGCTGATTACCGCGAAATCATGCATCAGGGGGGCTCCCAGGGCGGCCGCTGCCGCCGTGGCTGCCGTTACCCCGGGAATTATAGTCACCGGTATCTCCTTTCCCCGGGGGTGAGCAGCGAGGATTTCCAGCACCAGACCGGCCATGCCGTAGACCCCGGGGTCGCCGCTGGAAATTACAGCCACCCGGGCCCCGGCGGCCGCTCGTTCGACAGCTTCCCGGCACCTGTCCACTTCACCGGTCATACTGTTGACCACTACCTCGCGCCCGTCGATCAGGGTGGCTACCAGGTCGATATAAGTCCGGTAACCCACGACGACCTCTGCCCTGGCCAGGGCTTCCCGGGCCCTGGCGGTCATTTCCGTCTCCTGTCCAGGCCCCAGGCCGACGATCACTATTTCGCCCCTTGGGCCCGGGCCAGGGCGATGGTTACACCCCGGCATTTTATTTTGGGCCATAATAATTCACCATCTCCTCCTGCCAGCACAGCCGCTGGCTCGCATACTCCGGTTAAACCCACCCTGGCGGCTACAGCTTGGGAACGGGACAGTTCCGGGTGTCTCTCCAGGCAGGCGGCCAGTTCATCCGGGGAAAAGGTACGTAACTCCAACCCCAGCCGCCGCGCCGCCAGATCAAGGCCAGGCTCCCGGGCCTTGAAATCCACGCTGGCAAGTAGTCGCAGGCTCTGGCGGCTGATACCGGCCCCTTTCAAGGCCACCCCCAGTGCATAGAGGATGGTGCCAGCAGGTACGCCCCGGCGGCATCCAACGCCAGCGACTATGACCCGCGGCCGCCAGTAAACCCAGCGCGGTCCGGGCAGGGGCAGCCGCCGCCAGGTGACCATAATTCCGGCCCCCTCACCCCCGGCCCCGGAATATTCCTCCAGCGAGCGGGCCCTCAAATCCGGGAGTTCGCTTTGCAGGCGTGCCAGCAGGGGAGGTTCCACCAGCAGGTCAATAGCTTCACCATTCACCAGGGCGGCCATCACCATTGTCAGGTTGTCGCGGGGCCAGATAGTCATTTCCAGGCGCCGGGCAACCAGGTCCAGGGCCGGGAGGCCCTGGGTTTCGCTGGCCGTGGTAATTACCGCCTCTCCTCCCAGGATGGCGGCCACCCGGCGGGCCAGCTCGTTGGCACCCCCCAGGTGGCCGGAGAGCAGGCTGATGGCGTATTTTCCGGCAGCATCAACTACTACAACTGCCGGGTCAGTCAACTTGGATACCATGTGGGTACGCAGGGCCCGGACGGCAATACCGGCAGCCATGACCAGGATCAAGCCCCGGTACCGGTGAAAAACCTGCCCCAGGAAGTCCGGTAACCCCCCGGAATAAAAGTCAACCCTTATTCCCCCGTCCGTTTCGGCGCCCCCTGCGGCCAGGCTGGCCGGGGCAAAAACCGGGGTCCCTTCGGGCAGGCTACCAGCCAGGCGCAGGGCTGTTTGCAACCCCGGCCGGGTCAGGGCTACAATGGCCAGCCCCTTTTCCCTAGCCATTATTGTTTCTGGCTCCACGATAGCCGTGACTGAAGGCCGGGTCGTAGAGGCAGGAGCGTTTGTAATCTCCTGCCAGGAAATCACCAACCAGGAGCAGGGCCGTCCGTTCGATGCCTGCCTCCCTGGCCCTGGCGGCAATATCGCCCAGGGTACCCCGGATTACCTTCTCTTCAGGCCAGGAGGCCTTATAAACCACTGCCGCCGGTGTCTCCGGACCATAACCGCTGGCCAGTTCAGCCGTGGCTACGGCCAGGGCCTGGCTGCTGAGGAAAAGGCAAAGGCTGGCCCGGTGGCGGCTGAGTTCCGTCAGGCTTTCCCCCTCCGGTACCGGCGTCCGTCCGCCCCGCCGGGTCAAAATCAGGGTCTGGCTCACCCCTGGCAGGGTATACTCGCGACCTATAGCGGCCGCGGCGGCCGCATAGGAGCTGACGCCGGGAACTATTTCATAGGGGATGCCCATCCGTTCCAGGGCGTCCATTTGTTCTTGAATGGCTCCATACAAAGACGGGTCGCCTGTATGCAGGCGGACTACTACCTGGCCGCCGGCGATGGCCCGCTGGATAATTGCTAATACTTCTTCCAGGGTCAGGGAGGCACTGTCGTAACGCTCTGCCCCCGGAGCCGTATATTTTAAAATTTCGGGGTTAACCAGGGAACCAGCGTAGATAATCACCCCGGCTTCCCCCAGAAGGCGCCGCCCCTTGACGGTGATTAACTCCGGGTCCCCGGGCCCGGCGCCGACAAAATAAACCTTCATGCCTCCTCGTCCCCCTTAATAATGATTAAGGACATGTAATCCTGCTTTTGCCCTTTAGTAGCCAGCAGATCGCGGTTGAAGCTTTCTCCCGGTTGACCGCAACGGCTGGCCAGAACTGCTCTCTCCGCCACCCCGGCATTATTGAGTACATCGACGATGGCGTCATAGTGGCGAGCGACCTTCATTAAAACCAGATTGGGGAAAAGGCGCAGGTATTCCTTCAAGAGGGCTGGCTCCTTCAGCGCCGGGATGATAGCCAGGGGTTCCTCCCCTGTTGCCAGGGGCAAGTTCAGGCTGGCAGCGGCAGCGGCGAAGGAAGTGATCCCGGGAACGGTTACTATTTTTGATTCCGGTGCTATATTTTGCAGCCTCTGGACCAGATAACTATAAGTGCTGTAAAGGGACGGGTCACCCAGGGTAAGGAAGGCGATATCCCGGCCCGTGGCCAGGTTTTCCTGTAGTTCGGCCGCCGCTGCATCCCATGAGCGTTCAAGATAGGCCCGGTCGTGGCTCATGGGCATAAAGAGGTTTAATACCTTCTGCTCCGGGCTAAGGTATTGCTGTACTATCTGCAGGGCCAGGCTTTCCTCCCCTCGCCGGGAAACGGGTACGGCCACCACCGGGACTTGCTCCAGAATTGCTTTTGCCTTCAGGGTCAAGAGGGAAGGATCCCCCGGCCCAACCCCCAGGCCATACAGGGTCCCATACATTTTCGCCACTCCTTACTACTTAATAAGCTGGACGATATGCACCGGGTTTAAAGACCGCCAGAGGTGGGTGTGCCCGGCAGGTTCCAGGCGGGCCAGGCTGGCCGCCAGGGCAGAGACCTGGTAACCACGGCTCCGGCCAAAGGTCAGGGCCGTGGTCAGGGTCTCCGGGGTGATGGCGTTGATAACTATAATCCCGCCGGGGTGTAACAGATTATGGCACCTGGCTAAGATTTCCTCCAGGCGGCCGCCGCTACCCCCAATGAGAATCCGGTCTGGGGCAGGTAACCCGGCTAAAACTTCCGGAGCTTCCCCGGCTACCACCTGCAGGTTGCCCAGGTTAAAACGCTCGGAGTTTTGCCGGATAAGGCTGCAAGCAAGCGGGTTAACCTCTACGGCCAGTACCTGTCCCGGTGCCACCAGGCGGGCTGCCTCAACGGCCAGGGAACCGGTACCAGCGCCTATATCGTAAACCGTCATCCCTGATCCCAGGCGGGCTTTGGCCAGGGTCAGGACCCGGATCTCTTCTTTGGTGAGGGGCACCCGGTCACGGGTAAACCAGGTATCGGGTATTCCCGGGGTCATAAAGGGCCAATCAACCCTTGCCATAACCAATGATCACCACTCCTGCCGCCGGCAGGTCCCCGGCAGCCAGTTCGACAGCCGTCAACCATGCTGTCTGCTCATGTTCTGTGCCCAGGTCGGTACCTATCCATAATCTCAGCTTCGCCAGGCCTTTATCTGCCAGGTAGCGGCCGAGGGCTGACGGGGTACTGGTACCCCCGGTTAGAAGCGCCAATTTAATGGACCCGTCTGCCAGGTGTGGCAGATAGGGTTCCAGGGTGGCCAGGGAGCGCCCGTGGAGGCTCAAAAAAGTCGCTCCTTCCCAGCCCTGCCCCAGGCGGGCAAAGGCGAGCTGCATGGAACTGATACCCGGGATGATCCTTAACTCCTCCCCGGGGAATTTACGTTTTAACCATCCCAGGAGGCTAAAGAAGCCGGGGTCACCCGATACCAGCACGGCAGTGGGACGGGGACGTACCTGGTGTAAAAAAGAATATACCTTTTCCAGGTCCCCACCGATTACCTGTTTTTCCCGGGGTAAATCGGCGAAGAGTTGCAGGGCCCTGGGACCCCCTACCAGGATTTCCGCATCCAGGGCAGCCTGCCGGGCCGCCGGTGTCAGATATTCGGGGCTGCCGGGGCCCACCCCGATCACGGTCAACCACCCTTTATAAACGGTCATAACCCCACTCCCCCATTATCTGCCGGGCTACCTCATCCCGACCCATGATGTCTCCCTGGAGATTCAGGAGGGCCGTACCCACTGTTAATTCCCCGTGAACCAGGGCAGTGGCCCGCTGGCTGGCCCTGGCCGCCAGGGAGTCCCAAAAGCCGGGCGCAAGATCCGACCCCCGGATAATTTCCTGGACCGCTTCTACTGTAGTGGCTGCAAGTATCTGTTGCACAATTTCCCGGGGTGCTCCGGCAGCTGCCGCCAGGGCGGCGATAATCTCCTGGCGGGCATCGGCGACATGGCTGTGGGTATAAAAAATACCGCCCGCTATCTTCACCAGCTTACCCCCATGGCCCCACAGGAGGACCCTTTTAACCCGGCGTTCAACACAGGCTTCCAGGAGATAACCAATGAAATTGCTGGTTAAGATAATAGCGGTGGCCGGTAAACCATATTTCTCTTCCGCCTGGCGCTGGCCCAGGCGACCAGGTGTTAAAACCAGGGTCTCCCAGCCGGCGGCCAGGGCAACATCGATCTGGGGAACCAGGGAGGTCCGGAATGCCTCTTCAGACATGGGTTCGACGATGCCGGTGGTGCCGAGGATGGATAAACCGCCCTCGATCCCCAGGCGGGGATTGAGGGTACGCCGGGCTAACCTTGCGCCTTCCGGGATGCTGATTTCCAGTTCCATACCCCGGCCGGGGGGAACAATGGCGGCTACGGCCTCCTTGATCATGGCCCGGGGCACGGGGTTAATGGCCGGTTCCCCCACCGGCACCGCCAGGCCGGGGCGGGTGACTGTCCCTATACCCTCGCCGCCCAGCAGGGTAATGCCCCCGGCTTGTTTCCTGGCCCTTACGTGAATGGCAACTCCATGGGTAACATCGGGGTCATCGCCGGCGTCTTTTATGATGATGGCTTCGGCCTCTTCAACACCTTTATGTACGGTAACGGGTAAAGTTATTATTTCTCCCCGGGGCAGGGTCAGGTTAATTTCTTTAACCTCTTCTCCCCGCCACAGGGCCAGGGCTGCTGCCTTGGCTGCCCCTGCAGCACAGGTCCCCGTGGTATAGCCCCGACGTAATTTTTGGACCACTGCTTTTTCCTCCGGAAATAGCTCGCCTCAGACAAATGCTGGCGAGTGTTGTTTTCCCTGGATGCGACAGGCCGGGGGCAGGAGGAGACGCTTTCAGGTCCTGCCCTGTGACCCCGGGGGTTACCACCCCGTTACAGCCTGTTCCCTGCCTTTAAGGACTACAGGTAGTCCTGCCACCACAAGGTATACCCTGTCCGCCCGGCGGGCTAATTCCTGGTTGGCCAGGCCCAGGAGATCGCGAAACAACCGTCCCAGGGGATGGGATGGCACCAGGCCCAGACCAACTTCTTCAGTAACTACAATTACCCTGGCCCTGACCTGGTAGGCTGTAATTGCCAGTTCCCTGGCCCTGGCTGTAATCTTTGCTACCAACTCTTCCCTTTGTTCCCGGTCATTTTCAACCTGGTAATGGTAATCGTTCAAGAGGTTACTGAGCCACATTCCCAGGCTGTCAAGGAGCAGGGTGTCAGCCTGCCGGCCCTCCCGTTTTATGGTCTCGATGACTTCCAGGGGGGTTTCTATCGTCCGCCAGCTGGCCGGCCGCCGGTTTCGATGGAGGGCTACCCGGGCGGCCATTTCTTCGTCTTTGACCATGGCCGTTGCCAGATAAACCACCTCGCCCCCTGCCTCACCGGCCAGATTCTCGGCCAGGCTACTCTTCCCGCTACGACTTCCCCCGGTCACCATAATAAGCGGCCCGCGTTCCACGTGATATACCCCCTATGCGAATACAGGGTCTTACCCGGAGGCATGGGATTAATAAAAAAAAACAAACTCCAGCCTCGCGATCATGGCTGGAGTAAGATCCTTAAAGTTTATAGTTCGCCCCTTACGCGAGGGTTAAACCAACAGGCAGGTTTCCTGGCTCCCGGCTCAATACTTTTCCTCGCCTTCCCAGCAATCACCAGTGGCCTCTGAGGAAAAGCTCCCCGGTTACAGTGGCGCGACCGCTCAGGATTTACACCTGATTCCCTTTTAACCCTGCAGGCACCTGTTGCTTATTAAATTTGATTATAGTATAAACCACCCTCTGGCCCGGGTCAAGTCCTATGATACAATATTCTCCCGGAGTTTACAGTTAAGGAATACCAGTTCCCTGTTTTTTTGCCAGATGACCCGGGCGTAACGGCGGTTACGAGCCTGGAGTTGCTCTTTTTCCTGGCGCAGGCGGTTTACCAGTTCCCATTTTTCGTTTTCACTTTTTTCTACCAGGCGCATCAGGACACGCCGGCTGATCCGCAGCTGTTCAACCCTGCTCTCCAACTCTTGAATACGCTGGTAAAGGGCTGCCGGGCTATCTCCAGCCAACGGGCCCACCCCCCTTTATTTTTTGCTAAAGTATATGATCGAAAACTAGTCCTTAGTCGTCCCTTTTCTGATCCTTTGCCACCTCTCCTTGAGTCGTGCTAGTTCCGCTGCTCCGATGGGACAGGAACCCAGTTCGGCATGGTTGTCTCCCGGCCGGCCATGGAAATCGGAACCACCGGTCACTACCAGGTCGTACCTGGAGGCTAGCTTCAGGTAACGCTCCCTGGTGGCTGGATCGTGATGGGGGTAATAAACCTCCAGGCCCTGGAGCCCGGAGGCTACCAGTTCGGGAATGAGATCATCCGCGCGGCTCAGCCCGGGGTGGGCCAGAACGGGTACTCCCCCCGCGTCTAAAATTACTTTTACGGCCCTGGAGGGCGGGATTTTGGCCCGCGGGACATAGGCCTGTCGACCCCTATCGAGGAGGTTGTTGAAGGCGGCATCAATGGATGGCAGATATCCCTTCCTGACCAGTGCTGCCGCTATATGGGGACGGCCCATAGTTCCCCCCTTAGCTTCCCTCTCGACGTCAGCCATGGTCAGGTTATAGCCCAGATCCCTGAGCCTGGCTACGATTTTCAGATTGCGCCGCTGGCGAGCCTGGCGCATGGTTTCAAGGAAAGCCAGGAGTTCTCCTTGCTCCCAGTCCAGGCCATAACCCAGGAGGTGAATCTCCCGCCCCTCCCATTCGGTACTCAATTCTATCCCGGGAATAACCTGCAAGCCCAGTTCGCGGCCGGCAACCAGGGCTTCAGCAAGGCCGGCAATGGTATCATGGTCGGTAATTCCCAGGGCTGATAGCCCCCTTTCCCGCGCCAGCTTTACTATCCTGGCCGGGCGTAGCTGCCCGTCGGAGGCTGTAGTATGGATATGTAGATCGGCTCTTATGACCATGTCCTGTCCTCTAGTCTATTCTTTATATAATATAACCTTAAACCTGCTCCATCACGGTAAGCAGGCTTCAAATTTACCGGGTTTTCCGTCGAATGATAATTTTCATGGCCGTACGTTCCTGGCCTTCAACCTGGATATCCGCCAGGGCAGGGAAGCAGACAATAGCCACCCCGGCGGGAGAAACACCCCCCTGGCAATGGCAATAGCCTTTATGGCCTGTTTCAGGGCAGCGGCGCTTTTCCCGCAATGCCCCACCGGAGCCCCGGCAACCGGGTTTGGATTGGACCGGGCTGCTACTTTCAGGACGTCCATGGGCTACTCCCCCTCACCATGGTTTAAAGTACTATATCGCCACAGGAGGTGAAAAGCCCCTTAAAAAAACATACAATTCTTTTAAGTTTTAATTCCCTCACGGACACCCGTTTCAAGGATTGCAATAATGCTGTACCCGCTGGATACCGGCAGCCCGGCCAGTGGAGGGATCAATATCCAGGATTACCCCTTCCAGTTGGGTAACTCCCCCGGCTATTTCAAAGCGGGCCGGTAACTGGGTCAAAAATTTATGCACTATGATCTCTGTTTTTACCCCCAGGACGGAATCCCGGGGTCCGGTCATCCCGATATCAGTAATATAGGCCGTTCCCCCGGGCAGGACCCGGGCATCGGCTGTTTGGATATGGGTATGGGTCCCGACAACGGCACTCACCAGGCCGTCTAAATGCCACCCAAGGGCCACCTTTTCCGAAGTGGCTTCGGCATGAAAATCTACAATGATGACCCTGGTCTGGACACGGAGCTCTTCAGCCAGCTGCCTGCCGAGGCGAAAGGGACACTCCAGGGGTGGGAGAAAAACCCGGCCGGACAAATTGATGACCCCTACCTTTAAACCCTCTTTTACCTCAAACAGGTTATAACCCCGCCCGGGAGTCCCGGGCGGATAATTGGCCGGCCGGATAATGCGCTCTTCCTCTTCCAGCAAAGTCAGGGCTTCCTTTTTATCCCAAACATGGTTTCCCATGGTAAGGACATCGATGCCGCTGGCAAAAAGTTCACCGGCGGTATCGGGTGTAATGCCATTGCCCCCGGCAGCATTTTCACCGTTGGCTATCACCAGATCAGGCCGGTGTTCCTGGAGCAAGACCGGCAAGACTTCTCGTACTGCTTTCCGGCCCGGCCGTCCTACCACGTCGCCGATCATCAGGATTCGCAAAATAATTCCCCTTAGCTTTCTTTAGTCGTTCCTTATCTTGATCTTATTATTAGCTTTCCCCTACTTATTAAACACCATGACCCTGCCTTCTTCCCGAAAGGCAATCAATTGCCTTTCCGAGGCGGTCCCCTTGACACTCTCCAGCATATGATCAATCAATTCTTCCTGGAAGATTAGCTCCTCTTCCTGGACCTCGTCACTATTTTCAACCACCAGGCTGGTACCAAACTCTTCCCTAACCAGGGTCATAATCAGGTTAATCTCATCCCGGGAGAGGGTGGCAACGTCCCTCTGGACCTCGAGGGACATTAACTGGTCGTTCCAGGTATGATGGAGGTTGATAACTTGCGGTTCCCGGTCTTCAAGGTAGTTGTAAACCTCCAGGGATTTGCGGAACTTCTTTTCAAATTCCTGAACCTGCTCTACTGCCACCGGCTGGGCGAGCATAAAGGTAAAACGCAGAACCTGGTCCCGGGGTTCATAATTAATGGTCCCAACCTCAGGATACCGTACCAGGATGGAAATTAAGAGACCAATGCTGCCGGATAATTCGCCGCCGTGTTTGTACCTCAGGCTCATGGTAGACACCTGCCCCGTACTTTATGTATAAGATGTTGCCACCAATATGACACTACTTCTGCACCCACCAGCAAAATCCTGCCTGCCTTGTCCTCCCCGAAATATGAAAATTTAATGGCAGAGATGGTAAGTATCTTGCCCTTCCCTGCCATTGAACTTCACAGTTCGTTATTTGGCGTAATCTACAGCCCGGGTTTCCCGGATGACCACTACCTTGATCTGGCCTGGATACTCCATTGTCTGCTCGATGGTTTTGACGATATCCCGGGCCAGGCGAACGGCCATGGCATCGTCGATCTTATCCGGTTTAACCAGGATACGTACTTCACGTCCGGCCTGGATGGCATAGGATTTGTCTACGCCGCTGAAAGAATTAGCAATCTCTTCTAGTTTTTCCAGGCGCTTGATATAGGCTTCCAGAGTCTCACGCCTGGCCCCCGGACGGGCGGCGGATATAGCATCCGCAGCCTGGACCAGTCCAGCTTCAATACTCTTAGGCTCTACATCGCCGTGATGGGCCTCAATGGCGTGAATGACCTCAGGCGACTCCCGGTACTTTTTGGCCAGTTCAACTCCCAGGTTGACATGGGGGCCTTCAACTTCAAAGTCCACGGCCTTGCCTATGTCATGGAGCAGGCCAGCCCGTTTAGCCACCATGACATCTACGCCCAGTTCGGCGGCCATGGCCCCCGCCAGGAAGGCGACTTCCAGGGAGTGTTTCAGGACGTTCTGGCCGTAGCTGGTACGATACTTCAATTTACCCAGCAGGCGCACCAGTTCCGGGTGCAGGCCGTGGATACCAACCTCAAAGGTGGCCTGCTCGCCTTCCTCCCGGATCTTCGTTTCCAGTTCCCGCCGGGCCTTTTCCACCATTTCTTCAATCCGCGCCGGATGGATACGCCCATCGGCTATAAGTTTTTCCAGGGCTATCCGGGCAATCTCCCGGCGGATAGGATCGAAGCAGGATAGGATAACCGCTTCCGGCGTATCATCTATAATGAGGTCTACGCCAGTCAGGGTTTCCAGGGCCCGGATATTCCGGCCCTCACGGCCGATTATCCGTCCCTTCATCTCGTCATTGGGCAGGTTAACTACCGATACCGTAGCTTCGGCTACATAGTCGGCAGCACAATGCTGGATAGCGTAAGTGATAATTTCCCGTGCCCTTTTCTCGGCTTCTTCCTTCGCTTCAGCCTCTACCTGCTTGATCAGCAGGGCTGTTTCATGCCTGATTTCTTCCTCCACATTTTTCAAAAGGATAGTCCTGGCAGCCTCGGTAGTTAAGCCGGAAATCCGCTCCAGTTCGCTCACTTGCTGCTGGCGAATCTTCTCTACTTCTTCCCTGGTGCGCTGGATCGCTTCTTCCTGCCGGTGCAGGCTGGCCTCTTTGCGCTCCAGAATTTCAGATTTGCGATCCAGAGTTTCCTCCTTTTGCAGCAAGCGCCGCTCTAAACGCTGGAGTTCATTGCGCCGTTCCCGGCTCTCCCGTTCCACCTCATTACGCATGCGGTGGACCTCATCCTTGGCCTCCAGAACCGCTTCCCTTTTCCTGGCTTCAGCTTCTTTTTTAGCTTCTTCGATTATGGTGGCGGCAGCCTTTTCAGCCGAAGCTATCTTGGCCTCAGCCAGGTATTTGCGAATGGCATAACCACCGGCCCAGCCGGCCAAAAAGGCTATTAACACATATAGGATATATTGATATTGAATTGTTTTTCACCTCCCGCTCACAAAATAAAGCCGAGTCGAAACTCGGCTTAACCATAGGAATACCTACCAAATAGCCTTTATTTGGTTCAAAACCAGGACCTATGCTGCCTGTTGGGAACCTCTAAACAATTAGACCATCAACTGTCCGGTCAAAAAGTTATTATATTCCATCCAGGCCAAACCCGGTAGTGAAATCATTCAATAAAGGTTATGGTAGTAATCCTATACCTAGTTTCTCCCAGCATTATTATATTTCTTTTTAACGGTGCCTGTCAATATTATCTCTGGTATGTATTTCCGCAAGTATCCCCCGGATTATTTCCCCATCATACCCCCGTTGCCAGAGAAAACGGGCCAGGCGCCGGGAAAACCGCCGGTCATCTTCCCCGGGTCGCCGCCGGTATTTCTGCGCCAGCTTCCTGGCTGCAGCCCTTTCCGTTTCCGGCGTCAGGAGGTCTTCTGCCGTAGCGGCCGCCAGCTGCGGGGTCACTCCATGCTGCTGCAGTTCCTGTTGCAGGCGTATACGGCCCACCGGCCGGGTGGCCAGCCTGTAGGTAGCCAGATCGCGGGCAAAGCGTTCATCATCCAGGAAGCCGACCTCTTTTAGTTTATTTATCGTGGCCGTCACTATCTGGGGAGCAAAACCCCTGGCCTGCAAACGCCGGATCATCTCCCCTTCGCTACGCGGGCGATAGGTTAGCAGTTTGAGGGCATACTCCCAGGCAACAGCCGGCGTCGATTCAGTCTTCCCCCGGAGTGGCATCTTCTTTACCGACCGTTAAATTAATTAAACCTGCTTTTTCCCGGATCTGGGTTTCGAGGGCGGCAGCCAGATCGGGGTGTTCCCGGAGGAAATCCTTGGCGGCTTCGCGTCCCTGTCCCAAGCGGTCTTCCCCCAGGGAATACCAGGCACCGCTCTTTTTGACGATATCCAGTTCAGCCCCCATATCCAGGAGGCAACCCTCGCGGTCGATCCCCCGGCCGTAGATAATGTCAAATTCGGCCTGGCGAAAAGGGGGGGCTACCTTATTCTTAACAACCTTGACCCGGGTTCGATTGCCGATTATTTCTGTCCCCGCTTTTAGCTGTTCTACTTTACGGACATCCAGGCGTACGGAAGCATAAAACTTCAAGGCACGGCCACCGGGAGTGGTCTCAGGGTTGCCGAAAAGGACTCCCACCTTTTCCCGCAGCTGGTTGATGAAAATGGCCACTGTCCGCGATTTGGAGATTATCCCTGCCAATTTACGCAGGGCCTGGGACATTAACCGAGCCTGGAGACCTACATGGGCATCGCCCATCTCTCCCTCCAGTTCGGCCCGGGGTACCAGGGCGGCCACCGAGTCGATGACGATAACGTCAATAGCCCCGCTGCGCACCAGGGCTTCGGCTATTTCCAGGGCCTGTTCCCCGGTATCGGGCTGGGACACCAGCAGGTTATCCGTATTTACACCCAGGTTGTGGGCGTAGACCGGGTCCAGGGCATGTTCGGCATCGATAAAGGCTGCTGTACCCCCGGCCCGCTGGGCTTCGGCAATGACGTGGAGGGCTACAGTAGTTTTACCGGAGGATTCCGGGCCAAAGATCTCTATTACCCGCCCCCGGGGCAACCCCCCCACGCCCAGGGCCAGATCCAGGGGCAGGGCTCCGGTGGAGATGGCCTCAACATTGAGGCGGGCGCCGGTTTCGCCCAATCGCATGATGGAACCCTTACCGAAATGGCGCTCGATCTGGCTCAGGGCCATTTCCAGGGCCCGTTGTTTTTCATTTATCACCACGCGTTGCATTCGCCTCCTCAAAAACAACTCTTCTTTTGGCCGGGGACGCTTATCGCCTTCAATGATCCCCCTGGCATGCAGGCTGGTAACGAGCCGCTATACCGCTAAGCTCTAATGGGCAGGTTGAGGGTCAAAAGGGGGCGGTAACTCGCACCGCGGGGGGTTAACTGGCTCTCCATGAGGCTTACGGCTGTTACCCTTTCCCGGCCCCAGGAAATATTGGCCAGGCTTTGCAACTTCTCCCGCAGGATACCGCCAGCAACCCCCGGCCGCAGGCGTCCCAGGGTTAAATGGGGGGTAAAGGAGTCAGCCTTAAACCCCAGGGCCAGGTACTCCTGCGTCACCTGTCGCTGGAGGTCATATAAAGGAGCCTCTGATTCCACCCCGGCCCAGATAACCCGCGGTGACCGCCAGTTGGGGAAAACGCCGGCTCCTTTTACTTCCAGATTCCAGGGAGCGATCCCCATAGTGGCCCTTTCCAGGGCCTTACCAGTTTCCTCGACCCGGGCCGGGTCCACCTCCCCCAAAAACTTTAGGGTCAGGTGGATACTGTTGGGACTTACCCATTTCACAGGGACCGGTAACTGGCGCAATTCCCCCTGCAACCGGGCCAGGCTCGCGACCATGGCCGTAGAAAAGTTGATAGCAACAAATAGCCGCATAGTGATCACCTGTTGGGGAACTTATTCGCCCCCGAGGCCCCATAATCCTCCTTATGGCGACCAATTTTTTCAAGAAGCTTTGGCCTGCTCCTGCAGGAGGTTCCGCAATTCCCGGCCAGTTATAGTTTCCCTTTCTACCAGATTGCGGGCCACCTCCTTTAAAACCGGCAGGTGGGGTTGCAGGAGGGAAACGACCTTTTCTTCTTCCTGGTTGATAATTGTTGTCGAGGCGATGTGCATTTGCTCCTTGGATAAGTTCTCTTCCCCAACTACCCCCAGGTCTGATAAACCCGAGGTAATGATTACCCGGGCCAGGCGGATGGATTCTTTAAAATCGTTGAGGGAACCTGTACTGCGGTTGCCCAGGACCAGGTCCTCGGCAACCGCCCCTGCCAGGCAGATGGCTATCTGAACTTCAAGATATTCGCGGGTATAAAGGTAAATGTCGCGCTCGGGCTTTTGCCTGGTATAGCCCAGGGCCTGGCCCCGGGAGGTTATGGTGACATGGGAAACCGACCCGGGTCGTAAGAGCTCACCAGCTACGGCGTGGCCGGCTTCATGGATAGCCAGCCGGTACAACTCTTCCGGCGACGGCTTGCGGCCCAGTTTCTCGCCCAGCATTACTTTATCAACCGCCTCCAGCAGGTGTCGCTGCTCAATGACCGGTGCTTTTTCCCGCAAGGCGAGGATAGCGGCCTCGTTGGCCACGCTCTCCAGGTGGGCTCCGGAAAAGCCGAAGGTCTCCCTGGCTATTGCCTCCAGGTCGGTTTCCGGTCCCAGGGGTTTATTGGCTGTATGCAGTTTTAAAATGGCCAGGCGCCCCTCCCGGTCGGGCAAGTCAACCCTGACCTGCCGGTCGAAACGTCCCGGCCGCAGGAGAGCCGGATCAAGGAGATCGGCCCGGTTGGTGGCTCCAATAACTAGTATCTGCACATCCTGGTCTTCTTTTAAACCGTCCATTTCGACCAGGAGCTGATTAAGGGTCTGGTCATATTCCAGGTGGGAGGTATGGCTTCCCCGTTTACCCGCCAGGACTTCCAATTCGTCAATAAAGATAATAGCCCGTTTTTTTTGCTGGCGCCGTGCCTGTTCCCGGGCCCGGTTAAAAAGTTCCCGCACCCGCTGGGCACCAACCCCGGCATACATCTCGATAAACTCGCTACCGCTGGCAGCCAGGAAGACGGCATCGGTGTAGGTAGCCGCCGCCCTGGCCATCAGGGTCTTACCAGTTCCCGGCGGCCCGCTTAAAAGGATGCCCTTCAAGGGGCGGATACCCATAGCCCTTACCTGCTTGCTCCGCAATAAAAACTCCAGGGCTTCTTTAAGTTCCTGGATGGCCGTTTCCTGGCCGCCAATATCGGCAAAGGAGATGGGAACTGCCGGGATGTAGGATTTACCACTGAAGGTTGAAGATAGCATACCTCTTTTTTCAATCAACCAGTAGGCGAGGAATCCTACCCCGGCCAGGAGGAGAAGAGGGGTGATATCAAAGCCTTTAAGGGTCAGAAATACCAGCACTCCAATAACGGTACCGGCACCAATCTCCTTAAGCACTACACTCCTCCTCCCTGCTGGCTATTATTCTGCCTGGGTATTACCCGGTAAAGGTAATTTTGTCCCTGACTGAACTGGAGATAAATATTTCTTTCATCAATATTAACAGCATAGTCGGGGACACCGGCTTTGCCGGCCAGTTCCGCAAGACTGGTGGCCATGGTGGTAAAATTGCCCCGGACGGAAGCCTCGTAAACGGCATACTGGCTGGCCTGCCAGAGCCTGTCCAAAACAGGCGAGGGATTATCCTTGATAATAACTTTGACTGGCTGCTGGCCATATATTTCCTGGATTACCTTTTCCAGTTGCCTGTAAGTTTGTTGCAGGTCAGTCACCTTGCCGAGGGTTACCGCGACCTCCATGCCAGTTGTCCCGGAGGTTATCTGAACTCCCTGGACCCCGGGCACCGCCTCCAGGGCATCGGCCAGGGGCTTTTCCTGGCCAAAGTGCCGGTAGGCCCATTGACCCCCGGTTAAGAGACTCAAACACAAAAGGGCTGCAAGCAAAACAAAATGAAGGCGCCACCCTTTGAAGTGCAATCTATAACACTCCTCTCCAAGGTAACACCTTCAATTATAGCAAATTATTTGGTTTTAGACCTTATGAATTACCTGGCAGCCCTGCCACCCTCCCTTTATCCAAGCCGATAAAGGAGTTCTCGATTTAAAAAGAAATAATGGAATCCCGAGATCAGGGTCAGGGCCAGGGCGCCATAAAGGATTAGTAATGCCCAGGGTATACCTACCAGGAGGGCGACCACAGCTATTACCTGGGCTAAAGTCTTGATTTTACCCCAGTAACTGGCGGCCAGGATTAACCCTTCGCCGGCAGCCACTTGACGCAGGCCACTGATTAAGAATTCCCGGCCTATAATGAGCACTACAGCCCACCCGGGGACCAGGTGCATCTGTACCAGTAGAACTAAAGCCGTAGTGACCAGGAGCTTATCTACCAGGGGATCCAGCAACTTGCCCAGCCCGGTTACCTCGGCGCGCCTGCGGGCCAGGTAACCGTCCAGGCCATCGGTAGCCGCCGCCAGGACAAACAACCCGGCGGCCAGGTAATACCCGGGCCCCCAGGGGCGAAGGACAAAAAATACAAATAAAGGCACCAGGATCAAGCGCAACATGGTTACCCTGTTGGCAAGGGTCATGCCTTGATCTCCCCCAGAAAATCATAGATATTATAGAGATGGGTCAGCTTTACTGTAACCATGCTACCGGCTGGTGAGGGATCCCCTTTAACATATACCACACCATCTACTTCCGGGGCCTGGCGCATACTGCGCCCTACCTCCGGCCCTTCCTTCAAAACCTGGACCTCCCGGCCCAGCCAGCCCTCATTACAGGCCCTGGTAATGGATTGCTGGTGGAGCATCAACCTCTGGTAACGTTCTTCCTTAACCTCTTCCGGTACCTGGCCTGGAAGGCCCGCCGCTACTGTACCTTCCTCGGGAGAGAATTTAAAGGCCCCCACCCAGTCCAGCCGGGCGGCAGTAAGGAAGTCAAGAAGGATTTGAAAATCCTGTTCCTCCTCCCCGGGAAAGCCCACGATAAAGGTAGAGCGGATAGTTATCTCCGGTATGGCCCGCCGCAGGTTTTCTATAGCTCTCAAGCCCGCCGCCCCCGTCCCGGGACGACCCATACGCTTCAAAACGCCTTCACTGGCATGCTGCAGGGGTAAATCCAGGTAAGGTACAACCCCGGGCACAGTAGTCATAACCTCGATCAACTCCGGGGTGATCCGGGTCGGGTAGGCGTAGAGTAGACGCACCCACTCTATCCCATCTATACTCGCCAGGCGGCGCAGGAGTTCCGGCAGGCGGTATTCTCCGTAACAGTCCAGGCCGTAAGCCGTCGTATCCTGGGCTACCAGGACCAGCTCTTTTACGCCCCTGGCCGCCAGGAAAACGGCCTCGGCCACCACCTTCTCCAAGGGGCGGCTGCGATAAGGCCCCTTGATGGCCGGGATGGTACAGTAGGTGCAGCGATTATTGCACCCTTCGGCAATTTTTAAATAGGCAAAGGGCTTCCCATCTTCGATACGGCGTGGCAATCCCCCGGTAACCATTTCCGGGCCCGGTACATCCAGCACCCTTTCACCCTTTAGTACCCGGTTAATAATTTCCGGCAAGCGGCCTGTTGCCCCTGGTCCGATGAAGGCTGCTGCCTCCGGCAATTCCTGCCATAACTCGGAGGCGTATTGCTGGGCCAGGCAACCGGCAACAATAATCCGCGGGTGACTGGCAGCCCGGGCCAGCTCCAGGATCGTATCTAAAGCCTCTTCCCTGGCAGCGGTAATAAAGCTGCAGGTGTTAACGATTACCACTTCCGCCTGCCGGGGATCGCTGACCAATTCCAGGCGGCTCTCTTCCAGGACTCCCAGCATATATTCGCTTTCTACCTGGTTTTTAGGACAACCCAGGTTTATAACGGCAACTCTTATCATTGCTTTTTAATTATGCGCAACTGGTTAGCGCCCTTATCAGCTTCAAAGGTAACTACACTCCCTGCTTTACCCAGGGGTGGCTGCACCTGACCGTTGAAGGTTACCTCGACGGCGCCTGCGCTCCCAAGGGTTACACTCACTTTATCCTGTCCCTGAAAGACCTTTTCATCTCCGGACTTGAGCGTCCCGGAGAAATCGGCCTTACCGTCGACGACTGCTCCTACCCAGCAATTCCCGGTAGCCCGGATCTTAACCTCTACCCCCTGGGCCTGGGATGGCGGTGAAGTCGGCTGTACCGGGGTTACAGGTACCGGAGTTGCTGGTGCCGGTTGGGTAACCGGCGGCGGTGCCGGTGGCTGCTCCGGCGAAGGGCGATAATAGCTATATAAACGATTCACGCCCCAGAGGACCAGGATAATTCCCAGGATAAGCAACCAGCGGCTCCATCCCCTGGAGGTTAACCTGGGTGTGGTAATACCGGATTCCTCTACCTGGTAAGCCTCCTTAGGGGGGTATTCTTCCTTAAAGCGGGCAGTTAATTCCGCGGGATCCAGCCCCAGGAAGCGGGCATAATTACGTAAAAAGCCCAGGGCGTAAACCCGCCCGGGAATTTCATCATAGGTTCCATTTTCAAGGGCCTCAAGGTACTTCAGACGGATTTTGGTGGCTTCTTCTGCTTCGCGCAGGGATATTCCCTTCTCCTGGCGCGTAGAGCGAAGGATCTCGCCTACCTGTCCCATAGCCTCACCTCCTGGTACTCTAGTCTTCGACACCTGTCAAGAAGATTCCTGCCCTCAGGATTCATCATTTGCGCCAAATAGTTCCTGATATTCCTCCCAATTGGTAAGAATGGCCCGGGGCTTGGTTCCTTCATGACCGCCGACAAACCCCCTGGCTTCCATCATATCCATCAGTCGTGCCGCTCTGGTATAGCCTACCCGCAGGCGCCGCTGGAGCATGGAGATTGAAGCCTGGCCCGTTTCCAGGACCACCCTGACGGCAGCCGGAAAAAGTTCGTCCGCGGCTTCGTTGTTTTCTTCCCCCGCTTCTTCGCCTTTTAAAAAATTTGGGTTGTATTCCGGCCGGCCTTGCTGCTTCACATAAGTAACCAGGTCCTCAACCTCCCGGTCGGAGACATAAACCCCCTGGACGCGAATGGGTTTACTCGCCCCGATGGGCAGGAAAAGCATGTCGCCCCTTCCCAGGAGCCTCTCAGCTCCGGCCATATCCAGGATAGTCCGGGAATCAACCTGGGAAGAAACCGCAAAGGCAATCCGCGATGAGATATTGGCCTTGATTAAACCGGTAATAACGTCTACCGAGGGTCTCTGGGTGGCGACTACCAGGTGGATACCCGCCGCCCTGGCCATCTGGGCCAGGCGGCAGATGGCGTCTTCTACATCTGCTGGAGCAACCATCATCAAGTCGGCCAGCTCATCAATCAAAACGACCACCAGGGGGAGGGTTTCCTGGCCGTTATTCTCCTTTTGCTGGAGACGGTTGTACCTGGTAATATCCTTGACTCCCGTTTCAGCAAAAAGCTGGTAACGTTTCTCCATTTCATTGACCATCCAGTGGAGGGCGGTCGCAGCCTTTTTAGGCTGGCTGACCACCGGGGCCAGCAGGTGGGGGATACCGTTATACTGGGTTAGCTCCACCATCTTGGGATCAATCATTAAAAGCTTCAATTCCTGGGGAGTGGCTTTAAAGAGCAGGCTGCAGATAAGGGCGTTTAAGCACACGCTCTTACCGGAACCGGTAGCCCCGGCAATGAGCAAGTGGGGCATCTTGGCCAGGTCGGCGATAACCGGATTACCGGCAATATCCTTACCGAGAGCTACCGTCAAACGGCTGCTGGCTTCGGTAAAGCTCGGGTCTTCCAGCACTTCCCGCAGGTGAACGACAGCAATCTCCTTATTGGGTACTTCGATGCCCACGGCCGACTTGCCGGGAATGGGAGCCTCGATGCGCACCTGGGAAGCGGCCAGGCTTAAAGCTATATCGTCGGCCAGGCTGACGATCCGGCTCACTTTTACCCCCGGCGCCGGGTGGACCTCGTAACGGGTAACAGCCGGGCCACAGCTAACCTGGGTTACCTTCACCTTGACCCCGAAACTGTCCAGGGTATCCTCAAGGATCTTAATCCTGTCGGTAATATCCTTTTCCAGGCGGGGGTTTTTAACCCTAACTGGACGACTTAAAAGGTTTAAGGGTGGCAGGACATATGCCCCGGAAGGTTCAGAAACGCCCTCTTCCTCCGGGACAGCGGTGTTGTCCGCCTGGAGGTTAACCTTGGGTCGCCGCCGGTTTTTTTTGTCTTCCTCAGCAACAGGAGGGGGGGTACTTTCAGGATATACCTTAACCGGTACGGGTACGGGTTCCTCTTTGCTAATAGCCGGCGTAATTACCGGCGGGGGTTCGGGTGGAGGGTTAATGACTACCGGTACTTCCTCCTGTTCTTCCGGCTGGGATCCGGTCCTGTTTTTCCTTCGTTTTCCCCTTTCTTTTTTCGCAACCGGTTCCTCTTCGTCAACTTCGGTAAAAAGGAAAGCCAGGAGCCAGGCCCTGACAGCAGGAATTACTGTTCCCAACCCCTGCCCGATGCGGCGTAATATACGGGTCAAGGAAATCCCTGTAGCCAGGAGAAAGGATATTACCGCCAGGGCGGCCAGAACAATCCAGGTGCCCAGGCGGCCAAAAATAGACTTCAACATCAAACCACCCACAGCACCGATGAAACCGCCACCCTGGCCGGCCAGGCCGCTCGCCAGGACTTCCTTATAACTGTTACCGTCCATTAAAGGCTGATGCAGGGCGCTTAACAGGGTTACAAAAAGTAATATCCCTCCGGCCAGCCTGGGCCGGGAATCCTTAACCCTGCCGCCGATAATGAGCCTTACTCCCCAGGCAGCCAGCAGGAGGGGAAATAGATATTTACCCTCCCCGGTCATGGCCCTTAAAAACTGGACCAGCAGCTGGCCAATAGCCCCAATACTGGCTGCTGAACCTGCATATCCCAGATCCAGGATATAAAGGCCCGCCAGGCAGAGAAAGGAAAAAGCTACCAGGGCTACACCCATGATCTCGTTTTTTATCTTCTCACTTATGATCCTGGCAGGAGGCATTTTCCATCACCCCGGTTGCTTCTATTCTACGCCAGGCGGCCAGATTCCTTGCACTGCCTTTAAAAAGTATCAATGTATGTTTACCTCTTCTTATCCTTATACTAATCTAAGCCAACCTATGAATGAGTGTTTACGAAGAAGGAGGAAAGCTAAGATGCCTGGTCCCGATATTAATCCCCATCCGGTACCAAACCAGCCGGCAGCGCCCCCACCCCATCCCCAGAGGGAACCAGCCAGGAGTAATTTTGGGCACCGTCCCGCCAATCCCGAGGTAGAAAACATCAAAGAGCTAGGGCAGACCAGTGTTCCTGACTTTAAAAGTGAAATCCACTGCCTGCAGATCGTCGGCCAGATCGAGGGGCACCTGGTAATGCCTCCCCAGAACAAGACTACCAAATATGAACATATTATTCCCCAGCTGGTAGCCGTAGAACAGGATCCCGGCATCAGGGGTCTTCTGGTGGTCTTAAATACCGTCGGCGGTGATGTCGAAGCAGGCCTGGCAATTGCCGAAATGCTGGTCAGCATGTCCAAACCGGTGGTTTCCCTGGTCCTGGGTGGCGGGCATAGCATCGGCGTGCCAATCTCTGTGGCAGCAAATTATTCCTTTATTGCTGAGACAGCGACCATGACCATCCACCCTATTCGCCTTACGGGTATGGTCATCGGCGTACCCCAGACCTATGAATACCTGGATAAAATGCAGGACCGGGTCATTCGTTTCATTGTCGAGCACGCCAACATCTCTGAGAAGGAACTGCGGCGGCTGATGTTCCAGACCGGGGAATTGGCCCGGGATATCGGTACCATCCTGGTCGGCCAGGATGCCGTAAGAGTAGGGTTAATCGATGAAGTCGGCGGCCTGGCGTCTGCCGTCCGGAAAGTGAAGGAACTCATCGCGGCAGGCTCCCCCGGTCCGGGGAGGCGACACTGATGTATCTTTACAGCCCCTTACCGCCGGAGCTTATCTGGGAGGGTATGGATGACTTCTGCCCCCAGCGGCAGGAGTTCAGAGTGGGCCGTTTAACCCTGGAGATTGAGCCCCTGGGCTTCAACCAGGCCCGGATCACCCGACTTCTGAGCACCGACCCGGCCGACTATTTATATAGCCCCTACCAGCCGGGATGCATTATCAACTTTGCCCCGGAGAGCATAATCGACCCCCGCAGTCTCAATAATATAAAGCCTGCAGGATTATAAAGCCCCAAGTTCCGTACTCCCCGCTGGCAGTAAAGAACCGGTGCTCGTGGCACCGGTTCTTTAGTAGTTATACCTCCATAATAATAGGCAGGATCATGGGGCGCCGCCTGGTTTTTTCGTAGAGGAATTTGCCCAGGATATCACGGATATTGCCCTTAATGGTTGACCAGTCATTTACCTTGCGTTCACTGCACTTATCAAGGGCCTGGCGGACCCTTTCTTTGGCCTCATCCAGCAGTTCCTCACTCTCGCGTACATAGACAAACCCCCGCGAGATAATATCCGGCCCGGCGACTACACTCCCGGTTTCTTTACTCAGGGTAAGGACCACAATGAGCAGGCCGTCCTGGGCGAGTTGTTTGCGATCCCGCAGGACGATATTGCCCACATCCCCCACCCCCAGGCCGTCAATCAGGAGGCGACCGGCGGTGACACGGCCATTAAAGTTACCAACCTCCCTGGTAAACTCCATTACCTGGCCGTTTTCAGCCACAAAAATATTTTCCGGAGGTATTCCCAGCTCTTCAGCCAGGCGGGCGTGTTTAATCAACATGCGGTACTCGCCGTGGACGGGGACGAAAAACTTGGGCTTGACCAGACTGAGGACCAGTTTCAGTTCCTCCTGGCTAGCATGACCGGAAACGTGGACCCCTTCAACGGCTTCATGATAGACATCGGCACCCTGTTTAAACAGCTGGTCTACCGTTCGCGCCACCAATTTTTCATTGCCCGGGATGGGCAAGGCGGAAATAACCACCGTATCCCCGGGAACAATTTCAATCTGGCGGTGATCATTCCGGGCAATCCGGGTCAGGGCCGACATGGGCTCCCCCTGGCTGCCGGTAGATATGATCACCGTCTGGTTTTTAGGCAAGTGGGCCAGTTCGCTCAGCTCCACCAGTGTACCTTCCGGGATATCCAGGTAACCGATCTCCTGGGCAATATTGACTACGTTTACCATGCTGCGGCCTACCACCGCTACTTTGCGATTGTACTTGTAAGCCGTAGATATTATCTGCTGGACCCGGTGGATATTGGATGCGAAGCTGGCGATAATTATCCGTTCCCGTGCCCGGCGGAACACCTCATCAAAGGTCCCCCCGACTACGCGTTCGGACATGGTAAAGCCCGGTCGTTCAACATTGGTGCTGTCCGACATCAGCACCAGGACGCCCTTTTCACCCAGCTCGGCAAACTTATAGAAATCAAAGACTTCCCCGTCGATAGGTGTATAATCAATTTTAAAATCGCTGGTGTGAACTATGGTGCCCACCGGCGTATGAATAGCCAGGGCGACAGTATCGGCAATGGAATGGCTGACATGAATAAACTCAACCCTGAAAGGGCCGATCCTTAAAGTATCCCTGGGCTTCACCTGCTGCAGCCGGACACCGTTAAGGTTACCCTGTTCCTTCAGTTTGGCCTGGATCAGGGCCAGGGTTAGCTTGGTTCCATAAACCGGCACATTTAGATCCTTTAAAACATAGGGTAGGGCACCGATATGATCTTCATGGCCGTGGGTGACAATTATCCCCTTAACCATTTGCCGGTTTTCTACCAGGTAGGTGTAATCCGGGATGACCACATCGACACCCAGCAATTCATCCTCGGGAAAGGTCAAGCCACAATCGATGACCAGTATGCTGTTCCCGTACCTGATCGCCATCATGTTCTTGCCGATTTCCCCGAGGCCACCCAGGGGGATCAAGGAAACCTTACGCTCATTTTCGGCCATTAATCCACCTCCATCTTCAGTTTTCAAAGAAGCAAACCTGAGGCGCCAATTAAATACCGGGCCTGCAGTTCGCCGACCCGGTACTATTTACGTTCTTAACCAGCTATTTTTATTATACCCTATCTAGTCCCGACTTGCAACCTTTTTGGGGACTACAACAGGCCTGTTTCCTTTAATGCAGCAGCGATTTTCTCCTTTTCCTCCCGGGTGGCCCCTACCAGGGGCAAACGCACCGGCCCGGCCGGTAGTCCCAACATTTGCAGGGCCTCCTTTACCGGTACCGGGTTGGTGGTTATAAAGAGAGCTTTAAAGAGGGGGAAGAGTTCCCGGTGGAGAGCCGCCGCCCCCTGGACATCCCCGGCAGTAAAGGCCCTGACCATGGCCTGCATCTTCTCCCCGGCTACGTGGGCGGCGACGCTGATAATGCCGTAACCTCCCACAGCCATCAGGGGCAGGGTCAGGGAGTCGTCGCCGCTATATAACAGAAAACCGGCCGGCGCCTGCCGCAGGATGGCCGTTGCCTGGTCCAGATCGCCGCTGGCCTCTTTAACGGCCTTGATATTCTTGATCTCCGCCAGGCGCAGGATTGTAGTCACATCCATATTGCGCCCGGTACGGGAAGGAATATTATAAAGTATAATGGGCAGGGCGGTGGCCGCAGCTATAGCTTTAAAATGCTGGTAAAGGCCCTCCTGGGATGGCCGGTTGTAATAGGGCACCACGAGCATCAAGCCATCTACTCCCAGGGCCTCGGCCTCCCGGGAGAGTTCGATGCTGGCGGCAGTGGAATTGGTGCCTGTACCGGCGATGACTGCCGCTCGGTCGCCGACTGCTTCTTTCACCGCCCGGAAAAGGGCTATTTTTTCCTCATGGGTCAGGGTCGGCGATTCCCCGGTAGTGCCGGCGACCACCAGCCCGTCACTGCCGTGGTCTACCAGGTAGGTGGCCAGCCTGCGGGCACCGTCTAAATCCAATTTCCCGTCTGCTGTAAAGGGAGTTACCATCGCCGTTAAGATTCTACCCCACTGCATAAGCTTTCACCTCGCCTGTTTCACCGTCGTTAAGTTTAAACTCACGGTGGAGGGTTTGCACGGCTCGTTCCATATCCTTCCTGTCCACCAGGCACCAGATAGAAGTATAGGAATCTGCTGACTGGAGTATTTTTATACCCTCACGCTCCAGGGCCGTAACAATGGCAGCCATGACCCCGGGTACACCGCGCATGCCGGCCCCAACCGTGGCCACCTTGGCGCAGCCGGGGCGGGTAGTCACCTCCAGGCCCCGCCCTTTAATCAGTGCCAGGGCCTGCTGGGCAACCTCGCTTTTAACGGTAAAGACCAGTTCCCCGGGAAAGACATTGATAAAGTCGACGCTGATATTATTCTGAGCCAGCAGCGAGAAAACTTCCCCGGCCCCTTCTCCTGGGGGCAGGGAAACTCGCAGCTGGGTCAGGCCGTCCATATGGGTAATGCCGGTAATGACCCGGTCCCGGCTGATATGGACGCCAGTGACGCCCGGTTGCCAGGCTACCACCAGGGTACCCGGGCCGTCATTAAAGGTGGACTTGATCCGCAGGGGAATATTCTTTTGCCGTGCTATTTCCACAGCCCGGGGGTGGATTACCTTCGCCCCTTCATAAGCCATCTGACAAACCTCGTTATAGGTGATGGTGCTTAAGGTCCTGGCATCGCTGACAATATGCGGGTCAGCAGTTTTAACCCCATCCACATCGGTAAAAATTTCTACTGCTTCCGCCCCCAGGGCAACCCCCAGGGCAACCGCCGTGGTGTCACTGCCACCCCTGCCCAGGGTGGTTACTTCCCCGGCTTCGGTGACTCCCTGGAAACCGGCTACCACCACTATCCGGCCCTGGTCCAGGTAGGATTGAATCCGGCGCGGTTCAACCCTAAGTATACGGGCGTCCCCAAACTGGGCGTCGGTAATGATGCCGGCCTGGCCGCCCGTCAAGAAAACTGCCGGCAGGTCCCTGCTTTTAAGGAGACCGGCAAGGACCACCCCGGAAATAATCTCGCCACAAGCCAGCAGGAGATCCCGCTCCCGCGGGTCAACCTCGTTATCCCCCAGCAGTTCAAGGAGGGTATCAGTAGCATAGGGCGCGCCCCGGCGTCCCATAGCCGAAACGACTACTACCACCTGATAACCCTCCCGGCAGGCCCTTTCGATATGCCCGGTTACTACCAGGCGTTGCTCGGGGCTGGCTACTGACGAACCGCCGAACTTTTGGACCAGGACCTTCACGCCGGCCACCTCACTTCACTTGATTATTAGTACCCTGCCAGGCCTGCAGCCGGGTGCGCCGGGTTAAAAGGTTAAAAACTTTTTTCTTTTCCCTAGAGGAGACCCTCCTGCAGCAGTAATTCGGCAATCTGCACGGCATTGGTCGCTGCACCCTTGCGCAGGTTATCGGCAACTATCCAAAGGTTCAGGCCGTTGGCAATGGAGAAGTCCTCCCGGATACGGCCGACGAATACCTCGTCCCGTCCGTCGGCCTGGATGGCCAGGGGATAGGCTTTATTATCAAGATCGTCGACCACCACTACCCCGGGGGCCTGGCCCAGGAGTTCCCTGGCCTGGGAGGCCGTCAGTTTTTCCCTGGTCTCGACATTAACTGCTTCCGAATGGCTGTTAAAGACCGGCACCCGCACCGTGGTGGCCGTAACCTGGATATCGTCATCCCCCATAATCTTCCTGGTCTCGTTGACCATTTTCATTTCTTCCTTGCTGTAACCGTTCTCCAGGAAGACATCGATATGGGGCAGGCAGTTGAAGGCGATCTGCCAGGGGAAGACCCTGCCAGTCACTTCCCTGCCCTCCAGGACCTGCTGGCTCTGTTCCCGCAGCTCTTCGATGGCTTCCTGGCCGGCGCCAGAAACAGCCTGGTAGGTCGAGACTACCACCCGCTTGATACCGGCGGCGTCATACAGGGGTTTCAGGGCGACCACCATCTGGATAGTGGAACAGTTGGGGTTGGCAATCAGGCCTTTATGCCAGCGCACATCCCGGGGGTTAACCTCCGGGACCACTAGAGGTACCTCCGGATCCATACGGAAGTTATTGCTGTTATCAATTACCACTGCTCCGGCGGCCACCGCCGCCCGGCCAAAGATTTTACTGGCTTCACCTCCGGCAAAGAGGGCTACGTTAACCCCGGCGAAGGATTCCGGTGTGGTCTCCTCAACGCGGTACTCCTTGCCCTTAAAGGTGACTTTTTTCCCTGCTGAGCGACTGGTCGCCAGGACTTTTAACCTGCCGACGGGAAAATCCCTTTCTTCCAGGACTTTGAGCATGGTCTGGCCTACAGCTCCGGTACCTACTACTGCAACATTCAAATTCGCCATCGCTGTTTAACCTATCCTCCTGTCACCTGCCCCTTTTCCGGAGACCCCATTAAGACAGGCTGAATCTGCCTGCCCTCCAGGGCTGCCACCATAGTGGCAACAAGCAAATTCATCCTGGCTACCAGGGAATTGGGTTTCTTTTCCGGATCATCCTGACCAAAGGGAACCAGGTAGATATTTTTAGTGTTCATAACCCGGCCCAGGTTGACAGCATTGGCCCCCAGGCCATCGTTACTGGCAATGGCCAGCACTACCGGTCGCAGGTTGCGTAACTGGGCCTTGGCGGCCATTAAAACCGGGGTATCGGTAATCCCGTTGGCCAGTTTAGCCAGGGTGTTACCGGTACAAGGAGCTATGACGAGAATATCAAAGAGTTTTTTCGGGCCAATGGGTTCGGCCGTAACAATAGTATCAATGGCCTTATGGCCAGTAATCCGTTCCACTTCGGCCCGCCAGTAACTACTGGTGCCAAAACGAGTATCACTATCCCTTACAGCCGGGGAGATGATGGGTACCACCTCTGCCCCTTCGGCAACCACCCTGGCCAGTTCGGGCATCACCGCAGCCAGAGTACAGTGGGAACCGGTGACGGCAAACCCTACTTTTTTACCCTGCAGCATTTTAAAAGCACCTCCGTAGGGTCTACAGCCGTTCCAGGCACTCTAAGATCAGGGTAGGATAAAGGCGGGCCAGGATAAGCCCTGCCGTCCGGGGAGCGACCTTTCCCGGCAGCCCGGGTGCCAGCATAGCCCGGCGTTTCAGGGCTGTAGCAGCGGCAAAATCTGTCCCACCGGGAGCCGATGCCAGGTCAATAATCAGGACCCCGGGGCTGGTGGCAGCCAGGACGGACGCTGTCAGGACCCGGGCAGGCACGGTGTTAAAAATAACATCTGCCTCCCCGATTACTCCTGCCAGGTCAGTAAAGGCTACCGCCCGCCACCCTTCAGCATAAGCCCGCGCCCGGTCAGCCGCGCCCCGGTCGACCACCGTTACCAGGGCCCCTACCCCGGCCAACATGCGGGCCAGTGTAAAACCAGTCCGGCCCAGCCCCAGGACAAAGGCCCGGCTACCGTGGAGAGTAATAGGCAACTCCTGCATGGCAAGCATCAAGGCCCCTTCGGCAGTAGGAATAGAGTTCAAAATCGCCATTTCATCCCTATCTGCCGTTTCAACCAGTCGCCAGCCCCGGGCAGTTGCCATTTCCTTGAGCAGGGGGCGGGCGACTCCCACCAGGACCAGGGCCCCTGCCGGTATGGCTTCCGCCAGTTCCTGGTTGAAATAAAGGGGCTGCTGGCTCCCAGGCGCATGAATCCGGCCCTCGGAGTTGACCCCAGGAACCGGCAGGATGACTACCCGTGCTCCCCTGACGGTCACACAGGGATCATCATAACAGGCATAACCGTCCACTCCTGGTACTTCTGGCAGACCACACACCTGGATTTCGGCTCCCTGCCGCAGCAATTCCTCCAGGAGGACTGCTTCCCGGGCATCTCCCCCCAGCATTGCCACTTTAATGCCTGTTAGCATCCCACCCATCCCGGAACGACCTCCTGCAAACTTAGTACACCTGTACTAGTAGTACACCTGTACTACTTGCAATATATGTGAAGCCTTTCCGGGAGGTGCCAGGTCTAAAAATCCAGCAGGTTCTCCAGCCCGTAGACCACCCCCTTGAGCTGGCGGACCTTCCTTATAGCCAGGAGCAGCCCAGGTAAAAAGGCTTCCCGGCTGGTGGTATCGTGACGAATGGTCAAAAGCTGGCCCTGGTCCCCAAATATTACCTCCTGGTGGGCTACGGCCCCCGGCAGGCGAACGCTATGGACAACCAGGCCCTGGTAAGTAGCACCCCTGGCGCCGGCCACCTTTTCTTCCGCCGGAGGCGGTGTGAGGGCACGGTTTACCCGGGCAGCCATCAATTCAGCCGTTTTCAGGGCGGTTCCCGAAGGGGCGTCGATTTTCTGGTCATGATGCATTTCAATAATCTCCGCCCGGGGGAAATAGCGAGCCGCTTCCTCGGCAAAATGCATCATCAAAACTGCCCCCAGGGAAAAATTCGGGGCGACTACCGCTCCAACCTGGCGGGCTTCACAGAGCTGGTGTAATTCATCCAGCCGCTCCAGGCTGATGCCGGTGGTACCAATCACCGGGCTGACATCCTGCTCTACTGCCAGCCGGGCGTTGACCAGGGCTGCTGCAGCTACTGTGAAATCAACCATAACCTCTGGCCTGGCACTGGCGATCACTCCGGCCAGGTCCTCCTGGATGACTACCCCCGCCGGCGGGAGACCGTTCAAAGAACCGATATCCACGCCTACTTCCCGGCGGTCTACGGCCCCGACCACGACTATGTCCTCTGTCTGCAGCAATCCCCGCGTCATCTCCCGACCCATACGGCCAGCCGCTCCGGTCACAACAACTCTTATCGTGGCCATCACCTCGCTAAAAAAATAAGAGAAAACCATGAGCATCCCGCCCCGGTTTTCTCCCGGATTACCAGAATACTCATCTCGCCAGGACGCATCGTGTGAGTAGCGCTCCACCATGACGGTGACAGTCCGGTGCTTATTTAGCCACCGGCCCAGGAAGACGGCCCGGGCCAGCCATCCTCCTTCGGCAGCCAGGCCCTTTCTTACCAGTTCACCGGGGCCCCCCTCACCGGTAATACTCTTGCCGGCTGCACCTCTACCCCACTGCACACGAGATGAGGTTAATTTTAATTTGTTGCCCCTATAATACCACCAGGGAAAAGAACTGTCAATCTTTCTTCCGGCGGCTGTAGGTCGGGTCCAGGTCGACCACCACTACCTCGTTGCCCACCTTGTGAACCGCCTCCCAGGGTATGAGGAGTTCCTGGCGGCTACCAAAAAGGGAACGCCAGCCTCCCCGCGGCGGCAAGACAATCGCCGCTACCCTGCCCTCCTCCGCATCCAGGACCAGGTCGGCATCGGCGAAATTCCCCAGGCGGGAACCGTCGTACAGGTTAATTATCTCCTTTCCCATGAGTTCTGTGAAGCGCATATCCACCACCTACCGCCCTTTGAACCAGGGCCAGAGGCTGACAAGAAGGGGCTGGAGGAGAGCTACCAGAAGGGCGACAATGGCCAGGGGGTCGACCTGGACCTGGCCGATGGTAATCGTCTCCGGCAGGTTGATTTTTAAAAAGCTGACCAGGAGAACCAGGGACAGGTAAATCCCCCCGGCTACAGCTACTAACTCAGCCAGGGCCCGGGAAGCAGGGCTGGCCACTGCCTCGACATTACTACTCCGGTAATGGTGCACCTTGATCATGAGGGCCAGGAAAAAGAGGAGCAACAAAAGGGCCAGGAAAAGAGCTATTTCCATACTGCCGTCACCCCCTCTAAAGCCTATGAGGGGGAACGGCTCCTTTATTCTTCCTTGTCCGCCCACCCGGCGACATATTCCTTCTGGTCCGTCAGGCCTTGCTGGCGGCGAAAATTCTCCTGGTTTTTGGCCAGGTAGGCCTGATAAAAATCTTCAGCTGTAATTCCGGCTTTGAGGCACATGCTTACCAGGAAATGCAGGATATCCACCAGTTCGCCCTTGATGGCCTCGTGGTTCAGGGGATGGGGGTTCTTCCACCACTTAAAGTTTACTTCGTCCAGGAGTTCTCCCAGCTCGGCGACCACAGCCAGGACTTCCTTCTGGATCCACTCAGCGGGACTATAATCCGGCAGCTGCCGTCGCCGGGCCAGATCCCGGTCAAAGCGCTCCTGGAGTTCGAAGATATGTTCCAAACGGTCCACCGGTTTCTCCTCCCTATCACTTATTATCTCAGTAAGCAATCCCTGCACTATGCAGGAACTGACACTCTGATCTTAAGAAAATGACCCTTTCGCCGGCTGGTTCTGTCTGCGCTTGTTCCAAAGTCCTCCTTTCAGGCAAATGCCGGCCAGGAATTTTAGTCTGCCAGACCTGTCACCAATGGGGGTACTCTCCTATAACCCGGCGACGCTGGCTATGTCAGCCAGGTCCAGGGGTTCTACCTCCGGCCCCAGGGTAGTCAGGGAAAGATATTCCGGCCGGAAAAGGCGCTGCGCCAGGGCCTGGACGTCATCCCTGGTAACCCGGTTCAGGCGCTCGATTACTTCTTCGACCGTGATTACCCGGCCAAAGGAGACCTCCGTTTTGCCCAGGCGGTTCATTCGCTGGCTGACATTCTCCTGGCCCAGGAGGAGATTGCCCCGGATCTGATCCCTGGTCCTTTTTAACTCCTCTTCGGTTACGCCGTCGTTCTTCAGGGACGCCATCTCCTCCAGCACCAGTTGTACTACCTGCCGGTAGTTATCCGGGCTAGTACCTGCGTAAACGGTAAAGAGACCGCTATCGCCGAAACCGGCATGGTAGGAATAAACAGAATAGGCCAGGGCGCGTTCTTCCCGGATAAGCTGGAAAAGGCGGGAACTCAGGCCGCCACCCAGGATATTGTTTAAGGCCTGGACAGTATAAATAGCTGGATCATCCTGGGCCAGGCCCGGCACGCCCAGGCAGATCTGGACCTGTTCCGTATCCTTGACCTGCATATTGATAGCCGCCCGGTTTACAGGCGGATGGAATTGGGCTGCCTTACCCGGGCGTCTTTGCCGGCCAAAGGATGCAGCCAGTTTAGCGACCAGTTCGGAGGTATTAAACTTACCGGCGGCAGCCAGGACAATATTGGCGCTATTATACTGTTCCTGGTAGTAGCGGTATATCAGATCCCGGTTTAAAGCAGCCACGGTTTCATAGGTCCCCAGGATAGCCCTTCCCAGGGGATGGCCCGGCCAGATGGTCCGGGCAAAAAGGTCGTGGATCAATTCATCCGGGGAGTCCTCGTACATTTTAATTTCCTCCAGGATCACCCTTTTTTCTTTTTCTATGTCTTCCGGGGCCAGGAGGGAATTAAAAAACATATCGCTTAAAACATCGATAGCCAGGTCCAGGTGTTCCCCTAGGACCCGGCTGTAAAAGCAGGTATATTCTTTAGTTGTAAAGGCATTGAGAACCCCGCCGACTGCCTCCAGTTCCTCCGCTATCTGCCTGGCGGTACGCCTGGTAGTTCCCTTAAACAAGAGGTGCTCCAGGAAGTGGGAAACACCCTGGTTATCCTCATCCTCGTTACGGGACCCGGTCCGCACCCATACGCCCAGGGCTACTGAATTGACAAAGGGGATTTCCTCGGAGACTATGCGGATACCGTTCTCCAGGGTTTCTTTCCGGTACATTCCCTTCCCCCTAACTGTTTTTTCATTTATTTCGTTC
Source organism: Neomoorella thermoacetica (assembly GCF_001875325.1). Classification (GTDB taxonomy): domain Bacteria; phylum Bacillota; class DSM-521; order Neomoorellales; family Neomoorellaceae; genus Neomoorella; species Neomoorella thermoacetica_A. Next base: position 74,318 of record NZ_MDDC01000011.1, read on the forward strand.
CAGGAGGGTCGAAAACCTGCCGGTATAAAAAATATTACCCGGGAAGATTAACCGCGACCACCAGGGAATTGCCCTGACATCCTCGGTGGCCACCAGAGGTGCGGCCGCTACCACCTGGCCGTCGAAAAGTATCTGCACCCGGCCCAGTTCCTGCCCCTTCTTTACCGGCGCCCTGGCGGCACGCGGTAAAAGCACCCTTTTTTCCAGCTGGCCGCTCCGGGCCAGGGGTGCCGTGAAGCCAGCGTCCATAGCCGGGGCCACGCCGATACTGGTCTTTTCCCCGTTGGGAATATATACTTGTCCCAGGGTTTCCCCGGCTTTAACCCTTTCGCAATAAAAGTTTTTAAAACCATAATCCAGGAGACTCCTGGTGTCGCCGTAACGATCAGCGCTGCCCAGGACCACAGCAATCAACTGGCGGCCTTCCCTGGTGGCCGAGGCCACCAGGCACTGGCCGGCGGCCGCGGTGGTGCCGGTCTTGACACCGTCAGCTCCCGGGTAGCTTTCCAGGAGGCGGTTGGTATTATAAAGATGGCGCACTCCATCCGGTCCCGGGATCTGGTCCTCAACTGTGGCCACCAGACGGCGAAAGACGGGGTTGCCCAGGGCATAGCGGGCTATTAAGGCCAGGTCGTAGGCTGAGGTATAATGGCCCGGATCAGGGAGACCGTTGGGGTTATTGAAGTGGGTCATACGGGCTCCCAGGAGCCAGGCCTTGCGGTTCATCAAAAAGGCAAAGCCAGCCTCGGAACCGGCCAGGCCCTCAGCAATGGCAACGGTGGCATCGTTACCGGATTCAAGGAGAGCCCCTTTTACTAAATCCCCCAGGGTCAATACCTCCCCCTTTTGCAGGTAAATACTGGCCCCCGGGGTGGTGGCGGCATTTTCGCTTACTTTTATAGGGGTATCGAGCCGGCCCAATTCCAGGGCCAGGATGGCCGTCATGATCTTCGTCGTGCTTGCCGGGGGGCGCTCTTCCCTGGCTCGCCGCTCAAAAAGGACCTGCCCTGTGCTTGCCTCCATCAAAACGGCCGCCGGTGCTGTAATTTGAGGTTCGCTGGCCGCCTTTACCGGGCTGGAACCCAGGAAACAAAAAATGCCGAGGGCTAAAATAAGGACTACATGCTTCACGTTGATCACTCCCTGGAAAATTCCCTGCTTTTTCGGGCCCCTGACAGGTAAAGGGACCTCCCGGCAGGCTATTCCCAGGTTATTATCTCCAGCCATGGCATACCTTATAAAAAAACGGGCGCTTACCCGTTTGGAAGAATCTCAGAAATTGTTACCAGGACATATCCCCGTTCCTTGAGTTGCTTCAAAAGTTCCGGCAGGGCCTTGGCCGCCGGTTCCGTCGGGTGCAACAGCACGATGGCCCCGTTCTGACACTTGGGGAGTATCGTGGCCAGGATATCCTCCGGCTGGGTATTGGGCAGGTAATCACCGGTATTTATCGTCCACATGATAAACTTATAGCCCAGGTCGCCGGCTGCAGCCACTACCTGGGGTTTGCTTTCCCCGTAGGGTGGAGAGTAGAGGACGGGTTTTTTCCCGGTAATAGACTTCAACGTTGCTTCGCCTTGAAGAATATCCTGGCGATTCTCCTCCCGGCTGAGGTTATCGGGATGGGGATGGCTCTGACCGTGGTTGCCGATTTCGTGGCCGGCTGCAGCCATCTGGCGGACCAGTTCCGGGTGGCGTTCTGCCCACTGGCCGGTAGGGAAAAAGGTCGCCCTGGCTCCGACCTGTTCCAGGGCGGTCAGAATGGCCGGCAGGTATTCCTCTCCCCAGTCGATGGTAAAGGTCAGGGCTATTGCCTTCCGCTCCGGATCACCCTGATAAATAGGCTGGGTTTTCATGGCCGGCACCGCCGCACTGCTGATCCACCACCAGCAGGTAAAACCCAGGAGAAGTAGTAATCCGAGGATAGCCAGGAAGCCCCAACCTTTAAACCCCTGTCGCTGCCAATAAAACACATACATTGACTGCACCACCTTTATTCGGTTGCCTGATCAATGTATATGCCTCTGACGGCGCCATCAGACTAACGAGATTGTCTGCGGTTGTTTAAGCCCCGGTGGCCGGCTTCCGGTCTAGCCCGGCGTAAGTGGCGGTGCCCTCCTTCCACGGCCGGCGACTCATTGAGGGCCTCTTTACGTGAGAGTTTCAACCGGCCCTGGGGATCAAAACCGATGGCCTTGACCAGGATATAATCGCCTTCCTGGACTACATCCTCAACCTTTTCTACCCGTTCGTTGGCCAGCTGGGAGATGTGGACCAGTCCTTCCTTACCGGGCATGCCCAGCACCCCTGGTATTACCTCTACAAAAGCACCAAAGTCAGTCACCCGGGTTACCTTGCCGTTGTATACCTTACCTGTTTCCACATCCTGGGTCAAGGATTCAATAATCTTCAACGCTCGTTCCCCAGCGGCGGCATCGGTAGAGGCAATGAAGACGCGACCGTCATCCTCAACGTCAATCTCCACCCCGGTTTCTTCAATGATTTTTTTGATGATCTTACCGCCCGGGCCGATGATATCCCGAATTTTATCCGGGTCAATGGTAATAGTCAGCATCCTCGGGGCATAGGGTGAAAGCTCCTTGCGGGGCTCCGGGATGGTAGCCTGTATTTTCTCGAGGATAAAGAGCCGCCCGCGGCGAGCCTGTTCCAGGGCCCGCTCCAGGATGGACCTGTCAATCCCGGCAATTTTAATATCCATCTGCAAGGCTGTAATGCCCTTTTTCGTCCCGGCCACCTTAAAATCCATATCCCCCAGGGCGTCTTCTAATCCCTGGATGTCCGTAAGGATGGCTACCTGGTCGTTTTCCTTTACCAGGCCCATAGCCACCCCGGCGACCGGGGCTTTGATGGGCACCCCGGCATCCATGAGGGACAGGGTGCTGCCGCAGACGCTGCCCATGGAGGTTGAACCGTTGGAACCCAGGACCTCCGATACCAGGCGAATAGCATAAGGGAATTCCTCTTCCGAGGGGATCATGGGCTCCAGGGCTCGCTCGGCCAGAGCTCCATGGCCAATCTCCCGCCGACCGGGGGCCCTGATGGGGCGTGCCTCACCGACGCTGTAGGGCGGGAAATTGTAGTGGTGCATATAGCGTTTCGATTCATCGACTCCCAAGTCGTCGAGGATCTGCTCATCGCTGATGGGCCCCAGGGTGGTGACCGTCAAAACCTGGGTTTCTCCCCGGGTGAAGAGACCGGAACCATGGGTGCGGCTTAAAACCCCCACCTCGCAGGTGATGGGCCGGATCTCTTCCAGGGTGCGCCCATCCACCCGGATACCTTCCGTCAGGATCATCCGGCGGACTATTTCCTTCTCGATCTTGGTAATCAGTTCTTTTATCAGGCCGGGGAGTTCGGGGTTGGCTGCCAGGGCCTCTTCCTGGCCCTCCAGGATTAAGTTGTTGATTTCCTCCCGGCAGGCTTCGAACTGTTTGTCCCGTTCCTGCTTGCTCCACTTCTCGTCGCGGCTGCGATAAATAACCTCCCGCAGCCTGGGAGTGGCAATCTCCCGTACCCGGCTCTCCCATAGCGAGTCAAGCTGGGGGGCAACTAGCTCCGGTTTTTCCTTCGCCAGGCCCATGGCCAGTGCTTCTGCCCGGAATTCATTGATAAAGGCAACAATCCTCTTGATCTCTTCATGACCCTGCATTATACATTCCAGCATCAGGTCTTCAGGTACTTCTTTAGCGCCGGCTTCCACCATCATGATGGCATTGGCTGTGCCGGCAACGGTAAGATTCAGGCTGCTCCGGGAATCCTCCTCCAGGGTCGGGTTAATAACCGGGCAGTTGTCGATTAACCCGACACTTACTGCCCCGATGGGCCCGGCGAATGGTATCGCCGAGAGCATCAAGGCTGCCGACGCCCCGATAATGCCAGCCACATTAGGAGGGCAATCCTGGTCGACGGACATCACCGTAGCCACCACGTGGACATCGTGACGGTAGAATTTAGGGAAAAGAGGCCGGATGGGACGGTCGATTAACCTGGCCGAGAGGATGGCCTTCTCACTGGGCCGTCCTTCCCGTTTAATAAACCCGCCCGGGATTTTACCGGCAGCATAGAGCCTCTCTTCGTAGTCAACGGTAAGGGGAAAGAAGTCGATTCCTTCCCGGGGTTCCTCTGAAGCCGTTGCCGTTACCAGGACCATGGTGCCACCATAACTAACCATGACGGCTCCCCCGGCCTGTTTGGCCAGGCGTCCGGTTTCCAGGGTCAGATCCCGGCCGGCAACAACCAGGGTTTTACGTAATACCCCTTGCATTAGTTATAAATAGCCTCCTCTACTCTTATCCTTATAAACCCAATTTCATTCGACATTGATCATAGTATTTCCTTCCAACAACACCTTAAATACTGTTAAGAAGCCATTAAAAAAGGAGCGGTTCTACCGCTCCCGGAATAATTAGCGTCTCAAGCCCAGGGACTCGACAATCTGCCGGTAACGCTCAACATCGTTGTCACGCAGGTAATTGAGCAATCCCCGGCGTTGACCAACCATCTTGAGCAATCCCCGGCGGGAGTGATGGTCCTTATGATGTACCTGCAGGTGTTCTGTCAGGTGGTTAATGCGTTCCGTTAGAATGGCAATCTGTACTTCTGGCGAACCGGTATCATTTTCATGTTTTTGATAGCGGGCAATAATTTCCCTCTTTTTGGCTGCATCCAGGGCCATCAACTTCACCTCCTTTATACCAGCATCCCCAACCGGCCAAGAAAAGCGTCGGAGCTTCGCTAATCCTCGCCACGGGTTCATTAGCTATATTATAAGCTGTCCCGGCAACAAACGCAACTTCCTTTTACCTGCTATTTTCCAATAACGGTAATCACCAGTCGCCCGGCCAGAACATCCTTCACCACCACGTCAAAGGGCCGTCCCGTACTGGCTATAAATCCCCGAAACCGGGTCGCCGTGGGTATATAACCGGGTATACTCAGGGCGGCTGCCCGGATATCGCTCTCATTAATTTGATCCTGGCGTAAATCCTGCAGACGTTTCCTGGCATGGGCGGTAATAATTATCTTCATCATCCCAGCCCCAATCTGCCCTGGTAAATTTTATTAAACCAGTATATTTTACGCCAGTAATTCCAGTCTGGTTACGCTTGCCGGTCCCTCTGCTCTAGAATTGAAAATCCGAATCCTCCCAGTATATTGCGGGCCTGTTCCCGATCAACCTCCATCTGGGCCTTTAACTCCCCTGGGTTGGCGAATTTCCGCTCCTGGCGGAGAAAAGCCCGGAATTCCAGCTCCATTTCTTCATTGTAAAGGTTGCCGCTAAAATCCAGTAAATGGGCTTCAATGGTTGCCGGCAGGTGCGAGCCGAAGGTTGGCCGGCGGCCGATGTTTACCACTGCCTGCCACTTCTGACCCCGGGAGGAGGCAAAGCAGGCATAAACGCCGCAGGCAGGCAACTTCAACTCCGGGGGTACGGCCAGGTTGGCAGTAGGGAAACCCAATTGCCGGCCGCGCTGATCGCCGGCAACAACCCTGCCGGTCAGGACCGGCCAATAACCGAGGAGATCCCGAGCCAGGCCGATGTCACCATTTCCCAGGGCATTACGGATGGCCGTGCTACTGACGGTGAGACCCCGCAAGGTTACCGGCGCCATCACTTCTACCTTAAAGCCCAACTCCTCCCCCAGGCGCCGGAGGAGGGCCGGCGTGCCTGCTCCCCTGTGGCCAAAGGTAAAGTTAAAGCCCACCGCCACCAGGCGAGGATGGAAATGAGCCCATAAAATCTCCCGTACAAAGGCCTCCGGCTCCAGGGCTGCCAGGGAGCGGGTAAAGGGTAATAAAAAGAGGTGGTCTATACCCAGCTGGCCAATAAGTTTTATTTTCCGCCCGGTGGTTGTCAACAACCCCGGCGGGCTACTTTCAAGAACCCGGGCCGGGTGGGGGACGAAGGTAACAACCACCCCGTCGCCCCCTCCGGAGCGGGATTTCTGGACAACACTGCTGATTAAGTGCTGGTGACCCCGGTGGACGCCGTCAAAATTCCCCAGGGCAAGATTGCAACCATCATTCATCGCCCTTTCAGCGGGCAGTCCCTGCCAGACCTGCATCTCGACGACCCCTTCACTTCAAAACCTTGTGGGGTTTTAGCAAGAAAGCCCCCCTGGAATTTATTTCAGCCCTGGCCAGGGCCAGGAGTTTGCCTTCGCCGGTCTCCAGGCGCACAACATCCCCTTCCCTGAGGGACGGCAGCGACTGGCATACATCGCCCTTGAGGGCAACCCCGTTACTCACATGGCGGATAAACTCGCCTGGAACTATTATTACTGGCAGGTGAGCCAGGCCGGCGGCGGGCGGGAGAAGAAAGTTCCCCTCGCCCCTGTTTATCGCCCCGGCTATCTCCTCCAGGGTCCAGGCATCTGCCAGCCGGAAACTCCCGGCCCGGGTACGGAGTAAAAAGGCCAGGGTGGCACCTACGCCCAGGTAATCGCCCCAGTCAGCCCCCAGAGTACGGATATAGGTACCCCGGGAGCAGGTAATATCCATCAGCGCCCGGTAATAAGGTCCCTCAGGCCAGGCCCTAACCAGGCGAAATTCATGGATGGTCACCTGGCGGGCCGGTCGCTCAACCTCCAGGCCTTCCCTTGCCAGTTCATAAAGGCGGCGGCCCTGGTAGTGCACAGCCGAAACCATGGGTGGTACCTGCTTGATAGTCCCCGTAAAGGGCCCGGTGGCGGCCTGTAAATCCTTTTCTGTAAAAGGCGGGCAGGGTGTCCTGGCCAGGACCCGGCCGCCCAGATCCTGGGTGTCGGTCTTCAGGCCCAGGATAAATTCGGCCCGGTAGGCCTTATCGCCTCCCTGCAGGTACTCCAGCAGGCGGGTGGCCGTACCGACGGCAACCGGCAGGACGCCGGCCGCCAGGGGGTCCAGGGTACCACCATGGCCGATCTTCTTGACCTTGAGAAGCCGGCGCAGTTCCTGCACGACGTCGTGGGAGGTAAGTCCCGGCGGTTTTAGGACATTAACAAAACCCATAACCATACTTACAGGGCCTCACCGGCTGCAGCCACAACCCTGGCGACTACTGTATCCAGGTCGCCGTCAAGGGTACAGCCAGCGGCCCGGCGGTGACCGCCGCCGCCGAATAAAGCCGCCACCCTGTTGACGTCGACAATTTTTTTCGAGCGCAGGCTTACTTTGACTTTGCCATCCGGCAATTCCCGGAAAAGCATGCCTACTTCTACACCGGCAATACTGCGAGGATAATTAACCAGACCCTCGGCGTGTTCCGGCCTGGCGCCGTTGGCCTCCAGGGCTGCCCTGGATACTGTCATCCAGGCCACCCGGCCTTCATAGGCCAGTGTCAGGGTGGGCAGGGTAGCTGCCAGGAGGCGGATGCTATTTAAGGGCTTGCTCTCCCAGAGGTGCTCCCGGATCAGGGGCATATTGGCCCCCTTCTCCATCAGGCTGGCTGCCAGGTGCAGGGTCCTGGCCGTACAATTTTCATACTGGAAAGAGCCGGTATCAGTGGCCAGGGCTGTATAAAGGCAGGTTGCTACCTCCGGGGTAAAGGTTCCCGGTATCTGCTCGAGGACGGCGTAAATCAATTCCGCCGTGGCCGCCGCCCGGCTGTCAACCAGGTTCAGGTGGCCGAAACGGGTGTTGCTGACGTGATGATCGATATTAATTATTTTCTCTGCCCGCTGCTGCCAGCTGCTGAAACCCTTACCGGCCCGTTCCATATCGGTGCAGTCGACCATAACCAGTAACGGCGGCATTGAGGATACCTGATCCGGGGCGATGATGGTTTCCTGGCCAGGCAGGTACTGGAACATCTCCGGGACCGGGTCGGCGTTGATAGCTATTACGCTGGTGCCCCGGTTCCGGAGGGCCAGGGTCAGGCCGAGCATCGACCCCAGGCAATCGCCATCCGGTATAATATGGGTGGCCACCGCCACTTCCCTGGCGGTGGCCAGGGTAGCCGCTATCTGCCCGATCTCACTCATCAGCATGTTCCCCGGCCCTGACCCGGGCCAGCAAGCGGTTGATATGATCTCCATGCTCAATTGAGACATCCAGCTTGAAAGTAATTTCTGGTGTATAGCGCAGGCTTAAGCGCTGGCCGATCTCCCGCCGGATAAAGCTGGTAGCCCTGGCCAGGCCCTCCATGGCCTGGTTTCTTACCTCCTCGTCACCATAGATACTGACATATACCTTAGCATAGTGACGATCATTGGAGAGCTCTACCCCTGTAACGCTGACCAGTCCGGCTTCCAGGCGCGGGTCCTTGACTTCATCCCGGATAATCCTGGCAATTTCTTTCTTCATCTCTTCAGCTACCCGCTGGTTCCTTGCGGTCACGGCCATCGCCTCCCTAAAGCTCCCTTTGAATCTCTTCGATGTTATAGGCTTCGATGATGTCGCCTTCTTTAATATCGTTGAACCTCTCCAGGCCAACGCCGCACTCGTAGCCCTGGGCTACCTCACGCACATCGTCCTTAAAGCGTTTTAAGGATTCAATCCGGCCTTCAAAGACCACCACACCATCCCTGATAACCCGGGCCAGGGCGCGATTCTGAATCTTGCCTTCGGTAACAAAGCACCCGGCCACCGTCCCGGCTTTGGGGACCTTGAAGGTAGCCCGGACTTCGGCCCGTCCCAGGATAACTTCGCGCTCCTCCGGTTCCAGAAGGCCGGACATGGCCGCTCTGACATCGTCGATAACCTCATAAATAACCCGGTAGAGTCTGATTTCAACGCCAGCTTCTTCGGCCGCCTTGCGCACGTTGTTGGCCTCCGGGCGAACGTTAAAACCGATGATAATCGCCTTCGAAGCTGCTGCCAGCATTACATCGGTCTCGGTAATAGCCCCCACACCGCCGTGGAGGAGGTTGACCTTAACCTCACTGGTCGAGAGTTGCTCCAGGGCGCCCCGCAGGGCTTCTACCGAACCCTGGACATCCCCCTTAATGACCAGGTTCAGTTCCTTGACTTCTCCGGCCTCCATCTGCTTGAACAGGTCGTCCAGGGTAGTCTTGCTGGCGGCCTTTAATTCTTCCTGGCGTTTTTCTTCCTGGCGGGAAGAGGCAATCTGGCGGGCCAGCTTTTCATCCTCCACTACCTGGAAGATATCGCCGGCCTCGGGCAAATCCGACAGGCCCAGGACTTCCACCGGCGTGGAAGGCGGGGCGCTGTTCACCCTCTCGCCCCGGTCATCAACCATGGCCCGGACGCGGCCATAAACCGAACCGGCTACCAGGTTATCGCCTATCTTCAGGGTACCCTTCTGGACCAGCATGGTAGCTACCGGGCCGCGGCCCCGGTCGAGCTGGGCTTCAATGACGATACCCCGGGCCGGACGATCGGGGTTGGCCTTGAGTTCGGCCACATCGGCTGTCAGCAAGACCATTTCCAGGAGTTCATTGATGCCTTCTTTAGTTACCGCCGATACCGGGACCATAATAGTATCGCCACCCCATTCCTCCGGTACCAGGCCGTATTCCGTCAATTGCTGTTTCACCCGTTCCGGATTGGCTTCAGGGCGATCGATCTTGTTAATGGCTACTACTATGGGTACCCCGGCTGCTTTGGCATGGTTAATTGCCTCGACGGTCTGGGGCATAACTCCGTCATCGGCGGCCACCACCAGGATAGCGATATCTGTCGCCTGGGCACCCCGGGCCCGCATGGCGGTAAAGGCAGCATGGCCGGGGGTATCCAGGAAGGTGATTTTTCTGTTTTTCAGCCTGACCTGGTAAGCGCCGATATGCTGGGTAATACCACCGGCCTCGCTGGCCGTAACATTGGTGCGCCGGATGGCGTCCAGCAAGGAGGTCTTACCATGGTCGACGTGGCCCATAACAGTGACGACCGGCGGCCTCTCCCGGAGGGTCTCCGGGGGATCGACCAGGTCTTCCAGCTCGGTAATCGGTTTTTCAGCCTTGATCTCCACTATGGCACCCAGGTCCTGGGCTACCAGGGCTGCGGTCTCCAGGTCCAGTTCCTGGTTAATAGTTGCCATAATTCCCTGGCCCATAAGATACTTGATTACCTCAGCCGCCGTTTTGCCAATCCTTTTCGCCAGCTCCTGGACGGTAATGCTGCCGGTCAGGGTGACCTTAAAGACCACTTTGGGAGTCTCTTTATGCTTCTGGGCTTTCCCCTTATTCTTATCCCGCCGCATCAGGCGCTCTTCAAGCTGGTTCTCCATTTCCCGCTTACGGCTGCGGCCCGCCTCGGCCGGTTTGGCACCGGGCCTGGTGTTCGAGCGGTCACGCCGTTTTTCCGGTAAATCTTTGGTGACGGCCTCGGGGGGCTTGGGAATCCGGAGTGGCTTGTTGTGGGCCGGCCGGCGCTGGCCCTTCTCTGCCGCCGGGCGCTGGCCGGCAGCTGGAGCAGCCTCTTTACCCCTGGTCGCAAAGCTGTTTGCCTGGTCTTCCCGGGCCGGGCTCTTCTTTTCTTCCTGCCGGGAACGGCCCTCTCCCCTGCGTTTTTTCCCCTGACGTGCCTGTTGTCCCCGCCCGGCCTCGCCGCCCTGGGTACGCTGGCCTGTTGCTGCCGGCTGCTGCCGGTGTTCTTCCGTCCCCTGTCCATTGGCAACGGCCTGCTGGAGCTCTTTACCATTTCGGGGCTGCCCGGCGGACGCCGGTCCTTCTGCTGCCGGTGCACCGCCGGCCTGTCTGGCAGCTGCAGCCGTTTTTTGCTCCTGGATGCGGTTTTTACCGGCGTTAGCGGGCCTGGCTGACCCGGGGGCAGGCTGCCTAGTTGCCCCGGTTGCTTGCGCCGGTGCTCCAGTTTCAGGGGCTAGTAATTGACGTGAAGGCACCTCTTCTGCTCGTGAAGCATCAGGCACCCCGCGGTCAGGTACCGGTTCTTCTCCCTTCATGGCAGCTTGTTCCCGGTGCATCCGGGCCAATTTAGCCGCCCGCCACTGCTGCCGGTAATGATTGCGTACTTTAATAACTTCCCCGTTTTCCAGGACGCTCATGTGGGAACGGGTATAAATCCCCAGCCGGGCCATGGTATCTATAAGATCCTTATTGGTCACCTTTAATTCCTTGGCTAATTCGTAAACACGCGTTTTGGCCATTAAACCACCCCCAAATTTTCATACATCAACCTCCCGCACCCTTTGCCGAATTATAACAGCAAAATTTTTATCGGTAATGCCGACGACAGCACATGGGGGTTTGCCCAGTGCCGCTCCCAGCTCGTTCTTGTGCCCGTAAAGCAACCCCTGACGGTGATACTCCCGGCAAAACCTCAAGATCCTTGTCTTGAGCCCTGGACTGCTATCCCTGGCCAGTAAAACGAGTTCCACTTTCTGGCTTCTCAGGGCTGCTACAACTGCCTGGTAACCCCAGGCGATTTTACCGGCCCGGTAAGCTAAACCCAGCAGGCTATAGATATTATTCATGGTTACCTTCCTGGTTGAAACTGCCCTCCAGGCGTTCCAGCACCTCCGGGGAAACAGCTACGCCCAGGGCCCGTTCCAGGGCCCGGCTCTTGACAGCTTTCCGCAGGCATTCCACCCGCGGGCACAGATAAGCACCGCGCCCGGCCCGTTTACCGGTGGGATCGATAACTACCTCCTGTTCCGGTGTCCGCACCACCCGCAGTAAGTTGCGCTTATCATTGCGGGCCCGGCAACCGACACACATCCGCACAGGTATTTTCCTGGGCTTAGGCAAGCTTACTCCTCCTCTGTCGTGCCATCAAGATCCAGGTCGGCATCCCAGGCATCCCAATCGCCGGCTTCGGATTCCGGTTTAATATCAATTTTCCAGCCGGTTATCCTGGCTGCCAGGCGGGCATTCTGGCCTTCTTTACCGATGGCCAGGGAGAGCTGGTTGTCAGGAACGATGACCTGGCTGATCTTGTTTTCTTCGTCGACAGTCACGTCCAAGACCCGGGCCGGGCTCAAGGAGTTGGCCACATAAACAGCCGGGTCATCGCTCCATTTAATGATATCTACCTTCTCGCCCCGCAGTTCCTGGACCACAGCCTGTACCCGTGCCCCCTTGGGACCTACGCAGGAGCCCACCGGGTCGACTTTTTCATCCCGGGAATGAACGGCGATCTTGGAGCGCGCCCCGGGTTCCCTGGCGACGCCCTTAACTTCAACAATGCCGTCGTGGATCTCCGGAACTTCCAGCTCGAAAAGCCTCTTTATCAGGCCGGGATGGGTCCGGGACACGAGAATCTGGGGCCCCTTGTTGGTCTTTCTGACCTCCAGGACATAGGCCTTCAGGCGATCGCCCTGGCGGTAGGTCTCCGCGGGACTCTGTTCGCTGGGAAGCAGGATAGCCTCGGCCCGGCCCAGGTCAAGGATAATGTTTTTGCCTTCCTGGCGCTGGACTACACCCGTAACGAGGTCGTTTTCCCGGCCGATAAATTCTTCATAAATCAAGCCTCGCTCGGCTTCCCGGATGCGCTGGACGACCACCTGTTTGGCCGTTTGGGCAGCGATGCGGCCAAAATCCCTGGGAGTCACCTCTTTCTCCACTATGTCCCCCAGTTCATATTTACTGTTGATGGCCCGCGCTTCCTCGAGGGAGATCTCCTGCCGGGGATCGGTTACTTCTTCTACCACCTGGCGCTGGGCCAGGACTTTAATCTCCCCGGTATCACGCTGGATGTCCACCCGGACATTTTGCAGGGAACCAAAGTTCTTCTTGTAAGCCGAGATTAAAGCCGCTTCAATGGCCTCCAGTAAAATATCGGCGTTAATACCCTTTTCCCTCTCCAGGTCCCGCAGTGCCTGGATAAACTCACTGTTCATCTCTAGCTAGTCCTCCTCGTTATCTGCCAGGTCGAAGACCAGCCTGGCAGTCGCTACCTGCTCCAGGGGGATAGCCAGATCACACCCCTCCTCAAGGTGCATCCGGACCTGCCCATCCTGGTAACCAAGTAACCGCCCCTGAAAATGTCGCTGCCCATTTATAGGAGCAAAAGTGCGTAATTTTATCTTCCGCCCGGCAAAACGGTTAAAATCAGTTTCTTTCTTTAACGGGCGCTCCAGGCCTGGTGAAGACACTTCCAGGTAGTAGCTATGGGGAATGGGGTCCTTTGCGTCCAGCAGGGCGCTGACGGCCCGGCTGACTCGCTCACAATCATCCAGACCAATCCCCTCCGGCCGATCGATGAACAGCCGCAGGATATAACGCCCCCCCTCCCGTCCATACTGCAGGTCAACCAGCTCATATCCCATCGGGGTCAGGATCGGCTCCACCAGTTCCTGGATTAGTGCTGTTAATTTGCTCAAGGATTTACCTCCCGGGAGTCAACATAAAAGAGTGGGCAGGAACCCACTCTTTTCCAACAAAACAACAGGGTAATGTCTTGCTGCAAGCGACCTTGAAAATAGTATAGCACAGGTTCCAGGGGGCTTGCAAGGGAAAAGTGAGACTTTTACCGGGACAAGCCCGGCGCAAGAGAGGCTTATCAATGACATTTACCCAAAAAAGACCAGCTGATCGGAGACCGGTAGATCAGCCAGGGCACCGTGCTTTTCCAGGGCTTCGATGACCGTCTTGCTGACCCGGGAGCGGTACTGCAAATCTTCGACGGAGGTGAAGGGTCGTTCCTGGCGGGCGCGGACGATGGCCTCCGCCGCCGCCCGGCCGACCCCGGGCAAGGCGGCCAGGGGTGGTAAGAGCTTACCCGGCTCCACCAGAAAACGGCTAGCGTCTGCTTTTTGCAGATCGATATGTTCCATGGTGATGCCCCGGCAATACATCTCCCTGGCTACCTCCAGGATGGTAAGGATGTTCTTCTCCCTGGCGGTAGCTTCGTTGCCTTTGCGCTCCAGGGCAGCAATCTCTTCCTGGATGCGGGGCAACCCGGCGGCCACCACGTCGGCGTCGAATTCGTCGGCGCGGATGCTGAAAAAGGATGCATAGAAGGCCTCCGGGTAATAGACTTTAAAATAAGCGATGCGGAAGGCCATGGTGACGTAAGCCACGGCGTGGGCCTTGGGGAAGAGGTAACTGATTTTTTTGCAGGACTGGATGAACCACTCGGGTACGCCCGCGGCCCGGATTGTCTCTTCGTACTCTTTTTTCACACCTTTACCCTTACGCACATCTTCCATGGTGCGGAAGGCGATGTCGGCCACCACGCCGTGCTGCATGAGGTAGTTCATGATGTCGTCCCGGGTAGAGATAGCTTCGCTCAGTTTCGCCGTACCGCTTTTAATCAGATCCTGGGCGTTGTTCAACCAGACATCGGTACCGTGGGAAAAACCGCTGATACGTACGAGCTCGGCAAAGGTCCGCGGCCTGGTATCCTCCAGCATCTGGCGGACAAAGCGGGTGCCAAATTCGGGGATGCCCAGGGTCCCCACCTGGGAGCCGATGTCTTCCGGCTTGATGCCAAGGGCCTCGACGCTGGAGAAAAGGGACATGGTCCGGGGTTCGTCCAGGGGGATTTCCCGGGCGTTTACACCGGTGAGGTCTTCCAGCATTTTAATCACCGTAGGGTCGTCGTGGCCCAGAAGGTCCAGTTTAACCAGGCGGCTGCTGATGGAGTGGTAATCAAAATGGGTGGTGATTGTGCCGCTACCGGTATCGTCGGCCGGGTGCTGCAGGGGTGTGAAGAGGTGCATGTCCACCCCCTTGGGAACCACCATCAACCCGCCCGGATGCTGGCCCGTAGTCCTTTTGACGCCGGTGATGCCCTTTACGAGGCGGTTTATCTCCGCCTGGCGCGCTTTAATACCCCGTTCTTCCAGGTACTTGTGGACAAAGCCGAAGGCCGTTCGCTCTGCCAGGGTAGCAATGGTCCCGGCACGGAAAACATGGTCTTTACCGAAAATGGTCTCGGTATACTGGTGGGCCCGGGGCTGGTATTCCCCGGAAAAGTTGAGATCGATATCTGGTACCTTGTCCCCTTTAAAGCCCAGGAAGACTTCAAAGGGGATATCATGGCCGTCCTTCAAAAGCCTGGTCCCGCACCGGGGACAATCCCTGGCCGGGAGATCGGCACCGCACTTAGCGCTGCCTTGGGTAATAAACTCGCTGTAACGGCAGGAGGGGCAGCGGTAGTGGGGCGGCAGGGGGTTAACCTCGGTAATACCCGCCATGGTCGCCACCAGGGAGGACCCCACCGAACCCCGGGAGCCAACCAGATATCCGTCTTCATTGGACTTGTGCACCAGCTTGTGGGCGATAAGGTACAGGACGGCAAAGCCGTGGCCGATAATGGCTTGCATTTCTTTGTCCAGGCGGGCCTGAACTATTTCCGGCAGGGGGTCGCCGTACCACTCTTTGGCCCGGGTAGTGACGATGCGGGTTAACTCTTCTTCTGCTCCCGGGATCTCCGGTGGGTAGAATTCGTCGGGAATGGGCTTTAGCTCGTCCACCTGCTCTGCTATCAGCCGGGGGTTGGTTATAACTACCTGGCGGGCCGTTTCCCCGTCAAGGTAGTCAAATTCGGCCAGCATCTCCTCCGTAGTCCGGTAGTACAGGGGAGCCTGGACTTCGTCGGCATAACCCTGGCCGGCCAGGAGGACCTGGCGGAAGATAGCGTCCTCAGGGTTTAGGAAATGGACGTCTCCAGTGGCAACAACTGGCTTGCCCAATTTTTGTCCCAGGGCGATTATCTGGCAGTTCATATCTATGAGGGCCTGGCGGTCGGCAACCTGTCCCTGGCGAATTAAAAAGTCATTATTGGCCAGGGGCTGAATTTCCAGGAAATCGTAGAAGGAAGCGATTTCTTCCAGCCGGGCCTGATCGGCCCCGGCCAGGTAACCCCGGATCAACTCGCCGGCTTCGCAGGCCGTGCCTAACAGGAGCCCTTCGCGGAACTCCTGGATGAGGTGGCGCGGCAGGCGGGGCTTGCGATAAAAGAAATCCAGGTGAGCCCGGGATATAAGACGGTAGAGGTTGGCCAGGCCCTGTTTGTTTTTAACCAGGATAATAATATGATAGGTACGCTGGTGGTCAGGAGGCTGGTTATCCTGGTCGAAGAGATATCCTTCTACGCCGTAGATGATCTTGACGCCATACTTGCGGCCGGCTTCAGCCGCTGCCGGGAAGGCCTGAACTACCCCGTGGTCGGTGATGGCTACCGCCCCGTGGCCCCAGCGAGCCGCCTGCTGGACCACCGCCGCCACCTCAGTGACGCCGTCCATAGCGCTCATCTTGGTATGTAAATGCAACTCTACCCTTTTCTCCGCTGCCCTGTCTTCCCGGGTAGGCCGCTGGCCGCGGGCAATAGCGTCGGCCAGGAGGATTAACTCCTGGCTGTAGCGATCATACTGGACCTGCCCCTGGACCAGGACCCAGTCCCCTTCCGCCAGGCCACCTTCGGTCAGGGGCCCTTTATCAACAAAGGCTTTCACCGTCAGGGAGTCGGTGTAATCGGTTATATCGAAGGTCACCAGCCAGCGGCCCGATTTTAGCTGGCGGGACTCAAATTTTAACACCTCGCCATGAACGGCCACCTGTTTCTCCTCTTCCTGGACATCCTTCAGGGGCCGGGGAGCCACGGCGATTTTTTTACCCAGCAACTGGCCGTCAGCAGTAGTGCTGCCGGTGCCGTCCGGGGCTTTAACCTCTGCCGGGGCTTCCCGCCGCACCCCTTCCAGTTGCCGGACCTGGAGCTGGCGGGAAGCCGCGAGGAGTTCTTCCTGGTATTCCTTATCTGATACCAGGTCGACAGTCACCTGGTGACCGTAGCGGCCCAGTACCTCCTGCAAAATTATATCTCCCCGGCGGGTCTTCAGGGCCTCGACGGCCAGGGGAGCCGGCAAAATCAGCTTCAGGTGCCGGCCCTGCAGTTCCAGCCTGGCTCCGGCCAGCCAGGCAGAACTGCCGTTTCCCAGGATACCGGCCACCTGGTCCAGGATTGCAGCTCGCTTTTCCCGGACCAGGGCTGCCAGGTCGCCGCTGCCGGTCTGATCAAGGGTTTTGATGCTAAAAGTAAAGCCGGGAAATTCCCCGGCCAGGAAGCGAGTGCAGGCGGCGATGTCTTCCGGCTCCAGGGGATGGGGTGGACAGAGCCAGAGGCAACACCTGCCCTCCCGGCGGGCAATCTCTACTTTGCGCACCGCCCCGCCCCGAAGTAGTTGCGGCCAGAGGTTATCCTTTGTTGACATGCCCATCAGCCTCTTAACCGGTATTTTTCCATCTCCCTAGCCAGCAGGGTCTGGATCTGGGCCGTCAGCCCCTCCAGGGGCAGCGGTGTTTCCTCCTTCCGTGACCGCCATTTAACGTCCACCGTGCCGCTGGTGACGGTCCTTTTGCCGACGGTTACCCGCAGGGGATAGCCAATGAGGTCCGCCTCGACAAACTTGAGACCGGCCCGTTCATCCCGGTCGTCATAGACGACTTCCACCCCGGCGGCGGCCAGTTCCCGGTACAGCCCCTCGGCCACTTCCCGCTGGCCGTCATCCTTCAGGGAGGCCGGGATAATTACCACCTGGTAGGGAGCGACGCTCAAAGGCCAGATAATCCCCTGGTCGTCGTGGCATTGCTCGACAATCGCGGCCATGGTCCGGCTGACGCCAATACCATAGCAGCCCATCACGATAGGATGCTCCTGGCCCCGGGCGTCGGTATATTTGGCTCCCAGGACGCTGCTATATTTGGTTCCCAACTGGAAGACCTGGCCCACCTCGATCCCCCGGGCCTGGGCCAGGGGGGCGCCGCACCGGGGACAGGGTTCCCCGGCCTCCACCTGGCGGATGTCGACCACGGCTGCTGTTTTAAAGTCTCGGCCCGGGTTGACGTTTACCAGGTGGTAGCCTTCCCGGTTGGCACCGGCCACCCCGTTGACCAGGTAGGGTATTTCCAGGTCGGCGTAAAGGGGTATGCCCTGCAAGCCCACCGGGCCGACAAAGCCGACCGGCGCCCCGGCGGCCTTCATCACCCTTTCAGGGTCTGCCAGGACCAGGTGCCGGCAGTTGAGATGATTCTGGAGCTTGACTTCGTTGAGTTCCCTGTCGCCGCGAACCAGGGCAGCAATGAGCTGGCCATCGGCCTCGTAAAAAAGGGTTTTGATGAGCTTGTCCGGGGTGACCTGCAGGAAGGTGCAGATTTCCGTCACCGTCTTTTGTCCCGGTGTAGCCACTTCCTTCAAGGGGGCAGGATTTTCCGCAGCTGCTTTGGGCAGGGCTCTAGCCTCGGCTATTTCCACATTGGCCGCATAATCGCACTCCCGGCAATAAACCAGCAGGGCCTCGCCGGCAGCGGCCAGGGCCATAAATTCGTGGCTGTAGTTGCCGCCAATGGCACCGCTATCAGCCTGGACCGGGCGGAAATCCAGGCCACAGCGCCGAAAAACATTGCTGTAGGCCTGGTACATCTTCTGGTAGCTCTGGTTAAGCCCTTCCTGGTCCAGGTCAAAGGAATAGAGATCCTTCATGACAAACTCCCGCCCCCGTAGGAGGCCAAAGCGGGGCCGGCGCTCATCCCGGTATTTATTTTGAATCTGGTACAGCAGCAGGGGGAGTTGTTTGTAGGAGGTGACTTCGCTCCGCACCAGGGCGGTGATAATCTCTTCGTGGGTAGGGCCAAGGCAGAACTGGCGCCGGTGCCGGTCCTGGAGGCGGAACATCTCTTCGCCGTAGACCTCCCAGCGGCCGCTTTCCTGCCAGAGTTCGGCCGGCTGGATAATGGGCAAGACCACCTCCTGCCCGCCGGCCCGGTCCATCTCTTCCCGGATAATCTGCTCGATTTTGGCCAGCACCCGCCGGCCCAGGGGCAGGTAGGTGTAGATGCCGGCAGCGGCCTTACGGATAAAGCCGCCCCGGAGGAGTAGCTGGTGGCTGACAATCTCGGCCTCGGCCGGAGTTTCCCTCAGGGTCGGGGCCAGCAATTCACTCGCTCGCATCCTCGTCCTCCTTTGAGCTCTGTGGTACTTAGTTATATAGCCGGGGATAGGGCCCTTCGCCGCTCAGGTGCGCGCCCGTCAGTCAAATAACAAACGGGATCTATGCTAACTCCAGCAGCCAGGCGGCCATCCGTTGAGTGCCGGGCACTGCACGCCGCCTGCGGATTGCCCCTAACCAGGCTAATAGTTTCGCAAACTTTTATCCCGCTGTGAAATTACGTTATTACCTTAAGAGGGTACAGCCGGGCGTCCTGGGGACGGTCCAGTACTCAACCCAACAAAATGTATGCTCTTTAGACCCATACGTTAAAGTGCTGGATAACCACACCTCTCCCGTCCTGTTACCAGCTATGTGGACCCGGAACATATCCCCGGCCTCCTCTTGGCACACATTATCCCTTTTCCCGCCTCTCTGCCGCCAGGCGTTTCACTTCCTCAACCAGGGCCCGGGCCAGATCTTCTTCCTTCACCTTGCGTATCGGGCGACCGTGGCGAAAAAGAAGACCGAAGCCCGGACCGCAGGCAATACCGATGTCAGCCTGGCGGGCCTCCCCGGGGCCGTTTACGGCGCAGCCCATGACAGCCACCTTCAGGGGCTTTTTAATACCCCGCAGCTCCTCCTGAACCCTGGCCGCCACCGCGTCCAGGTCCAGCTGGCAGCGGCCGCAGGTGGGGCAGGAGATCAACTCAATTCCCTGCTGGCGCAGGCCCAAGGCCCGCAGAATGGCAAAGCCGGCAATAACTTCCTGGACCGGGTCGCCGGTGAGGGAGACCCTGATGGTGTCGCCAATCCCCTCCGCGAGTAAAATGCCGATGCCTACGGCCGATTTTACCGCTCCTTCCAGCCCCCGGCCGGCTTCGGTAACCCCCAGGTGCAGGGGGTAATCGACCTTTTCCGCCAGGAGGCGGTAGGCCGCTAGCATTAAAGGCACCTCGGAGGCTTTGAGGGAAACTTTAATCTCCCGGAAATCCAGATCCTCCAGGAGGCGGATGTGTTTCAGGGCACTGGCAACCATGGCTTCCGCCGTCACCCCGCCATAGGCCGCCAGGGCTTCTTTCTCCAGGGAACCGGCGTTAACGCCGATGCGGATGGGCACCCTGCGGGCGGCAGCCTCTTTGACTACCGCCTTTACCCGCCCGGGCCCGCCGATGTTGCCCGGATTTAAACGCAGGCCGTCAACCCCGGACTCCAGGGCCGCCAGGGCCAGGCGGTAGTCGAAGTGGATATCGGCGATAAGGGGTATATCTACCAGAGCCTTTATTTTCGCCAGGGCCCGGGCCGCCTCTTGATCGGGTACAGCCAGGCGGACGATTTCACAGCCGGCGGCGGCCAGCCTCTTTATCTGGGCCACAGTAGCGGTTACATCCCGGGTATCGGTATTGGTCATGGACTGGACGGCGATGGGGGCCCCGCCACCGATAGCTACCTTACCCACCTGGATCCGCCGGGTGGGACGGCGCCTGCCAGGCATTTAATTCACCTCAGCTGAAGATCCGGATTAAATCCTTATAAGTAATGAGAATTAACAGGCCCATCAGGAGGGCAAAGCCGATCAGGTGGATAAAGTTCTCTTTTTCCGGGCTAATGGGCCGCCCTCGCACTGCTTCCAGCCCCAGGAATACCAGCCGGCTACCATCCAGGGCGGGGACCGGCAGCAGGTTGATAATTCCCAGGTCAAGGCTCAGGACGGCCATAAAATTTAAAACATTGGCCAGGCCGAAGGCTGCCGCCTGGCCTACCAGCTGGACTATACCCACCGGACCGACTACCTCCGCCGCTACTTTGCCGGTCACCATCTCTACCAGGCTAAGGATAATGAGCCTGGTAATCTCTATTGCCTGCCTGGTGCCCAGAACAATAGAGCGCCAGAAGCCCTGCCTTTCCCAGGTGGGGCCGATACCGATCAATCCCACTCCCGTCTGGGGATCCCTGGCGGTGGTGAGGTTGATTTGTTGTTGCCGGCCGTCCCGTTCAATTACCAGGGTTATTTTTTCTTCCGGGTGATTATAGATCAGATCGACCATATGGCGCCAGGTATTTACCGGGGTATCGTTAACCTGAAGGATTTTATCACCAGGCTGCAAGCCGGCCAGGGCGGCCGGCATACCCGGCTCGACCCGGCCGATGATGTTGACATCAGCAGGTATCCCCAGGACCATAAAGACCATAATAAACAGGAGCAGCGCCAGGAGAAAGTTCATACCAGAACCGGCGCCGATGACCACCATCCGGGCGAGTACCGGCTGGCGGTTGAAACCCCGGGGGTCGTCAAGGTTTGGCCCCTCCATGCCGGCCATCCGGTTAAACCCCCCCAGGGGAAAGGCCCGCAGGGAATAAACAGTCTCCCCTTTTTTAAACTGCCAGAGGGCCGGGCCCATACCGATCGCGAACTCCTCCACCTTAATCCCGGCGCGCTTGGCCGCCAGGAAGTGCCCCCCTTCATGGACGAGAACCAGGATGCTGAAGATAACCAGGGCCAGGATAATGGTCACCAGACCTCAACTCCTGTAAATGAGATGTGGTAGATGAGAAATGGGAGGTCGCCCTCATATTCTCACTATTTCGATGGTATGATGCGAGACCTAACCTCTGTTATTAATATTAAAGCGACAATCCTTCAGCTATTGCTCCTGCCCGTCGCCTGGCCCAGGCGTCGGTGGCGAGGATACCTTCCAGGTCAGGGACTGGCTCCGAATGGTGCTCCTCCAGGACCCGGCCTACCACCTGGCTGATGGCGGTGATGGTTATCTTCCCGGCCAGGAAATACTCCACCGCCACTTCATCGGCAGCACTCAGGACCGCCGGGTAAGTGCCCCCGGCGCGACCGGCACGGAGCGCCAGCTCCAGGCAGGGGAAACGCTCCAGGTCCGGCAAATCAAATTCCAGGCGTCCCAGGGCTGCCAGATCCAGAGGCTGCACGTCCAGGTCCCAGCGCTCCGGCCAGGTCAGGGCATACTGGATGGGGAGGCGCATATCTGCCGGCCCCAGGTGGGCAAAAAGGGCGCCGTCGCTGTAACGTACCAGGGCGTGTACAACGCTCTGGGGATGGATCAAAACCTTGATTTGATCAAAATCGAGGTTAAAGAGATGTTTGGCTTCAATTACTTCCAGTCCCTTGTTCATCAGGGTCGCGGAATCTATGGTTATCTTCGGCCCCATTACCCAGGTGGGATGGTTTAAAGCCTGCTCCGGGGTAACAGTAACCATCTCGGCCCGGGGCATTTGCCTCAGTGGTCCTCCGGAGGCAGTGATTATTACTTCTGCCACCCGGCCTCCCTGGCGCAGGCACTGGAAGATGGCCGAGTGCTCGCTGTCCACTGGTATAATCTGGCGGCCAAGACGCCGGGCCTGGTCCATGACCAGTTGACCGGCCGCCACTATGACTTCTTTGTTGGCCAGGGCGATATCTTTTCCTGCCTCCAGGGCCGCCAGAATGGCCTTCAGGCTGCGAATGCCGACCATGGCCGCCACCACCAGTTCCACCCCTTCCAGGCAGGCGGCGGCCATCAGTCCCTCTTCCCCGGCCAGGACGCGGATTTCGGGGTCGCTGACCATGCCGGACAGGACCCGGGCCCCCTCTCCATCCAAAAGAACCGCCAGGCGGGGCCGGAACCGGCGCACCTGGGCGGCCAGGAGCTCGACATTCCTGGCTGCTACCAGGGCAGCGACCTTGAGCCTGTCGGGGTGGGCAGCAACAACCTCCAGGGTCTGCCGGCCGATGGAACCAGTTGAGCCCAATACAGTTATCTCTTTAGCCAATTATTTATTAACCTCCTGTCCGGAACAGAAAAAGGCTTTTAAAAGAACAATAGTCAGGGGTCCCAGGGCCAGGCCCACCACTCCCAGGAGCTTCAAGCCGGCATAAAGGGCAATCAAAGTAGTTAAAGGGTGCAGACCCAGGTTGACGGCCACCAGCTTGGGCTGGAGTACCTGGCGCAGGATGATAATAAAGGCGTAAAGAATAAGCAGGGCCAGCCCCAGGCCGTAGTGGCCAAGGATAAATTCAATAATGATCCAGGGGATAAAGACCGTACCCGGCCCTACAATAGGGAGCAAGTCGGCCAGGCCTATCAGAAAGGCCAGGGTCAGAGCGTAGTCCACCTTTAAAATCATGAGGCCGAGAACACTCTGGGTCATCTGCAGGGTAATTAGCAGGATCTCCGCCCGCAGGTAACCGATAATCGCCTGGCTTAGGGAATTGAAAACCCTGCCCGTCCGTTCCCGCCACCCGGCTGGCATAACCCGGAGCAAGGTCCGCAGGATAAGCTCCTTATCCCGGCTGAAGAAATAAGTAGCCACCAGGGTAATGATAACAAAAATAAAGAGGTCGGGCAGGGAACTGACGATAATAACCAATCCCTGGACTGTTTGGGTCAGGATACTTTTCAAAACGTTTACGGCATTATTGAGCAAAGATTGAAAGGAACCCAGGATGTCCGGCGGCAGGTTACCGCCGAAATAAAAGCCCTGCAGGCGGTATAAATAATCCTGGAGAAGCGCTCCCAGGCTGCGGGCCTGGGCCGGCAGGTTCAGGACCAGGTTTTCCAGTTCAACAATTAGATTGGCTAGCAGGTAAAACAGGGCAACCCCCATAGTGGCCAGGACCAGGAGCAGGGTGGTAATGACAGCCCAGCCACGTCCTATTTTTAACTTTTTTTCAAGCAGGTTGACTGCAGGATCGATAATGGCGGCAAGTAAAGCTGCCAGGGCAAAGGGCAGGACGACAGGCACCAGGGTCTTGATAATCTCCCTGGCGGCAGGAAATATGTAATAAAAAAGCAACAGTAACAATACGGCAGCCATCAAGCCTATTAATAGAGATTGGAAAGTCTGTTGAAAGCGTCCGTTCAGGCCGGCCAAAGATTTCACTCCTCAAGATTAAAACAAGAAAAAGACCAGATAATAGTATACCACCGGCGCTACCAGAAGCAAACTGTCAAAGCGGTCTAAAATGCCGCCATGACCGGGTAAGAGCCAGCCGCTGTCCTTCACTCCTGCCTGGCGTTTTAATCCGGATTCGATTAAATCACCTGCCTGGGCGGCAACCGCCACCAGGATTGCCAGCATCCCCAGAAGCCAGTAGTTCAGGCCCGCCAATAACAACGGGCCGATAGTCAGGGCTACTAGTATGCTCCCGAATAGTCCCCCGATTGCCCCGGCCCAGGTCTTACCGGGGCTTAAGCGGGGCCAGGGATGATGGCGGCCGAAGAGGAGCCCGCAAAAATAGGCACCGCTATCGTTGGCCCAGGTTAACAGGAGGGCCATGGTCAGGGCCCCGGCACCACCTGGTAACAGGCGTATTAAGGGTAAATAGGCTACCAGGCCCCCTACATACCAGATGCCCAGAAAGGTCACCGCCAGGTCTGCCACCCCGAAGCGCGGGAACATTACCAGGAAAAGGAACAACAGGCCCAGGGTTATGACTGCCAGGTACCAGGCGGGTATTTCCCTATTAAGATATGCAACCAGGATCAGGAACAGGCCCCCCACGAGGCCGGCCGGCGCCATGGGCTTTAATTGCATCCGTTTAGCCAGGTGGTAAAACTCCATCATTCCCACCAGGGTAATAAATTCGGCCAGGAGGTTGAGCCACCAACCGCCCAGAAATGTTGCTCCTAGTAGTAACGGGATACCCACCAGGGCTACTACCATCCTGGCAGCAAGCATAACCCCACCACCATCGGGTCAAATTTTTAGGCCGCCAAAACGCCTCTCCCTTTGCTGGTAATCCAGCAGGGCCCGGCGCAGGTCTTCCCGCCGGAAATCCGGCCAGTAGATATCGGTAACCCAGAACTCTGTATAAGCAAGCTGCCAGAGGAGGAAATTACTCACCCGCAATTCTCCGGAAGGCCGGATCAAAAGGTCGGGGTCAGGCAGGCCGGCGGTATACAGGGAGTTATTAATTACCTCTTCATCAATTTCTTGGGGCTCAAGCTCACCCCTGGCCACCAGGGTGGCAATTCGCCGGCAGGCGTCTACCAGTTCACTCCGGCCCCCATAATTCAAGGCAAGGTTGAGGATTAAACGTGTATTGGCGGCCGTTTCTTTTCTGGCCCGCTCCAGTTCTTCCCTGGCCTGCTGGGGCAGGCTCTCCAGGCGGCCGATAGCCCGTACCTGGACCCCTTCCCGCTGTAGTTCCGCTAACTCCCGGCGCAGATACTCTACCAGCAGGTTCATTAAGCCTTCTACTTCTTCGTGGGGCCGTTTCCAGTTTTCAGTGGAAAAGGCATAAACCGTAAGGATACCGATGCCCCAATCAACACAGGCCCGAACGATATCCCGGAGGGATTCCACCCCGGCACGGTGGCCGGCCAGCCTGGGGAGGCCCCGGCTGCGGGCCCAGCGACCGTTGCCATCCATGATAATGGCCAAATGTCGCGGCAGGCGTTCCCGGTCCAGCTCCTGGCTCCTATCTTCCCTTGCCTTCCGGGAGTGGAAACGTTTTGTCAGGAAACTAAACACCGCTTTTCCTCCCAGGGTTTCATGGCTATAAAACAAACCCCCTCACTGGAGGGGGATTGTTGCCATCTTACTCTGATACGATGGCCTCATTCGGACAGGCTTCAATGCAAGTACCGCAATCAGTGCAGAGTTCCGGGTCGATTACATACTTGTCTTCGCCCTCAGAGATGGCGCCGCTGGGACATTCGTCAGCACAAACGCCACAGGCCAGGCATTCTTCAGTTATCCGATGGGACATGGTCTCTCCACCTCCTTTCACTGGTGGTCAGTATCTAAATAAGCCAGAACCAGGTCAACCCGGCCGGCTTCCACCAGGCGTACGCGCACCACGCGTCCGGCGTCTTCTTCCCCCGGAGCAGGGCGCCGGGGACCGGTGTAGGTATAATTCCGGAGCTGCCATCCCGTTGCTGCCAGCGCTTTCCTGGCCTCCGCCAGGGTATAACCCAGGCAGTCAGGTGCCTTCAAGGTTAAACCTCCATTATCTCCGCTTCCTTGGTGGCCAGGATCTTGTCAATGGTCTGGATATAGCTGTCGGTGGTCTTTTGTACCTTTTCCTGGGCCCGCTTGACCTCGTCTTCGGAGGCCTCTTTATTTTTCTCCCGGGCTTTTAATTTATCATTGGCCTCCCGGCGGGCGTTGCGGACAATCACCCGGAACTCTTCCGCCTTTTTCCGGGCAACCTTTACCAATTCGGTACGCCTTTCCTCCGTCAGCTGGGGAATGGCAATGCGAATTACGGTGCCGTCACTGGACGGGGTCAGGCCCAGATCAGACTTCAGGATGGCCTTCTCGATCTCCGGCAGGATGTTACGATCCCAGGGCTGGATAACCAGGAGTCTGGCTTCCGGTGTTGAGACAGTTGCCAGCTGGTTCACAGGTGTCGGTGTGCCATAATAGCTTACCAGGACTTTCTCCAGCAGGGCCGGGTTGGCCCGGCCAGCCCGCAGGGACGCCAGTTCCCGCCGTAAACCCTCTACCGCCTTCTTCATTTTCTCTTCTGCTTCCTGGAGGATATCAGCCAGCATTACTCCAACCTCCCAACATAGGTGCCTATTGGTTCACCCAGGATCGCTTTCAGGATATTACCTTTTTCTTTAATCCCAAAAACAATAATGGGGATATGGTTATCCATGCACAGGGAAGTGGCAGTGGAATCCATAACGCCCAGGCCGCCGTTAAGGACGGTGAGATAATCCAGGTCTTTGAGGCGTTTGGCTTCCGGATTGATTTCCGGGTCGGAGTCATAGACGCCGTCGACCCTCTTGGCCATTAAAATAACATCGGCTTCTATCTCCGCCGCCCGCAGAGCTGCTGTAGTGTCGGTAGAGAAATAAGGATTACCTGTTCCGGCAGCAAAAATGACTACCCGCCCCTTTTCCAGGTGACGGATGGCCCGGCGGCGAATATAGGGTTCAGCAACCTGGCGCATCTCAATGGCCGTCTGGACACGGGTATCTACCCCCTGGTTCTCCAGGGCGTCCTGCAGGGCCAGGGAATTGATTACCGTAGCCAGCATACCCATATAGTCAGCCGTAGCTCGTTCCATTCCCCTGGCGCTCCCCTTAACCCCCCGCCAGATATTACCTCCCCCAACGACAATGGCTACATCTACGCCCAGTTCCCTTACCTCTTTGATCTGGCTGGCAATGGAAGTGATAACCTCCTGGTCAATACCAAAACCCTGATTACCGGCCAGGGCTTCGCCGCTAATCTTCAAAATAACTCGTTTATATTTGGGTTGACCCATACCCTGTCCTTACCCCCGTAACTCTTGAATACTTTCTACACGTTGCTTAAAATTCCTCTTTCTCTGCGGAAAAAAAGAGCACTCCCGTGCTCTTTTTCCGGCTGTTTTATTCTTCGGGTTGAACAATGCCTTCGCCAACTGCATACCTGACAAAACGCCGGACAACTATCTTCTCGCCCAATTTGGCAATTTTTTCATTGATAAGATCCTGGACGGTTCGATCCATATCTTTAATAAAGGGTTGTTCCAGCAGGCAATTCTCCTGATAAAATTTTTCCAGCCGGCCATTAACTATTTTTTCTACCACTTGCTCCGGTTTACCTTCATTGAGGGCCTGGGCCCTTAAAATCTCTTTTTCTTTGGCGAGAACCTCTTCCGGTACGTCTTCCCGGGCTACATACTCCGGCCGGGAGGCGGCTACCTGCATGGCCAGATTGTGGACCAGATCCCGGAAATCTTCGGTCTTGGCCACAAAGTCGGTTTCACAGTTGACTTCAATTAAAACCCCAATCCGGCCACCGCCGTGGATATAGGCCTGCACCAGGCCTTCACTGGCAACCTTGCCGGCCCGTTTGGCGGCTGTAGCCAGCCCTTTTTTGCGTAAGTATTCAATAGCCTTTTCCATATCGCCATTGGCCTCAGCGAGGGCTTTTTTGCAGTCCATCATGCCAGCCCCTGTCCGTTCCCTCAGCGCTTTCACATCTGCAGCCGCAATCATGTTTTCACTCCTGTCCTGGTAATAATCGAACTAGCTTAGGGTTCTATTGCGGATAATGTAAGCGCAAGCCTGGAGCTACGCGAGATTTTTACTCTACCACAACTTCCTCCTCCGGCTGATCCTGACCTTGCTGGCCTTCAATAACGGCATCGGCCATTTTACTGGTCAAGAGACGGACGGCCCGGATGGCATCGTCATTACCGGGGATTACATAATCTATTTCGTCGGGGTCGCAGTTGGTATCCACTATGGCTACAATGGGTATACCAAGGCGCCGCCCCTCGGCAACGGCAATCCGCTCTTTTCGCGGATCAATAATAAAGAGGGCGTCGGGCAAGCTTTTCATTTCCTTGATACCGCCCAGGAAGCGCTCCAGTTTCTCCCTTTCACCGCGCAGGTGGGCTACTTCTTTTTTGGGCAGGAGTTCAAACGTACCCTCTTCTTCCATCTTTTCCAGTTCCTTTAAGCGTTCGATGCGCCGCCGGATGGTCTGGAAGTTGGTCAGGGTCCCGCCCAGCCAGCGCACATTGACATAAAACATACCACAGCGCTCGGCTTCTTCCTTAACTGACTCCTGGGCCTGTTTCTTGGTCCCCACGAATAAGACCTTACCGCCATCCCGGGAGAGATCACGGATAAAGTTGTAAGCCTCTTCGATCTTTTTGACGGTACGCTGGAGATCAATGATATAGATCCCGTTGCGCTCCGTGAAGATATACGGAGCCATTTTCGGGTTCCAGCGCCTGGTCTGGTGACCAAAGTGAACCCCGGCCTCCAGCAACTGCTTCATGGAAATAATCGCCATGAAATGCCACCTCCTCTAGTTTTACCCCGCCGCTACCATCATCCGTCCCGGAGGACCGCCCTGGCGGCACTTCTCCCGGCGTCCGGCGCGTGTGGAATCAAACACCAGAGGTTAGTATAGCATAAACCTCTGGTGCCGGCAAGTCTTAAGCAACAGCGACGCATTATCTATAAAAGTTAAGCTAAAACTACCTCAGTGACGAAGTTTCTCCAATTCCTCCAGCAGGTGATCATTCAGGACGCGGATATAGGTGCCCTTCATCCCCAGGGATTTAGATTCAATGACCCCGGCACTCTCGAATTTTCGCAGGGCATTAACGATAACGGAACGGGTGATGCCCGCCCGGTCAGCTATCTTACTGGCGACCAGGATACCTTCATCGCCGTCCAGTTCCGCAAAGATATGCTCCACGGCCTCCAGTTCGGAGTAGGACAGGGTTGCCAGGGCCACGTGGACAGCAGCCCGCTTCCGGGCTTCATCCTCAATCTTGTCGGCCTTGGCCCGCAGGATCTCCATACCGACTACTGTTGCGCCATACTCAGCCAGAACTAGATCCTCATCGTCAAAGCGGACATTGAACTTGGATAGGACAAGGGTACCCAGGCGCTGGCCGCCGCCGATGATGGGTACCACTGTTGTTAATTTGTTGTTAAAGACGCATTTTTTATCTGTATCGAAAACGCAACCATTGCCCACCTGGCTGAAATTGGCCTGGGTTTCGTCTATGCGCAACAGTTGCTCGTTATACTGTTCCGGGAATCTTTCCGATTGGAAGACAATCTCCTCCATGATGTCGCAGGTGAACCCTTCAACAAAGGCGTATCCCAGAACGCGGGCATGACGGCCAACGATATAGACGTTGGCTCCCAGGACGTCACGCATGACGCTGGCCATTTCCTGAAAGTCCACCGGGTTACCCGCCGCCCTTTGCAGGAGGCGGTTGATTTTTCTCGAGCGCTCAAGAAGAGTCTCCATAAGCTTTCCATCTTCCTTTCTTTAGAGTATATATGCTTGCACATCGGTACGCTGCATTATGTCACCTAGCTGTTTACGCACATAGGTGCGATCGATTACTACTTTACGCTCCTGCACCCCCGGCGCTTCAAAGAAGAGATCCTGCAGTATTTTTTCTAGAATGGTGTGCAGGCGCCGAGCACCGATGTCTTCGCCTTGAGTATTTACAGTATAAGCAATATCTGCAATTTCCGCAATAGCATCGGCTGAAAATTGTAATTCTATACCATCTACTGCAAGTAATGCCGTATATTGTTTTAGTAGGGAATTTTTAGGTTCAGTTAAAATACGCTGAAAATCTTCTCGATCCAAACTCTTAAGTTCTACCCGCAAGGGGAAACGCCCCTGGAGTTCAGGGATCAGGTCAGCCGGTTTGGCCACATGGAAGGCGCCGGCGGCAATAAAAAGAATATGGTCTGTTTTTACCGGGCCGTATTTGGTCTGCACCGTAGTTCCTTCAACAATGGGCAGAATATCCCGCTGGACTCCTTCCCGGGAAACGTCGGGCCCGTGGCTGCTCTCCCGGCCAGCTATTTTATCAATTTCGTCCAGGAAGATAATGCCCTCCTGTTCCACGCGCTGAACAGCGATGGCAGCAACATCGTCCATGTCAATGAGCTTGTCGGCTTCCTGCTGGGTCAGGATGCGCCGCGCTTCGGCTACGGTTACCAGACGCTTGCGCTTGCGCCGGGGGAGCATGTTGCCCAGCATATCCTGGAGGTTTATACCCAGCTCTTCCAATCCCAGCCCGCCCAGGATGACGCCCCCGGGGCCCGTGGTGTCTTCTACTTCTACCTCTACCGTCATGTCTTCCAGTTCCTGGCGTTTCAGTTTTTCCCTGAGGATGGCCCTTTTCTCTTTCAGGCTCTCTTCCTCCGCGGCTGTACCCTCGCTGTTCACCGGGGTAACGCCAAAAATAACTTCCCAGGGGTTATGGGTGCCCTTCGTCTTACCCCGCCCGGGAACAAGGAGGTCGAGCAACCGTTTTTCGGCCATCTTGGTAGCCTTGGCCTCTACTTCAGCCCGCTTCTCTATTTTAACCATTCTTACGGCATTTTCTACCAGTTCCCGGATCATCGATTCAACATCGCGGCCAACATAGCCTACTTCGGTAAAGCGGGTGGCCTCCACCTTCAAAAAAGGTGCCCCCACTAGTTTGGCCAGCCGGCGGGCAATCTCCGTTTTACCAACGCCAGTTGGGCCAATCATAATGATATTCTTGGGTAAAACCTCATCCCGCAGCTCCGGGCTCAGTTTCTGGCGGCGGTAACGGTTCCGCAGGGCCACCGCCACACACTTCTTCGCCTCTTCCTGGCCAACAATGTAGCGATCCAGTTCGGCTACTATCTGCCGGGGCGTAAATTCCAATTATCTTCCCCCCTCAGGGTTAAAGCTCTTCAACAATAATGTTGTTATTAGTATAGATGCAGATGGAGGCCGCAATGTTCATGGCTTCCCTGGCGATCTCCCCGGCTGTCATGCTGGTATGGGCCACCAGGGCCCGGGCCGCTGCCAGAGCATAGGGGCCACCGGAACCGATGGCTGCAATACCGTCATCGGGCTCTACAATTTCGCCGTTACCGGAAATAATCAAGAGGTGTTCTTTATCAGCCACCACCAGGAGGGCTTCCAGCCGCCGCAGGAATCTGTCGGTACGCCACTCTTTCCCCAATTCGACGGCAGCCCGCTGGAGATTGCCGTGATAGGTCTCTAATTTGGCCTCGAACTTCTCAAAAAGGGTAAAGGCATCAGCCACACTGCCAGCAAACCCTGCCAGGACCCTGTTCTGGTAAAGGCGGCGTACCTTTCGTGCCTTGTGCTTCATAACAGTATTGCCGAAAGTCACCTGGCCATCGCCGGCCAGGGCTACCCGGCCCTGATGGCGGACGGCGATAACTGTTGTCCCTTCCATGGTTTACCCTCACCTTTGGGTATCTATATTGTCACGACAGGCCCGCGGGTGGAACTGGTGGTAAACCTCTCGCAGTTGGGCCTGGCTTATGTGGATGTAAATCTGGGTCGTCGCCAGGCGGGTATGGCCCAGGAGTTCCTGGACCACCCTCAGGTCCGCCCCTCCTTCAAGCAGGTGGGTAGCAAAGGTATGGCGGATGGTATGGGGGGAAACTCCACTCCGCAGGGCGGCCTTTTCTACATAGTGACTCAGGCGTCCCCGGACTCCCCGGGTTGTTAACCGCCTTCCCAGGTGATTCAAAAAGAGGGCCCTGGGTTCAGGAGGGATATGCCGGGCGGCCAGTTCCGGACGGGCCCGGTGGAGATAATCTTCCAGGGCCTTAACAGCATAGCGACCCAGGGGCACCACCCTTTCCCGTCGGCCTTTACCCAGGACCCTAGCATAGCCTGCTGCTAGATCGAGGTCTTCCTGGTCCAGGCCTACCAGTTCAGCCACCCGGATACCAGCGGCGTAGAGGGTCTCCAGAATGGCCCGGTCCCTCAAACCCAGGGGAGTAGTCGCCGGGATACTTAAGAGTTTTTCTATTTCAGCATGGCTCAGACAGCCGGGCAACCTTTTCTCCCGGCGGGGGCCGGATAATAGGGCGACGGGGCTGTTCTGTACCTGCCCCGCCCGTAAAAGGAAGCGATAAAAAGCGCGCAGTGCTGCCAGTTTACGGTTGATGCTTGACCGCTGCTGGCCCAGCTGGTTAAGCCAGCCCAGGTAACGCCGCACCATCCAGATATCGACTGCCGCAGGGCCGGCTTCCCGGCCCGCCCGTTCAGCTACAAAAGCGGCGAATTGCTCGATATCAGCCCGGTAGGCATCGACCGTACAGGGCGAAGCCTGCCTTTCGCCTTTTAGATACAAAAGAAAACCCTCCAGGGCTTCCCCAAAGGTAACCCCGGGCATAGCCTCACCCCCGGACTTCATATATGCTATCATAATCACTTTTAAAGCGCAAGTTAATTGCCGGAAAATTCACCGCAGCTATTCCAGATTTTTAAAGCCCTGGCCGCCAGGAGCCGGTTACGTTCAACGCGGTTCTTAACCCGGGATTCCAGGGGCGGCAGGAGGCCGTAATTAATATGCATGGGCTGGAAGGGAGTGTGGGTGGGATCCGTTATATAATGCAGGAGGGCCCCGTGGGCCGTGGCCGGAGGAGGAATCAGCGGTTCCTCTCCCCGGGCGAAGCGGGTGGCATTGATGCCGGCCACCAGGCCGCAGGCGGCAGATTCGATATAGCCCTCGACACCGGTCAACTGGCCGGCCAGGAAGAGCCAGGGATACCCCTTCACCTGCAGGGTCGGTTGGAGGAGGCGGGGTGAATTAATATAGGTATTGCGATGCATGACACCAAAGCGGACAAACTCGGCTTCCCTGAGAGCGGGTATCAGGCGGAAAACCCGCTCCTGCTCCCCCCACTTGAGGCTTGTCTGGAAACCCACCAGGTTATACATGGTACCGGCGGCATTATCCTGGCGCAGCTGGACCACGGCATAGGGCTCCCGTCCCGTGGCCGGGTCGATTAAACCCACCGGCCGCATAGGCCCGAAGCGCAGGGTGTCCGGGCCCCTGGCGGCCATAACTTCCACCGGCATACAGCCCTCAAAGACTACTTCGGGCTCAAACTTATGACGGGGATGGCGTTCAGCTGTCACCAGGGCCTGGTAAAAAGCCTCGTATTCCTCTTTATTTAGGGGGCAGTTGAGATAATCCTCCTCCCCCCTGCCATAGCGGGAGGCCTTAAAAATACGGCTGTAATCCAGAGATTCAGCGGTAACAATGGGGGCCGCCGCGTCGTAAAAATAGAGGTACTCAGCACCGGTAAATTCCTTGAGGGCCTGAACCATGGTCGGTGAAGTCAGTGGCCCGGTAGCTATAATCACTGGACCGTTATCAGGAATAGCAAGGACCTCTTCTCTAATAACGGTAATCCCCGGGTGGCCTTCCAGTGCTGCCGTTACCCTGGAAGCAAACTCTTCACGATCTACGGCCAGAGCCTTACCAGCCGGTACCCGGCAGGCTGCGGCTACCTCCATAATCAAAGAACCGGCCAGGCGCATCTCGGCCTTGAGCAGGCCGGCAGCGTTTTCCAGGGAATCAGCCCGCAGGGAATTGGAGCAAACGAGTTCGGCCAGGTATCCTGTACTGTGGGCCGGGGTAAGTTTGCCCGGCCGCATTTCCCAGAGTTCAACTTTCATGCCTCGCCGGGCGGCCTGCCAGGCAGCCTCGCTACCGGCCAGGCCGCCGCCGATAATAATCACCTTATCTGACAACTTTTCTCCCTACCCTCATACTATTTTGCCTGCCTGACCTCATCTACATAGCCACAATCTTTCTGGGGACAAACGAGGCGGCTACCCTGGCGTGAGGCCTTCTCCACCAGGCGCGTACTACAGCGCGGGCAGGTTTGATTGGTTGGTTTATCCCAGGAAACATAGGTGCAGCGAGGGTAGTTCTGGCAGCCGTAAAACTTCCGCCCCTTTTTCGTCCGCCGGGTAACGATTTGACCGCCGCACTCCGGGCAGTTGACACCAATGGTCTCCAGCAGGGGCTTGGTAAAACGACACTCCGGAAAACCGGGACAGGCCAGGAACTTGCCGTAACGCCCCATCTTGACCACCAGGTTGCGACCACAGAGTTCGCATTTTTCCTCGCTGACTTCTTCCGGCACCTCTACCGTACCGATCTCGGCCTCAGCCTTTTCCAGGACCTCCTCGAAGGGTCCATAAAACTCCGCCAGCACCTGGCGCCAGGATATCTTCCCGGCTTCAATGGCATCCAGTTGCTCTTCCATATGGGCCGTGAATTCCACGTCTATTATTTTCGGGAAGTGCTCCTTTAACAAAGCGACGACTACCCGGCCCAGTTCCGTGGGAACAAATTGTTTTTGCTCCCTGGTGACGTATCCCCGCTGGAGGATGGTTTCAATGGTCGGCGCATAGGTACTGGGCCTGCCGATACCCAGTTCCTCCATAGTCTTGACCAGGGTAGCTTCAGTATAGCGGGGCGGGGGCTGGGTGAAGTGCTGCTTGGGGTCCAGAGATTGCAGTTCCAGGGTCTGGCCGGTTGCCAGGAGAGGCAACCGCTGCTCCTGGTCCTTATCTTCGCCATCCCTGCCCTCCTGGTAAACCTTTAAAAAACCCGGGAACTTGACGACCGAGCCCGTCGCCCGGAAAAGGCATTGTCCGGCAGTTATATCCACGGTCATGGTATCCATCACAGCCGCCTGCATCTGGCTGGCAACAAAACGCTCCCAAATTAGATTATAAAGGCGGAACTGGTCGCGAGTCAGGATGTTTTTCAGGGACGCAGGCTCACGCCAGACTGAGGTGGGCCGGATGGCCTCGTGGGCGTCCTGGATATCCTTGCGTCCCTTGAACTGCCGTAAACTTTCCGGAACATATTCCGGTCCGAAGCGTTCCATCAGAAAATCGCGGGCTTCCAGTTGAGCCACACTGGCCACACGCGTGGAATCCGTACGGATATAGGTAATAAGACCTACGGCGCCCTGGCCGCCTCCCAGGTCAATGCCCTCGTAGAGTTGCTGGGCTACCTGCATGGTGCGCCGGGAGGTAAAGTTTAATTTCCGGTAGGCTTCCTGTTGCAGGGTGCTGGTAGTAAAGGGGGCAGCCGGATTTTTCCGTCGTTCCCGCTGCTTTACTTGAGTAACAACATAGGTGGTTCCTTCCAGGGAATGAAGGATGGCCGCCATATCCCCTTCGCTTTTAACATTTAAATCCTCGCCGGCATATTTCAGCAACCTGGCTGGGAAAGCCTCACCCTCGTTCTCCGGCAATAACCAGGCCGTGAGGCTCCAGTATTCCTCCGGTTGAAAGGCTTCGATTTCCTGTTCCCTGTCGACGATCAAGCGTACGGCCACCGACTGCACCCGGCCGGCACTTAAACCCTTACGAACTTTGCGCCAGAGGAGGGGGCTTAAGCGGTAACCTACCATCCGGTCCAGGATGCGCCTTGCCTGCTGGGCATCTACCCGGTCCTGGTCGATCTTCCGGGGTTTCTTGACCGCTTCCTGGATGGCATTGCGGGTAATTTCGTTGAATTCGATCCTGATGGCGTCATCAGGCAGCCCAAGGAGTTGCTGCAGGTGCCAGGCAATGGCCTCTCCTTCACGATCCGGGTCCGGAGCCAGTAAAACCCTCTGGGCCTTCTGGGCGGCAGCCCGCAGTTCCTTGACAATTTCACCTTTCCCCCGGATGGTTATATAACGGGGTTCAAAATTATTTTCCACATCAACGCCGAACTGGCTTTTGGGTAGATCCCGGACATGCCCCATGGACGGCTTGATGGTATAATTTTTACCCAGGAATTTGCCAATGGTTTTTGCCTTGGCCGGGGACTCCACGATAACCAGGGTCTTGGCCAACATATACCCCCCTTAGCAACGCACATAAAAACCTCCCGGCAATCTCCGGATCAATTGTTTCATCTCCAGCATGATTAAAGCTGTATTGAGTTCACCCGGCGGTAAACCAGTGGCCGCCATAATGACATCCAGATGGGAGGGGATCGCCTCCAAACCGGCCAGCACCTTCTCCTCAATGGCGTTCAGGGTGACGAAGGCCCGGGCTTCTTCCCGGGGTAAACTCCAAAGCGACTGGGGCTCGTATTCTTCCAAAATATCCGCAACTCCGGTTACTAACTTGGCCCCTTGCTTGATTAAATCGTGGGGGCCCTGGCTATAACGGCTGGTGATGGGACCCGGGACCGCAAAAACATCGCGGTTTTGCTCCAGGGCCAGGTCGGCAGTGATGAGGGCGCCGCTCCTGGCCGCTGCCTCGACTACCACTGTTCCGGCCGTCAGGCCGCTGATAATCCTGTTCCTGGCCGGAAAATGGCCGGCATCCGGCGGCGTTCCCGGGGGGAACTCCGAGATAATTGCCCCGCGTTCCATAACCTGGCGGTAGAGTTCCCGGTTTTCCCGCGGGTAAACTATGTCAACGCCGCAGCCAAGGATGCCCCAGGTCAGGCCCCCGCCCTTGAGGGCGCCCCGGTGGGCAGCAGCATCAATACCCCGCGCCAGGCCACTGACTACCCCGACGCCAGCCTCCGCCAGGCCGGCAGCCAGTTCTCCGGCCACCTTCAGACCGTAGGCCGTCGCCCGGCGCGTACCGACAATGGCTATTTTAAGCCCTGCCTCTGGAAACCGGCTGCCCCGCCAGTAAAGAACCGGGGGCGGGTCGTAAATTCGTTTCAATTCCGGAGGATAGGCTTCTTCTTCGATAGTTGTAACCCCAATGCCGGCAGCAGCCAGGGAAGCCGTTTTTCTCTCCGGATCTACCTGGCGGCGCCAGTTTAGCAGGGAAACTGCTCCTTTGCCCAGGCCCTCCAGGGTTAAGAGTTCCCCCTCCGGAGCCTCCCAGGCAGCCCGGGCACCGCCAAAGTACTTGACCAGTTGCAGGACCCGGCGGGCTCCCAGGCCGGGTGTCTGCTGCAGGGCTACCCAGAATGGTTTTTCCTCCATGGTTTCTCTCCTGTCCCTATCTGTAAAGTAACCGGAGCCACATGGTACGGTTTCTTAAAGGATATCTATTTTTTACCGGCCCGTCAAGGTCGCAAGCGGGGGCTCCTGTTAATACGCCGGCAGCCTACCTTTTGGGTATTTTGACCAGCAGGCAACCCCTTCATACTAACCCAAACTCTGGCGCAGTATCCGGATCAAATCGGCCCGTGTCCCCTGGCGGGCCGTCCAGGCCATACTGCTGGCCCCGGTTACCAGGTCCGCCATGCGTTCCAGTTCCTTCTCCGGATATTTTCCTGGCAACGGCAGGAGTTTCCGGATCAGCTGTTGCAACTCTGCCAGGGAGGTCATCCCTAAAACACTCAGGATGCGAGCGACTTTTACTGGTTCCGCCGGTTGCACGAACTCCAGATAGGCTGCCATCAGGAAGCCATTGGCCCGGCCATGGGGGATATTGTGACTGAAAGTTAGAGGATAACCCAGGGTATGCAGGATGGTCGTACGCGTCTGGGCAATGACCATACCCCCCAGGGTGGAAGCATACATGAGATCATGCCTGGCAGCAGGAGTCAACTCTCCCCTCACCAGGGCTTCCTTATGCCTGGCGAAGAGGGCCATGGCCTCAAGGGCCAGGGTATTACTTAAAGGCGTCGCCCGCCTGGACAGGTAACCCTCGATGGCATGGCTCAGGGCGTCCAGGGCGGTATCAATGGTAACCTCCAGGGGGAGAGAGGCGGTATAACGGGGATCCACCAGTGCTGCCAGGGGAAAACACCGGTCGTCACTAAAGCCCTTCTTGATTTTCTTTTCCGTCAGGGTAAAAACGGCATGCTGGGTCACTTCGCTCCCGGTGCCGGCAGTGGTCGGTATTGCAACCATAGGCAGGGGTGGCTCCGGCAGCTCAGCCTCATAAAGGGCGGTTGCCGGTACCCTGTTGGTCGCCAGGATGGCGATGGCTTTGGCCGTATCCAGGGGAGAACCACCGCCAATTCCGATAATAAAATCCGCCCCTTCGCTGCGGGCTATTTCAACACCCCGGTTCACTACTTCCAGGGTGGGGTTAGGCGGGACCTCATCGAAGGTCGCCAGGGTTATATCTAGTTTCTGGGCCAGGGCCTCAAAATCGGCCATAGCACCGCTGGCTGTAGCGCTGTGGCGCCCGGTGACTACCAGGGCCCGGCGGCCCCTACCTTTCAAAAAGGAACCATGATCGTTAACAGCCCCTTCGCCGAAGAAGACCTTTGTTGGCAAATAAAAACTAAAGGACATGACTATCTGCCTCCGTATAAATTATTCCCCTGGAAGGTCCGGCCTGAATATATGCCCAGGGGATGTCCCCTGGGCCCACGATCATTTCAAGTAAATAACCTGTATGGGTATTTATTTACCGATCAAAATAAATATTTTTTCCTGTGGCGGAGATAGGGATGCCGGCAATGACTTCGGCATCCATAAGGCCTGTTTCCCGGGCAACAACGCCGATCCGGTACATTATGCGGTTGTCGGCATTGAAGATACCGGCCGTCTTGGCAGCCGATCCCAGGGCAATACCGAGGTCCATGAGACGCCAGGCGCAGATAGGGCCGGCAAACTCCGGGCCGTCATGGGGCCCTTCGAGGTCGGCACAACGAGCAACGCCGCAGGCACCGCAATCCAGGCCAGCCTTGGCCGCTTTCTTCAGCCCCACCAGGAGGACGGCATCAGAACGACGGACGTTCTCGCCGTCGCGGTCAAAGTTCTTCTTGCCCCTCTTCTGGCCATAACTGGTCATCGCTTGCGCCAGTTGCTCCAGGTAATCCCCCTGGAGGATCTTTAGTTCAATAAAATCTTTCCCCCCTGCCTTGGGGGCCGTCCGGGCAGCAATGGCCATTAACTCGGCAACCAGTTCCATAGCTTTAAATTCAGACATAATGAAACCTCCCCAACTTATTTTTTTACCCCATTTTCCGCCCCCACTACCCGGAAGCCGCAAAAAATTGAACTTGTTGTTCCGGCCATACATTTTGCAAAACTTGTAGCCGCATATTACAGGGCCTCCTGGCAGAGAGTGGGAAATGTGGGTTTTACTCCTTCTCGCCCCAGTCCAGGCTGCGATACTGGATAGCTTCAGCCAGGTGGGCCGTGGTGATCGTTTCCTCTCCGGCCAGGTCAGCTATAGTGCGTGCCACTTTGAGTAAACGGTCATGGGCACGCATAGATAAACCCAGCTTGTTAAAGGCATCCCGCAACATGTTCCGGGCCGGAGGCGCCAGTCGGCAAAAGCGAAGCACCTGCTGGGAGTTCATGGCCGCATTACAGGTAATCCCTGTACCATTTAACCTTTCCAGCTGACGCTGCCGGGCAGCCTGTACCCTCTCCCTCACAGTAATTGAACTTTCTGCCTGGACCCTAGCTTCGACTTCCCTATAAGTCAAACGTGGCACCTCCACGTGCAGGTCAATGCGATCCAGTAGAGGTCCGGATAACCTCTTCCGGTATTGTGCTATTTGATGGGGGGTACAAAGGCATTCCTTTACCTGGTCACCATAATACCCGCACGGACAACCGTGCGGAGAATACCTTTGATATGGTAATAGAACATCGGACAGTCCTACCAGCATTAAGTCGCGGAAATACGCTGTCATCAGGTGATACCCCAGGTAGCCGGCTCCGTCAGGCCCGGTTGGCCAAAAACATGACCATACGGGATTTGGCAGCAGCAAGTGGTTTAACCTCTACGACTATTATTAGCCTTGAAGGAAACAAAACTAAAGCAACTCTAACCCACCTCCGGCATTTATCTCAGGCGTTAAATGTACCTATATACTACTTAGGATGCTTTGAGAACTTACCTGAATCTACACTGGGCCAGCGAATTAAAAAGGCACGTTTGTTCCATGGTCTCACAAAGGAAGAATTATCCAAGGTTATCGGGGTAGATCCTAAAACTTTGCGGAGTTGGGAACATGATAAGCAAAAACCTCTTCAACGTTATCTTACTGTAATAAGGACCTATTTGGCAATACTGGAAAAATAGCTGATCAAATTAACCATCGCAAACCCCGGGACTTTATAATGGACCCAGAAATCTAGACACAAAAACAGGGGGTCCTAAGCGTCAAATGAGCGTACGGAAAAAATATCCAACAGATTTTAAAGCCAAGGTTGTGCTGGAAATTCTTAAAGAGGAGAAGTCTG
>NZ_MDDC01000012.1 GCF_001875325.1 Neomoorella thermoacetica
GTGAGTATCTTTGATACCGAAGCCCGGCCTATTAAAAAGGGTAAGGCCAATGCCCCGGTAGAGTTCGGCTATAAGGTGTTGCTCCAGGAAGTGGAACACAAGATAATTACCGGCTATAAGGTGTTGCAGGGGAACCCCGCGGATGACACCTTACTCCTTGGCGCAGTAGAGGATCATATTAAAACTTTCAACCATCCACCCCGTGCCCTCGCTGCCGATAGAGGTTTCGGCGGTTCAGGGAACGAAAGTGGTTGCCATCAACTTGGGGTAAAGCAGGTCAGCTTACCCCGGAAAGGTAAAATTAGTAAAGCTCGCAAAGCCTATCAATCGCAAAGCTGGTTCAAACGTCTCCAACGCTGGCGCGCTGGAGGGGAGGCTACTATTAGTCTTCTAAAACGCAAATATGGATTACGCCGCAGTCTTTCCAGGGGATATGAGGGTACCACCACCTGGGTCGGTTATGGAATCTTTGCCTATAATCTACACCGGTTGGCAACAATGGTTTAACATGATGGGTCAAACAGTTAGAATTCTACTCGAACTATAGTTCGGAAATAACATTTTCCCCTATGTGATGCAAAAAGTGGACTTTTTCAGGGGGAACTAACTATCAACGCACAGACGAAGGCTCGTTTGCCGGAAGAAAGCCTATTTTTTAGAAAGGAAGCACGTGGGCATAGCTGATGCTGTTTTTAGGTCACGCGGGTTTGACCCTGGCGGCAGCCAGGGTGATGGTTCCAGGCGGCAGGCAAAGGCCGGGCAGCAGGCCGGGGCCGCCGGAACTGATAGATTACCGCCTGGTGCTTATCGGTTCTATGCTGCCGGACATTATCGACAAGCCCCTGGGCGGGGTAATTTTCAAGGAAACCCTGGGTAACGGCCGTATTTACGCCCATACCCTGGTTTTTTTATTATTTGCCTGGGCCGCCGGCCTGCTGTGGTGGCGGCGTTACCGGCGGCCGGGTGGCCTGGTCTTGGCCGGGGGTAGCCTCATGCACCACCTGCTGGACGGGATGTGGCGCTATCCGGCTACTTTCCTCTGGCCCCTGTACGGCTGGGGTTTTCCCCGGGGCCACCCGGAAGAGTGGTTCTGGCAGTGGCTGGCGGGGCTCCTGCATGACCCTTTGGTGTATGTGCCGGAAGCAGCCGGCGGTATTGTTCTCCTGTTCTTTTTTGGACAGCTTGTTTACGGGGGAGGGGTGATGGAGTTTTTGACGCGGGGAAGGTTCTAGCGGGCAGGCTGTAATTCCGGCGGCCGGGCCCTACGGGGGCCGGGTCCCGGGGACCGGAGCTGGCTAAAAATTATACGTGCTGGGAGGCGGTTTCAGATGCGAGCACGTTGGAAAGCGAATTTCAAGATTTCCGCCGTCCGGTACGGGAGAAGAGATCCAGCGCGACGCTGCCGCCGGGGTTGTTACCTGGCGGGTGAACCCGGAGGCGGCCGCCGGGATAAAGGATAGCAAGCTGGTCCTATCCCTGGCCGGGGAGACTGCTCCCACCCGGACCTTCTCCCTGCCGCCGGCTCTCCTCCAGGACCTGGGGCAAAAAAAGGCGGACCTGGAGCTGGACTACGGCCCGGTGATCCTGACCCTGCCGGCAGCCTCCCTGGCGGCTTTGAGCAGCTCCGGGGGAGCAGACCTGACGTTTAGGCAGGAGAGCCTGGACCCGGTGCGGGTAAGAGAAGTTAACGGGCCGGGGTATAATGCGGCCGGCATGGTTTATACCCTCACCGCCGGGGATAAGGCGGGGCTCCCGGCAGGTATCCCCGCCAGGATAAAATATGAGGACCGGCAGGGATTGGACCTGGCCCTCCTGAGCGTCTACCAGGTTAAAAGCGATGGCTCTCTGGTTTACCTCGGCGGTCATGACGTAGGCGGGAGTCCCTACCTGGAATTTTCTCTCCCCGGGGACGGCAGTTACATTGTTCTTGAGTACCGGGCTGATTTTACCGACCTGGCGGACCACTGGGCGGCCAGGGATGTCCAGGTCATGGCGGCCAGGCATATCGCCGCCGGCGTGGGCGAGGGGCGTTTTGAGCCCGACCGCGCGATTACCCGGGCCGACTTTACGAGCCTCCTGCAGCGGGTCCTGGGCCTGCCGGTAAAAGGAAAGGTAACCGGCTTTAGCGATGTGCCGGCCGATGCCTGGTACGCTCCCTCTGTGGCCGCCGCCGTCCGGGCGGGGCTGGTGCACGGGTATGAGGATAGTACCTTTAAACCCGATAATCCGGTGACCAGAGCCGAGATGGCGGCCAT
Organism: Neomoorella thermoacetica; assembly: GCF_001875325.1. Classification (GTDB taxonomy): domain Bacteria; phylum Bacillota; class DSM-521; order Neomoorellales; family Neomoorellaceae; genus Neomoorella; species Neomoorella thermoacetica_A. Next base: position 2,256 of record NZ_MDDC01000012.1, read on the forward strand.
GCTGGGCAACGCCCTGGCCTTGCAGGGCCTAGCCGTGAAGGTGGAGCCTGGTCAGGTAGAAGCCGTCCTGCAACCCTATCGGGACCAGGCGGCCGTACCTTCCTGGGCCCGGCCGGCCATGGCCGCGGCTGTGACGGCCGGTATTATCGGCGGCCGCGAAGGCGGCCTGGCGCCCCTTGAGCGCGCCACCAGGGCCGAGGCCATAGTGATGCTTGAGCGGCTGATGGATAAACCCGGCTGGAGATAGGCCCGTGGGTTGACCCCTGCCCCTGCCGTGAAAGCGGCAGGGGCGTTTTTGCGCCCTGGAGAAAGCAAGTACCCTGGCGCCCCGTCGCTGTCCGGATTACCGGGACGCGGCGGGGCCCAGGGTACCCAGGAGGCAGAAGGGTTTTCCCGACCGGCGCCCCGCGGCCTCCAGGGCGGCCCGGTCGCCGGCGGCGAGGATGCAGGTGACCGGGCCGGCCGACTTGAGCAGGTCCGGCTCCGGTAGGCCCGGCTTCCAGTTTATCTGCAGCCCGTATAAAGCAGCCAGGTCCCGGGCCTCGGCCAGGATGCCCCGGGAGCCGGCAGGGACGATCTCCCGGATGCCCGGCTGGTCGAGGAGCAGGCGCACGGTTCTCAGGTCTACGATTTCCGGGTCGTCGAGGAAGACCTCGGTTCCGACCTTGGGCCGTCCGAAGAGGGCCAGGGTATCGCCGGCAGCCAGGCGCCCCATTAACAGCTCCGCGGTTGCCGCCAGGCCGATGACGGTGATCCCTATCCCGGACTGGATGGTAGGGATATTTTTTTCGCTGCTGCCGGTGAGGGCTTTCTCCGGGTCGATGCCCAGCATGCGGATCTCGTCTGCCACGCCCTCCCGGATGGCCGCGCCTGCAGGTTCCGGCTCCACGCAGAGGGTGTTGACGACGCATACCGGCCAGGCCCCGGCAGCCAGGACTTCCATCAGGGCCACCCTGGCGGTAAAGCGGCCCAGGACGTACCCGGGCACCCGCACCACGTCCGCTTCTTTGGGGCCGATAGCCCCGGCGGAGTCACAGGCGATCACCAGGGACCTTTGCTCATCCAGGTCCAGGATGGCCAGATCCCGGTAGCGGCGAGGGTAAAGGGTGGCCGGGGTCATTCACCTTCCCCTTTCCCCCGGCCGGCGGCATAGCTGGCGGGAAATACCCGGCGCAGGCTGGAAAAGACTATTGTTGCCAGGACGATGTTCAGGGCGGAAGCGATCAATAAAGGCACCACCATGGCCAGGAAGAATGCTTTGCCGAACCCCGGCAGGGGGATGAACAGCGCCGGGAGCAAGAGACCGTTGAGGGCTATTCCCGCTGCTATCCCCAGCCAGGAGGAAAAGCGGTAAGTGAGGGCAAAGAGGGCGACGACGGCGGCCATGCCGGCGGCGATAACCAGGTGGAGGGGCGGGGTGAGGGGGAACCCGGCGGTAAAGGCGGTGAGCAGGTGCCCCAGGGATGCTATCAGGGCCCCGTCGGCGGGGCCAAGGATCAAGGCGCCGAGAAAGCCAGGAAAAGAATCGAAGGCCGGGGTACCGGTGATGCTGGGTATTTTTAGATTGGCGCCCACAGTTGACAGGGCGATGAGCATGGCCAGGGTGGCGAGGCGCCTGGCCGTCCAGCGGCTTGCCTTGCCGGTCGAGGTGGATACTGCCGGTTTTGCCATGTTTGCTTCACCTTCCTGATATGAAGATTTTGCCAGTGTCAATCCGGGGGGCCGGGCCACCCCCAACTAAAAAGCCCCCAGCCGTCTGCCGGCTGGGGACTTTACCATCATCCCCGGTTGTTTCTCCCCTTTCCTGGCGAAGGTGAGAGAAGACATGGACAGGCAGGTCTCCTGGCTCGCGCTTCCTTGTTTTACGATGCCTTCCCGGGAACTATCCCAGTGGCGCTATATCGCAAACTCCACGCTCACAGTGGCGGGACCGCGCCGGATCACCGCCTGAAAAGGTGGTTACCGGACTTCCCTATTCTCCCCCTCCCGGGGGCACCTGTCCATTTTCTTATATAGGTTTGTCAATTATAAATATAACCCACCGCCGGGCTTTTGGCAAGCCCTGTATCCGGAACCAGCCCGGGAAAGCCTACCCCGGGGCACGGGGCAGGTGGCCGCATCCCCGGCTCTGGGTGTACTGGAACTCCAATTAATGGTAGCTTACCTGATACAGATACCCTTATCAAAGATACGGGACTAACCCTGGAAGAAATAAACAAGCCCCGCCGCTTTCCGGATTACCGGTCCGCGGGGGGCTATGTTGTCCGTTTATTCCTGGCGGAAGATACCGGCTCCGGCCGGGTTACCCTGGCTCGCCGTCCAATTCACCGCCAGCTCTCCCGCGGCGGTAACCTTTTTACCCCCTGCTACCTCCAGGGCTGCCAGGCCGGTGTCGGGATAGGCGCTTTCGCCGTGCTGGGAGAGATCCAGCCCGGCTTCCTCTTCCTCAGCTGTGACCCGCAAAGGTGTCAGCAGGGAGACGACCTTGAGAATGCCGTAGGTCACTGCGGCGGTAAAGATCCAGGCCGCCGCTACGCCTACCACCTGTACCCCCAGCAAATGGGCGTTGCCGTAAAGCAGGCCGTCGGCCCCGGCGGGGTTTACGGCTTTGGTGGCAAAGATACCGGTGGCAATGGCCCCCCAGGTGCCGCCCACACCGTGGCAGCCAAAGGCGTCCAGGGAATCGTCGTAGCCCAGTTTAACCTTGGCCACGGCCACGGAGAGGCAGCAGACGGCGCCGCCGATACCGCCGATTACCAGGGCCGCCTGAGGAGTTACGAAACCGGCCGCCGGGGTAATGGCGACCAGACCTGCCACCGCACCGCTGGCCGCTCCCAGGGCGGTGGGTTTGCCGTGGAGCAGCCACTCCACCGCCAGCCAGCCCAGGATGGCGGCCCCGGCAGCCGTATTGGTAGTGACGAAGGCGTTGCCGGCCAGGCCGTTGGCCCCCAGGGCGCTGCCGGCATTAAAACCGAACCAGCCGAACCATAACAGCGCGGCGCCCAAAACGGTCATGGGGAGGTTGTGGGGCGGCAGGGGGATCCGGCCGTAATCCCGCCGGCGTCCCAGGACCAGGGCGCAGACCAGCCCGGCCACGCCAGCGCTGATATGCACCACCGTGCCGCCGGCAAAGTCCAGGGCGCCGAGTTCCCGCAGCCAGCCGCCCGCGCCCCATACCCAGTGGGCCAGGGGGTCATAGACCAGGGTAGCCCATATTAGGGTAAAGAGCAGGAAAGCAGGGAAGCGCATGCGCTCGGCAAAGGCACCTATTATCAGGGCCGGGGTGATTATTGCGAACATGAGCTGGAACATGGCAAATACCTGGTGGGGGATGGTGGCGGCGTAAACGGGATTGGGTTCCAAACCGACGCCCCGGAACCCCGCCCAGTCCAGGCCCCCCAGCAGGTGGAAATGGTCGGGTCCGAAGGCCAGGGAATAGCCCCACAGGACCCACTGGACGGAAACAAGGGCCAGGACGGCCAGGCACTGCATGATGATACCCAGGACGTTCTTCTGGCGGACCATACCACCGTAAAAGAAGGCCACGCCTGGGGTCATCAACATGACCAGGGCGCTGGCTACTAAGAGAAAAGCGGTATCGCCGGTATCAACCGCGTCCCCGGCTGCCGCCAGCGCCGGCCGGGCCAGGACGGTCCCGGCAGCCAGGAAAAATACTAATAAAAACGTTGTTCTTCCTGCCGGCCGGAGCAGGATGTTTGACCTGCCCCTTTCGATGATGACATTTCTTTGCTTCATACCATTGCCCTCCTTCAGTCTGTAATAAAAAAGGCACAGGAGACGGGTTATCTCCTGTGCCTTCTTTGGCGACCCCCTGGTTACACCGTTGTAACTTAGGGATCTTAGGGATCAAATAAATTGTTAACAACATTCTACCTCAGGATCCTTGCTGCGTCAAGCTAAAAATTTTTGACTGTCACCGGACTGTGATATTGTCACCCTGTAAGCGGACTGAGAAAATGTCCAAGCAGCCACATAATCCTTTAGGGCCGGGGGACGCTACAGGCACTGCACCTGTTGTTATATCGATCTGCCTCTCCTGTTGCCGCATTGCCGGCATATCTAATTTCCAAATATAGCAGAGACCGGGGGTTAAACCTTAAAAATTCTTAAGAATTGTCCCGGGCATAAAAGACAGGCTGTTGACCTGCTACCTGGCCAACAGCCTGAAACCAGCTCGGGCTCTAAAATCTGGTTTAAGGTTCGCCGAAAGCAGAAGCTTAAGAAGCTGCCTGCCGGATGCCGGCCATCAACAGCCCTAAAGAACGTTCGTCGGCTTCCCTCGCGTCCATGACCCTCATGAGCTGCCCTTCATATATTACGGCAATACGGTCGGATAAGGTCATAATTTCTTCCAGGTCCTCCGAGATGAGGAGCACTTCCATGCCGTTGTCCCTGGCTTCCATGAGCTTCAGGCGGACGTATTCAGTTGCTCCTATATCCAGCCCTCGTGCGGGATAGGCCGCCACCAGTACGGAGGGCTTACGCGTAATTTCCCGCGCCAGGATTACCCGCTGGATATTACCCCCGGAAAGGCGGCCCGTAGGGGTATCCAGGCCGGGGGTTTTGACGCCGAAACTCTCCACCAGTGCAGCGGCCTGCGATCTTATACCTTGGTTATTCAGGAAAATCCCTTTGGCATAAGGCGGCCGGCAGTGGTCTTTGAGGATCAGGTTTTCCCACACGGCAAAGGAAGGGATGGTACCTACATGCAGTCTATCTTCGGGGATATATCCCAGCCCCTGCTTGATAATCTTCTCCGGAGGCCAATTGGTGATATCCTTCCCGTCTAAAAGGGTCCGGCCTTTAGTTGCTTTTCTCAGGCCGCTTATAACTTCCGCCAGTTCCTTTTGCCCGTTGCCGGAAACCCCCGCTATGCCCAGGATTTCTCCCTGCCTGACTTCTAAAAATATTCCCCGCAGGGCCGGCGTGCCTTTATCGCCGTTGGCCCAGACATCTTGCAGCTCCAGGACGTTTTTTCCCGGGGGACGCTGCCTCCTGGCTGCCGGGGGATTCATATCCCGGCCTACCATGAGCCGGGCCAGCTCCTGGGGCGAGGTTTCACGAGTCTTCCGCACGGCCACTACCCTACCGTCCCGCAGCACCGTTACTCTATCGCTGACGGCCATGACTTCATTCAACTTATGGCTGATAAATACTACAGGCCGCCCCTGCCCGGCCATGTTTTTCAGCAGCTCGATCAATTCGCCGGCTTCTTGCGGGGTAAGCACAGCAGTGGGTTCGTCCAGTATGAGCAGGCTGGCCCCGCGGTAAAGCACCTTGACGATCTCCACCCGCTGCTGTTCGCCTACACTCAGCTGCCAGACGTAAGCGTCAGGGTTGACGGCCAGGCCGTAGGTGTTAGAAATTTCCTTGATCTTCCGGCCGACCGCCTTGAGATCCAGGAAAGCCCCTTTAGGAGACGGCAGGCCCAGGGCCACGTTTTCGGCCACCGTAAGGGTGGGCACCAGCATGAAATGCTGGTGCACCATCCCGATGCCGAGCTCCAGGGCCGCCCGGGGAGAAGTAATCTTTACCGGCCGGCCGTTGACCAGGATCTCCCCCTCATCCGGCTGGTAGAGGCCGTAAAGGATGCTCATCAAGGTGCTCTTGCCGGCACCGTTCTCCCCTAAAAGGGCCAGTACCTCCCCGGCCCGTATTTCCAGGTCAACATGATCGTTGGCCAGTACCCCGGGAAACCTTTTGGTAATCCCGCGCATTGCAAGATGCCTGATTTCTCCTGCCATCCAGTTTCCCCTTTACTTTTTCTGCTGTTCTTCCTTCTTGGGCTGTTCCTTGGGAAGCTCTATTTTCAGGCTGCCGCTGGCTATCGCCTGCCGGGCTTTTTCCACGGCGTCTTTGGCTTCCTGCGGTATCTTATCGGCCAGCTTGGGGTTATATTTCAGGCCCAGGGTACCGTCGGCGGTGGACAGCACCAGGTGCTGGCCGCCAAGAATCCCCTGCTGCCTTAATTCGATCATTTTGGTGACTACCTTTTCCCATTGATAAAACTGGGCGGCCAGGACCGTATCAGGGGCTATGCTGGATTGATCCATATCGGTGGACAGCCAGTACTTGCCGCTGCGCCCGGCCACCGCCCGTATGGCCCCCACGGCCTGCTGGGAAGAACCCGTTAGAATGTCGGCGCCGGCGTCCATGTGCACCTTGGCCAGTTCTCCCGCACCTACGATATCGTTAAAGGAACCGGTGTAGGCAATGCGGACTTTGACTTCAGGTTTGGCGGCCGCCACGCCCTGCTGGAAGCCGTAGTTGTACTTGATGGCATCCCCGGATTCTACCGGGCCTACAATTCCCGTAATCCCGGATTTGGTCATTTTGGCTGCCAGTATCCCCAATAGATACCCGCCTTCCTGGGCCTGGGGGTCGTAGGCAAAGATGTTGGGCGCTGTCTGGAACCCGGTCCCATAAGCAAAGGTGGTCTTGGGAAAATCGGCCGCGATCTCTTGCAGCACGCTCTGGTACTGGGCGCCGTGGGCGATCACAATGTCATACCCCTGGCTGGCATATTGACGTATGGCCGCCCCGGCGTCGACGGCGTTGCCCAGCCTTTCGCTCACGGCAATCTCTACCTTATCTTTACCCATTTTCTCCTGCACGGCTTTCAGGCCTTCATACATGGACTGGCTCCAGGCCATATCGTCCACCGTGCTGGGCAGGACCAGGGCGATGCGTACCTTCTCCGGCTTCTTTTCCTGCCCTTCTTTCGCCGTATCGGCTGCCGGTTTGCTGCCGCAGGCGGCCAGGGTGGCCAGCAGCATGACAGCCGCCAGGATAGTTAAGATTCTCTTCCATTTCTTCATACCATAGATCCCCCTTCTTAAATTTACCATGTTAAAATACTGCTTTTACCCCCGGGTCCCGCGTTCGTAGGGCCTGCCCAGGGCCGCAGGCGCCCAGACGCGGCCGAAGGATACAGCCAGGGCCATTATTGTGATTACATACGGCAGGATTACCGCCAGCTCGTAGGGCACGCTGATGCCCAGCACCTGCACCCACTGCTGGAAGGAATCCGCCATACTGAAAAGCAGCGAGCCGGCCAGGATGCCCAGGGGGCTCCAGCGGCCGAAGTAAACCAGGGCTACGGCAATAAACCCCCTGCCGGCAGTTATATAGTCGGCATACATGTTGGCCTGCCCCACCGTGAGATAGGCTCCCGCCAGGCCCGCCATCATGCTCCCCAGGACCAGGCACTGGTAACGGATGCCGTCAACGCTGACACCCAGGTTATCGGCCGCTTCCGGGGTAGTACCTACCGCCCTGACCTTCAGCCCCCAGGTGGTTTTATAGAGAACGACCCAGGAGATGGGGACCAGAATATAAGCCAGGTACACAAGCCAGTTGTGGTTGAAAAATATGGTCCCAATATAGGGGATATCCCCCAGCCCGGGAATTTTAACAGGCCGCAATCCCTCAATGGTGGTTATGGCTCCTACGTACAGCCGGAAGAGCAGCCCGGATAGCCCCCAGCCGAACATATACAGACCGATGCCGCTTATACCCTGCTCGGCCTTGAAGGTTATGCTCACTATGCCCATGAGCAGGCCCATCAGGGCACCGGTAATTAAACTGATAAGTATACCGAGATAAATATTGCCGGTTCGCCAGGTTACGAAAAATCCCATAAAGGCTCCCATGAGCATAATACCTTCAATACCGAGGTTGTACACTCCTGAGCGCTAGGTAAACATTTCACCCAGGGCCGCCAGTAAAAAGGGGGTAGCCAGGCGAATTCCCGTAGCCAGTATGCCAACTATTAGTCCTTGACTGATTAAATCTTCCATTATATTCCAGTCCCTGCCTCCTTTGTTTTTTCAGAACGGGGAGAGATATACCGGGGAAATATGCGCCTCAACAATTCAGGTTTCCGTAGCAGGAGGTCGCTGGATACGACAAACAGGATGACGAGGCCCTGGATAGCCATAACTATGGCCGCCGGCACGTGAACGGCACGCTGCATCATGTCGGCCCCTAAGATAAGGGCGCCTATCAGGATGGCGGCCGGTATGGTGCCCAGGGGATGGAGGCGTCCGAAAAGGGCCGCTACGATCCCGCTGAACCCGTACCCGGCCGAAAGGGATTCCATGGCGCGATGGTGGACTCCCAGCACTTCCACCGCCCCCGCCAGGCCGGCCAGGGCACCGGCCAGGGCGATGGCCAAAATAAGGTAAAATTCTACCCTGATTCCGCCGTAACGTGCGGCCTCCGGCCCCGCGCCGACGGCCCGCATACGGTAGCCGATGGTTGTGCGCCAGAGAAAAATATATACCAGAACGGCCAGGACAAGCGCCAGGATAAAGCCGGCATGCAAGCGCATACCCGGCACCAGACGGGCCAGCCAAACCTGCCTGGGCACCAGGCCTGTCTGGGGCACGCCGGTACCATAGACAACCTCCTGGGGGTCGATCAACGGTCCCCTGATCAGGTAAAGGTAGAGCTGCAGGGCGATCTGGTTCAGCATGACGGTGCTCAAGATTTCATTCACCGCCAGGCGGGCTTTTAACCAGCCGGCGATGCCGCCCCATATGCCGCCGGCCACACAGCCGGCCAGCAGGACCAGGGGTAAAAGTATAACTTCAGGCCAGCCGGGGAGAGCCAGGGCTACGGCGGCGGCCGTTACAGCCCCAACGAGTATTTGCCCCTCCCCGCCGATGTTGAGGATACCGCTGCGGAAAGATATGACTATACCCAGACTCACTAAAAGCAAAGGAGTAGCGCGCACCAGGGTTTCTGTGATGCCGAATTCGCTGCCTGTGGGGCCGGCGAACATAACGCTGTAAGCCTTTATGGGGTCCGACCCGGCTATAATCAAAAGCACAGCGCCCACCATCAGGGCGCCTGCTAAAGCACCCAGCAGGATTAACGTTTGCACAAGCCACGATTTAGCTGTTTGATTATTCACACGTCCACTTCCCATTAATTTAAGGTTAAAATTTTAATGTAAGTGCTAATATATTCTACTTAGTTATCTTTATTCCTGCTAAACTATAGGATAACGTCTAAAATAATTTTTGCTGGAAATAACCCTGGCGGAGATGCGAGCGGCAGGCTTTATCGAAGGCAGCCCGTTCCAATTTTGAAGGAAGGATGCCGGGAGGCCGCCTTCAGTTTTCCTTAGCAACGGCAAAAATAAAGCCATCTATCTTGCAATAGATGGCTGCTTTGCCTGTAAGCTTCCTTGCTTACCTCTCAAGTTGCGTTTCATTATAACCTCCCGCGCTACTTATGTCAATAGGCGGAAAACTTATGTGTTACCGGACTGTGATATTGTCACCCTGTAAGCGGACGACATTTTCTCGGTCCCGTTAAGGCCATTTTGGGGTGTTATTTTCACTGTCCCTTGACAGCTAAAAAATTTTGACTACACCCGCTATTACAGGCTAAAATATATTCAAATTGGTCACCGCAGCCGGCAGCGGCGGTAGCGTTTAAATTATGGCTTTAAAATGGAACGGGGGTTGGACTGGTGTATAAAATCGAGGCCATCATCCGGCCGGAAAAATTCGAGGCCGTCAAGGAAGCCCTGGGTCGCTACGGCGTCCACGGCATGACTGTAACCCACACCCTGGGCTGCGGCCAGCAGAAGGGCAAAACCGAGGTCTACCGGGGCACGGCTTATACCATCGACCTCTTGCCCAAGGTCAAGGTAGAGATAGTCCTGGAAGATAGATACGTTGACGATGTGGTGGCTATTATCGCCCGCGAGGCCCGTACCGGCAACATCGGCGACGGCAAAATTTTTATCTGCCCCGTACAAGATGCCATCAGAATCCGCACCGGTGAGCGGGGCGCAGAAGCGATCTAAATGGCGCCCTCTACCCATGAACTTGCTGTCGCCGGGGTATACTAGATTTGATTGACAGCAAGGGAGTGGGCATGATGGACGATGCTTCTTTACGGGAAAAGGTGCGGCAAACCTTGCGCGAGGACAAGGACCTGCGCGGTTACGGCCTCAACGCCGACGTGGTGGCGGGCGAGGTTCAGCTCCAGGGTATCGTCGATACCCTGAGGGAGAAGGAGCGGGCCGAAAGGCTGGTGCGGCAGGTTCCGGGGGTGAAAGGGGTGGCCAATGCCGTGGCTATCAGCACCGACGGGGCCGTCCGGGACGAGGATGTGACCATGGAGGTCAACGAGGAGCTGGATCAGGACCCGCGGGTCGACCTGCGCCATATAGGCGCTGAAAGCGTCGACGGCCACGGTACAGTAGTCTTAAAGGGCCGGACGGACGATCCCGCCGAACTGGAAGCGGCCCGGGAGGCGGCAGCTAAAGCCCGGGGCGTGACCAGGGTGGTGAGCCAGGTTAAGGTAGGGGAAGAGGCAATGAGCCTGGAGGATATTTTCCACCGCCAGGTGAACAACGATAGGGAAGATTAAGGTTGAGAACCGTGGGCGGATTTCCCCCCCACGGCTCAATTTATATTTATTGCCGTTTTGCCTGGACGATATTAAAATATTATCAAGAAATAAAGACGGAAGCAGGTGATATGATGACGTGGGAAGAAGTAAGAAGGCTTTTCCCAAATAAATATATACAAGTAGAGATATTAAAATCCCACCCTGAAGGTAATAAAGAAGTAGTTGAAGAGGTAGCAATAAAGCGTATTATAAAAGATCCCCAAGAAGCCACCCATACATTGATAAGGAGCAAGGGGAAGACGTTAGTTTACCATACTAGCAATGAGAAGTTTGAATTGGAAGTAAGGACCAGGTCTGGCCTCAGAGGGGTAATTTGATTATGCGGGTCGAGTATCGCGAGGGGTTGCTTTTCGTTTCCATCTCTGTCACGTATAAAGAGAAGACAAAGGTAATTGATAATATCGTTATTGATACTGGTGCCGCGCATTATATTATATCATCGGATGTTGTCGGAGATTTGGGAATAGTCTTTACGCAAGGAGACCCGGTTGTAATCAGTTATGGAGTTGGCGGAAGACAATACGCCTTTGTCAAAAAGGTTGATCGAGTGGCTTTTGGAGGTTTTAGCATCAGTGATTATAGTATAGATTTTGGGCTGATCGACCCTGACAATAAAATCAATGGGCTTTTAGGCCTTGATTTACTTATGCAAGCAGGTGCGATACTTGATTTAAAAAAATTGCGGCTCGCTTTCAATGAGGGGTAAATAATATACCCTTGTCTCACTTCCAGGGGGACCGTAGTAAAAGAAAATCATGGTAGGGTTGTCTTCTTCCGGCCTCTCCGGGTGGCAGGGGAAGAGTTCGATAAAGCCGTGGCGGCGTAAATTTGCCGGGGATTCTTTCGCCAGCCCCGGCATATATTTTTCCATGGACCAGGGAGCGGTTATCCGCGCCATGTAGTTTGAACGCTCCTCCTCTGTCAGGGGCGAGGGCGGCATCCAGCCCGGGAAATTGCGGCTGCGGTCGCGGCAGAGGCAGTCGAATTTAAGTAGCTGGTAGAAGCGGTCCAGCTGGGCCGGCGTCAGGTTGCGGGCGCATCCTGCCCGTAACCTGACGGTGGTAGATTGTTCTGCTCCGGCGGCGGTGGTATCGCCGTAGCTGCTTATCTCAAGAATACTATCATGATAGCCCGGTAAGGGCGGTGCGGTAACCCTTGTGGCGATCCCCCGGGCCAGGTGTATGGCGAAGCAGGCCAGGTGGTTGAAGAGATCCCGCTGGCTGTGGCCCCGGCGCAGGAGGCCCCGGGCCTCCCACCAGGCGGCCAGGGCCTCGTAGAGGTCGAAGTAGCTGCCGCCAAAGGCGGTCGCGGCCAGGTAGGCAAAAGCGTGGTCAGCCAGGTGGCTGTTGCCGTAATGGCGGAGCAGGGTTTCCACGCTGTGGAGCCGGAGCATCTCTTCGTAGGTGATGGTGCTGCTGGCTAGTACCTCGTAGGGGGGCCGGTCGAGGAAGCGGTAGCCGAATTCTCCGGCCCGGGCGCGCAGGCTCGTGCCTTTCAGGAGTTTTAGAAAGCCGAGCTGGATCTCGTGGGGTTTCAGGGCCGCTACGGCGTCGAAACTTTTGCCGACTCCTGCATAAGTCTCCCCGGGCAGGCCGGCGATGAGGTCCAGGTGCAGGCGGATGCTGCCGGCTTGCCGCAGGCGGCGGGTGCTGGCAGCCAGGCGGGTCCAGTCCTGGCGGCGATTGCAGAGGGCGTTCACCACGGCGTCGATGGTCTGGACGCCGATTTCGAACTGGAACAGGCCCGGTGGCACCCGGTCCAGGAAGGCCAGCATCTCGTCGTCCAGGCGGTCGCCGGCGATTTCAAAGTAAAAACGGGCACGGGGCCTGCGGGAGAGGAGGAACTCCCAGATGGCCAGGGCCCTCTTTTTATGGGCGTTGAAGGTGCGGTCGACGAACTTGATCTCCCGGGCGCCAGCGGCCAGCAGGCGTTCCAGGTCGTCCCGGACGCGTTCCAGGGAGAAGTAGCGCAGGCCTTCCGTGGTGGATGAGAGGCAGAAGCTGCAGGCGAAGGGGCAGCCGCGGGAGGTTTCGTAGTATACCGTGCGCTGGCTGAGGTCGTTGCCGGCGGCGTCCAGGTCTTCCTGGTAGGGGAAGGGGATGGCGTCCAGGTCGCGGGGAGGCGGCGCCGGCGGGTTGACGACTACCTCCCCGCCCCGCCGCCAGGCCAGGCCGGGGATGGCCGCCGGGTCGGGTACGGGCCCCGGGGCAGGACTCCCCGCGGCCGGGCGGGTTTTGCAGGCGGGAAGGGGTTCCTGACGGCTCCCTGCCGGGGGGCGCTGCTGCCCGGCCAGTTGTTCCAGGAGGGCGCGGAAGGGGACTTCCCCTTCACCGGTGATCACCAGGTCGACCTGGGGGTTTTGCGCTAGAAGAGCGGCCGTGGCGAAGGAGACCTCCGGGCCGCCGCAGAGGATGGTGAGTTCCGGCCGTACTTTTTTAAGAATCGCAGCTACGGCCAGGGTGGGTTCAATGTTCCAGATATAGCAGGAGAAGGCCACCAGGTCGGGCCGGTGCCGGTAGATGGCGGCGGCGATATGTTCCGGGTGGTCGTTAATGGTGAACTCATCCAGGATAAAGGTATGGGGCAGGTCGCGGCAGCAGGCCCGCAGGTAGCGCAGGGCCAGGTTGACGTGGATGTATTTGGCGTTGAGGGCGGTTAACAGGATGCGCAAAGGTAGACCGTCCCTTTCTTTAGAGCCTTCATGGGGGCTGACGCCCCCGCCAGCTAACAATGAAATTGCAAGTCTATTTTCGGAGAAGAAGCCAGAAGGTACCCGGCATATTGGTTTACATTGCAGTAGCTTCGGGCTCCACCGTCAGGATTTCTAGATTGGCCAGGCACTCCTCGACGAGCTCCGCCACGGCCAGGTTCCTTTCGGCCGCCTCCACCCGGGCCAGGGGCGGTTTGGTGGCCGGGTGTTTGGGGACAAAGAGGGTGCAGCAGTCTTCGTAGGGCCGGATGGAGATGTCGTAGGTGCCGATGCGGCGGGCCACCTCGATGATCTCGCTCTTGTCCCAGGCCACCAGGGGCCGCAGGACCGGCAGGTCGACCACCTTGTTGATGACGGCCATACTCTGGAGGGTCTGGCTGGCCACCTGGCCCAGGCTTTCTCCCGTGAGGACGGCCGGAGCATCCTCCCTGGCAGCCACTGCCCTGGCGATGCGGAACATCATGCGCCGCATGATGGTGACGTAAAACTCCTGGGGGCAGTTCTGGCGGATGGCCTTCTGGATATTGGTAAACGGGGCTACCACCAGGCGCAAAGGCCCGCCGTAGCCGGCCAGGACCCGGCAGAGGTCGATGACCTTTTCCTTGGAGCGCTCGCTGGTAAAGGGGAAGCTGTGGAAATGGAGGGCCGTGAGCTCCAGGCCCCGCTTCATACCCATGTAGCCGGCCACCGGGCTGTCGATGCCGCCGGAGATCAGGAGCAGCCCCCGGCCGGTGACCCCTACGGGCAGGCCGCCCGGCCCGGGGATGATGCGGGAGTAGATATAGGCCCCTTCGTCGCGGATTTCCACGTGGATGACCCGGCCGGGATGGTGAACGTCTACCCGCTGGCCCTGGCTGTGGGTCAGGAGATAGGCCCCCACCTCCTGGTTGACCTCCGGTGAGGTGAGGGGAAAGCGTTTATTGGGTCGCTGGGTCTGGACCTTAAAGGTGGTGCCGGGGGAATCCTTTAAGACGGCCAGGGCGGCTTTTTTGATGGCTTCCAGCTCCAGGGGAGCTGTGGCTACCGGGCTCATGGAGATGATGCCGAAGACCCGCTGCAGGCGCCGGGCTACGGCTTCCAGGTCGTCATGCAGGTCAACGAAGACGCGGCCGAAGGTCTTGCGCATCCGGCGGGGCGGCAGGCCGGCCAGGGCCCGGCGCATGTTGTCCAGGAGTTTATCTTCAAAGTAAGGGCGGTTGTTGCCCTTGAGGCTGATCTCGCCGTAACGGACTAATAAAGATGTATACATGTACTACCTCCGGAAATATGGTTCCACTAAATTAGACAATGTGGGCCTACAGCGCCCACAGTTCCTGGACGCACTCTTTAAAGGCGGTTACGGTGGGGTCGATCTCCGCCGGGGTATTCAGGGCCCCCAGGCTGATGCGGATGGCGCCGTCCTGGCGCCAGCGTTCCAGGTGCAGGGCCTGGAGGACGTGGCTGGCGCTCTCCCTGCGGGAGTGGCAGGCCGAACCGGTGGAAACGTAGATGCCCCGCTGCTCCAGCATGTGGATCAGGACCTCGGCCCGCACCCCCGGGAAGGAGATGTTGAGGATATTAGGGGCGCCTTCCTCGGGTGCAGGGCCGTTGATGACGGCGCCGGGTATCTCGGCCACCAGCCGCCGGGCGAGCTCGAGCTTTATCTCCTGCATCCTGGCAGTCCGCTCAGCGAAGCCGGTCGCGGCCAGGTGGGCGGCGACGCCGAAACCGGCTATGCCCGCGGTGTTTTCGGTCCCGGCCCGCCGGCCGGTTTCCTGATCGCCGCCCAGCAGCAGGGGCTCCAGCCGCAAACCTTCCTTTATGTACAGGGCGCCCACACCCTTGGGGCCGTGGATTTTATGGCCGCTCAAGGACATCAGGTCGATGCCGGCTTCCTGGCAGTTGAGGGGTATCTTGCCGTAGCCCTGGATGTGATCGACGTGAAGGACGGCTTGGCTGCGGCTGTGGACCAGGCGGGCGATATCAGCTACAGGTTGCCGGGAACCCACCTCGTTGTTGACACTCATGACGCTCACCAGGATGGTGTCCTCCCGCAGGGCCGCTTCCAGGTCAGCCAGGCGGATGACCCCCCGGGGGTCAGGCGGCAGGTAGGTTACTTCAAAGCCGTCGGCTTCGAGCCGCCGGCAGGTGACCAGGATGGATGGGTGTTCGATGGCCGTGGTGATCAGGTGTCTGCCCTGGCGCCGCCGTGCCCGGGCCAGGCCCCGGAGGGCCCAGTTGTTGGCCTCGGTGCCGCCGGAGGTGAAGTAGATCTCCGTGGGCCGGGCGCCGATGAGGCCGGCCACCTGGCGCCGGGCTTCGCCCAGGGCCTTTTCCGCCCTTATCCCCAGGCCGTGGAGGGAAGAGGGGTTGCCGTAGTTTTCCGCCAGCATTTCCTTCATGGCGGTTACTACCTCGGGTAAAGCCGCTGTGGTGGCACTGTTATCGAGGTAAATAATGGACAAAACCAATACCTCCCAGGGAGTATGTCATTGTTGATACCGGCGCGGGATCCCTGCTAGTATTATACAACAAAAGGCACTACCTTAAAGGCCCTTTGCACCACTCCCATTACGCCTGCATATTGTAAAGTACAATCGTCACCTGCGGGGAGTGGCGCCTATGCAAAGGGTGGAAAAGGCTCTATCCAGGCATCAATTAGAACTTCTGAGCCTGCCCAACGTCGTCGGGGTAGGCAAGGGTTTTAAGAGCGTGCGCGGCGAAGTGACCCAGAAGCCGGCATTAATTATCATGGTGGAGAAGAAACTGCCTGCCAGTAGATTAGAGCGGGGGGCCAGGGTGCCCCAGGTTTTAGATGAGGCGGAAACCGACGTCCTGGAGGTTGGTGAACTCCGCCTCCTGGCCCGCACCGATTACCGGCGGCCGGCCCAGCCGGGGATGAGTATCGGTCACTATAAGATTACGGCCGGTACCTTCGGGGCGGTGGTGAAAGACCGGAAGACGGGGGAACCCCTCATCCTTTCCAACAACCATGTCCTGGCCAACATTACGAACGGCAGCGACGGCCGGGCCAGCGTCGGTGATCCCATCCTCCAGCCCGGCCCCTATGACGGCGGCACCGGCGAGCAGGTAATCGGCTACCTGGAACGCTTTGTCCCCATCAACCCGGTCGTCCAGGAGGTAACCTGCAGCAAGGCCCTGCGCTTCGAGCGCGCCCTTAACCGGCTAGTTCAGCTGGTCCGGCCCTACTATCAGGTGCGGATGCAGAAAATAACGGCCGCCGCCAACATCGTTGACTGCGCTGTGGCCAGACCGGTAAAGAAGGACGCCATTACACCGGAGATCCTGGAGCTGGGGCCGGTGCGGGGGGTGCGGGAGCCCCAGCTGGGTATGGAAATAGTAAAGAGCGGGCGCTCCAGTGGCGTCACCCGCTCCACCATTAAGGTTCTCCAGGCTACTGTCAAGGTGGTTTTAGAGGAGGGCCTGACCGGCCTCTTCAGCGAACAGTTTGTCACCGGACCCATTGCCCAGCCGGGAGACAGCGGCTCCCTCATCCTGGATAAGGAGAACTACGCCGTCGGCCTTCTCTTTGCCGGCTCCGACCAGACCACCATCGGCAACTATATCCAGAACGTCCTGGATGAGCTGGATGTGGAGTTTTAACTGCTGGCGGCTGCCTGGTACGGCCCGCCGCGCCGGGTCGGCCGGGGGCTGCGGGGTAGCGGCTACATGGTGAGCTGGCCGCCGGGCACGTCGATTATCTGCAGCACTTTTTCTTCCTCGCCGGTCAGGGCATTGATATAGGTGAGGTAATAGGTGTTGTCCATTTTGGTTTTAACCTCGTAGGTTAACTTCTCCTGACCCCCGGGCAAGGGGATGAGGGCCAGCTTGACGCCTTCAACCTTGATCCCGGGGCTTATTTTGGCCCGGGCCTGCTCCGGTGTCAGTTTCGGCCGGGGCAACTCCCGTTTATGGTGGGCCATATAATAGGGCGTGGCGTCCCAGCCGGTTATTTCGCCGTTGTCCAGGGCGACCTTAACCTTCACCTGGTCCGGGTAGAGGATGACATCCCCTTCCCTGGCGGCAAAGGTAATGACCTGGTTGTTATCGGTGCGTACCGTGTAGGTCGGCTCCATCCCGGGGAAACCCTGGGCCTGGAGAAAAGCCCTGGCCTTTTCCAGGGCCGCGGCGGCGTCCAGGGTAGGAGCCCCAACGGGGCGGGTGTTCAACAGGGACACGATCTGGCCGCCCTGCTTGCTGACGTCTATATGGATCGTCACATTGGGCCGCCTGCTATCCAGCAGCCGGAGGGAAAAGGTAGGGATGCGGCCGTTGCTGGTGCGGGTGGCCTGGACCCGGTAATTGCTGTTACTGGCGGCGTTGCTGAAGTTAAGCGCCCGCCGCTCAGCCTCGGCCTGGGTTACCTCGCCGGCGCCCAACCCCAGGGGTCGCTGTTTCTCCAGGTGATCGGAGAAGGGACCGTCGTAGTTCAGGCTGGGGAGAGTCTGCAGGCGCCGGTCGGTGTTGACGAAGCCATCCAGAGGGCCGGGCCGTGCCTCCACCGGAAGGGCCCGGCCGGCTATGGTCCGCGGCAGGGACGGCATCCTGATGCCGTAAAAGCTGCTCCAGCGCACAGACTTGCCGGTCACCTGCCCCTCGGTCTGGTGCAGGTCGGCGGCCAGTCGCCCCATTTCTTCCCGCAGGCTGGCCAGTTGCTGCCTTTCCTGGGGGGTCATTTCTTCGCCCCGGGCCAGTTTTTGCGCCAGGTAGTTACTGTAATCGCTGGCCTGGGACAGGAATTTACTGGTATTCACCGGTTTGAAACCGGGAGTGGGAAGCTGGCTCAGGGAGTGTTGTGCCGCAGCCGCCTGGTTCCAGGCCTCCGTCAGGTGGACGGCCTGCTGGCGGGGGGAACTGCTGGCCAGGGATTTGCCCATACTTACCTGGGCCTGTTCGACATAGTTCAGGAGATTATAAAAATCACGCTGGCCGCCGGCCTCGACGGCGTTGGCCAGGGTTAGCCGGTTGGCCCTTTCCCAGAGACCCCAGCCGATCGCCAGCAGGAGGGCCAGGGAAAGGAGTATGGTTGAAAGCCTGCGTGCCAAGTTGAGCACCTTCCTTTTTTATTTGGTTTATTTGGGATTTGCTTAACGGGCGAAGACATGGCGGCCGATCTGGGTGAGAATGTTCCTGCTCCAGATCCAGGGGCTGACTTCCTTGGCCGGGTTCCAGAAAAACAGGGCCCCGTAGGTTGGATCCCAGCCGTTCAGGGCGTCGGCCGCCGCCCGGCTGGCGGATGCCAGGTTCGTGACCTGCCAGATAAGGCCGTTGCTTACGCTCTCGAAGGCCCAGGGTTCAAAGATGACGCCGCTGATGGTGGAAGGGAAAAGGGGGCTGCGGACCCGGTTGAGGACGACGGCGCCCACGGCCACCTGGCCTTCGTATGGTTCGTCACCGGCCTCGGCGGCAATCAGCCTGGCCAGGAGGTTCATTTCATCGCTGGTGCCTACCGGCGTCCCGGCCTGGGTGGGGATGGCGCCGGGGGCCTGTCCCTGGCGGTGATACTGCCACAGGGCGGCACTGAGCAGGGTGGCTGCCAGGAGTACCGGCAATAGTAAGCGCAGGCGACGAGGAAGCATGGTCTTTTCCTCCTTAATTTGTTTTTCAGCCTTAGTGTGGATAGGCAGCCGTGACCTTATACAATAAAAAAGAGCGCCCGGGGGCGCTCGCTAGCTATTGCGAAACCGGTTACCGCGGCTATAATGTTGCGGCGTTTTTTCCTCCTGGGTGTTTTCCTCCCCGGCCTCCTTTTCCCGGGCAGCCTTGCTCTCTTTGGCGCTCATAAGTAGATTCATCAGGCTCGTTATCAGGGCGGGGTTTTTGCCCAGGAGACCGGCGAGCTCACCTGGTACTTTCAGGTTTCCGGACCCCGCCTGCCCCAGCACGGCGTTTAGTGCCTCCTGAATGGCGTTGCCGGCCCGTGCCGGGACGTTGACGTTGCCGTTGAGGAGATTCAATATTCCCAGGAGATCTACCAGGCCTACCAGACCGGCCAGTTCATTGAAGCCCAGGGACTGTTGTTGCTGGGGGCCCAGCAGTTGCATCAGCACCTCGACCAGATCGGTTTTCTCCAATCCCGCCACCCCTCTTTGGCAAAAATTGCAGGCATTTGGCCTCCTCAATTTAAATATATGCGCCGGCGGGGGATTACTGCGCTGCACCAACCCTTTCTTACCTGCATATTTTTAACTAAAGAGGATTTCGTTTACTTCACTAACTCAAAAGATAGGGGGGTACACAGGTGAGTGACCATATCGTCGATCCCAATCTCCTGGCCGTTATCCAGAGCCTGAAGCCCTATATGAACAACCGGGCTTTACAGTGCACCGAGTTGGTGGAAACTCTGCTGGAGGTCCTTGCCAGCGAGCAGGCGCGGCGGGCCCAGGAGAAGCTTAAGAATTTGCGGGCGGAATATAAGCAAACAATCAAGGCGGCCGGGTTACAGAAGAAAGACTTCAGTAAAAATGATAAATGAGAGGATGGCCAGAGAGGGCGGGACCCTTTCTCTCTTTTTTTAATCCTGATTTTACTGCTGCTGTCCACCGGCAGTTTCCCCGGGCCCGGCACCTCTCCAGGTAGTAACCCTAACAATAGTGCAAACGAACGCGGGCCGGCCTGGAGCCGGCATCCCGGCCGGCAGGGTGGGTGGCCGTCATGGCAGCTGCCGGGGCGGCGTTTCCTGGTACCGGCCCGTAACCCCCGGATTTTCCGGTAGGTCCGGCAGGAGTTGTTCCGGGGCCGGGCCCGGCGGCCGGGAGCCTTTCTCCGGTGGGGGGCCGCTGGGGGGAGTGGACGACGGTCAGGCTGTTTAAGATTATCTCTTCTTCCCAGGTCAGCCGGCCGTTTTCGTACCGCCGGCGGCGGATTTCGGCCCTGGGGATAAAGGCCGAGACTTCATGGGGCAGGTCGTAAGTCAGGCGTCGGATAACCCGGATGACGGCATTATCGACGTGAAGTTCCACTTCGTCAGTGTTCAGGTGGCAGTCAGGCAGCAAGGGAGACACCTCCTTTGCTGCCAGTATATGTCACGTAACGTATGGTTGTAAAAAAATGATGGCCGGTCCTTTTCCCGGGACCGGCCATCATTTAACTGGCTTTGCTGACTTCAGAGGTTTTACTCTCTTCCTTGGCTTTGTTCTTATATTCCTGGCTGCGGTTTTCAGTGGTGTAGAAACCGCCGGCCTTGTAGATAACACCGATGTTTTGGCTGATTATCCGGTGCACCGGACCCCCGCAGGTGGGGCATTCCGTTAGCGGCGGCGCGGTTATTCTCTGTTCTTTTTCAAATACACCACATTTGGCACATCTATACTCGTATACTGGCATGGCTACCACCTCCGCTGATCGATATAGTTCCAGCATTGGTTATACGCCAGGAACCTTAATTTGTCAAGACCAGGCAGTCGTGCAGGCGGTGGCCGTGAGGTTGAAGAGGGGTTTGAGCGAGTATGTTATGATTAAAGAGGAAGGACAATAAAGGAAAAATCGGGCCGGAAAGAAGCTGAAGCGAGGTTTCATAATCCGCGAGGACCAGGGAGTGAGCAAGACGTGGCAGCCTGGAGTGAAGTTATTTTCAGGGTAGTTACCGGGCGCTTGAAGAAGGATTCGGCTCCTGCGTGGCGAATATCTTCTTTTTGTAACCTTCAGGGGAAGAAGGGATTTTGTTTTGTCACATTGGCGTTACCGGCCGTTGCTGTGGGCCGTGATTATTCTGGCGACTCTGGCGGCGGGGGTGGTGGTCGTCAACAGGGTCCGCCTGGAGGAGGCCAATAAGGCCGTAACGGTGGCGGTGGACTTCCAGCAGGTGCAAGAGCTGGCCAGGTGGAGCGGCTTGACGACCAGGGAAACCCTCATCCGCCTGCAGCAGCAGGGAGTAAATGCCGTCCTTTTCAAAGAACCGACTATTGCCGATCTCCAGCAGGAAATCTGGGTTAAACCCGGGGATGAAGCGATCACCTCCTTCCCTGCGGCCCTCCAGGGGCAGGTAAGGCACGACTATACCTATCTCTTTACCCGGGATCGGGAGCTGGCCGGACAACTGGAGCTCCAGCTGGATAATAAAGTCCCGGGCCGGATTCAGGTACTTGACGGCCCGGGCTTTACCGCCCTGGGGGTACCCCTGGCGGTCCAGGAATTAGGGAATCTGGGCCTGGGGTTCCCGGTTAAAGACCTGGAAATGGCCCGCCAGCTCGGTCTCTTAATTGTTCCCCAGGTAAAGAACTGGTACGGCGCCAACCCGGCGACCCTGGCGGCGACCCTGCGGCCCCTGGCCGTCTACAGGGATGATCTTGCCGCCCTGCTTTTTTCCGATAAAGACCTGCCCGGTTACCCTCGCTATCTGGTTAACCTGGCGGCTCAGGTAGACCAGCTCCAGGTACCGGTGGGATTGGTAGAGTTCTTCCCCCAGACGGGGATCAACCAGCTGGTCATGCTCCTGGATAAAAGGGCCATCCGGGTGCATAGCATCAGCGCCGAGGAAATCAATACCATGTCTCCGGCGGCGGCCCTGGAACGACTTGAGCTGGCGGCCCGGGAGCGGAACGCGCGCCTCCTCATTGTCCGGTTCAGGTTTGCTCCGGGTTCGGCCAGCTGGCTGGAGGACAACCTTAATTTTGTGGGCAAAGTAAGTAACATGCTGGCGGCCGACGGCCTGTCCACGGGCCGGGCCCTGCCCTTCGCCGCCTTTCCTTACTCGCGGTTATGGGTATTTTTAATCGGCCTGGGGATCCTGGCGGCCGGGGTCCTGCTCCTGGCGGAGCTGGGCCTCGAAGGTCCGGCTCTGGTCCTCGGTTTCCTGGGACTCCTGGCCTGGACGGGAGTCCTGGGCTTGAACTACCAGGTATTGCTGGCGCGGAAGATTATGGCCCTGGGGGCGGCGATTATTTTCCCGACCCTGGGCCTGTTCACGGCCTGGTCGCCGGAGCCCCGTAGTTTGCGAACCGGTGTGGCCATTTTACTGCGTACGGCCCTCATCTCCCTGCTGGGGGCGGTAGCCATCGCTGCCATCCTGGCTGATAATACCTTCATCCTTAAAATCAATCAATTTAGCGGCGTCAAGATCGCTTTTATCGTACCCCTGGTTATCTTTGCCGCGGGGGTTATTATACGCCGGGAGGGGCGGCGCACCGGGACTATCCTCAGGGGCTGGCTTGATGCCGGGTTGACTGTGAAACTTGTGATCCTGGCGGTGGTTATTGCCGCCGCCGGCCTGGTTTATATCAGCCGCAGTGGTAATGAAGGGGTGGGGCTCCTGCCCTTTGAAGGGCAGATGCGGTCTTTCCTGGGCAATGTTTTGCTGGCCCGGCCGCGGACCAAGGAGTTTCTCCTGGGCTATCCCTTCCTGCTCCTGAGCCTGACCCTGGGTTACCAGCACCGTTACCTGCTCCTGTGGCTCCTGGGCCTGGTAGGGCAGATATCCCTGGTCAACACCTACTGCCACCTTCATATTCCCTTCCTTATTTCCCTGATCAGGACCTTTAACGGCCTCTGGCTGGGCCTCCTGATCGGCGTCCTGCTGGTTCTGGCAGTCCGCCAGGCCGGGCGTTTCTGGAGGAGGGACAGGATTTGGCCAGGGTAGTAATCTCCGGTTATTACGGTTTTCAGAACGCCGGGGACGAAGCGGTCCTCTACAGTATCGTTAAGGCCCTGCGCTCCCTGGAACCGCACATAGAGATCGCCGTCCTTTCCCGGCGCCCGGAGCAAACGGCGGCCTGTTTAAAGGTCCGGGCAGTAGACCGCTGGCACCCGGGCCGGGTCGCCGGGGCTATCCGCCGGGCCGACCTGGTTATCAGCGGTGGGGGTAGTTTGTTCCAGGATGTTACCGGGCCTAAAAGCCTGCTCTATTATTTGGCTATAGTGTTCCTGGCCCGGTTGTTGCGGAAGCCGGTAATCGTTTATGCCCAGGGACTGGGCCCTTTGAAACGCCACTGGAGCCGCTGGCTGACGGGCCGGGTATTAAACCACGTCCAGCTTATCTCCCTGCGGGACAGCGAGTCGCGGCGGCTGCTGGAAGAGCTGGGGGTTAACCGGCCGCCGGTCTATGTAACGGCCGACCCGGTCCTGGGCCTGGAGCCTGAAGATATGGACCTGCGGCCCGGCCAGGATAAATGGGAGCAACTGGAGCTTTCCGGGCCGGTGATCGGGATTTCGGTGCGCTCCTGGCCGGGGTATGAGGAGTGCTGGCCGTCCCTGGCCAGGGTAGCTGACGAGCTCGTGGCCGGGGGGTGGCAGGTTTTATTTTTGCCTTTTCACTTTCCCGCCGATGTCGACGCCTGCCGCCAGGTAGCCCGCCTGATGCACAGTCCGGCAGTTGTTCTACGGGAAAACCTGGACCTGCCGGCCCTGATGGGCCTGATGGGCCGGTTGCAGTTTTTGATCGGCATGCGTCTCCACGCCCTGATCCTGGCTTCCTTGATGGGGGTTCCTTTCCTGGCCCTGCCCTATGACCCCAAAGTGACGGCCCTGGCCAGGATGATGGAGCAGCCGGTCGCCAGTTTTCTGGCAAGTGTCAGTTATACCGGCCTGGAAGCAGCCGTCAAACAGGCCCTGGCCGAACGTGAGGAACACGCCCGGCGGGTGCGGGCTGCGGTGGCCGAACTGCGGCCCCTGGCCCTGGACACCGCCCGGCTGGTAATAGAGTATCTGCGGAAAGGAGCAAGGGGCTGATTGCCGGCCCTGACCCATGGCAGTAGCGAATGATGGCAAGCCCGCCCGGGGTCCTGAGGGTACGCCGGTAGCCCGGATGGCCCGGGCGGCGAGTGTAGTATTGGTATTGAACCTTTTGAGCCGGGTGCTGGGCTTTGTCCGGGATGCCAGTATTGCCGCCCGCTTCGGCGCCGGGCCGGCTACCGATGCTTACCTGGTGGCCTACACCATCCCCTTTTTCCTGCAAACCATCCTGGGGATGGCCTTTGTGACGGTGATGGTGCCGGTGGTCACTACTTACCTGGTGCGGGGTGACCGCGACCAGGGGTGGGCGGTAGCCAGCGCCGTGGGCAACTGGACGGCCTTGATCCTTGGCTTGCTGACTATTGTGGGCCTTGGGCTGGCGCCCTGGCTGGTCCGGCTCATGGCGCCGGGTTTTCCGGCTCCGGTCTTCGATCTGGCTGTCAAGCTGACCCGGATCATGTTCCTCTCCCTGGCCTTTATGGGGACAGGTATGCTGGTCAGCGGTATTTTAAACGCCGGTTATATCTTTACTTCCCCGGCCCTGGCACCGGCAGTGAGCAACCTGGTGATTATCGCCACGGTGATCTTTGCCGGGTCCGCCTTTGGTATCACCGGGCTGGCGGTGGGTACGGTCCTGAGCTTCGTGGCTTACCTGTTAATCCAGCTTCCCGACCTGCCGCGCCTGCAGTTCCACTACACCTGGAGCCTCATGGCCAGCCACCCGGCAGTGCGGAGAATCGGCCGGCACCTCCTGCCGGTATGTTTCAGTTTGGCGGTAGTCCAGCTCTACCTGGCGACGAACCGCTTTTTTGCTTCCCAGCTGGAGCCCGGAAGTATTACCGCCCTGGACTTTGCCAACCGCCTGGTGAACCTGCCCCTGGGGGTCTTTGTCGCCAGCGTGACCACCGCCATCTTTCCCTCCCTGGCCGAGCAGGCGGCCCTAAATGACCGCCGGGAAATGGCCCACCTGACGGACCGCGGCCTGGGGCTGGTGGCCCTGACTATTTTGCCGGCGGCGGTCGGCATGATTGTCCTGCGGGTGCCCCTGGTGCAACTGGTCTTCCAGCGCGGGGCCTTCGATCCCCGGGCTACGGCCATGACGGCTGTGGCGGTACTCTTTTATTCTGTGGGCCTCCTGGCTCAGGCCATGCACCCCATCCTTACCCGGGCCTTTTACGCCCTCCAGGATGTGGTTGTCCCGGTGGTTACAGGTATTATTTCCGTTGGCCTGAACATCCTCTTTAGCTATTTCCTGGCCCCGCGCCTGGGGCACGGCGGCCTGGCCCTGGCCAATTCCCTGGCGGCGAGCATCTACGCCCTGATGCTTTACCTGGCCCTCTACCGGCGCCTGCCGGAGTTAAAAGTAACCTTGCTCTTGAGTACCATGTTGCGGATTTTCCTGGCGGCCACGGGCATGGGACTCCTGGTCTGGCTGGCCGGAAGGGGCCTGGAGGTTTTCACCTGGTCGCGGCCCCTGCTGGGGCTCCTCGTGCGGATGACGGTGTTAATCGGGGGCGGGGGCCTGGCTTTCTGGGTTCTGGCCCGGTGCCTGAAGGTAGAGGAAGTGACCTTCATCACCGCCATGATCCGGCGGCGCCTGGAGCGAGTTTTCTAATGCCGGCAGGAATAAGGGGATAAGTGGCGAATATATCTATTACTATTGTTCAAGAACATATGTATAAAGTGAAGTGACAGCGTGGACTGGAGTGCTATCCAGGGGATTTTACCCCACCGCTACCCCTTCCTGCTGGTCGACAGGGTCCTGGAGGTAGAGGCAGGCCGGCGGGCAGTGGGCCAGAAAAACGTGAGCGGTAACGAATGGTATTTTAGCGGCCATTTTCCCGGCCAACCGGTAATGCCCGGGGTACTGATAATGGAAGCCCTGGCTCAAGTCGGGGCGGTGGCTCTCCTGAGCCTGCCGGAATTTCAGGGCCGGCTGGCCCTTTTCGGCGGTATGGACCGGGTCCGCTTCCGCCGCCAGGTAGTCCCGGGGGATGTCCTGCGCCTGGAGACGGAGATTATCAAGCTCAAGGGCCGGGTCGGTAAGGGCTACGGCCGGGCCTCCGTCGGCGAAGAGCTAGCCGCTGAGGGTGAGCTACTCTTTGCCGTGGGCGAAAAGATCGAGTAAGAGGAGGAACCGCAGGTGGATATCCTGGCCCTGGCACTAGCCGGGATAGTCAGTTTCTTACTGACACCTTTGCTCTGCCGGATAGCACCCCGCCTGGGGGCAGTAGATAAACCGAACGCCCGCAAGATTCATCGCACCCTTATGCCCCGCCTGGGAGGGGTGGCCATTTATGCGGGGTTTATGCTGGCTTACTGGCTGGGAGGGTATCATCACCAGGAATACCCGGGGCTTTTCTTTGCCGGGACCTTTATTATGGTTGTGGGTATAATTGACGATATCCGCTCCCTGAGCCCCCGGCTGAAGCTCCTGGGGCAGATCATAGCGGCCGTCATCCTGGTGGCCTTCGGCGTCCGGGTGGATTTCCTGACCAACCCCTTCGATGGCCTGTTTATCCTGGGTAAACTGGCCATCCCGGTTACCATTTTTTGGTTGGTAGGCGTTACCAACGCCTTGAACCTGGTCGACGGGCTGGACGGGCTGGCAGCGGGAACCTCTTTGATAGCAGCCGTAACCATCGCCGTTGTCGCCTGGTTCAACGGCGAGCTGGCAGTAGCTTTTCTCTCCCTGGCCCTGGCGGCAGCCGTCCTGGGGTTCCTGCCCTTCAACTTTCACCCGGCGCGGATTTTTATGGGCGATAGCGGGTCCATGTTCCTGGGCTTTAACCTGGCGGCCCTGGCCACCATCGGCCTGACCAAGAGCGCTACGGTAATATCCCTCTTTATCCCGGTGGTAATCCTCGGCCTGCCCATCCTGGACACCCTGTTTGCCATTGTCCGTCGCTTCCTCAATCACCGGCCCATCTTTGCCCCGGATAAGGGGCACCTGCACCACCGCTTGCTGGCCCATGGTTTGAGCCAGCGCCAGGCAGTAGGGGTTATTTACCTCGTTGATGCCTGCCTGGGAGGCAGCGCCATCCTCCTTAGCCGGGTGGCTACGGACCAGGGGGTGCTGATCCTGATCGGGCTGGCGGTAATTATCCTTGTGGGTTGCGATAAATTAGGGATTATTGGCAGGAACGGCCTGGCCAGGGCTAAAGCCCGGCATAATACCCTGCACCTGTTCTAGGGGAGGGTGGTAGCCCTGGATAGCCGAAATTATCTCCTGCTCGCCTTTATATTTTTAACTCTGGGGCTTGGGCTGGCTGGTGGCGCCCGGGCAGGAACGGCCGCTGCCGGCTCCCGGGAGGACCCGGTGGTCACCCGCAGTTATGTCCAGGAAGCGGTAGATAACCGCCTTGCGCCCCTCCAGCAACAGCTTGATGAGGCCAGCAAGCGCCTGGCAGCCCTCCGGCAGCGCCTGGACAGTTTGAAATAGGGATTTCCTGGTACGAACTTGAAGGATCGTAGTCTTTGACTGCGGTCCTTCTTGCATTTATGGCCCGCCGGGGGAAATAATACGGAAAGAAAATCTCCAGGAACGGGGGTCTAGAGGTGCGCGACCTGTTAATTGAGGGCCTTTTAATCCTGGCCTTTATCGTGGCCGGTACCGGCCTGCTTTTTTACCTTCACAAACGCGAGTTGCTGTAAAGAACATTTAGGAGGAACTCCTCATGGGGGCAGCCGCCCCCGCCGCGAACAATGAAAATGCAGGCTGGGCAGGGGGCTGGAGGATACAGGCGGGGGACGACCTGGTTCGAGGCGGAGGCCGGAGCCTGTTCCTCCAGCCCATAGGAAGTCAACAAAAACGTCTATTTAGTTACAAACATATTTCCGGAGGAGGTACATTATCGTGAAATTCGTGGAGGTTTTTCTGCAAACCCTGCTGGCCTTCTTTGCCATCCTGATCTATACTCGTATCCTGGGCAAACAGCAGATAGGCCAGTTAACTTTTTTCGAGTATATTAACGGCATTACCTTCGGCAGCATCGCCGCCGTCCTGGCCACCGATACAGCCCCCAACCAGACCTGGATGCACTTCTTGGGTTTGACCCTCTTTGCCTTTTTTACCTGGTTGGCCGGTTATGCTGTGCTGGTGAGCAGGCCGGCCCGGAAATTGATCTCAGGTGAGCCAACAGTGGTCGTCCATAACGGTAAAATATTGGAAGAAAACATGAAGAAAATGCGTTATAATTTTGATGAGCTGGCCATGCAGCTGCGACAAAAAAATGTTTTTGATATTGCCGACGTCGAATATGCTATTATGGAGCCTGACGGGGACTTAAGCGTGCTCCTCAAGTCCCAGAAGCGGCCCCTGACACCATCTGACCTTAAGCTACCGACCAAGTACGAAGGGGTACCCACTGAGCTCATTGAAGACGGGGAGATCCTCTTCCAGAAT
Source organism: Neomoorella thermoacetica (assembly GCF_001875325.1). Lineage (GTDB taxonomy): Bacteria > Bacillota > DSM-521 > Neomoorellales > Neomoorellaceae > Neomoorella > Neomoorella thermoacetica_A. Next base: position 30,491 of record NZ_MDDC01000012.1, read on the forward strand.
CTCCAGCAGAATCACCTGGACGAGAAGTGGCTCATCCAGCAGCTCCAGGCCCAGGGGATACAGGATATCAGCCAGGTTGACTATGCCGTTCTCCGGAGTAACGGCACCCTTTATGTCAATACCAAGGAGGACGATATTATCAACCCGGTGGATATCACCGACGCCCCGGAAAGCCCGGTGAAAACGGAGAAGGAAGAGCAGGATCGCCCCTAACCTGCTTACTATGACTGGGGAGCCTTATGGAAGGCAACACCCCCGGGTGGCGCAGGTTCCCGGGTCAGGGCAAGCCAGAGGCGGCGTGCAGCGGCCCGAACCGGGCCCTGGTCCTGGCGGCGCCTAATTCCTGCAGCGGAGGGACATTTCACCGGCGTGTGTAGGAAGCATCATTTATGGTACAACGCTATCTTCAAAGGAGGCCCAGAGCTCTGATGGCTATAAAATTTGGGACCGACGGCTGGCGCGCCGTCATTGCCGACGAGTTCACCTTCGCCAATGTGCGTTTGGTCACCCAGGCCACGGCCAATTACCTGCTCCGGGAGGCCGGCAGCGGGAAGATCATTATCGGTTACGACAACCGTTTCCTGGCCCCGGAGTTTGCCCGGGCCGTGGCCGAGGTCCTGACTGCCAGCGGCTTTACCGTCTATCTGCCGTCCCGGGCGGTGCCCACACCGGTGACGGCCTGGGCTATTAAGAAATACCAGGCCAGGGGTGCGTTAATGCTTACCGCCAGTCATAATCCTCCGGAATACTGCGGTTTGAAGTTTATCCCCGAATATGCCGGCCCGGCGGTACCGGCCATTACCTCCGCCATTGAAAAAGAAATTGCTGCCGTCATAAATGGAGGAGAAGTAAAGACCCTCAACCTGGATGAAGCCCGGGGCCGGGGCCTGGTCCGGGAACTGGAACCGGAGGCCGATTACCGGGAGTACCTGCACGGGCTCATTGACGTTGAGGCCCTCCGGAAGGCCGGTTTGAAGGTCGTAGTCGACCCCCTTTACGGCGCGGGTACAGGCTACCTGGAGGATTTCCTGCGGGAGGCCGGCTGCCAGGTGCAGGCCATACATAATTACCGGGACCCCCTGTTTGGCGGCGACTTACCGGACCCCAGCGCCCGGGGCCTGGAGGAACTCAGCCGGCGGGTCCGGGAGACAGGTGCACACCTGGGGCTGGCCCTGGATGGCGACGCCGACCGCTTCGGGGTAGTAGACGGGGACGGTACCTACCTGACGGCCAACCAGATTCTATACCTGGTCCTGGCCCATTTAATCCTGGACCGCCATTACCGTGGCCCGGTAGCCCGGACAGTAGCCACCACCCATAACCTGGACCGCCTGGCCAGGGCCCACGACCTGGATATAATTGAAACCCCGGTGGGCTTTAAGTATATAGGAGAGGCCCTGCGGGAAAGGGGCTGCATCCTGGGGGGGGAAGAGAGCGGCGGCTTAAGCATCCGGGGGCATATCCCTGAGAAGGACGGCATCCTGGCGACGGCCCTGGTAGCTGAACTGCGGGCGGTTCGGGGCCAGAGCCTGGGGGCGATTTTGGCGGATTTGCAATCCAGGTATGGCCAGCTGGTCAACCAGCGCCTGGATATCAAGGTAGACCCGGCTACTAAAGAAAGGGTGCTGCATGAATTACCGGATTTTGCCCCGGTCAAGGTGGCGGGCATACCGGTAACCGGGCGTCTGACGGTAGACGGGGTAAAATTGATCCTGGCCGACGGCAGCTGGGTTTTACTGCGACCTTCCGGTACGGAACCCCTCCTGCGTTTATATGCGGAGGCGCCCGATGCCGGGCGTCTCCGCCTGTTGCAACAGGATATAACCACTGCCCTCAGGATTTAAAGTAGCGGGCGTATTCTTCGGCCGAGAGTTCCCGGTAACAGTTGGGGCACAGGGACCCCATACCGGGAACCTCGACGGCATCTTCCAGGCTGAGGCGCTCGAGCAGGCTCAGGGAAGCACCGCAGCGCAGGCAGGCATCGCCGGTTGCAACCATTTTGGCCACCTCCTTCGCACCCTATTTGGTCGCCAGGCATAGGATGGAGCAGGGGGGTGAAGAGATTATGAGCTACCAGGCACCTGTAACCCTGCTGGCATCTGTCGTTTCTCTGGCTCTGGCCTACGGCTGGCTCTGGCGGCGTTATCAAGCCTGGGGGTTAAATTATCACCGCCTGGTTATTTTAGTACGTAACCAGGGAGAATACCTGGAAGGGCTCCTGCGCCAGTTTTTTAGCTGGCGCTACTGGCATGGTTTACCCCTGGAGCTGTGGGTGGTTGCCGAAGCACCCTGTGAAGCAACCCTAGCTATCTTGCGCCATTTCCTCTATCCCTATCCCTGTTGCCGGGTACTTTATGTAGCCCGGGACTCACCGGTCACAGGGACGGTTCCGGCTTTAACCGACGGGGACGGTGAAGTCCTTGACCTGCGGGAAGAAACAAACTTCTTCTGTGCCGGGGCCAAATTATACCAGGTTTATTTAAAAATGCTAACTTTATAGAAGGAGAAATTGTCCTGGTGGCGAATAAAGCATATAGTCTTATTTAAGGGGAATTAACCCATGGGCGAAAAGCTCAGGCGGGCCGACTGGTTGGCAGCGATGCTGGTTACAGGAGGGGGCGTTTTTTTGTCCCTGGCAGCGACACCGGGCCCGGCTGTCTACTGGGGGTTGACATGGAGTATATTTAATGGCCTGAGCCTGGCTATCAGAATTCCTGGCACGTGTTTTATCACCCGGGTTTTGATCCTGGTACTGAACCTGGTACTGATAGCTGGCTGGCAGTTAAAGAGTGGCTGGCCTTCAGCCACGTCACTTCCTCTGCTCCTCTTCTTACCGGTCCTGGTGCCCCTTTACCGGGAGCAGAGGCAGGAAATCCTTGCAGGCCTGGTAGGGGGGCTGATACTGGGAGGATACAGCACTTTAAAAGAAAATCTGGCTGATCCGTCCTCATGGGCTATCCTGGGTGGTTGGGTTGCAATCGCGGGCTTCTTTTATTACCTCATGCTGGGGCTGGTGGCTAAGGCCAGGCAGGCTGCTTCTTTGCAGGTTGAGGTAGAGTATACCCGTCACGAGTATCAAAAAGCCTGCGAGCGGCTGGCCGCCATGGAGATGGCGGCCATTACTGATGATCTAACCGGGACTTATAACTACCGCTACTTCGAGCAGGCCTTTGGCAACCTGTTGAACTCCCGGCAGCAGCCCCGTACCCTGGCAGTTTTAATGCTGGATATTGATTACTTTAAAGAAATAAACGATGCCTACGGCCATCTTACCGGTAACAGGGTACTGGCGGAACTGGCCACCATCCTGAAGAAGTGCACCCGTGAACAGGATATTGTCACCCGTTTCGGCGGGGAGGAGTTCGCTATTATTTTGCCCGATACAGATTACCACGGTGCCCTACAGCTGGCGGAAAGGATCCGCCAGGCCATCGCCGGGCATACCTTCCAGGTTGAAGGAACGGCCATCCACATTACAGTAAGTGCCGGCGTGGCGGTCTGGCCGGTAGACGGTGAAGACAAAAATGATATCATTGCCCGGGCCGACCGTGCCCTCTACCAGGCCAAGATAACCGGGCGCAACAGTGTCTGCGCTTATCAGTTCCTGAAAACAGAACGGGGTGTCCATGAATAAGGGAAGCAGTTACCGGCAGCCGGTCTTTTGCTGGCAAGGTCCCCTCTACCTGGTGGAAGGCGAGGGGGGATGGCGGGTAGGCTTGAGCCATAATCCCGGCCTGGACCAAACCTTCTGGCTGCAGCGCGGTTACCGGCAGTTTGAGGTCCTGACACCGCCGTTACCCCTTGGGGCGGCGGTTTTTTTACATGACCTGGTGGCAGGATACCTGGCCACAGGGGGACAACGTGTGACCAGGGGCTGGATAATGGAAATGCTGGCCCGGGGTCGGGCCAGGATGGGGCTGGAACCCTGGACCCGGGTGGAAAAGGTAGCTGCCCAACCCCTGCCACCGCCACCGGCGGGGGAACTGGCCCTGGTAAGGAACACCCTGGCCGGGAGGGTCCTCTGGCGGGAGGAACTGGCCCGGGCCCTGGCGGAGAGGAGACTGGGGGTGAACACCCCCCTGGAGGATCTCTGCCACTGGCTCTACCTGGAAGGTGAAATAAAGCTTCTGCCCGGGGTCAGTTATGACCCTGACGGCCGCCCCCGGTGCCGGCGCTGCGGCCAGTCTACCGGGCTTTTAAAGGTCAACTGCGCCGCCTGCAGCCGGGAGGATTGCCTGCTCTGCGAGGGGTGCCTGGCTATGGGCCAGTCCCGCCGCTGCCGTCCCCTGTATGCCAGACCCTGGCCTTTTGCCGCGGCTTCTCCGGCCAGGCCGGCGGCAGTGGTGCGTCCCCGGTTCCGGTTTGACCTCACGCCGGCCCAGGCGGACGCCTACCGGGAGGTGGAAGGGTTTGCCAGCCAGGATAAGGAAAAGGAGTGCCTCCTCTGGGCCGCCTGCGGCGCCGGGAAAACCGAGGTGGCCTATGGTGCCATAGCTGCCGCCCTGGCCCGCGGGCGTAAAGTCCTCTATGCCTGCCCCCGGAAGGAGGTTATCCGGGAACTCCACCCGCGCCTGCAGGCCGTCTGGCCGGGCCTGCAGATCCGGGCTCTATATGGTGGCAGCCAGGGCAAATACGGCGAGGCCGACCTCATCCTGGCCACTACCCACCAGGCCTTACGTTTTTACCGCCGTTTTGACCTGGTGATCCTGGATGAAGTGGACGCCTTCCCCCTGGCGGGAGACCCCATGCTCTACTATGCCGTCGAGCGGGCGCGCCGGGAACAGGGTCAGACCCTGTGGTTAACGGCCACCCCGCCCCCCGAGATGGTGGCCAGGGTCAGGAAAGGCAAGCTGGCCGTTATTTACTTGCCGGCCCGGTACCACGGCCACCCCCTCCCCGAACCCGAGTTCGTCCGGGAACCATTTCTGGGGCCACCGGGGACAGGCTCCCTGCCTCGCTCCATGGTTAACTGTATAAAAACTACCCTGGGGACGGGGCTCCAGCTCCTGCTCTTCGTACCGGCCGTTTCCCTGGTGGAGGGGGTGGCTGCATGGTTGTTGGGCTCCTGGCCCGGCCAGGCCCCCGGCGGGGCCTGGGTCCGGGGCTGCCATGCCGCCCACCCCCGGCGGGAGGAGATTATCGCTGCCTTTCGCCGGGGAGAATTCCCGGTTCTGGTGACCACTACCGTTATGGAGCGGGGGGTTACCATTCCCCGCCTGAATGTCCTTGTCCTCTATGCTGAGGAAGGCAGGGTTTTTACGGCCAGCACCCTGGTGCAGATCGCCGGCCGGGCCGGGCGTTCGGCGGCTTATCCCACCGGGAGGGTATGGTTTATAGGCCGGCACTTGAGCCCTGCCATTGCAGAGGCTGCCCGCCAGATCCGGGAATTCAACCGCCTGGCCCGCCGGCGGGGTTACTTAACGCGGTAAGGGTGCAACCGGCGCCCGGAGGCAACCAGCCTTGAGTGAAGGCCTTTTGCCGCTGGATGGCATTTTGGGGAGGAAGACATGCCGGCGTTTATCAATCTCCTCTTTCCCCGTGGGAAAACCTGTGCCTGGTGCGGCCGCCCGCTGGACCGGGGGCTATTTTGCCCGCATTGCCACCGGGAACTATATTCCTGGCAGGAGAAGTACCTTCCCTGCTGGTATTGCGGGCGCCTCCTGGCGCCGGGCCGGGGGACGGTCTGCCGCCAGTGCCGGGAGGAATTGCCCCCCTTCCGGCGGGCCCGGGCGGTAGGAGCCTACAGGGGTATCTTAAAAGAGTTGATCTGGGCCTTCAAGTACCAGGGCCGGCGTTCCCTGGCCGCGCCCCTGGGACAGCTCCTGGCCGGCGTGGTTGTCAGGGAACTGGGGCCGGCCCGCCCCCACCTGGTAATACCGGTGCCCCTGACTGCGGCCCGCCTGCAGGCGCGCACCTTTAACCAGGCGGAACTCCTGGCCCGGGCCCTGGGCAGGGAACTGGGATTGGCAGTTTCCGGGCAGGCCCTGGCCCGGGTGCGGGAAACGGCCCCCCAGGTCGGTCTTTCCCGGCGGGAGCGGTGGCAGAACCTGGCCGGGGCATTTCAGGTACAGGAGCCGGCCCTGGTTAAGGGCCATAGTCTCCTCCTGGTTGACGACGTTATGACTACCGGGGCTACGGCTGCGGCCTGCACCGGGGCCCTCCTGGCTGCCGGTGCCGCCGGTGTCGAGGTGGTTACCCTGGCAACGGGCATCGACTCAATTGCAAATATTTCACCATGAATAACCATAGCGAATCCTCTGTTCGACAAAATATTGAGCTTTAAACATTCCCGTCCACAGGGATCAGGTAGTGATTGCAAGTTATTAACAGGGTTATCCACTTTATCCACAGGTTTGTACCGGGTTGAAACAGGAACCTAAAAGCCTTTTTATCATCCAAAATTTAACACTTATTAAGGTTATGATAGATATTTGCCGTTTTATTTACCAGGAGCAAGTTTAATTTGACACCGGCACCACGTACCCTGTACGGGTCCGGGGTGATGAGTTTTATTTTCCAGGAGCAGATTTGACAGCCATCTTTAACCATGCTAAAATAAATATACTTGGAGGTGCTCCCGGCCCCAAGGGAGAATATTTTAGGAGGAATTCTTACAAGATGCAGGGTAAGGTGAAGTGGTTTAACCCGGAGAAGGGATACGGTTTCATTGAAAGGGAAGACGGCAAGGACGTGTTCGTCCACTTCTCCGCCATCCAGGAAGAGGGTTTCAAAACCCTGGCTGAAGGACAGGAGGTCGAGTTTGACATCGTCGAAGGGCCTCGCGGTCCCCAGGCAGCCAATGTAATAAAATGCTAGCCTACCGGGCCCCGGCATTAGCCGGGGCCTTTCTGGTACCAGGTGAGAATTACAGCCGGGGGCCTCGACGGGAACCGCCTGGTGAGGGGATGCGGAACGGCGGAGCTTTCTGGACCGGGAGCAGGAATTTGGCCTTTAATGGTGAATAATAGAAAAAAGGGGTCTGAAAGGAGTGCTTCAAGGATGGAATTAATCATCCGCGGCAAAAACCTTCCGGTCACCGACGCTTTACGGCAGTACATCGCTAAGAGGTTGGGTAAAATCGAACGCTACCTGGATAGCGTCCATGAGGTCCAGGTCAACCTGGCCGTGACCAGGGATAATCACGTGGTGGAAGTGACTATTCCCCTGAACGGGTATATCCTGCGGGGCGAGGAAGCCACTGGGGATATGTATGGTTCCGTCGACCTGGTAGTTGAAAAATTAGAGAAACAGATCGCCAAATATAAAACCCGGCTTAATAAAAAAATAAAGAACGGGACCATTAAAGAATTTGCTGCCGGCCAGCCGGAGGAAGAAAACGGGCCTGAACCGCGCTTGCTGAGGACCAAGCGTTTTCCCATCAAACCCATGCCGGTGGAGGAAGCCATCCTGCAGATGAATCTCCTGGGCCACAGCTTCTTTGTCTTTTCCAATGCAGAAACCGGGGAAGTCAACGTCCTTTACCGCCGCCGGGATGGTAATTACGGCTTGATCGAACCGGAGTACTAATATAAAGGCATTTGGAGATTATGGGAGAAATTGGCCGTTTGAGGGCCAATTTCTCTTTTTTTGACCATTTTTAGGCTGACAGGCAGGGAATTTTATAGGGCGGGGCGAATATAAACTATAGCAAGGAAAGGAAATCGAGGATGAGGAGCTTTGCCAGAAACCAAAAAAGGTGAACCGGGGTCGGGGGATTATGAGAGGGTTATCTGCCAGATCAAGGGTGTGCTGGGCGCCCGCCTGGTAACGGAGCCTGACGGGAGTATCAGTGAAATACATATAATGGCCGTTAGCGGGCGCAACCCCAAGCAGATAGTCCGGGATGTGGAATCGGCCATCCTGGTGCAACTGGGGGTGGCCGTTGATCATAAAAAAATAAGCATTGTCCAGGTTGAGCTTCCGGAGCTGCCGGGAGAGGTGGCGGAAGAGCGGCTTCCCTATACACCAGGAGGCCGGCTGCGGTTGGTGAGCATCAACCTCTTTACCCGCGGCCCGGAGACGGAGGCCACCGTCGAGGTGGAAGCCGGGACGGATGGCACCATTTACCAGGGACATGCTTTCGGGCCGAATGCCCCCGAATACAACCTGCGACTGGTGGCGGCGGCTACAGTGAATGCCCTGGAAAAATACTGGGGCAGCAACTGGAGATTAGCCCTGGAAGACCTGGTATGGGTAAAGGTAGCCCATCACCGGGCGGCCGTCTGCGCTATTATCCTGGTCACACACCGGGGCAGTGAATACCTGGTGGGGGCGGCCCTGGCGGATGGCGACGAGTGCCAGGCAGCAGCCCGGGCCGTCCTCCAGGCCCTGGCCTGTCGCTGCTGCCATCCCAACGATTGATTGCCACCCGTCTTACTTCGTGTTAAAATATACAAGGCAGGTTTTTCTCTTAAGGAACCAGCATGGTTCCTTTTATGTTATTTTGAGTTGAATACGGGAGAGCATTGGTTGGCGGGGAGTGGCCCGGCTCAAAGGCGCAGAAACAAAGCCACCCGTGAAAAGGCTTATTTCCGGAAGCCCGCCCATGAAGGCCACCCGCAAAGCAATAGTTTGCCAAACATGTCGCAAGACTCAGTTGCGAAGGAGGGAGAAACGGTGCTGGGTATATTGCGTAATCTTCTTGACGATAATGCCCGGGATATAAAGAAATTGAGCCGCCAGGTAGAAGCCATCAACGCCCTTGAACCGGAGATCCAGGCCCTGAGCGACAGCGACCTCCAGGCCAAAACCACGGAGTTTCGCCGCCGCCTGGAGAAGGGCGAGAGCCTGGATGAGCTGCTGCCGGAGGCCTTTGCCGTTGTCCGGGAAGCCTCCCGGAGGGTGCTGGGGATGCGCCACTTTGACGTCCAGCTCATGGGCGGCATCGTCCTCCACCAGGGACGCATCGCCGAGATGAAGACCGGCGAAGGTAAAACCCTGGTGGCTACCCTGCCGGCTTACCTCAATGCCCTGACGGGCAAAGGAGTGCATATTGTTACCGTCAATGACTACCTGGCCAGACGGGACAGCGAGTGGATGGGGCGTATCCACCGTTTCCTGGGGCTGAAGGTGGGCCTGATCGTCCACGGCCTGGACGCGGCTGAACGGCGGGAGGCTTATGGTGCCGATATAACCTACGGTACCAATAACGAGTTTGGTTTCGACTACCTGCGGGATAATATGGCCCTGCACCCGGAGGAGATGGTCCAGCGGGAGCTGAACTACGCCATCGTCGACGAGGTCGACAGCATCCTGATCGATGAGGCCCGGACGCCGCTCATTATCTCCGGTATGGCCGAGAAACCTACGGAAATGTATTACACGGTGGCCGCCATTATCCCGCGCCTGCAGCCAAACGTGGATTATAATGTCGACGAAAAGGCCAAGGTGGCGACCCTGACGGAGGCCGGGGTAGCCAAGGTGGAAAAGATGCTGGGGGTCGACAACCTCTACGACGACGCCAATATAGAACTGGCCCACCACGTTAACCAGGCCTTGAAGGCCCATACCCTGATGAAGCGCGACCGGGACTATGTGGTCAAAGACGGCCAGGTCATCATCGTCGACGAGTTCACCGGCCGCCTGATGTTCGGCCGCCGCTACAGCGAGGGGTTGCACCAGGCCATCGAGGCCAAGGAAGGGGTGAAGATTGAGCGGGAGTCCCAGACCCTGGCTACCATCACCTTCCAAAACTTCTTCCGGATGTATGACAAGCTGGCCGGCATGACCGGCACGGCGGCTACCGAGGAACAAGAGTTTCGCAAGATCTACAACCTGGATGTGGTGGTTATCCCCACCAATAAGCCCATGATCCGCAAGGATTACCCCGACGTCGTCTACCGGACGGAAAAGGGGAAATTCGAGGCAGTTGTCGAGGAGATCCGGGAACGGCATACCAAAGGCCAGCCGGTGCTGGTGGGCACCATCTCCATCGAAAAGTCCGAGCGCCTGAGCGACATGCTGAAAAAGCGGGGGATCCCCCACCAGGTGTTAAACGCCAAATACCACGAAAAGGAAGCGGAGATCATCGCCCAGGCCGGCCGTCTCGGGGCGGTGACCATCGCCACCAACATGGCCGGTCGCGGTACGGATATTATCCTGGGAGGCAACCCTGAGGCCCTGGCCAGAGAAAAGATGCGCCAGAAGGGCTACAGCCCGGAAATGATCGCCGCGGCTACGGCGATCAAGGTCGACGAGGGGGATCCGGAGGTCATGGCCGCCCGCCAGGACTACCAGCAGTTCCTGGCTGCGGCCCGGCGGGAGACGGAAGAGGAGCACCGGCGGGTGGTGGAACTTGGCGGCCTGCATATCATCGGCACCGAGCGCCACGAGAGCCGCCGGATCGATAACCAGCTTCGCGGTCGTGCCGGGCGCCAGGGAGACCCGGGGTCCAGCCGTTTCTATGTCTCCCTGGAAGACGATTTGATGCGCCTCTTCGGCTCCGACAACCTGACCGGTATCCTGGACCGGCTGGGTATGGACGACAGCACCCCCATCGACCATCCCCTGGTGTCCCGATCCCTGGAGCAGGCCCAGAAAAAGGTCGAGGCCCATAACTTTGACATCCGCAAGCACGTCCTGGAATATGACGACGTCATGAACCAGCAGCGGGAGATTATCTACCGCCAGCGGCGGGAGGTGCTTACCGGGGCCGACATCCGGCCGACCATCGAAGACATGATCAATACCGTCGTCGACCAGACGGTGGACCGCTTCGCCGGTGAGAGCAAGTACCCGGAGGAGTGGGACCTGGCCGGTATGCTCGATTATGCCGAGCAACTGTTCCTGCCCGGCTGTGACCGCGAGGCCCTGGCCAACGCCATCAGGGAGATGGAAAGGGATGAGGTCTACGGCTTCCTGCGGGAAAAGGCCATGGAGTCCTACCGGCAGCGGGAAGAAGAACTGGGTCCTGAAACTCTGAGGGAGATCGAGCGCCTGATCCTGCTCCGGGTGGTCGATACCAAGTGGATGGACCACCTGGACGCCATGGACCAGCTGCGCCAGGGCATCGGCCTCCGGGCCTACGGCCAGCAGGATCCCCTGGTGGCCTATAAATTTGAGGCCTACCAGATGTTTAACGATATGATCGCCTCCATCCAGGAAGACGTGGTGCGCTACCTGTACCGGGTGAAGGTCGTCCAGCCGCAAGCGGAGCGCCCCCGCCAGGTAGTGGAGAACCGCTATGCCGGTGAGGCTTCCGGCCCCCGGCAGCCGGTGCGCCGGGAGCAGAAGGTAGGCCGCAACGATCCCTGTCCCTGCGGCAGCGGCAAGAAGTACAAAAAGTGCTGCGGCGCGGGATAAGAGTCAAGCCACCTCGCCGCTCAGGCAATTGAGCGCCAGGTTTGCTGGCCGGCAACCGCGGAACCCGGAAGCTGTACCCCCGGGCCAGATCAAGATTTGTGTCAAGAACAACCGGTTTTGCTAGAACCCTGTTTTTCGAGGAGTGATTCAAGCCGTGCTGCAGGACTATAAAGGCCGCCTAGACGAACTGGACCGGCGGCTGGAAGAATTGAGGGTCTCCCTTTGACCTGGAGGCAACGAGCGAAGAAATTGAGCGCCTGGAAAAGGAAATGCTGGCCCCCGGTTTCTGGGAAGACCGGGCCCGGGCCGGGGCCGTAGGCAAGCGCCTCACCTACCTCAAGGAGAAGCTGGCCCGCTACCGGGAATTAGAGAGCCAGTGCGCCGACGTCCGGGAGCTATGGCAACTGGCCCTGGCCGAAGACGACCACTCCCTGGAGGAAGAAATAGCCAGGGACCTGGCTGCTGCCGAAGGCAAAGTGGAGGGGCAGCTCCTGGCGACCTTGCTGAACGGTCCTTACGACCGCCACAACGCTATCCTTTCCCTCCATCCCGGCGCCGGGGGAACGGAGTCCCAGGACTGGGCCGCCATGCTGTTACGCATGTATAATCGCTGGTGCGAAGACCGCGGCTACCAGGTGGAACTCCTGGATTACCTGGAGGGTGAAGAAGCCGGACTGAAGAGCGCCACCATCCTCGTCAAAGGGGAGAACGCCTACGGCTACCTCCAGGCGGAGAAGGGGGTGCACCGCCTGGTCCGGATCTCGCCCTTTGACGCCGCCGGTCGCCGCCATACCTCCTTTGCCTCTGTGGATGTCATCCCGGAGGTGGAGGCCGACGAGGAAGTAGAGATTAACCCCGATGATTTAAAGATCGATACCTTCCGCTCCCAGGGAGCCGGGGGACAGCACGTTAACAAGACGGACTCGGCGGTGCGGATCACCCACCTGCCCACGGGGATAGTGGTAACCTGCCAGAACGAGCGCTCCCAGCACGCCAACCGCTTGAGCGCTATGAAAATCCTCCAGGCCAGGCTGGCGGCTTTGAAGCGCCAGGAACAGGAGGCGGAGCTGGCCCAGATCCGGGGTGAACAGCGGGAGATCGCCTGGGGGAGCCAGATCCGCTCCTATGTCTTCCACCCCTACAGCCTCGTTAAGGATCACCGCACCGGGGTGGAAACGGGTAATATCCAGGCCGTCATGGACGGCCAGCTCGACCCCTTTATCCAGGCCTATTTACACTGGCAGCGCAGAAAGCAAGGCTAAAGCCCGGCGGAGCCGGGCTTTAGCCTTGACTTTTTTCGGGGCTTGGTATAGGATGGAATTAATCTTTTTTGGTCTTTTGGGTATAGCGCTGGCTTAATTGGGGACTAATAAACCAAGCTCAACCAGGGAAGGAGAGGATAGCCTTGATTAAAGCCCGTGCCCATTTAGAGCTGGCCAAGAAGTATGTAACTGAAAAAGTCCTCCAGGAAGCCTTCAGCTATATGGAAAAAAACCCGGAGGAGAATTTTCCCCGCATCCTGAATACCGCCCGGTTACTGGCCAGGGAGGAGGTTCATAAGCAGCAGATCGCCAAAGTGCTGGAGGCTTACCGGACCAACCCCAGCATCCACGCCTACGTAAACCGCCTCTTCAAAGCCCATCCCAATGTCAAACAACGCCTGATCTACAACTGGTTCGTCAACGCCATGCTCCTCGGCATACCCCGCCAGCACCAGGTCGCCCGGGAAACCGGGGTCCATATCCCCAACTTCTTCCTCCTGGATCCCACCAGCGACTGCAACCTGCGCTGTCACGGCTGCTGGGCCGGGGAGTATGCCCACCACGACACCCTGGAACTGGATCTGGTGGACCGCCTCTGCCGCGAGGCCAAGGCAGTCGGCATCTACTGGCTGGCCATGTCCGGCGGCGAGCCCTTCCGCTGGCCCCATCTCTTTGAACTGGCCGAGCGCCATCCCGATATGGCCTTTATGCTCTACACCAACGGCACGCTCATCGATGACGCCGTGGCCGACCGCATGGTGGAGGTGGGCAACATCACGCCGGCCATTAGCCTGGAGGGCTGGCGAGAACGCACCGACGCCCGCCGGGGCCGGGGTGTCTTTGACCGGGTAATGGCCGCCATGGACCGCCTGCGGGAGCGGGGCCTGGTCTTCGGGGTTTCCCTCACCATCACCAGGGAAAACGCCGAGGAGGTCACCAGCGACGAGTTCATCGACTTCCTGTTGGAAAAGGGTGTCGTCTACGGCTGGAGTTTCCACTATATACCTATAGGCCGGGATCCCAACCCCGAACTCATGGTCACTCCCGAGCAGCGGGCCTACCTGGCCGAGCGCATTCCCTATATTCGTAACCACAAGGGCCTGCAGATTGCCGATTTCTGGAATGACGGCGAACTGACCCTGGGTTGCATCGCCGGCGGCCGGCGCTACTTCCACATCACCGCCAGCGGGGCAGTGGAGCCCTGCGCCTTCATTCACTTCTCCATGGACAACATCAAAGAGAAGAGCCTGCTGGAGGTTCTCCAGTCGCCCCTCTTCCGGGCTTACCAGCGCCGCCAGCCGTTTAGCGAAAACCTGCTGCGGCCCTGCCCCCTCATCGATGTCCCTGAGGGCCTGCGGCAGATAGTAGCCGAGACCGGGGCCAAACCTACCCACCCGGGCGCGGAAACGGCCCTGGGCGGTCCTATCGCCGCCTGCCTGGACGCCCACGCCGCCCGCTGGGGCGAGGTGGCCGACAGGATCTGGCAGGAACGCCACCCGGAGCCGGAAAAAGAATTGACAGCCGGGAAGTAAGGGTATATGCTGGAGGTATCACCTGGCGGGAGAGGAATGCCATGTTAACCAGGCGGCGGCGCCAGTTCCTGGATAAAATTAAAAAAATATACCAGGAAACAGGCAAACCGGTCCACTATATTGCAGTGGCCGAAGCCCTCAAAGTGAGCAAGTGGACGGCTTACGATGTTTTGCTGGAATTGGAAAAAGAAGGCTTCCTGGAGCGGCAGTATATAGTTAACAGCAATGAAAAGACACCGGGCCGGTCGATGGTGATGTTTGTTCCTTCACCCCTGGCGGCCAGCCTGGAGGGAAGCGGGGGTAATACCTCCTCTTTTGTCCTGGACTGGCAACAGGCCAGGGCCAGGTTGCTGGATGCCCTGGCGAACCTCTTGCCCCGGGAAGCGGGACAGGTAGCCGGGGAGTTATTGCAGGAGATGCCGGGCAAGACCAACCCTGTGATTACCAGCGCCTACACCCTGACCATCCTGCTGGTATACCTGAAGTCCCTGGGTGAAAGGGCCCTGCAGGTGGTACGCAGCGCCCTGGATAAGGCTCCTCGCCCGGAGGCCGGCCTTTTCCTGGCCGCCGGCACCGGCCTGGGACTGGCGGTCAATATGCTGCCCCAGAACCCCCTGGCCGGGCAGCTGGCCGGGTATTTGAACCGTCTCCAGGAACACATCGAGAATCTAACCGGCCGCGAGCATAAACTACTGCTGGATTTTCTGCACGAAGCCCTGGAACAGGTCACCTAAAGATATCATAAGCCTGGTGCTGTTTTAAGCCCGGGCTTTTTTAAAAGGAGGCCCCTGCTGGAGGATGTCCCTGCGGCGTCGCTACATCCATTTGAACCGTTATCGCCAGGTGGTAAATGTTTTTGCCCGTTATGGTTTCGGTTACCTCCTGGATCAGGTGGGACTGGGAGAACTAATCCTGCGCCGGTCCCGGGAAGAAGCCGCCCTCTCCCTGGGACAGCGCCTGCGCCTGGCCCTGGAGGAACTCGGGCCTACCTTTATCAAACTGGGGCAGCTGCTGAGTACCAGGCCCGATCTGTTGCCGGCGGATATCATTAGCGAGCTAGCCCGCCTCCAGGACCGGGTGCCTCCCTTTCCCTTCGCTGACGTCCGGGTAGCGGTGGAGGAGGAACTGGGCCAGCCCCTGGAGGAACTCTTCGTCTCCTTTGACCCCGAGCCCCTGGCGGTGGCTTCCATCGGCCAGGTCCACCGGGCTACCCTCCCGGACGGCAGCCAGGTAATCGTCAAGGTCCAGCGACCCGGAATTGCCAGGCAGGTCCGGGTGGACCTGGAGATCCTCTTCGACCTGGCCCGCCTGGCCCAGCGCCACACTCCCTACGGTAAGATATACGATTTCAACCAGATGGCCGCCGAGTTTGCCCGGGCCCTGACGGAAGAACTGGATTATACCCGGGAAGGACGCAACGCCGACCGCTTCCGGGAAAACTTCGCGGGGGACGCAAGCGTCTATTTTCCGGCCGTTTACTGGGACTATACCACCAGGGGAGTGTTGACCCAGGAGTATGTAGAGGCAGTAAAACTCAATAACCTGGAGGAGATTGACCGCCGGGGTTATAGCCGCCGCCGGATAGCCGTTAGCCTCGCCCGGGCCGTTTACCAGCAGGTTCTGGTGGACGGCTTTTTCCATGGCGACCCCCACCCTGGGAACCTGGCCGTCCTGCCTGGGGAAGTTATTGTCTTTATGGATTTCGGCCTGACGGGGTCCCTGACGGAGGAACTCCAGGAGCAGTTTGTCAACCTGGTCCTGGGGATTATCCGCCGCCGCAGCCAGGACGTCCTCAGGACCATCATAGATATGGGCATGGTGCCGGCCGAAGTGGACCGGGGTGCCCTGCGGCGGGAAATTGAAGCCCTGCGGGATAAGTACTACCACCTTTCCTTCCGCCAGATCAGCCTGGGCCAGGCTGTTGAGGAACTCCTCCAGCTGGCCTTCAGGTATCACCTGCGCCTGCCCCCGGAGCTTACCCTGCTGGGGAAAACCCTCTTGACCCTGGAGGGCCTGGTCAGGGAGCTTGACCCGGAGCTCGAACTGGCCGAACTGGCCGAACCCTATGGCCGGGAGCTTTTGCGGCGCCGCTTCAGCGCCCGTTCCCTGTGGCGGGCGCTGGCGGAAAACCTGGCTTCCGGCTGGGAGGTTATGCAGAGCCTGCCCCGGCAGCTCCAGCACCTCCTGAACCTGACGGAACGGGGCGAACTGACCCTCCGGGTGGAACTCCTGCACTTGCGTGGCCTGGTACGGCAAATAGACCGGATTATCAATAAGCTGACGATGAGCGTAGTTTTGCTCGCCTTCAGTATCATCATGGCCAGCCTGATCATCAGCACGGCCCTTGGGGCCCCGGCCGGCAGCCTTCTCTTCCGCCTGCCCATCCTGGAGGCCGGCTTCGGGGCGGCCGGCCTGATGCTCCTGTGGTTACTGGTGACCATCTGGCGGGGCGGCCGCGACTGAATTATCCCCAGGTGGCGCAAGCCAACCGCGCCTGAATAAACTTTCCGGTCCGGGCGAACAATGAGGATAAAAAGCGGGGGGATAAAGGTGCCTTACCGGATAACCAACAATTGTATTGCCTGCGGCGATTGCACGGTGGTCTGCCCCCGGGAAGCTATCGTTGAGGACGGCTACACCTATAACACCGTGGGGGATATCAACTCGACCACGGATGTCGCCCGCGACGGGGCCATGGATGAACCGCCGGAGAAACTGGCGGCCTTTTACCGCATCACTGCCGGTTGCAATAACTGCGGCTGCTGCCGGGAGGTCTGCCCGGCAGGGGCCATTATCTGGGAAGACTAGCCGCCGGAAGATAAAGTGCTGCCCGGAGCTACCGTTCCGGCAGGAAAATAGGTTTTCCCTGTCGAAAAGGGACATTGTTCCAGGGGGTAGGTGCTTTGCACAGGAAAGCATGGGCAGACTACCTGGGGATTACCGCCGGCACCCTGGCTACGGCCCTGGGGCTGGTACTCTTCCTGGTGCCCAACAGGATTGCCGCCGGTGGCGTCAGCGGCCTGGCCACGGTCCTCCATTATGTCTTCGGCTGGCCGGTGGGCCTGACCATGCTGGTCCTCAACATACCCCTCTTCCTGGCCGGTTTGAAGGTTCTGGGCCTGGAGTTCGGCCTTAAAACCCTCTACGGGACCATTATCCTGTCCGCCTTTACCGACACCCTGGCCTTCTGGCTGCACGCGCCTACCAGCAACACCCTCCTGGCTTCCCTTTACGGCGGACTCTTAAGCGGCGTCGGCATGGGTATAGTTTTCCGTTCCGGCGGCAGTACAGGGGGGACCGACCTGGCAGCCCTCCTCTTTCGCCACTACCTGCATATCAGCGCCGGCATGGGGTTGTTGATGGTGGATGCCCTGGTAATCAGCCTGGCCGGCCTGGTATTTAATGTGGAACTGGCCCTGTACGCCCTGGTAGCCCTTTTCCTTACCAGCCGGGCCATCGACGCCATCCA
Source organism: Neomoorella thermoacetica (assembly GCF_001875325.1). GTDB lineage: Bacteria > Bacillota > DSM-521 > Neomoorellales > Neomoorellaceae > Neomoorella > Neomoorella thermoacetica_A. The sequence goes on from NZ_MDDC01000012.1 coordinate 48,055, forward strand.
GGAGGGCGGCGGTTATGCCCGGGCTGCCCTGATAATTTCAGATAAAGCCGAAGAAATCGCCCGCCGGGTTCTGGCGGAGCTGGATCGCGGCGTGACGGGACTGGCCGGCCGCGGCTTCTATACCCGCCGGGAACGGGAAGTGCTGCTGGTTGTAGTCCAGCGGGCCGAGGTCAGCCGCCTGAAGGACCTGGTGGCGAGTATCGACCCGGAAGCCTTCGTCATCGTCAGCAATGTCCATGAAGTCCTGGGCGAGGGCTTTCAGTATTTTTCCAGACCTTGAGCTTAGGAGGGAACAGGTAATTGGAGAAGGATTGGCAAACTTTGACGGCTACGGCCAGGCAGATTCGCCGGGACATCGTCAGGATGGTGGGAGCGGCCGGCTCCGGCCACCCCGGCGGGTCCCTGTCGGCGGTGGAGATCGTGACAGCCCTTTATTTTAAGGTCATGCGCCTGGACCCGGAGCGGCCGGACTGGCCGGAGCGGGACCGCTTCGTACTATCCAAAGGCCACGCGGCCCCGGTCCTGTACGCCGCCCTGGCAGAAAGGGGCTTTTTTGCAGTGGATAAGCTGGACACCCTGCGGCAGCTGGGCAGCCCCCTGCAGGGGCACCCGGACCGCAAAGCCCTGCCGGGGGTGGAAGTTTCCACCGGTTCCCTGGGCCACGGCCTGGCGGTGGCCAACGGCATGGCCCTGGCCGGGCGCCTGGACGGCCGGGATTACCGCGTCTACGTCCTCCTGGGGGATGGCGAGCTGGAGGAAGGCATGGTGTGGGAAGGGGCCATGGCCGCGGCCCATTATCGCCTGGATAACCTGACGGCCATCGTCGACCACAACCACCTGCAGATCGACGGGCGGGTGGAGGAGGTCATGTCCCCGGAGCCGGTGGCCGACAAATTCCGGGCCTTCGGCTGGGAGGTTCAGACCATCGATGGCCACGACTTCGGCCAGATCCTGGACGCCCTGGAGCGGACCCGGGAGGTAAAGGGCAAACCCACGGTCATCATCGCGGAGACCATCAAAGGCAAGGGCGTCTCCTTCATGGAAAACCAGGCCGGCTGGCACGGCAAAGCCCCGAAACCAGAAGAAGTGGAGAAGGCCCTGGCCGAACTAGCCTGACCGCTGCCTCAATAAAGGGCTACACCCGCGGCCGGCAATGGCCGGCAAAGCGTATATGTCCCGGAGACGCAAAGGAACGAGCCGGGTGAACAGGCAGCCCGTTCAGGGCCATAACTTGAGCAAGAGACTATTCTCGGGGGAGATACATATGACCAAGATCGCGACCAGGGAAGCCTACGGCAGGGCCCTGGTGGAGCTGGGGCGGCAGAACAGCCAGGTAGTAGTCCTGGACGCCGACCTGTCCAAGTCCACCATGACCCACTATTTTGCCCGGGAATTCCCCGAGCGCTTTTTCAATATGGGTATCGCCGAGCAGAGCCTCATGGCCACCGCCGCCGGCCTGGCCTTGAGCGGCAAGATCCCCTTTGCCAGCACCTTCGCCGTCTTTGCCGCCGGCCGGGCCTACGACCAGGTCCGCAACGGCATCGCCTACCCGAAGGTCAACGTAAAAATCGCCGCCACCCATGCCGGCCTTACCGTAGGCGAAGACGGCGCCTCCCACCAGGCCGTCGAGGACGTGACCCTGATGCGGGCCATCCCCAACATGACGGTCATCGTACCGGCCGACGGCGAGGAAACCCGCCAGGCCGTCTTCGCGGCCGCCGCCCAGCAGGGGCCGGTGTACCTGCGCCTGGGGCGTCCGGCCGTGCCGGTTATTTATAATGGGGATTACCGGTTCCAGATCGGGCGCGCCCATACCCTGCGGCAGGGAAAGGATGCGGCCGTCCTCGCCTGCGGCGTCATGGTCCATGAGGCCCTCCGGGCGGCGGAGGAACTGGCGGCGGCGGGCCTGGACGTAATGGTCGTCAACATGAGCACCATCAAGCCCCTGGACCGGGAGGCGGTCCTGGCGGCGGCGGCCACCGGGGCGGTGGTAACGGCCGAGGAACACACCGTCATCGGCGGCCTGGGAAGCGCCGTGGCCGAGGTCCTGGCTACAACAAAGCCCGTCCCCATGGCTATGATAGGCATCCGCGACACCTTCGGCGAGTCCGGCAAGCCCGACGAGCTGATGGCCAAATACGGCCTGACGGCAGCAGATATAGTGGCGGCGGTGAAAGGGTTGAAAGGATGGGTAAGCTGAAGTCTCCCTGAAAGCCGCTCACCGCCGGCGCCCCGGATAATCTGATTGCCACAGTTGAATTCCGCGATTTGAAGAAGCGTATCGACATTAAACCGCCCCTGAGGGGCGGTTTTTACTTTCCGCGTGGGGCGAAGCGCCCGCGTAGATGCCGGGGCGGCGTTTCGGGAATTGGTAGGGGAAAGGGAATGCCTAAAGGCTTACTGTAAAACATCGTCTGCGATCTGGATGGCGGCGATAAAGGCGGCGATGTTTTTGGCCGGGACGCCGGTGCGCTCGGCTAAGAGCTTGACCAGCGGGTCGGCGGCCAGGGAACGATAGCTGGCCAGGGGTAACGGCGTAGCGGCTCTTTCAACGCCAACCAGTTCGTCCAGGGAAACGCCAAAGAGTCGGCTCAGCCTGACCAGCGTCTCCAGGCCCGGCTGCTTCGTCCCGCGCTCCCAGTTGGCGACGGTGGGACGCCCGACGCCGACCATTCTGGCCACGTCTTCCTGCCGCAGGCCCCTCCGCCGGCGCAGCTCCTTTAAAGATTCACTAAAATTCAGCACGACTATCACGCCTCATCGGGTTTCTAATAGAAACCATAAATGGAAACCTATTGACAAGTTTCCATTAGGTAGTCTTGGCGGCTTTAGTGGGGCTAACCCTCCGTCGACGGTCACTCTGCCCAAGGGCCAGAAGAGCGTTTCCTTTGTCATCACAACGACTTCCAGCGCGTCAGGCACGCTAACCGTCACGGTTTCTTTTACACCGACAGGGGCATCAAGTGCTATAAGCGGCAATAAACAAATTACCTTCAGTACAGCCGCTGAAGGCCACGCGTTCAGCCGCGCCCTCCTGCCCGGCTGGAACGTCATCTCCGTGCCGGTGAAGCTCTCCAAGTCCCTGGTCGATCTCCTGGGCGGGGCGGACAAGTTCGAGGCCATCTACTACTTCGACACCGCCAGCAACTCTTATAAACTGTACAGCCAGATGACCCCGGACCAGCAGTACGGCCAGCCCATGCTGGGCTACATGGTGAAGATGAAGCAGGCCGTCATGGCCCAGGCCGACTACCTGCGAGTCCCGGCCACCCAGGCTGTGCCGCCGACCCTGGCCCTGAAGCAGGGCTGGAACCTGATCGGCCCGTCAGCTAGCGAAGACGCTTATAACCTCTCCGACATGCTGGCCAGCGTCTACGGTAAGTACAGCAGCGTCATCAACCCCCAAGGCCTCGGCAACCAGGTCACCTGGCAGGCCAGAACGCAAACCGGGATTGGTAACACGGATACAGTTAGCAACGGCGACGCCTACTGGGTGTACATGACCGCCGACGGCACCCTGGCCGGGCTGTTGACCCCGCCGGTGCAGCAGTAGCATGAAAACAGGCCTGAAGGGTGGGACGCATGTTGCGGTTCAAGAACCTCTTTAGGAGAGGACGTGCAGCGAGCGCGGCGCTGGCCGCCGCGCTCGCTTTCCTGCTCCTCGCCGGCGCCATCCCGGCCCTGGCCGACAGCCCCCCGGCGGTTCCTCCGACCTTTTACGGGCGGGTCTTCCAGGGGAGCTGGGGCGGGCCGGCGGTTCCGGACGGCGCTAAGGTCGAGGTATACGTGGCGGACGAGACGCAGCCGCGGGGCGACGCCATGGCGGTGAGCAACGGCTGGTACGGCGGTCCCCTGGGAACCGATCCCCGCTACATTGTAAACGGCACGGATGCCGACGTAGGCAAGAGCCTCATCTTTAAAGTCGACGGCGAGCCGGCCGCTACTTACGACAGCAACGGCCAGCCCTTGAACCTCACCTTCCAGTTCGACCAGGTGCAGCAGGTGGACCTGGTCCTCCCCGACAAAGTGCCCCCGGTGCTTACCCAGGCCAAGCCTGCGAGCCTCAAGGATCTCCCCTGCCAGGCGGCGCCAGGCGGCAGGCTACACGGGCGACACGGTTTTCGCCTGGAGCGCCAATGAGGACCTGGATACCGCGGCCACGCCGGCGGCAGTCTTCAGCGCCAGCGGCGCCCCCGACGTCCAGGGCGTGGTGACCTTCCCCGACGCACGCACCGTCCAGGTAGTGCCGAAGGAAGACCTGCTGCCTGGAACAACCTACACCCTGACGTTGACCGGGGTCAAAGATAAGGCCGGAAACGAGGCCGGGAAGCTCCAGGTCCAGTTCACGACCACCTCCCAGGCGCCGCTGACGCCGGGTACCTTGAGCGCCGACCTGCCGGTGGCCTTCGCCGGTGGCCAGGTGGAGCTTACCCTGCCGGCGGGAACCGTGGTTGACAGCGGAGCGTCCCTGAGCGCCCAAACCCTGGCCCAGCCGCCGGCGGTGCCCGCAGGGCTCAAAGTGGCCGGCCAGGTGGTGAGCTTCACCGCCCAGGGCATCAACCCGCCCCAGGGCGCGAAGCTGCACCTGAGCCTCAAGGCCAACGCCGACGCCCGCGCGCCCTATATCTATTACTTCAATGAAGGTACCCAGGCCTGGGAGAAGGTCGCCGGCAGCAAGTATGACACTTCTACCGGCTTCGTGGCGGCGGACCTGGATCACCTATCCACCTACGGCGTCCTGGAGGCCCCCCCGTCCGGCCCGGCGCCCACAGTTACGGCTGTCGATCCGACTAATGCCGTGGCGGGCCAGAGCGGACAGACCATCACCGTCACCGGCCAGAACTTCCAGGACGGTGCCCAGGTGGTCCTGCTGCAGAACGGGCAGGAAGTATTGGCTGTAAACGCGGTCTACAGCGATTCCAGCCGGGTAACATTTACCCTCCCCGTCAGCGTGCCGCCGGGTGTTTACACCGTCGCCGTACGCAACCCCGACGGCCAGCAGTCCGCTGACGCCGTAGCTCTGGTCCTTTACGCCGGCCCGGCGCCGGCGGTGAACGTCTATCCGGGCGCCCAGGGCACCCAACCGGGCCAGGTGCAGGCCGGCGGCGGTGTGCGGGTGGAGGTCCCCGTCCAGGTCGGGCAGAGCTATCAGAACGCCCTGGTGATCATCAGGGTGGACGACCCCGACGGAAAGCCGCTGTACGGATCGGTGGAGGGTCCGCTACCGGCCAACACCACGTTGAAATACTCCGCCAGCTTCAACCTGCCGGGCAAGGCCGGCACCTACACGGTAAAGGCCTACGTCTGGGACGGCTGGCAGACCATGAATCCCATCGTGCCGGCGTCGCAAACGCAATTCACAGCCCAGTAGCGAAAGTTGATGTAGATGCGCTTAGGGCATGAACGACCCGGCGACCCCCGGCGGGCGGGCGGTAGCGCGATGCCTGCCCGCCGGGCTTTATTATGAGCGAGGAGGGATATGGATTGACCTTTAAAAGGCTTGTGCTGGTAGTGGCGGCGGTGATGATGCTGCTCCTGGGCGCGACATCGGCCTACGCCGCCTACACCATCAATTTAAACGAGCCGGTAGTCAGCACCAGCGCCCCGCCCTACGCCACCGTGACGGCTGGAGGCTCGGTCCAGGCTGACGGCCAGCCAGCGGTAGGCGTTCCCGTGGCCCTACGCCTGAGCGGCGCCGACGGCCAGCTCCTGGCAGCAGACCAGGTGGCGACCGACAGCTCCGGCTCCTTCAGCGAGCCCCTGCCCCTGCCTGCAGGCACTAACAGCGGGAGCGCCACCCTGGTGGCCGCTGCGGCCGGGGCGATAGCCCAGCAGGTTGTCGAGATTCCCCCCCTGCCCGCGGCTTACTACGGCAGCGTTAAAAACTCCGACGGTTCAAACGTCGCCGTCGGCAGCGTCGAGGCCTATATCGACGGCCAGAAGGTCGGTTCCCTGGACTTCCAGAACGGCTTCTACGGAGGTTCCGGCGGCCTCGACCCCAAGCTGGTCGCCAGCGGGACCGATGCTGATAAAGGTAAAACCGTTACCTTCAAAGTCGTCATCAACGGCCAGGCTTACGACGCCACCCCCGCCTCCCCGGTAACGTGGGAGCCAGGCGACGTGCGGCAGGTCGACTTGAGCATTACGTCTCAGCAGCCGCCTGCGGGCGATCAAGTACCGCCGGCAGTTACAACTACCGATCCGGCTAACGGAGCCACGGGCGTTGCTGTAACCAAAGCCGTAGCCATCACCTTCAGCGAAAATATCCAGGCTGGCGCGGCTTACGACAGCATCGCTTTGAAAGACGGCTCCGGCAACAGCGTGGCCTTCACCAAGAGCATAAGCGGCAGCGTCCTTACTATCACGCCGTCCGCCAACCTGGCTTACAGCACCGTTTACACCGTGAGCCTCCCGGCGGCGGCGGTCCAGGACCTGGCTGGCAACGCCCTGGCCAGCCCCTTCACCTTTAGCTTCACCACCCAGGCCGCGTCCAGCGGCGGAGGCGGCGGAGGCGGTGGTGGAGGAGGCGGTGGTGGAGGAGGCTCGACTACCCCTTCCACCAACCGGGTAGAGCAGCCCATCCAGGCCGGCGCAGCGACGGTAGCTGAACTCTCCGGCGTCGCCCGCGTAGACGTGCCGGCCGGGGCGGTTTCCGGCACGGGCGCAACCATCGCCGCCGAGGTGAAAGACGACTCCCTGGCCGCCCAGGCCGGTATGACCCTCATCAGCAAAGTCGTCGACGTGACTCTGAACAACGGTACCCTGAGCGGGAAGCTAACCATCACCCTCTACTACGATAAAAGCAAGCTCGCCACCGATCAGCAGCCTGTGGCCTGCTATTACGACGCCAGCCAGGGGCAGTGGGTGCGCCTTGAAGGTAGCGTGGACGAAAACGCCGGCACGGTGGCGGTCACTGTAGACCACCTCACCACTTTTGCCGTCTTCGCCGCGGCCAAGGAAGTAACGCCGCCGGTGACCTTCAAGGATATGCAAGGCCACTGGGCCGCCGAGACGGTCAGCCGCCTCGCGAGCATGGACATCATTTCCGGCTATCCCGACGGTACCTTTAAGCCCGATAACCAGATCACCCGGGCGGAAGCTACCGCCATCCTGGCGCGGGCGCTGAAGCTGGCTCCGGGCAGCGAACAGGACCTGAAGTTTAAAGACAACGCCGCCATTCCCGAATGGGCCCGGGGTGTCGTCGCCGCGGCGGCAAGGGAAGGGCTGATTAAAGGTTATCCGCAGCCTGACGGCAGCGTCACCTTCATGCCCGGCCGCTCCATCTCCCGGGCGGAGCTGGCCGCCATAGTGGTCCGCATTTTGTCCATGAAGTCGAGCGCCCCGGCGCCGGCCGAGCTGAAGTTCGCCGACACGGCCAGCATCCCTGACTGGGCGCGCCAGAGCGTGGCCCAGGCCGTGGCCAGCGGCATCGTCGCCGGCTATCCCGACAACACCTTCCAGGCCGAGCGGCCCGTCACCCGGGCGGAAGCCGCGGCCATGATCCTGCGCCTTCTGGATAAGATTGGAACCCAGGGAGGCCAGTAAAGGTAACAATAAGCAAACCGAAGATCGCGGTTATAAAGAAAGGCAAAGGGCGGGGTATTAAATGCCCCGCCTTTTGACTGGTTCCGGGGCAACGGGCGGTACCACCGGTCCTTCCACGTGAGGGACGATGAGACCGGGGAACGGTTATGTGACGACCTGGAGATCCATTTCCTGGAGCTGGAGAAGATAAAGGCGATCAAACGCAGGCCGAAGAACGCCCTGGAGGCGTGGATGATGTACCTGAACAACCTGGAAGGAAAAGAGATGGAGGCGATCACCATGGAGAACCCCGGGATCAGGAAAGCGCTGACCATCGAGAAAGCCTTCTGGCAGAGTGAAAAGGAGCACAGGCTCTACGAGCTGAGGGAGAAGGCCATGCGGGACGAGATTTCTGCACTGGCCGGCCAGGGCCGAGGGTGAGGCCAAGGGCAGGCAAGAGGCAATCTGCAAGTACCTTGACGCCAGGTTTGGGGAGGCCTTACGGGAACTGCAGGAGCGGGTTAGGCAGATCGACAGTCTGGAGATCCTGGACAAAATCATCAACAGGATTTACACTGCCTGCTCGCTGGAAGAAGCGAAGACCGTCATTGACGGCGCCACAAATTGAACTGCGGGAGAATTTCAAAAGGACCAGTTACCGGTAAACGAGGGGCTGGTCCTTTTGCGTTTTTCGGAAATCTTTCCCCATGACTACAACCAGAGCTATTGCTAGATTTAGAAGCCAACATTAAGTATGAGAAATTTGCAGTTTGCCAACGACCGCAAAGGACCGTGGCGTATGGCCCACGGGCCAATGAACAGAGCCCTGGGCAATGCCTACTGGCAAACCCAGGGCTTAATGAATTTAGCCAAATGCTACCAAAGACTTCGTCAAGCTTAGTGAACTGCAAGATGCGGAGCCGCATGTCCGGTGATGTGAGAGGAGGGGGCTGGCCGTCCTCTCCTGCTCGATTGGGGTTGTAAATGACCGTTGCGTTTTTATTTTTTATACCGTGGGGCGTTCTGCATCTTAGCCGACTGTATACGTTTTGCTTTCCAGCAGCCTGCCGTTGCTATCGTAGGCTCTGATGGTGACGACGTCTCCTATTTTTAGGCCCGGTGTCCCCAGGGTGTAGGTGTTGCCGCCCTGGTAGTGCATTTCGTTCAGCCCGACCTTGACCGAGTACACGTCGGGGCTGGTGATTACGGTGATGCTGGTCAGGAAGGAGGAGTACGTGCTTGATATCGCGATAATTTTAGCTTTGCTGTCGGCGACAGTGAAGGGTATACGACCACCGGCGGGTGGAGGGGAAGTCCACCTTTGGCGCTGGTGAGGCCGCTGGTTATGAACAGCCGGTACTCCTTTTCCGGCGTATAGGGGCTCGCGGGGGTCACGGCGACGGCGGCACTATCGGGAGAGGGCGATAGGACGGTGGCCACTGGCTGGTTTTTGTCGTCCGTGACGTAGATGTTCTGGCTGTTTATGGTGGCGGGGTCCAAGGGCATGTTGAACTTGATCGTCCAGGTTTTTCCAAGATCGTCTGCGGTTTTGAGCGGCCAAACCTTAAACCCGGAGGGGATAGGGGCGGCACCCGCCGGGGCGGCCTGCAGCAGGGCGAAAAAGGCGAAAAGGAGGGTGATGGTGATTAACTTTCTTTTTGTGTTCATCATTCCTCTACCTCCTAAGGGGTACCGACCGTAAGGTCGGCCAGGGAATAATACTTCAGGATGTTCTTTAAAAGGGTGTTGTCGGTCATCAGCTTGTACAGGTTGTAAGAGCCTTCCAGGGTTGTTTGGGGCGCTTCGGTGTAGCTTTTCTTGCCGTTGCTGATTTTTCTGGTGACGTCGCTCTGAAGCTTGTTCCCGGAACTATCCAGGACGCTGACCGTGATATCTCCTGGCGTGCTCAGCCCGGCAAAGCCCAGGGAGAACTTGCGTTTCCCGCCGGACAGGCTGTAGGTAGTAGCTGTACGCTCGGTGGTACCGGCGGTTACTTTTACGGAAGCCACTTCCGGCTCGGCTAGGACGTCCACGATGGTCACGCTGGAGTCGCCCAGGGCGGTGTAGTTGATTGCAATGGTGTTGATGTATTTTTTGGGCACCACGATAAATATCTGGTTCAAGGGCAGCGTTTCCATGTATTTATCCAGGTTGCCGTTCGTCAGCGTCTCCTCCAGGGTCCCCCTGCTGGTATAGGCGGGTAGGGTGATGGTAAAGGACGGCGTGGCGATTACATCAGCGCTCGATCCGGCGAGGGCGGCTTTTGGGATGGTGAGGCTGACGGTCTGGGGGGCAATAATGTCGTAGTCGGGGACCGGCGGCAGCATGATGGTCACTACCGAGTCGCTGTCGCGGGTCACGCTCCTGGGGTCGGCCATCAGGGCGGCTTTCACCTTGGCCCATTCTTTATCGTTGCGATTATTATTGGCGATAAACCCGTCTATCAAGGCCCGGCGTTTGGTCAGGTTAGTTGCCACGTCGGAGGCCCAGGTGCCGTTGATCAGGGTAATGACGATGGTCTTGCCGCCGGCCACGATGGCCGTCTTATCCGGCGGAGCTGTGACGAAGGTGCCGGAAAGGGTTGCTTTGATGGCGGAGATGGTGAATGCCGGCGACACCGTGATGGGTTCGTTGGCCGTGGTCAAGACACTAGCAGGGATGGTGAGGGAAACCGTTATATCGCCGGTTATGTCAAAGCCGTTTACCGGGGGCAGGGTAATGGTGAGCACCTGGTCACTGGTCCGGACGAACACAGACGGGTCGGTGCTAGCCTTATTTTTTATTTCGTTTATAACATCGTTATTCCATTTGTCTCCATCCGCGCCCGCTGGGGCGGATAACCCGTCGAACAAAGCATAATATTTAGACGGGTCGGAGGCCACATCGGCGGCCCAGGTGTCATCTGCCAGGGTAATGATGATGGTCCTGCCGCCGGATACGATGTTGGACTCCGTGGTGGACTGGGTAATGGTGCCGGACAGGGTGGCCGTTTGCGTCGTCACCGGGGTAATTGTAAATGCCTCACCCACGGGCAGGTCGGGCGGGGTATCCCCAGAATAGGAACCCGATAAAACAGAGCCGGGAACCGTGAGGCTGACGTTGATTTCACCGGTCAGGTTGAAGCCCGGCACGGGCGGCAGGGTAATGGTGAGTACCTGGTCGCTGGTCCTGGTGAACACGGCCGCGGCCTTCATGGCGTCAATCAATGTCTGCCACTGACTTGTGTCACCTGTAGCTGAAAAACCGCCGATCAGGAGCTCGCGCTTAGTGAGGTTGGTGGCAATATCGGGTGCCCAGGTCGCGTTGGTCAGGGTGATGACGATGGTCCTGCCGCCGTTTACAATATCTGCTTCCGTAACCGAGGGGGTGATAGTGCCGGAAACGGCTGCTGCCTGGTCGGCTACGATTGTGAAGGTGAGCGGGTTGTCGATGGGGTAATTGTTAGCCAGCAGCGTGGAAGGCACGGTCAGGGTGATTTTTTGATCGGCTGTGATGTTGTAGTCAGAGACCTGGGGCAGGGTAATGGTTACAGTGTCGTTTGTAGGTGATAGAGTAATTGCATTAGAGCCTTTACTTTTCAGTTGATTGATCACTTTGGCCCATTGTTCGGGCTCGCTGGCGGCAACCATGCTGTCAAAAAGGAGCTCGCGCTTGGCCTTGGTGGTTTTCACGTCGGCAGCCCAGGTGTTGTCATTCAGGGTAATGGTGATTTGTATTAGTTTATTATTCTTGATGTCATTTTTCACTAATTTGAGATGTACTTATGCCATTTAGTTTTAAGTCGTACACGGCAGTTGTGGTCGCCGGGGCGATCACAAAGGAGGGGGCGGGTGTGGCTAAAGCGTTTTTACTCTGTAGTAAAGACGGAGCGATGTTCAGAGTAATGGTTTGAGGGGAAGAAATGTTGTAACCGTTCACGGGCGGCAGGGTAATGGTAACCGTGCTGTTGTCGCTGCTAAGGGAAATCACCTTGCCGGGGTCAGGGGCGTACTTCAGGGCGGCGATCACTTTGGCCCATTCAGCGGGTTGGTCTGTAGTGGTAAGGCAGTCGAATAATTGCTCGCGCTTGGAAGTGGTTGTGGCGATGTCCGGAGCCCATTTTTCGTTGGTCAGGGCGATGACGATGGTCTTGCCGCCGTGCACAATGTCGGCCTCGGTGGCCTTGGTGATGCTGCCGGTAATGGTTGCCTGGGGGTCGGTCTTGATCGTAAAACTCGGCGGTGTTGAAACGGGACTTCCTGAGTCTTCCAGCAGGGAGGGCGGGATGTTGACGGTGACCTTCTGGTCGGCACTAATGTTGTAGCCAGAGACCTGGGGCAGGGTGATGGTTACTGTGTTGTCGTTCGCAGGGGATATTACTGAGCTGGGATCAGAGGCGGACTTCGACTTAAGGGCGGCGATCACTTTGGCCCATTGTTCGGGCTCGCTGGCGGCAACCATGCTGTCAAACAGCAGGTCGCGCCTGGCCGCATTGGAGGCCACGTCGGATACCCAGGTGTTGCCATTAAGGGTGATAATAATTGTTTCATTCCCATTATTAATGCTGCTCTCGGTATTTGCGCCTGTAACGATCGTGCCTCCCAGTGTGGCCGTGGTGGTGGCAGTAGCGGCCCGGCCTGCACAGGGCAGCAGAAAAATAAACAAAAGCGCAACTAGAAGACAGGGCAGCAGGGCGCTGCCGGAGGCTTTAAAAGGCGGCGCGGGAAAACCGCTTTTTTCCTTTTTTAAATGCAAATTTCTCTCCTCCCCGGAAATAGAGTTGCTTTTTTAGTTTGAGTAAAAGCCTTTTGCCCGCCCCCTTATTATATTTCGGCTTAAATGGGTCTTTTCTTTAGGAAAAATTACTTTCCCTGGGAAATTTTTGTCTAAAACCGGGAGAACCATGGTTTTTAGTTCAATTTGTTTTAACGTTCAGCAGGATTTTAGTTAGATCGGGAGCTTCGAAAAACCTGATGATATGATAAAATATAACAAAGGTTTATCATGAAGGGCATTGACAGGTTTGTCCAGGGGAAAAAGGGGGGGTTAATGAGGGTAGGTAAGGGGAAGTGGGAATAAATGTGTTCCCACGCCTGGTAACGAAGCTATGGCGGGAAATAGGCAACAGAGGGGGTAATGATGCTTGCCCGCGAAAAAATTTCATTACCAGTTGCTGGCGGGGTTGCTGTTCTTTCTAATGCTTATGGCCATTTATGCAATTTATGCACCCGGGGCGGCGGCCTGGACGTTAATTAGTGGGCCGCCTTACCGGATCGGAAGTGAGCAGGTGCCTTCTGTGGCCGGCTATGTCTACGCCGCAAAAGAAACCGCCCGCCAGTTGACTGAAGAACGGCGCCAGCAGGAGAAACAAATGCCTGCCCATGACTATAGCCGGGAGATTATTGTGAAATGGAAAAAGTCGGCGGATAAAGAAAGCAAAGAGTCGCTTCTCAAAAAATGTGCCGCCGAAAAAATCCATGAAAAACGGGATTTATCCCTGCTCCGGGTAAAAGACAGGGAGGAGGCTACTGCAGAATTAAAGCGGAGCGGGCGTGTAGAGTTTGTGGAGCCCAATTATCCCGTACGTATGATGTACATCCCAAACGATCCCTTATTTAATGACCAATGGGCGCTGCACACAATCAATGCCGCCAGGGCATGGGATAAGCTGGCCCCCAACCGGGATCCGGTGATTGTGGCCGTGGTCGACTCGGGCATTGATTTTTATCAAGAAGATCTGCAGGGGCGCATCTCACTTGACGGAGCTTGGGATTTTGTATTAAATGATTCCTACCCGCTTGATCTGGATGGGCACGGTACGGAGGTGGCCGGTATTATCGCTGCTGCTACCGGCAACGCCACCGGCATCGCCGGTACCGCCGGAAGGCAAAATGTGCAGATATTGCCTCTGAGGGTCTTTAACCTGCAGGGGCAGGCGGATACATATCTGGTGAGCCAGGCCATTACCTACGCTGTTGACAACGGCGCCCAGGTGATTAACCTCAGCCTGGGCGGTCCACAGTACTCCCAGGTAGTGGCCGACGCGGTTACTTACGCCTGGGAGCACGGTGTGGTGGTGGTGGCCGCCGCCGGCAACGATAGTGGGCCGGTTTCCTACCCGGCGGCCCTGCCTCATGTGATCGCCGTGGCCGCCAGCGATGGCGGCGACCGCCCGGCCTCTTTTTCAAACTACGGTCCGCAAGTATTTGTGGCAGCGCCGGGTGTAGATGTCCTTACCACCGATTTATGGTACCCAGGGTATAAAACTGTTAGCGGAACGTCCCTGGCGGCGCCTTTTGTTTCGGCCGCTGCGGCCATCATTAAATCCCAACTGCCCGGCGCTGGACCGGACCAGGTGGCGGAGATGATCAAAAAAGGTGTGGTGGACATCGGCCCGCCGGGGAAAGATGACTACGCCGGATACGGCCGCCTGGACCTGGACCTGGTGGCCGCACAACTGGCGGATGCAGGCACCCCGGGCAGCGGGACCGTGACCATGACTCCGGCCCAGTTGCTGCAGATAGTTTTTAACCAGCCGGTCAAGATCGACGGGAATACCGCCTCCCATTTCCACTTGCTGACTGCCGCCGGTGCTGAATTGCCCTTTACCCTTTATTTTATAGGTGATGTAAATGCCGGTGAAACCGGGGGCTACACCACCTTCTGGTTGAAGCCTGGCGAAGCTCTGGCCGCCAACCAGAACTATACCCTGCAGGTGGATGCCGGCTTGACCGCCACCTCGGGTCAAAAGCTTCCTGAAACGTATACCACAGTTATCAAGGTGGTGACGGGTACCTAACTTATTAACTTATCGTGTTATCGAGCCCCCCGGCCCCGCGCCGGCGGGGCTTTTTTACTGTCGGTGCAGGTTCAGTATCCAATTCAGCCTCGCTCCATGTCACTTTCCCGCCGGATGTGGTATAATACAGCCACAGGAGGAATGAAACCTTACCTGATGCCAGACAGCTCCATAATGACACTGCAAAAATGGAATAATAAGGTGATTAAATGCCAACGATCAGCATGTTCTATGGAATTATAATCAGGATGTTTTGTGCTCCAGATGAACATAATCCACCACATTTTCATGCATACTACCAGAACTACAAAGTAGTAATCGATATAAATACTTGTGAAGTTAGAGAAGGTAAATTTCCCAAAAAGCAGCTTAAACTGGTACTGGCCTGGGCAGAATTAAGACAAGAAGAATTACAGGCAAACTGGACATTAGTAATGAACGGTGAGCTACCGTTCAAAATTGAGCCATTAAAATAAGAGGTGATAATCCGTGTATTTGTCTATTGTAGATGTAAAACCATTAAAGGACTACCAACTGCTTTTGACTTTTGAAAATGGTGAAAAGAGAATTTTTGACATGAAACCTTATCTTGATAAAGGGATCTTTAAAGAACTAAAAGATGAAAGAGTATTTAGGTCAGTTCGGGTTAGTTTTGATAGTATCGAGTGGAGCAATCAGGCTGATATTGATCCAGAAGTTCTTTATGAAAAAAGCTTCGAAATAAAGGAGACAGGTACCTGACCCCGGGAAACCAGAGGGACGGTTCGTGTGGTTGCAAACTACTCCTCGACTTCTACCAGGTGTTTGACTAAATTTTCAAATGTAGCTTGCGACAATGTAACTTTAGCCAATTTAATTCCTCCCAACATTTGCCCATTAAATGGAAAATCCCATATAAGCGTAAGGGCGCTCCGCCACAAAGGCGGAGCACCCATTTTAATTACAATATACCACCGTAAACAATCATTGTCAATAGAGTATGATATTACCATTTAATACTAGGGGTTAAAGTTTATGGTATTTTCAAAAACAATCTCTAGTGACAGTGGCGGTAATGTACCATTACTTTAAGAGACGACAGACAAATTTTAGCAATAACCGTCAACCAAAAGGATTCTTGCCAGTTGTGTCGAAAACAACCCATAGAGTTGTTTTTTTCTTTTGTCCTGGAGGTGATGGTTTGAGCTTAATCCAGTTTTTCAACGTGACCAAGCAGTATCCCCCGAACATCACCGCCCTTGACGATGTCAGCGTGAAAATAGATAAGGGTGAGTTTGTCTTTCTGGTAGGACCCAGCGGGGCCGGGAAAACGACCTTTATCCGGCTGCTTTTCCGGGAGGAGGTGCCCAACAGGGGGCAGATCATTATAGGCGGGCGGAGCATCAGCCGCCTGAAGAGGAAAGAGGTCCCCCTTTTAAGGCGCAATATAGGCATAGTCTTTCAGGATTTTCGTCTCCTGCCCGACCGGACGGTGTTTGAAAACGTAGCCTTCGCCCTCAGGGTGGTAGAAACCCACCCGCGGGAGATCAAGCCCCGGGTGGAAAAGGCCCTGGCCCAGGTAGGCTTGAGCAACAGGGCGCGGATGTTTCCCCACCAGCTTTCCGGCGGGGAACAGCAGCGGGCGGCCATAGCCCGGGCAATTGTCAATAATCCCGGCATCCTGGTCGCCGATGAGCCAACCGGCAACCTGGACCCGGCGACTTCCGGGGATATAATGAAACTCCTGGAAGAGATCAACCGCCTGGGGACGACCGTCATCATGGCTACCCACGCCTGGGACATCGTGAACAGTATGCGGAAGCGGGTTATCGCCCTCCAGCACGGCCGGTTGGTGCGGGACGACCGGGAGGGGGGCTACGGTTATGAAGCTTAGGACGGCTGGATACTTCTTTCGCCAGGCGGCCCTTTCCCTGTGGCGCAATGTCTGGATGAGCCTGGCGGCCGCGGCCAGTGTGGCCATCTCCATGTTCCTTCTGGGGGCCTTCCTGCTCCTGGTTTTTAACGTCAATCACATCGCTAACAATCTCCAGTCCAACGTCGAGATCGCCGCCTTTCTCCAGGTTGACGTCCCCCGCCAGGTGAGCCTGCATATTCAAGACCAGGTACGCGCCCTTCCCGGGGTGACCGAGGTCACCCTGGTACCCAAGGAAGAGGGATTGCAGCAGTTGAGCCAGCAGTTCGGCAGCGAGCAGGACCTGCTGGCGGCCACCGGCGGCGTAAACCCTCTCCCGGATTACCTGCGGGTGCGAGTAGCTGATCCCCAGAGCATCCAAAGTGTGGCCGAGGCCATCAAGGCCATACCCGGCGTAGAAAAGGTAAACTACGGCCAGGAGGTCGTGGAACGCCTCTTTGCCGTTGTCCGCTGGCTGCGGTGGCTGGGCGTCGGCATAATAGCGATGCTGGGCCTGGGGGCCCTTTCCCTGATCGTCCTCACCATTCGCCTGGCAGTCTACTCGCGGCGGCGGGAGATTAACATCATGAAGTACGTCGGGGCCACCGACTGGTTTATCCGCTGGCCTTTCTTCCTGGAGGGCCTCTGGCTGGGGCTGTTCGGTTCGGGGGTAGCCGCCCTGGCGGTTTACCTGGGCTACCGCCTGGTTTTGAATATGGTGGGCCCGGCTGCTGTTTTTGTACCCCTCATCCGCGACCAGGGTTTGCTTCTGTGGAGCACCCTGGGACTGGTTGCCGGCGGATCCCTGGTAGGGGCCCTGGGAAGCCTCTTCTCTATCAGGCGTTTCCTGAAGGTATAGGAAGCTGAAAGGAGGTGAGAACGCTTGCGCCGCAAAGCAACAGCGCTGCTCCTGATGGCAGCACTTACCCTGGGCAGCGTGCCGGCCCAGGGCGCCAGTGTAGATGACCTGCGGCGACAGCAGCAGCAGCTGCAGCAGAACATCCAGGAACAACAGAAACTCCTGCAGCAGAAAAACGATGAAGGAGAAGCCCTGCTACAGCAACTACAGCAGATCGAGGAGGATATCCGGCAGAAGCAGGCCCAGATAGCCAGCCTCGACCAGCAACTGGCAGCGGCCCAGGGACGGGTCCAGCAGGCCACGGCCGAACTCCAGCAGGCCGAAGCCGCCCAGGAGACGCGAATGAGCATTCTCAGGTCCAGGCTCAAAGACATCTACCAGGTGGGGCGGGTAAACTACCTGGAGGTGCTCCTTAAGTCCACCAGCCTGGAGGATTTCCTGGTACGCCTGGAACTCCTGACCAAGATAGCCCGGGGCGACATCAAACTAATCGACGAGATCAAGGCGGAAAAGGCCAGGATCGCCGCCCAGAAGGCCGAGCTGGAGGCCGAGCGGGACCACATCGCCCAGCTCCGGCGCCAGGCAGACAGCGAGCGGGTGCAGCTCGCTTCCCGGCAGGAGAACCAGCGCCAGCTCCTGGCCCAGGTGGAGCAGGAGAAAAAACGGGTCGCCGCGGCCCTGGACGAGATGGAAGCCACGGCCCGGCAGATAGCCGCCAGGATCCGGGCCGAGCAGGCTAAAAGCAACCGCAAGCTGTCGCCCGGGGGGACGAAGGGCATGCTCTGGCCGCTGCCGGGGTACACCCAGATCTCTTCACCCTTCGGGTGGCGCATCCATCCCCTTCTGAAAACCAGCCGGTTCCACGACGGCATCGACCTGCCGGCACCTGCGGGAACAGAAGTAATTGCTCCCCTGGACGGGCAGGTTATTTCCACCGGCTATCTGGGGGGGTACGGCAACCATATCGTCATCGACCACGGCGGCGGGCTTTCCACCATGTACGCTCACCTGTCAGCCATCCTGGTCCAGGATGGCCAGGAGGTAAAAAAGGGCCAGGTAATCGGCCGCGTGGGATCGACGGGTTGGAGTACGGGCCCGCACCTGCACTTCATGGTCCTGCTTCAGGGCGAGCCAACTAATCCCATGAATTATTACTAATAACCGGACCCGTTACATATAATTGGGTAGGGTCGGGAGAATGCTATATATTAGGCGGTGGTTGGTTTGCCGAGGATCTGGCGTCAGATCGGCCGCGGGCTTCTAGCCCTCTGCGTGCTGGTGACCCTGGCCGTGGGAGCGGGGGTGGCTACCCACTTCCGGGAAGTGGAGCAGGGTGTTAAGACCTACACCCTGCTGCGCTTCCAGGCCTTGCAGCCTATAACTACTGATAAACTAATGGAAGGGGCCATCAGGGGTATGGTCGAAGCCCTTGATGACCCTTATTCTACTTACCTGGACGCTGAAACTTACCGCAAATTGCAGGAGAGCGTCACCGGCAGTTACGGCGGGGTCGGCCTGCTGATCACCCTGGACGAAAAGGACAAGCGGGTGGTGGTCGTTTCTCCCTTTAAAGGAACGCCGGCCCAGCGGGCCGGGATCAAAAGCGGGGATTATATCACGGCCATCGACGGCCGCGATACCACCGGCATGGACCTGGAGACGGCCTCGAACCTTATGCAGGGCGAGCCGGGTACCAGGGTGGAGCTGACCATCCTTTCTGCAGGCGACAGCAACCCCAGGAAGGTCGCCCTCACCCGGGAGATTATCAAGGTACCGACGGTGGACGGCAGGATGCTCCCCGGGCATCCGGGGGTCGGTTATATCAGCGTGACCATGTTTAATGAACAGACAGGCGCCGACCTTGGGCGGGAGTTAAACGACCTGCGCCAGCAGGGGATGCAGAAGTTAATCCTGGATCTGCGCAACAACCCCGGCGGTGCCCTCCCGGCGGCAGTGGATGTGGCCAGTTACTTTGTACCCCGGGGGCCGGTTGTCTATATCGCCGACCAGAAAACCAGCGAGCCCCTCATGGCCCGGGGGTATGCTCAACCCCTGCCCCTGGTTGTTCTAGTGAATAAAGGCAGCGCCAGCGCGGCGGAGATTGTGGCCGGGGCCATCAAGGATACGGGCAGCGGCACCCTGGTAGGCGAGACGACCTTCGGCAAGGGCATCGTCCAGACTATCTTCCCCCTGCCGGGCAACGCAGCGGTGAAGATCACCACCCACAAATACCTGACGCCGGGCAAGCACGATATAAACAAAAAGGGGATCACCCCCGACTACGTCGTTCCCATGGATCCCCAGCTGGAGCAGCAGGTCCTGGCCCACGCCCCGGACCTGGAGCGGGACGTCCAGTTGCAGAAGGCCCTGGCGGTGCTGGGGAAATAGCGAGTCCGGGAGGGCAGGCAGGTAGTACAGGCCCCCGGGGGCAGGAGGTTCCTGCTCCCGGGGGCCTGAAATTAATTTCGGCCAGCAGGAGGGGAAATTATGCGCCATATTCTCTTTGTCATCGATATGCAAAATGATTTTGTGGCTGAAGGGGGAGCCTTGAGTTTTCCAGCGGCGCGGGAGATAATACCTTTTGTAACCAGTAGAGTAAAACAAGCCCTGTCTCAGGGAATGGAGGTGCTTTTCACCCTGGACACCCATATTCCCGGTGACGCTGAATTTCAAAAATTTCCGCCCCATTGTTTAGAGGGGACTCCAGGGCAGGCCCTGATCCCCGAGTTGCAGGCGATAATTGCACCTTATGAGGGAACAGGGCAGATAAAATTTTGCAAAAAGAACCGCTACAGCGCTTTCTACAATACGGATTTAGATGCCTGGCTGGGGCTGACTCCGGGCAGCCCTGGGGAAAGGGTGAGCCAGGTAGAAATGGTGGGCGTGTGCACCAACATTTGCTGTTTCTTTACAGCTGAAGAGCTGGCCAACCGCGACATTCCCGTCCGCATCCTGGCGCAAGGGGTGGCCTCTTTTGACCCCGGAGCCCATCGCTGGGCCCTGGACCAGATGCGGCGGGTTTTGGGGCTCCAGGTAGTTGAATAAGGGCCATGCAATCTTCTTTATGATGGCCTTCCGAGACAGGGGCGGCCGGGAGGACCGGCCGGGGTATAAGGCGAGTGAACGCAGGCAATGAGGGCGGCCGGGGCGTTTCAGGTATGCTCTTCCCGGCAACTATGATATAATAGCTTCCGGAAGGGGGGAGCGCCATGCCGCCCTTTATTTTAAAATCCGACTACCAGCCCCGGGGCGACCAGCCCCGGGCCATAGCCGCCCTGGTGGAGGGGCTAAAAAAAGGTTACCGGCACCAGACCTTACTCGGAGCCACCGGTACCGGCAAGACCTACACCATGGCCCAGGTCATTCAGGCCGTACAGCGGCCGACCCTGGTCCTGGCTCCCAACAAGACCCTGGCGGCCCAGCTCTGCGGCGAATTTAAGGAGTTTTTCCCCGACAACGCCGTGGAGTACTTCGTAAGCTACTACGACTACTACCAACCGGAGGCCTATGTGCCCCAGACAGATACCTATATCGAAAAGGACAGCTCCATCAACGACGAGATCGACAAGCTGCGCCACTCGGCCACTGCCGCCCTTTTTGAACGGCGGGATGTGATCATCGTGGCCAGCGTCTCCTGTATCTACGGCCTGGGCTCGCCGGAGGACTACAGCACCCTGATGCTCTCCCTGCGGGAGGGCCAGGAGTATGACCGGGACGCCATTTTACGCAAACTGGTGGACATCCAGTACAGCCGCAATGACTACGACTTCAAGCGGGGCACCTTCCGCGTCCGCGGCGACGTTATCGAGATCTTCCCGGCCTCCTTTACAGAGAAGGCTATCCGGGTGGAGATGTTCGGTGACGAGATCGAGCGCCTCCTGGAGATCGACACCCTCACCGGCGAGATCCTCGGCCGACGCAGCCATGTAGCCGTCTTCCCGGCCAGCCATTATGTGGTGGAAGAGGCCAAGATGGAAAGGGCCCTGGAGAGCATCCAGGCCGAACTGGAGGAGCGCTTGCGCGAGCTGCGGGCCCAGGGCAAACTCCTGGAGGCCCAGCGCCTGGAGCAGCGGACCAATTTCGACCTGGAGATGATGCGGGAGGTCGGCTTCTGCAAGGGAATCGAGAATTACTCCCGTCACCTGACGGGCCGGGCGCCGGGGGAGCCCCCCTACACCCTGCTGGATTACTTTCCCGATGACTTCCTTATGATGATCGATGAGTCCCATATCACCGTGCCCCAGATAGGGGGCATGTACGAGGGCGACCGTTCCCGGAAAGAGACCCTGGTGGAATACGGTTTTCGCCTGCCTTCGGCCCTGGACAACCGGCCCCTGACCTTTGAGGAGTTCTGCCGGCATATCAACCAGGTAATCTACGTCTCGGCCACGCCGGGCACCTATGAGCTGGAGCACTCCCAGCAGGTTGTGGAGCAGATCATCCGGCCCACGGGGCTGGTGGACCCGGAGGTCCTAGTGCGGCCGGTAAAGGGTCAGATTGACGACCTCCTGGCAGAAATCCAGAAGCGGGTGGCTAAAAGCCAGCGCGTTCTGGTGACCACCCTGACCAAGCGCATGGCGGAGGACCTGACGGACTACCTGCGGGAAGCCGGCCTCAAGGTACGCTATATGCACTCCGACATCGGCGCCATCGAGAGGATGGAGATCATCCGCGACCTGCGCCTGGGAGTCTTTGATGTCCTGGTAGGTATTAACCTGTTGCGCGAGGGCCTGGACCTGCCGGAGGTCTCCCTGGTGGCCATCCTGGACGCCGATAAAGAGGGTTTCCTGCGCTCGGAGCGCTCCCTTATCCAGACTATCGGCCGGGCGGCCCGCAACGCCGAGGGCCAGGTTATCATGTACGCCGATACCATTACCGACTCCATGCGGCGGGCTATAGATGAGACCAACCGCCGCCGCCAGATCCAGATGGAGTACAACCGCCGGCACGGCATCACCCCCCGTACCGTCAGCAAGCCGGTACGGGAGGTCATCGAGGCCACCCGGGTGGCCGAGGAGCCGGCCAGGTACGAGACTGCGGGCGAAGGCGCCCGGAAGAAGGCCAAATTGAGCAAACGGGAACTGAAGTCCCTCATCAGCCAGCTGGAGAAAGAGATGCGGGCGGCGGCCAAAAGGCTGGAATTTGAAAGGGCCGCCGAGTTGCGGGACGCCATCCTGGAGCTCCGGCTACAGGCAGGGTAATGGGAGCAGGTTACCGGAAGCCGGGCAGGGTAGAACAAAAAACGCGGGTACTTGCGGTTTTAAACTTCATTAGACATAGGCGTCCAGAAGAATTACTTCCGGTAGTTCTGCTGCCGATGTATCAATTTTTGACCAGGCAGGATCATTGCCGATAATTGCCCCACACCCCGTGTGTTTTACCGTGGCGATAATAAGGGTGTCAGGAAGGCGCAAGTTTGTTCTGGCCCGGATGGCTGCAGCCATTTGGCCAATCTGGCGCGAAATAGGGATTACCTTGAGGCCTGGAAAATGGTTCAGGAATAACGGTAAGTGGTTTTGACAACGACGTACACGAAAAAGAAGATTTTCTTATTATGACTGTCAGGTAGTGAACAAAAACTTTAAAATAATTACGGGTGATTAGTGTTGCAATTTATCGCGGACCTTCACATCCATTCCCGCTATTCCAGGGCTACCAGCAAAGATGCCACCCCGGAGAATCTTTACCGCTGGGCCCTTTATAAAGGCGTTACCCTGGTGGGCAGCGGCGATTTTACCCATCCGGCCTGGCGGGAGGAACTGAAAAATAAGCTTGAACCGGCGGAAGACGGCCTCTACCGCCTCAAGGAAGAGTTCAGCAGGCCGGTAGATGAGGAGCCGGGAGCGGGTCCGGCCGGGCCCGGGAAGGGTGCGAGGTGGCCAGCGGACATGGGAACCTCTGCCGGTTGGTTTTCAAGCATACCCAGCGAGGCCTCCGGCCGTCCCGCGGTCCGCTTTATAATCTCGGGAGAAATCAGCACCATATACAAAAAAAACGGGCGGGTGCGGAAAATCCACCACCTCATCCTCCTGCCCGATCTTGAGGCGGCGGAAGACCTCAGCCGCCGCCTGGAGGAGATCGGCAACCTCCACTCCGACGGCCGGCCGATCCTGGGCCTGGACAGCCGCCAGCTCCTGGAGATGACCCTGGAGACCTGCCCGGAAGCCGTCTTCATCCCGGCCCATATCTGGACCCCCCATTTCTCCCTCTTCGGCGCCAAGTCGGGTTTTGACAGCCTGGAAGAGTGCTTCGGGGACCTGGCCGGGTATATCTACGCCGTGGAAACGGGGCTCTCCTCCGACCCGCCCATGAACTGGCGCCTGGCCGCCCTGGACCGGTTGACCCTGGTTTCCAACTCCGACGCCCATTCACCCCGTAATCTCGCCCGGGAGGCCAACCTTTTCAATACCGAGCTTTCCTACCCGGCCATCCGCGAGGCCCTCCGGGACCGGGACGGCAAGGGATTCCAGGGGACCCTGGAGTTTTTCCCCGAAGAGGGCAAGTATCATTATGACGGTCACCGGAACTGCCGGGTCCGCTGGCGGCCGGCTCAGACCCGGGAGGCCGGGGGCGTCTGCCCTGTATGCGGTAAAAGGGTCACCGTCGGCGTCCTGCACCGGGTGGAGGAACTGGCCGACCGGGGCGAGGGTTTCCGACCCGCCACCGCCCGCCCCTTTGAAAGCCTGGTCCCCCTGCCGGAGGTGATCGCCGCCGCCCTGGGCTCGGGGGTGGCTACCAAAAGGGTCACCCGGCTTTATTTTGACCTGATCGGCCGCCTGGGGCCGGAGCTGGCGGTTCTACGGGAGGCTCCCCTGGAGGCCATCGCCCGGGTGGGCGGGTCCCTGGTGGCCGAGGCTATCCGGCGAATGCGGACCGGTGAGGTTGATGTCCAGCCGGGGTTTGACGGCGAATACGGCAAGATTTTATTACTCCGGCCGGAGGAGCGGCAGCTCTTCTCCGGGGAGCCCAGCCTGTTTGCCGGGGAAGCCGTAACCGGCCCGGTGGCGGCGATTGAGGAGAAACACCCGGAAATTGGCGCTACAGGCCCGGCGGGCGCAACTCTCGAGGAGGCTGGCGCAGGCCGCCAGGGGGAAATCTTTGCCCCGCAGGTACCGGCGGGACGGAGGACCCGGCACCCGGAGACTGCCGCGAGCGCTGTTATTCGCCCGACCCCGGTGCCCGCCGGGTCCGGGGGTCCTGGATTAACCGGCGCCCTCAACCCGGAGCAGCAGTCAGCCGTGACGGCGGCGACAGGTCCGGTGGTGGTCATAGCCGGCCCGGGTACGGGCAAGACCCGCACCCTGGTTTACCGGCTGGCTTACCTGATAAAGGAGCGGGGCGTCGCCCCGGGGGAGATCGCAGCCGTCACCTTCACCAACAAGGCCGCGGCTGAGATTCGCCAGCGGGTGGCGGACCTGCTGGGGGATAGGGACGGTATGGAGGCCCTGACTGTGGGGACCTTTCACAGCATCTGCCTGGACCTCCTTCAATCTTCCCTCACCGGGTCACCGGGAGCGGACCTTCAAGGAAAACCAGTGGGTACGACGGATACTCTGGCTTCCCCGCGGCTGACGGTCGTTGATGAAGCCGATGCCCGGGAGATCCTGGCCGGGGTTCTGGCCGAGAAAGGAACCGGGCGCCGGGGGTTGCCCGGCCTCCAACGGCGCATCTCCCTTTTGAAGAGCCGCGGCCTCCTGCCCGATTCTCCGGAAGTACCGGCCGACCTCCGGCCAATCTACCGGGCTTACCAGGAGCGGCTGGCGGCCTACGGTGTCCTCGACTACGACGATATCCTCCTGAAGGCCCTGGAACTCCCGGCCTTAAGGCCGGCAGGTGCTCCCGCATTCCAGGGGCCCGTTCCCTTCACCCATCTCCTGGTGGACGAGTTTCAGGACGTCAACGCCGTCCAGTACCGGCTGGTGAAGAAATGGACCGGGGACGGGAAGAACCTTTTCGTTATCGGTGATCCCGATCAGGCCATCTACGGCTTTCGCGGGGCCGATTATCGCTTTTTCGGACAACTGCTGGAGGACTTCCCCGCTGCCCGGGTCTTCCGGTTGACCAGGAATTATCGCTCGACGCCGGTTATTCTCCGGGCAGCCGCCGCCGTGGTAGCCCATAACCCGGGCGGCGGTCTCAGGGAGGCTGCGGGGGGTGAGCTGGCAGCTACCACCGCCAGTACCGCCAGCCCGGCAGCCGGCCCGGGCATATCAGGTGCGGGCGGGCTGGTGGCCACCCGCCCGGAGGGAGGACCCATCCTCCACCTGGAAGCCCCGGGGGAAACGGCTGCGGGTATTGCCATCGTCCGGGAGATCGGGCGCCTGGTCGGCGGAGCCACCATGTTGCAGGCCCACGGGCAGGACGGCGGCGCCTGGCGGGAAGGCCCGGAAACCGGAAGCGATGGGGCCTATGGCTTCAGCGATATCGCCGTCCTCTGTCGTACCGGGCACCAGCTAAAGGCCCTGGAGGAATGCTTTTTAAAAGAGGGACTGCCCTACCGCATCGTAGGCCGGGAGAGTTTCCTGGAGGAACGACCGGTGCGGGAGGCCCTGGCCTTCTGCCGCTGCCTGGTGAACCCGGAGGACGATTTTCACCTCCTTAAATACCTCGGTTCCGGAGCTGCCGGAGCCGGCGAGGAGGTTGCTAAACGGGTCAGGGAAACGGCCCTTAAGAGGGGAGTTCCGGCCTGGCTGGTTATCAGGGAACTGGCGGGCGAACTGCAAAACTTTATAAGCTCCCTGGAGGCTTACCGCGCTGCCCTGGACAAGCAATCCCCGGCGGAACTCCTGGCCCGCTGGGCCGGGGAACATGGCCTGCTGGATGAGCCCTCTATCAACCGGTTGTTGCGGGTGGCGGAGCGTTTCCCGGATTTATCTGCTTTCCTGCGCGGGGTAGTCCTGGCCGGGGAGGCCGACCACGAACGGCCGGGGAACAATGGCGCTTCTCCGGAAGTGGTAACCCTTATGACCCTTCACGCCGCCAAGGGGCTGGAGTTCCCGGCGGTCTTTATCGCCGGGGTAGAAGACGGGCTGCTGCCCCTGAAAGAGGGGCCGGGGGTAACCTTAAGCCCTGAGGAAATGGCTGAGGAACGACGCCTCTTCTATGTGGGCATGACCCGGGCGCGGGAGCTGCTGGTCCTGGTTTCGTCCCGTAGGAGGGAGCTAAGGGGCACGGTGGTACCGGCGGAGCCTTCTCCCTTCCTGGGGGAGATACCTGCAGACTGCCTGGTAAGGGAGACGTGGGATGCCAGGAGTAAGAAGAAAAGCGGGGAAGATGAGGAGAAGTATCAGCAACTGAGCCTGTTTTAAAGTCCTGGTTGGCATAACAGGCGAAGACCCCGCCCCTACCCGAACTAGGTGGAGCAGGAGAGCGCTGCCGGCGGCGGTATGTTTCCCCGGGCATTTATGGTATAATACTGCCGGGAATTATAGCCTTAAGCAAAAAACAGGAGGTGCAATATGGCCAGGGATAAAATCGTCATCAAGGGAGCGCGGGCCCACAACCTGAAAAATATCGATGTTACCATTCCCCGGGACCAGCTGGTGGTCATTACCGGCCTGTCCGGCTCGGGCAAGTCGTCCCTGGCCTTTGACACCATTTATGCCGAGGGCCAGCGGCGTTACGTCGAGTCCCTTTCCTCCTACGCCCGGCAATTCCTGGGGCAGATGGATAAACCCGATGTCGACGTTATCGAGGGGTTGTCCCCGGCCATTTCCATTGACCAGAAGACGGCCAGCCATAACCCCCGCTCCACCGTGGGGACGGTGACGGAGATCTATGATTACCTGCGCCTCCTCTTTGCCCATATCGGCCGCGCCCATTGTCCCCGCTGCGGCCGGCCCATCACTCCCCAGACGGTCTCCCAGATGGTGGATCGCCTGCTGACCTATCCGGAGGGTACCCGTCTCCAGGTCATGGCCCCCATTGTTCGGGGCCGCAAGGGGGAATATCGTAACGTTCTGGAAGAGATTCGCCGGCAGGGTTACGTCCGTGTCCGGGTGGACGGGGAGATTCGGGAAACCAGTGACAATATCAGCCTGGCCAAGAATAAAAAGCATACCATCGAGGTAATCGTAGATCGCCTCCAGGTGCGGCCCGGCGTAGCCAGCCGCCTGGCGGAATCCCTGGAAACGGCGCTGAAACTGGCCGACGGCGTTGTCCTGATTGATATCGTCGGCCAGGAGGAACTCCTTTTAAGTGAAAAATTTGCCTGCGTGGAGTGTGGCGTCAGCCTGCCGGAGGTGACGCCCCGCCTTTTTTCTTTTAATAACCCCTACGGGGCCTGTCCGGCCTGTACCGGTCTGGGCGTAACCATGAAGGTAGACCCGGGCCTGGTCATCCCGGATAAAAGCCTTACCCTGCGGGAAGGGGCCATCGCGCCCTGGAGCCGCGGTAATAACGGTTACCAGCAGATGCTGGAATGCCTGGCGGACCACTACGGTTTCAGCCTGGATGTGCCGGTGCGGGAACTCAAGCCGGAGCACCTCCAGGTAATCCTCTACGGTTCCGGGGAGGAGCGTATTAAATTTCGTTATACCAACCGCTTCGGCGACCGGCGGGCCTATGAGGCTCCCTTCGAGGGGGTTATTCCCAACCTGGAACGCCGTTACCAGGAAACCCAGTCGGAATGGTCACGGGCGGAAATTGAGAATTATATGAGCCAGCAGCCCTGCCCGGCCTGCCGGGGAGCGCGCCTGAAACCCGAGGCCCTGGCCGTCAAAGTGGGGGGCCTCAATATCTGCGAACTCGCGGCCCTGGATGTCCGGGCGGCAGCTGAATTTTTAAGGAATCTCAACCTGAGCGAGCGCGAGAAAGTCATCTCCCGCCAGATTTTAAAGGAGATCCTGGCCCGGCTGCAGTTTTTGCTGGACGTGGGCCTGGATTACCTGACCCTGGACCGGACGGCGTCTACCCTGTCCGGGGGCGAGGCCCAGCGTATCCGCCTGGCCACCCAGATTGGCTCCCAGTTGATGGGCGTCCTGTATATCCTGGACGAGCCCAGCATCGGCCTGCACCAGCGGGATAATGAGCGTCTCATCGCCACCCTAAAGCACCTGCGGGACCTGGGCAATACGGTTATCGTCGTCGAGCATGATGAGGATACCATGCGCGCCGCCGATTATATCATCGACATCGGCCCCGGGGCGGGGGAACACGGCGGCCGGGTGGTGGCCGCCGGGACGGTCCCGGAGGTTATGGCCAACCCCAACTCCCTGACGGGCCAGTACCTGAGCGGCAGGCGGCGTATCCCGGTACCGGCGGAGCGGCGCCGGCCGGGGGACAAGTGGCTGACCATTAAAGGAGCCAGGGAACACAACCTGAAGAATATTGATGTCAGCTTCCCCCTGGGGCTCTTTATCGGCGTCACCGGGGTTTCCGGTTCCGGCAAGAGCACCCTGGTCAACGAGATCCTCTACCGCGCCCTGGCCCAGAGCCTCAACAGCGCCCGCACCAACCCCGGTGCTTTTGCGGGCCTTACCGGCACCGAACACCTGGACAAGGTAATCGAGGTCGACCAGTCACCCATCGGCCGGACGCCACGCTCTAACCCGGCCACCTATACCGGCGTTTTTGACGACATCCGCGCCCTTTTCGCCG
The DNA here is from genome assembly GCF_001875325.1 of Neomoorella thermoacetica. GTDB lineage: Bacteria > Bacillota > DSM-521 > Neomoorellales > Neomoorellaceae > Neomoorella > Neomoorella thermoacetica_A. The sequence continues at coordinate 76,705 of NZ_MDDC01000012.1, forward strand.
CCACCCCCGAGGCCCGGGCCCGGGGCTACAAGCCGGGTCGCTTCAGCTTTAACGTCAAGGGCGGCCGCTGCGAGGCCTGCGGCGGCGACGGCATCATCAAGATCGAGATGCACTTCCTGCCCGATGTGTATGTGCCCTGCGAGGTCTGCCAGGGCAAACGCTATAACCGGGAGACCCTGGCCGTCAAATATAAGGGTAAGTCCATCGCCGATGTCCTGGCCATGACCGTGGACGAAGCGGCGGAGTTTTTCGCTCCCATTCCCCGGCTGCACCGGCGCCTGGCGACCCTCCAGGACGTGGGTTTGGGCTATATAACCCTCGGCCAGCCGGCTACCACCCTGTCCGGGGGCGAGGCCCAGCGGGTGAAGCTGGCCACGGAGCTGGCCCGGCGCAGTACGGGCCGGACCATGTATATCCTGGACGAGCCCACCACGGGTTTGCATATGGCCGACATCGAGCGGCTGCTGAACGTCCTGCAGCGCCTGGTGGACGCCGGGAATACGGTAGTGGTCATCGAGCATAATCTGGATGTAGTTAAATCGGTAGATTATATCATCGATCTGGGGCCCGAAGGCGGTGAGGGCGGCGGCCGGGTGGTGGCCACCGGCACGCCGGAAGAGGTCTGCCGGGTAGCAGCCTCCTATACCGGCCGCTTCCTGGCTCCCGTACTGGAGCGGGACCGGGGCCTGCCGGCCCTGGAACCCCGGACGGCAGGCCTGCCGGAGGAAGAACCCCGCGGCCGCCGGGAGCTACCCCTGGTAGTTGGGTAGGAGTAGGGGAAGGGATACCATGGACCTGGAGGAGAAACTGGCGCGCCTGCCGGACCACCCCGGCGTTTATATAATGCACGATGCCAGCGGGGCAATAATCTATGTCGGCAAGGCGGCTTCCTTGAGGAATCGGGTGCGTTCCTACTTCCGCGGCCAGCACCAGCCGCGGACGCAAGCCATGGTCAGCCACGTTGCCGACTTTGAGTATATCTTGACGGACAACGAAGTCGAGGCCCTGATCCTGGAGTGCAACCTGATCAAACAACACCGGCCGCGGTATAACGTCAGCCTGAAGGACGACAAGAGTTACCCCTATATCAAGATAACCACCCAGGAGGATTTTCCCCGGATCCAGATTACGCGTTCCGTGACCCGTGACGGTTCCCGTTACTTCGGACCCTATACCAGCGCCGGTTCCTTGAAAGAAACCCTGAAGCTCCTGCGCGGCCTTTTTCCCATCCGGACCTGCAGGGATACCCCCCTGCAACCCCGCAGCCGTCCCTGCCTCAACGCCCATATCGGCCGCTGCCTGGCCCCCTGTTCCGGCCAGGTCGACCGGGAGACCTACCGGGAGGCGGTCGATAATGTCATTATGTTCCTGGAAGGCAGGCATACGGCCCTGGTTAAGGAGCTGAAGGAGCAAATGGAAGCCGCCGCCGCGAACCTGGAGTTTGAAAAGGCGGCCAGGCTCCGGGACCAGCTCCGGGCGGTACAGGATGTCTGTGAAAAGCAGAAACTGGCCGCCGCCAGCGGGGAAGACGCCGACGCCATCGCCTTCGCCCGGGAAGGGGAGGCTGCCCTGGGGCTCATCTTTTTTAGCCGGGGCGGCAAGGTAATCGGCCGGGATCACTTCTTCCTAACAGGGAGCGAAGGGTTATCCCGGGGGGAGGTTATGGCGGCCCTGCTAAAAGAGTATTATAGCCGGGGAGTAGAGATACCGCCGGAGATCCTCCTCCACGACGAACCGGAGGATGCCGCTACCATCGCCAGCTGGTTGAGCCGGCTCCGGGGCGGCAGGGTTAACCTGCGGGTGCCCAAAAGGGGTACGAAATTAAAACTCCTCCGGCTGGTTCACGAGAACGCCGTAAGCCTCCTCCAGGAGCACCTGCTGACCCGCCGGCGCCAGGAGGAGGGCAGCAGGGCGGCCCTCCTGGAACTCCAGGAAATCCTGGAGTTACCGCGCTTGCCGCGGCGGATGGAGGCCTACGATATCTCCAACTTCCAGGGGAGCTCCCAGGTGGGAGCTATGGCCGTCTTTGTTGACGGACGGCCGTTGCCTTCGGCGTACCGCCGGTTTCAGATTAAGACTGTCCGGGGGCCCAACGACTTCGCTTCCCTGCAGGAGGTTTTGAGCCGTCGTTTCCGGCGGGCTGCCGAACAGGACCCCCATTTTGCCGATTTGCCGGATTTCGTCCTGATTGACGGCGGCCTCGGCCAGCTCCACGCCGCCCGGGAGACCATGGAAGCCATGGGGGTAGGGTATATTCCCACCTTTGGCCTGGCCAAGGAGGAGGAACTGTTATTCCGGGTGGGCACCTCCGAGCCCATCCGCCTGCCCCGGGAGAGCAAGGCCCTGCAAATCCTGCAACACCTCCGGGATGAGGTGCACCGCTTTGCCATCACCTATCACCGGCAAAAGCGGGAAAAGACAGCCTATCGCTCGGTCCTGGACGACATTCCCGGCGTAGGCCCCAAGCGTAAGAAGGCATTATTACGTCATTTTGGTTCCGTAGCAGCCATCAGCAAAGCGACGCTGGAAGATTTACTGGCCGTAGAGGGGATGAACCGGAGCGTGGCGGCCCGCATCCTGGCCGGCCTGGGGAGGAGAAGTGATGGGGAAGATTCGACTGGTAGCCCTTGACCTGGACGGGACTCTTCTGACCGACGATATCGTCATCGAGCCCCGGGCCAGGGAGGCCATCAGGAAGGTTAAGGAGAAAGGTATAACCGTGACCCTGGCAACCGGGCGCATGTTTAGTTCGGCCCGGCCCTATGCCGTCGAACTGGGGTTGGAATTGCCCCTGATCGTTTATCACGGCGCCCAGGTACGCCATTCCAAGACGGGGGAAATACTCTTTGAACGTACCCTCCCGGTACCCCTGGCCCTGCGCTTGATTAAAAACATCAAGGAATTCGGCTACCCCTATAATGTTTACCTGGACGACCGGCTTTATGTAGAGAGCATCCAGCCGGAGAACGAAGAGTATGCCTGGCGGGCCGGGGTGGACCTCCACCGGGTGGAAGATATGCTTACCTTCCTGGATCAACAGCCGAAGGGACCTTTGAAAATTGTCGCCCTCCACGACGGGCCCACCCTGGATCCCCTGGAAGCAGCCATCCGCCGGGAGGCAGGGGCAGGAATCTATATTACCAGGTCGATACCCACCTACCTGGAACTCCTGAATCCCGAAGTCAATAAGGCCCGGGGACTCCAGGCCCTGGCTGAGCTGGAGGGGATCAGCCCGGAGGAAATTATGGTCTGCGGCGATAGTTACAATGATGTCCAGATGTTCCGCTACGCCGGCCTGGCGGTGGCCATGGCCAACGCACCGGAGAAAGTCCGGGCGGAGGCCGACTATGTCACCGGCAGCAATAATGACGGCGGCGTCGCCCGGGCCCTGGAAAAGTTCGTCCTGGGGGATGGAGCATAGTAATCACAATGCAGCGGTGATAGATTGGTCAAAGCGGGTTCTCGATGACGCCGGGACAAGTTGAGTGAAGAACTGGAGGATTGTTTAACATCTCCCATCAGGAGGAGGGGTAGAAATGCCAGAGACCAAGTACCCGCGGCTGGTGATTGTAACCGGCCTTTCCGGGGCCGGCAAGACCCAGGCCGTACGTTGCCTGGAGGACCTGGGGTTTTTCTGCGTCGATAATCTGCCCCCCTCCCTTATTCCCGGCCTGGTCGATCTCCTGGGCCACCCCGGTAAAGAGGGGGAAGGGATAACTAAAGTTGCTCTGGTTATGGATATTCGCGGCGGGGAGTTTTTCTCCGGCCTGGATGCCGCCCTCAACTACCTGGACGGCCTGGGCATACCCTACGAAATTCTTTATTTGGAAGCGGCCGACGAGATCCTGGTCCGGCGTTATAAAGAAACCCGGCGGCGCCATCCCCTTTCCAGTGGCGGCCAGATTTTAGAGGGGATTATTGAAGAGAGGCGCCGCCTGGAGGAACTGCGCGGCCGGGCCAGCAAGATCATCGACACTTCCGAACTGACGCCCCGCCAGCTGAAAGAACAGGTTTCCGAGCTTTTCGGGTCCAGCCAGCGGCAGCTCATTATCAGTATCATTTCCTTCGGGTATAAATACGGCATCCCTCTGGATGCCGATCTCGTAATGGATGTCCGGTTTTTACCCAATCCTTATTATATTCCCGCCCTGCGGCCCTTCACCGGCCACGACCGCTGTGTAGAGGAGTTTGTCATGGCTTCGCCGGTCACCCGCCAATTTATAGAACAGTTCGCCGCCCTCCTGCGTTTCCTGATTCCCCACTACCTGCGCGAGGGCAAGTCTCACCTGGTGATCGCCATCGGCTGTACCGGCGGCCAGCATCGCTCCGTTACCCTGGCCAATAAGCTGGGGGAGTTACTCCAGGGTGAGAACTATAGCGTGACGGTCAAACACCGGGATGTGGTTCGCTACCTGAGTACAGGCAACCGGAGGTAGGGAGACCTGCCCTGGAGCCTTATTTTTCGTGGACGGGGGGTCCGGGCTTGGAGGGCTTAAAATGGCTCTACCCGGGGCTTAAAATTAAGCGCTGGCTGCTACTGGCAGTCGTGGGCCTGCTGCTGCTTGTTTCGGGGCTAACGGTCATCCTGGGGATAACCCTGCTGGCTTCGGCGGAAAAAGGAGTTACCTGGTTTATCCTCCATACCCTTGGTGGCCTGGGATCGCCCCTGCTGGCTGGCCTGCTGGCCGTGACCCTGGGAACGGTCCTTATTGGGGTGGCCGTCCGGAAACTGGCCCGTTCTGTTATCCAGGTCCTCCTGCCCGGCCATACCGCCAATCCCTGGCAGGTTTTTTACCGGCGCCAGTACCTGGCCCGGGGACCCCACCTGGTGGCCATCGGCGGGGGGACAGGGCTGGCCGTCCTCCTGCGGGGTTTAAAAAACTATACCCGTAACCTGACGGCCATTGTCACCGTGGCCGATGACGGGGGGAGTTCCGGTCGCCTGCGCCAGGAATTAAGCATCCCGCCCCCGGGGGATATCCGCAACTGCCTGGTGGCCCTGGCCGATACGGAAAGCCTCATGGAGGATCTTTTCAGCTACCGGTTCCGCCAGGGCGAGGGCCTGGCCGGTCACAGCCTGGGTAATCTCCTCCTGGCAGCCATGACGGATATGGCCGGTGATTTTGACCGGGCCATCCAGGAACTGGCCCGGGTCCTGGCGGTAGGGGGGCGGGTCATTCCCTCGACGACCACCCATGTCGTCATGGGTGCCGAACTGGTCGATGGCAGCACCGTCCTCGGTGAGAGCAATATCCCCCTGGCCGGCAAACCCATTAAAAGGGTGTTTTTAAAACCGGCTGCCTGCCGGCCGCCGGCGGCGGCCCTGGAAGCCATTGCCCGGGCCGACGCCGTGATTATCGGCCCGGGGAGCCTGTATACCAGCGTCCTGCCCAACCTGCTGGTACCGGGTATTGTCGAGGCCCTGCGGGAGACGCCGGCACCGGTCTTCTATGTCTGCAACATCATGACCCAGCCGGGAGAAACGGACGGTTACACGGTGGCCGACCACCTGCAGGCCATCATCGACCACTGCGGCCGGGGGATAATAGATACGGTAATCGCCCACAGCGGCCCCATTTCCCGGGCCGCCCGGCGGCGTTACGGCGAAAAGGGGGCCCGGCCGGTCCTGATTAACGGCCCGGCAATCGCCAGGATGGGTGTGGAGCTGCGCCGCGGCTGGCTGGTAGACGAAACCCATGTCGTCCGCCACCACCCCGAACGATTGGCCCGCCTGGTCATGGAAGAGGTTTACCGGCACCAGGCCCGCGGCCGGCGGCGTTTTATCTATCTGGTACGGGAGAAATTCCGCAACCTGGCCCGGTAGACAGGATCCCGGAGGGCCCCCAATGTGGCAGGCCGATATTTGCACAGGAGATAATGCTGATGCCGTTATCCTTTTCCTTACAGACCAAGGAGGAACTGGCCCGGGTGAAGGCCCGGCACCCCTGCTGCCGGCAGGCGGAACTGGTGGCTTTTTTGCGTCTTGGTAACCTGGATGGAGGGCGGCCCGGGGAGGAAACGGTCCTGTTTACCACTCCCTACCCGGCCCTGGCACGGAAGGTCTATTCCCTCGCCAGGGAGTTCCTGGCCTGTCCCGTGAAGGTCAGGAACAGCCGCCGCCAGGGCAAGGGGCGCTCGGCCTTCAGAGTCATTGCCCGGGCCCGGCCGGAAGAAATCCAGGCATGGCTCGCCGGCCGGGCCGGGGTACCGGAATACCCCTGCTGCCAGGCTGCCTATATGCGGGGGGCCTTTCTAGTGACGGGGTCGGTTAATAAACCCTCGGGGACCCACCACCTGGAGCTCATTTTTCCAGATGCCGCCCTGGCCGGCCAGATGCAGCTCTTGATGCAGCAGCAGGAACTGGAACCCCGCCTGAGTCGTCGCCAGCGGGGCTATGTCCTTTACCTGAAGGATAGCGAGCAGATTATCCGGGCCCTGAGCCTGATGGGGGCCTACAGCGCCGTCCTGGCCTATGAAAATGTCCTGATCTTTAAGGATATGCGCAACCGGGTGAACCGCCTGGTAAATTGCGAAACGGCCAATTTAACCAAGACGGTGGAGACCGGCCTGCGCCAGGCGGAGAACATCCGCTACCTGATAGCTACCGTAGGCTGGGATTATCTCCCGCCCGCCCTGCGGGAGATAGCCGCCGTGCGCTTGCAGCACCCGGAGGCCAGCCTGAAGGAACTGGGAGAGATGCTGCATCCCCCGGTTGGCAAGTCGGGGGTCAATCACCGCCTGCGTCGCCTGGAGCTAATTGCCAGGCAGGTGCGCGGCCAGGGGAGAGAAGGTTATGCGCCGGACGACGACCTTTCCCGCCCGCGGGCATAATGCCATGGCCTCCTGGCAGAAGGCAACCCCCTTCTGGCGGGCGGCCTGGAACTCTGCCTGGATTACCTTCGCCCCCTTTACCCCTGGCAACGGCGGCCGGCATCAGCCCGGCAGCAATTCTTTACCTGGTCCTGTGATAAAGTGGCCGCGGCGGGCAGGAAAAACCGGCGGGGATAACGAATAGTATATATCAGAAGCGTTAATCAATTAATTACGGGAGGGAGGAGGGCTATGCGCGGAGGTTTAGGCCTTAACCTGGAACAGGCGCAAAAATTGATCATAACGCCGGAATTACGCCAGGCCATTGCTGTCCTGCAGCTCTCCTCCCTGGAACTGGCCGACTATATCCAGCGGGAACTCCAGGAAAACCCGGTCCTGGAGGTGCGGGACGACAGCGAAGGGGCGGCCGGCTCTGAAAGCCGGCAGGAGAACGACCCCTTCGATATCGACTGGCAGGAGTATTTCCAGGACGGCAGCGATCTGGGTTATGTCCGCGAACCCCGGGAAGAACTGCCGGAATGGTATCCGGAGAACTTCCTTACCGGCCAGCCCACCCTGCAGGATCACCTCCTGCTCCAGCTACAGATTGCCGCTGCCAACCCGCTCCAGTTGGAGATCGGGAGTTTTTTAATCGGTAACCTGGATTCTAACGGTTATTTAAAAATCAGCCTCAAGGAGGCAGCCGGCCTGTTAAAGGTGCCCCGTGCTGCCGTCTGGCAGGTCCTGGACCTTATCCAGCAGTTTGATCCCCCCGGCGTAGGGGCCCGGGACCTGGTGGAGTGCCTGCTGTTGCAGCTACGCCAGAGGGGAGAGGCCCCGGCCGGGACGGAAAAAATCATTCGCGGCTTTTTGCCGGATGTGGCTGAAGGGCGCCTGGCCCGTATCGCCCGGCGCCTGAATATGAAACTGCCGGCCGTCCAGGCGGCGGTAGATTATATTCGCTCCCTGGACCCGAAGCCAGGCCGTTCCTTTGGCGGCAGCCTGGATAACCCCTATATTGTCCCTGACGTCTTTATCGAACGGGTGGGGGACGAGTATGTGGTCCTGGTAAATGATCTGGCCATGCCCCGGCTGGGAATCAACCCGGTTTACCAGGCCCTCCTGCGCCGGGAGGCTGCCTGCGACCCCCGGACCAGGCAGTTTATCGAGAGCAAGCTCAACGCTGCCGCCTGGCTGATACGCAGCCTGGAGCAGCGGCGCCTGACGGTTTACCGGGTAGTTAACTGCCTGGTCAAGGAGCAGCGGGAGTTCCTGGATAAAGGACTGAAATATTTGAAACCCCTGACTATGCGCCAGGTTGCCGCTGCCCTGGGGATCCATGAATCTACCGTCAGCCGGGCCACGGCCAACAAGTATGTCCAGACACCACGGGGAGTTTTCGAGCTGAAGTTTTTCTTCGCCAGCGGTGTCGAGAAGCGAGGGGGCGCGGCCGCCGCCGGTAGCATCAAAAAAATGATTGCCGAGGCCATCGGGCGGGAAGACCCTGCGACGCCCCTGACCGACCAGCAACTCCAGGAGATGTTGCAGCAGCAGGGTATCCGCATCTCCCGGCGGACGGTTGCCAAGTACCGGGACGAGCAGGGCATCCCCGCGGCAGCCAAAAGAAAACGTTATTAGGTTGAGAAGGATTTTGACGATTTGTGTTGAATAGATAGTGTCTGGCAGTGCAATCTCCGGTAATTGTCAATATACCCTAATAAATCTTGATTGGGTTAGGAATAATATCAAAAGCCACAGGCCTGAAAACGGCGGGAGTGGACCATGCAGGACTTGAACCCCTGCCGTTCCAAAATAGAAGGAGGAGTACATAATGGCGATTAAGGTTGGTATCAACGGTTTCGGGCGTATTGGCCGCCTGGTTTTCCGGGCCTCCCTGGAAAAACCAGAACTGGAAGTAGTAGCTATCAACGACATCACAGATGTTAAGACCAATGCCCATCTCTTGAAGTACGACTCTGTCCATGGCCGCCTGAACGCCACGGTGGAAGCCCGGGACGGGGCCATGATAGTCGATGGCCGGGAGATTAAAGTTCTGGCCGAGCGCGATCCCGCCAAACTCCCCTGGAAAGACCTGGGGATAGATATTGTCATCGAATCGACCGGCGTCTTTACTGACGCCACCAAAGCTGCCGCCCACCGCCAGGCCGGCGCCAAAAAGGTCATCATCACCGCCCCGGCGAAAAACGAAGACATCACTATCGTCATGGGTGTCAATAACGATAAATACGATCCGGCCCAACACCATATTGTCTCCAACGCCTCCTGCACCACCAACTGCCTGGCACCCATTGCCAAGGTCCTCCACGACAATTTCACCATTAAACGGGGCCTCATGACCACGGCCCACTCTTATACCAATGACCAGCGCATCCTGGACCTTACCCATAAGGACCTGCGGCGGGCCAGGGCCGGAGCCCTTTCTATTATTCCCACCACCACCGGTGCCGCCAAAGCCATCGGCCTGGTTTTACCGGAACTGAAGGGCAAACTCAACGGTCTGGCCATGCGGGTGCCCACCCCCAATGTCTCCGTCGTCGATCTGGTGGCCGAACTGGAGAAACCGGCCACAGTAGAGGGCATCAATGCCGCCATGAAGGCAGCCGCCGAAGGACCCATGAAGGGTATCCTGGGTTACTGCGAAGAACCCCTGGTTTCCCGCGACTTCAACGGCGACCCGCGTTCCTCCATCGTCGACGCCCTGTCGACCATGGTTATCGACGGCACCCTGGCCAAGGTCGTATCCTGGTACGATAATGAATGGGCCTATTCCAAACGGGTCGTCGACCTGGCGGCTTTCATGGCTGCCAAAGGGCTCTAAAAAAGGCGGTCGCCGCAAGGCGACCGTTTCGCATGCCATGGTAAATAGGGTAGCATAATAGATAAAGTATGCAGGTATAATTTACTGCCCGTATTCCCTTTACCATGACGAATTAGGCAGTATTCTGCCAGAAGTCTATTTTCAAAGGAGGTTTTACGCAGGTGGCCAAGTTAACCCTCAAAGACCTGGAGCTTAACAATAAACGGGTCCTGGTGCGGGTCGATTTCAACGTCCCCCTGGAGGCAGGCCGGGTGACTGACAATACCCGTATCCGGGCGGCCCTGCCTACCATTAAGTACCTCATTGATAACGGCGCCCGGGTTATCCTCATGTCCCACCTGGGCCGGCCCAAGGGTAAGGTCAAGGAAGAGCTGCGCCTGGACCCGGTGGCCGGGGAACTGGAAAGCCTCCTGGGCCGGCCGGTACATAAGGTCAACGACTGCGTCGGTCCCGAAGTTGAGGCCGCAGCCGCCGCCCTCAAGCCCGGCGAGGTTCTCCTCCTGGAAAACCTGCGCTTCCATTCCGAAGAAGAAAAGAACGACCCCGGTTTCGCCCGGCAGCTGGCCAGCCTGGCCGATGTCTATGTGAACGACGCCTTTGGCGCCGCCCATCGCGCCCATGCTTCCACCGAGGGCGTAGCCCACTACCTGCCGGCGGCGGCCGGTTTCCTGCTCCAAAAGGAGATCGAGACCCTGGGCAAGGCCCTGGCTGATCCCGAGCGGCCCTTTGTGGCCATTATCGGCGGGGCCAAGGTATCCGACAAGATCAGTGTTATCCGTAACCTCCTTACCAAAGTAGATACCCTGATTATCGGCGGCGGCATGGCCAACACCTTCCTGAAGGCCCAGGGCTATGCCATGGGTAAATCCCTGGTCGAAGAAGACCAGGTACCCCTGGCCGGGGAGTTGATCCAGCTTGCCGCCCGGAAGGGGGTAAAAATGCTCCTGCCCCGGGACCTGGTAGTGGCCCGGGAGTTTAAGGCCGATGCCCCCCACCAGGTAGTTGCTGTAAATGCCGTGCCTGACGGCTGGATGGCCCTGGATATCGGCCCGGAAACGGCCCGGGTCTACGCCGGCGCCCTGGAGGGAGCCCGCACCGTCGTCTGGAACGGCCCCATGGGCGTCTTTGAGATGGAGGCCTTTGCCCACGGCACCGAGGCTGTGGCCCGGGCAGTGGCCGCCGTCGACGGCATGACCATCGTTGGTGGCGGCGATTCCGTCGCTGCCGTGGAAAAGATGGGCGTGGCCGGGAAGATCGGGCATATCTCCACCGGCGGCGGCGCCTCCCTGGAGTTCCTGGAAGGCAAAGCCCTTCCCGGCGTTGTCGCCCTGACGGAAAAGTAACCGGCAACCTTAACACTTTGTACTGCCTGCCCCTGGGGGAAACCGGGGTAACTCGGGCAAGGGGGGATTTAACTTGCGCCGACCAATTGTTGCCGGCAACTGGAAGATGCATAATACAACGGTAGAGGCCCGGGATCTGGTCACCCTGTTGCGGCCCCTGGTAGGTACGGCCCGGGCGGAGGTAGTGGTCTGCCCGCCTTTTACAGCCATAGCGGCCACAGTTAACGCCGCCTCCGGGTCCAACATCTCCGTGGGTGCCCAGGACCTCTTCTGGGAGGATAAGGGGGCCTACACCGGCGAGGTTTCCGGGCCCATGCTGCGGGACCTGGGCTGCCGTTATGTCATCATCGGCCACTCCGAACGGCGCCAGTATTTCGGCGAGACTGATGCCACGGTGAATAAAAAGCTCCTGGCTGCCTACCGCAATAAACTGCTCCCCATCGTTTGCGTCGGTGAAACCCTGGCGGAGAGGGAGGCCGGCCACACCCTGGAGGTTGTCAGCCGCCAGGTCCGGGAAGGGTTAAAGGGCCTGGAATCCGGCCAGGCCCGGGACCTGGTTGTCGCCTACGAGCCCGTCTGGGCCATTGGCACCGGCAAGACAGCTACGGCCGCCGACGCCCAGGAGGTTATCGCCTTTATCCGTAAAACCCTCGGCGAGATGTACGGCGAAACAGCCGCGGCAATCAGGATCCAGTACGGCGGCAGCGTCAGGCCGGAGAATATTGCCGAGCTCATGGCCCAGCCGGATATCGACGGTGCCCTGGTGGGCGGGGCCAGCCTGGATGCTGTCTCCTTCGCAGCTATTGTCAACTATGACGAAAAATAGGGAACCGCACCACCAGGCCAGCCATCACTGGTCTGGTCAGTGCTGTCTATCTACAGCATAAAGCTGTTTGTCGGTCGGTGGTCCATCTATGGGACCATCCCTGACAAAAACTGGGGATAGGAGAATTTAGTTTGATTAATATCAATCGTCCTTTAATGTTGATGATCCTGGATGGGTTTGGCCTGGGGCCGGAGGGTGCTGGTAATGCCATCAGCCAGGGCCGCCTGCCCAATTACCGTCGTTTACTGGCGGAGTATCCCCACACCCGGCTCCGGGCCTCCGGCGAAGCCGTGGGCCTGCCGGCTGGCCAGATGGGCAACTCCGAGGTCGGCCACCTGAATATCGGCGCCGGCCGCATTGTCTACCAGGAGCTGACCCGCATCAGCAAAGCCATCCGTGACGGCTCCTTCTTTAGCAACGAAGTCCTGGCGGGGGCCGTCCGGGCGGCCCGGGAGCAAGGCGGTGCCCTGCACTTGATGGGCCTGGTTTCCGACGGTGGCGTCCACAGCCACCTGGATCACCTCTATGCTCTCCTGGACCTGGCCAAAAGGGAAGGCCTGGAGCGGGTGTACATCCATGCCTTCCTCGATGGCCGCGATGTCCCGCCGGCCAGCGCCGCCGGCTACCTGGAACAGGTGGAGGATGAGTGCCGGCAGAAGGGTATCGGTGCCATTGCCACCATTATGGGCCGTTACTACGCCATGGACCGGGATCGGCGCTGGGAACGCACGGCCCGGGCCTACCGCGCCCTGGTAGCCGGTGACGGCCATCCGGCCTCCGCTTCGGGGGAGGCTATCCGGGCTTCCTACGAGCGGGGTATCACTGACGAGTTTGTGGAACCGGCAGTTATTACCCGGGACGGCAGGCCCCTGGCTACGGTCCGGGAAGGGGACAGCGTCGTCTTCTTTAATTTCCGCGCCGACCGGGCACGGCAGCTTACCCGGGCCTTCGTGGACCGCGACTTTGATGCCTTTGAACGCCCCGGCGGCAGGTTGGACATCCAGTTTGTCTGCCTGACCCAGTACGATGTCACTATCCCGGCTCCGGTGGCCTTCCCGCCCCAGGTGCTGCAGAACGTCCTGGGCGAGGTAATAGCCGGCGCCGGATTGAAGCAGCTGCGCATTGCCGAGACGGAAAAGTACGCCCACGTCACCTTTTTCTTCAACGGCGGCGTGGAGGAGCCCTTTGCCGGCGAAGACCGGCTCCTGATCCCCTCGCCGAAGGTAGCCACCTATGATCAAAAGCCTGCCATGAGCGCCCGGGAGGTGACGGACGCTGTCCTGGAAAGGCTGGATAAGTACGACTTTATTGTCCTGAACTTTGCCAACCCCGATATGGTCGGCCATACCGGCGACCTGGCGGCGGCCATAGCCGCCGTAGAGACGGTAGACGATTGTATCGGCCGGATTGTTCAGGCTATGGCCGAACGCCGGGCCCCCCTTTTGCTTACCGCCGACCACGGCAACGCCGAGGAGATGCGGGAACCCGACGGCGAGCCCCATACGGCCCATACCAGCAACCTGGTGCCCTTCATCCTGGTGGACGACCGCTACCGGGGAGCTTCCCTGCGGGAAGGCGCCCTGGAGGACGTGGCCCCGACGGTCCTGGATATCCTCCACATCCAGCAGCCGTCCGAGATGACGGGCAAGAGCTTGATCGTAAAAGGGTAGGGCAAGTTCCTCGCGGGGCGGCCGGCACCCAGCTCACCAGGAAGAAGTAGCCCTGTTTCTAAGAGCCTCCTGGCGAGTTGGGTGGCAGCTGGAGCCCCGGACGCCAGGCACCCGATCACGTGAATCGCGGGAGGGCGACGTAGTTTTTTACCAGCCAAATTAACGCGGAGGTGTCCTTAGCCAATGACTACTATCAGCGATATCTACGCCCGGGAGATTCTCGATTCCCGGGGCAACCCCACGGTCGAGGTTGAAGTCTTTCTGGAAAGCGGCGGCTGGGGCCGGGCGGCCGTACCTTCGGGGGCTTCCACCGGGGCCTACGAAGCTGTCGAGCTGCGGGACAAGGATCCCAAGCGCTATGGCGGCAAAGGCGTTCTCGACGCTGTCAACAATATTAACGCCATTATCGCCCCGGAACTGGTGGGTTCCGATGCCCTGGACCAGCGGGAGATCGACCGCCAGCTCATTGAGATGGACGGGACGCCCAATAAGGGCAAATTAGGGGCCAATGCCATCCTGGGGGTTTCCCTGGCCGTGGCCAGAGCAGCAGCCGACGCCCTGGGGCTGCCCCTCTACCGCTATCTGGGCGGGGTTAATGCCCATACCCTGCCGGTACCCATGATGAACATTTTAAACGGCGGTAAGCATGCCGACAATAACGTCGACATCCAGGAGTTCATGGTCATGCCCGCCGGGGCGAGCGATTTCGCCAGCGCCCTGCGTATGGGCGCCGAGGTTTTCCATAGCCTCAAGGCCGTGCTGCAGGGTAAGGGCCTGAATACGGCTGTCGGCGACGAGGGCGGTTTTGCCCCCAACCTGCGCTCCAATGTGGAAGCCATCGAGGTGCTCCTGGAGGCCATCGCCAAAGCCGGTTATGAACCTGGTAAGGATTGCTTTATTGCCCTGGACCCGGCTTCAACGGAACTCTACAAGGACGGCAAGTATGTTTTTGCCGGTGAAGGGGTCACCCGTACCAGCGATGAAATGGTCGAGTTCTGGGCGAGTCTAGTCGACAAGTACCCCATCATCTCCATAGAGGACGGTTTGGCGGAGGACGACTGGGAAGGCTGGCAGAACCTCACCAAACGCCTGGGGCACAAGGTCCAGCTGGTGGGCGACGACCTCTTCGTCACCAATACAGAACGCCTGAGCCGGGGGATCGAGATGGGTGCCGCCAACGCCATCCTGATCAAGGTCAACCAGATCGGTACCCTGACCGAGACCCTGGAAGCCATTGAAATGGCCAAGAAAGCCGGCTATACGGCCGTAGTCTCCCACCGCTCCGGTGAGACGGAAGACACAACAATCGCCGACATCGTGGTGGCCGTCAACGCCGGCCAGATCAAGACCGGCGCCCCTTCCCGCACCGACCGGGTGGCCAAATACAACCAGCTTTTGCGCATTGAGGAAGAGCTGGACGCCGCCGCCCTCTACCCGGGCCTGAAAGCCTTCTACAACTTGAAGAAGTAGCCGCTTTTAGGAAAAAGAAACCCCGGCCTGGTAACCATGCCGGGGTTTAAACTTGCCTCAAAACCACCCCTTGCGCCGGAAGAAAAAAAGCATTACCCCGGCCAGCAGGGCCATGACTCCCAGGACAACAAAGTACCCGTAGCGCCATTCCAGCTCGGGCATATAACGGAAGTTCATACCGTAGATGCCGGCAATGAGGCTTAAAGGCATCATGATAGTGGTGATTACCGTCAGCACCTTCATGATTTCATTCAGGCGATTGGAGGTCAGGGTGAGATAGATCTCCAGGGTGGAGCTGGCCAGATCGTGGAAGGTTTCCACCTGGTCAATGAGGCGCAGCATCTCGTTGTAGATATCCAGGAAAAAGACCCGGTTTTCCGGTTTTACCAGGTTGAACTCGGGATAGGCCAGGACATTGATGATATCCCGCTGGGCACCTAAAATTTTACGTAGCTTGATGGCCTGGCGGCGCATAGTGAAGACCTGGTTTAAAATCCTGCGAGTCGGCTGCCGGAAAACCTCTTCTTCCAGATACTCAATCCTGGCTTCCGTACGATCAAAAAAGGTAAAAAAGGTTTCCGTCAGGGGCTCCAGCAGGCTGTAAAGGATAAAATCGACACCCTTCGCAAAGAGCCTTGGGTCCTGGCGGTAATGGTGCCAGATTTTATTCAGGAAATCAAGTTCCTCCTGGTGGATGGTTACTATAAACCCGGGCCCCAGGAAAACGTTAAGGGCCGCGGTCAGGGAGTGCTGGCGGGCCTGGATACAGCGCAGGGTTAAAAAGGCATATTCATCGTACTGGGCCATTCCCGGGCGGTAGTGGGGATGGCGGCAGTCTTCCACGGCCAGAGGGTGAAAACGGAAGAGACCCGCCAGGAGGTCCAGTTCTTCCTGGGCCGGCTGTACCAGGTCCAGCCATATAAACTCTTCGCTCTGCCGGGGCTGGAAACCAGGAGGCAGATTTTCCTTGAGCCCCTGTTCCGGGTGAAAGATTAAGAGACGCTGCATGTTAAAATCACCTGTAGCCGGGTTTTCTTTAGTTTACCACATTCAGGCCGCCCGAGTATCGTCCTCATGTAAAACCGGAAAGCAAACATTGAACGGCTGCAGGAAGCGAGTTAGAATGATGTTG
Source organism: Neomoorella thermoacetica (assembly GCF_001875325.1). Taxonomy (GTDB): domain Bacteria; phylum Bacillota; class DSM-521; order Neomoorellales; family Neomoorellaceae; genus Neomoorella; species Neomoorella thermoacetica_A. The sequence continues at coordinate 92,795 of NZ_MDDC01000012.1, forward strand.
TCAAAACGTGTGCCAGGTATAACCTTTCCCGTTATGCCGTTTTTCTCCACGGTACTCACTATTTGACAGCCGCCATCTACGGTTTAGGGGTATCGTCAGGGAATAAAGATCTGTTCCGTTTCAATGCCAGGCTTATACGGCTCCCGGCCTTGCTGCCTAGGTTAAAATAGCCCTGGCAGCCGGAATTATTTACTTAATTACAGGTATAACTTGAAGCGTGGCGGCAAAAAGATAGCGACATCCCAGCAAAAGGATGAAAAAACAGCATGACGAGCTTCAATCCGGTCCTGGCTGCAGCCAGTTCCGACAAGCCTCCGGCCTTTAACTTCCGGCCTTCGACTTCCGCGATATATATCGGTACCTCGGGTTACAGCTACCGCGACTGGCGGGGTTACTTTTACCCCCGGGGGCTGGTGGCAAAGGATATGCTGCCTTATTACGCCCGGGAATTTAACTTCACTGAGGTCAACTCCTCTTATTATACCCTGCCGCGGCCCCAGAACCTGGAGCAGATGGCCCGCAAGGTGCCGGAAGGGTTTATCTTTGCCGTCAAGGCCTACCGCACCCTGACCCACGACCGGGGGGAGAGCGTAACCGACGACAGTAAGCAATTTCGCCAGGCCCTGCAACCCTTGGTGGACCAGGGCCGCCTGGGGGCCGTCCTCCTCCAGTTCCCCTATTCCTTTCGCAATAACCAGGCCAACCGAGAGTATCTGGTGCGTTTACGGGAACTCCTGCCCGACCTGCCCCTGGTGGTAGAATTTCGCCATGCCGGCTGGGTCCAGGACGCCATCCGGGATTTTTTGGCCCGCTACGAACTGGCTTATACCTGCGTCGATGAGCCGGACCTGCCCGGACTGCCCGGCCCTGTGGTCTACTGCACCGCCCCCGTAGCCTATGTCCGCTTCCACGGCCGTAACGCGGCCAAATGGTGGCGGCACGAAGAAGCCTATGAACGCTACGACTACCTGTACACCGAGGCGGAGCTCAAAGAATGGCTACCCGGCATAGCTTACCTGGCCGGCCAGGCCAGGGAGGTCTTTGTGGCCTTTAACAATCACTACCACTCCCAGGCGGTGACTAACGCCCGCATGCTCAAGGAGTTGCTGGCCGGGCAGTTATAGGCTGCTGGTGCCTTCCCGGGCGGCGACCCTGGCCTGGACCCGGGTATTATTTAAATGGCGAAGTAATAGAGTTTGCCGTTTTCCACGCTGCAGGAAATGCGGCCTTTGTCCTTAAGGTAGCTGAGAAAGGCCGACAGGCTGGACAGGTTCAGGAAGTAATGGGGGATGTCCATGGTTATATCCTCCAGGATGGCTACCTGGGCCAGAAGGTCTTCCCTGGTCAGGGGCTGGGACAGGAGTTCCACAATTATGTCCAGGCAGTTAGCTATCTGGCGGCGGTTGGCCTCCAGGACCGGATCAACTTCAGTAATCACCTCCTGGCCGTGGGCCGGCAGGAGGTACTTTATTTCCAGGCCGGCTATGGCCTGGAGGGTAGCCAGTTCCGCCTCAATGTCCAGCAAGAAGGGCAGGGGGTATTTGGCTAAAATACCCGGGTCAAAGACGGCATCGCCGCTAAAAAGGACCCCATCGGGGGTGAGGAAGGCCAGGTGGCCGGCAGTATGCCCCGGCGTGGCTATAGCCTCGAGGTGCTGGTCCAGCAGCTTCAGCGGCCCCGGGGTAATGGTCATATCGACCGGTGTCGACCGGGCGAAGAGGAGGGGTACCTTAATCTCGTCATAGGGGGCGGCCCCGTAGAGGGTAGTCGTTGCCTGGAGGTTGTTTTCCATATAAACCTTTTCCCCGGGGGAGGCCAGGACCTCCAGGCCGGGGTAGAGTTCCTTCAATAAATTATGGGCGCCAAAGTGATCGGCATGGCCGTGGGTGGTCAACAGGTAGCGGGGTTTCAGGCCCCTTTCGGCCAGGACCTTGCTGATTTTATGGGCCACCGTATTGTTGATGCCGGAATCGATTAACACGCAGTAACCGCTTTTGGTGGTGAAGACACCGGTATTGGTGGCACCGGGAATATAATAGGTGTGACCATGAATCTTTACCAGTTCCAAAGTTATCGTTCCTTTCCAAACGGATGCCGCGGGTGCCGGGCGGTATCTCCCGCTGCCAGCACTGTTACTCATATTATAGTTGCCGGAAGGGAGATAGGGTAGCCCTCGACGGATCACAAGCCGCATAACCGCCATCCCCTGCAAAATGCGCCCCAATCCTATGGGCGACCTGCCGGTGAACCTTCAACTATCTACCCCGTTCCCCGCCTTCTGCCAGGCGATCTGAGACATAAAAAAGTGCCTGCCGGGCACTCAATCATTTTATAGAGATAAGTTTGGGGGCATAAAGCTCTTCCGCCCTCCTGCTAATTTCCAAGAATATTGCATCATGTATACAGGATATTTTAAAACCCGTCAGGGTTGATCTAACCGGGCCTTTCCGGGCCGTTATTCGCTAACTGGTTCCGGGCGCAACTTTTCCTTGCTTACCGGGGTGCTTTTTTGTTAAAATTAAGGCTGTGGTAGAGCAGCAGGGGGGTGAAGTTTTGCTGCATACAATCATCTTGATCCTGGATATACTGGTGGCCCTGGGTTTGATAGCCACCGTGCTCCTGCAATCGGGCCGCAGCGCCGGTATGTCCGGCGCCATTGCCGGGGGAGCGGAAACCATCTTTGGGAAGAAAAAAGGCCTGGATGATTTCCTCAACCGGGTTTCGTCCATCCTGGCCGGGATTTTTATCGTACTCACTTTACTCCTTTCAATTATATAACATAATGATCATACCGGGCAGTGCTGCCCGATTTTTTTAGGAGGAGATGATTTTTATGGACCGGGAAGAGGCCCGGCAGTTAATGGAGCGGCACGTTAAAAACAAAAACCTGCGCAAGCACTGCCTGGCAGTAGAGGCAGTCATGCGCGCCCTGGCCCGGCACTTTGGGGAGGACGAAGAGAAGTGGGGCCTGGCGGGCTTACTGCATGACATAGACTACGAAACCACCAAAGACGACCCCGAACGCCACAGCCTGGTGGGGGCGGAAATGCTGGCCCGGGAAGGCCTGCCGGAAGATATCATCTACGCTGTCAAAGCCCACAATGAACGCCACGGTTTCCCGCGCCAGGATCGTCTGAGTAAGGCCCTCTATGCTACCGACCCCCTGACGGGGTTAATCGTAGCGGCGGCCTTGATCCGGCCGGAGAAAAAGCTGGCCCCTGTCGACGTGCCCTTTTTACTTAACCGTTACCACGAAAAGTCCTTTGCCCGGGGTGCCAGCCGGGAGACCATTGCCGCCTGCAGCGAACTTGGTCTCTCCCTGGAGGACTTCTTCCATATCAGCCTGGAGGCCATGAAGGGCATAGCCGCTGAGCTGGGATTATAGAAGATACCTGGTATCCGGTTGGAGCCGGGTATTTTTTTACAATAGGCTAATAATACTTATCAGAGCGGCTTGAAGGCCGGAAATTTGAAGGAAGGAAATTTAAATGGACCGCGAAGAACTACTCACCCTGATGCGAGCCCGCTCCTACCGCCCCCTGACGGCGTCAGAATTGATGGTTGCCCTGGGGATAGAGGACGAAGGGGCTTTCATGGAACTCCTGTACTCCCTGGAACAGGAAGGTTATATTGTTCGAACCCGCAAGGATAAATACGGCCTGCCGGAAAAGATGGGCCTTGTCAGCGGGCGCCTCCAGGCTTCGCCCAGGGGCTACGCCTTCGTAGTTCCCCTGGAAGAGGACCGGGAGGACTTATATATCGGCGCCCTCAACATTAACGGGGCCATGCATGGCGACCTGGTTCTGGCCCGGGTTCTCCCCGGGACTACCGGCCGTCGCCAGGAAGGGGAGATTATCCGCGTCCTGCAGCGGGTCAACAAGCGCGTGGTTGGCACCTTTGACGCTACCCGAAATCTGGATTTTGTCATTCCCGACGACGCCCGGCTGCACCAGGATATCATTATCCCTGCCGGGGCTTCCCTGGAGGCCAGGGACAGGGATAAAGTGGTGGTGGAAATCACCCGCTGGCCCGAGGCCCGGCGCAGTCCCGAGGGGCGGGTGATCCAGGTCCTGGGGCAAACGGGTGCGCCCGGGGTTGATGTTTTAAGCATTATTAAGAAATATGGCCTGGAAACAGAATTCCCCCCGGAGGTGCTCCGGGAAGCGGAAGAGATACCGGGGGATCTCAATCCCGGGGAATTGGCCAGGCGTCGCGACCTCCGGGATTGGCGCCTGGTTACCATCGACGGCGCCGACGCCCGCGATCTGGACGACGCCGTGTCCCTGGAACGCCGGCCCGACGGCAGCTACCTGCTGGGGGTACATATTGCCGATGTGAGTTTCTACGTTCGGGAGGGCAGGCCCCTGGACCGGGAGGCCTTCAACCGGGGTACCAGTGTCTACTTTGTCGACCGGGTCATTCCCATGTTGCCCACCCGGTTATCCAATGATATCTGTTCCCTGAACGCCGGTGAGGATCGCCTGGCCATGACAGCCCTGATCACCATTTCGCCGGCGGGTACCGTCAAGGACTATGAGCTTTTCCCCTCAGTTATCCGGGTCCGGGAGCGAATGACCTACGATGACGTCCGGCGTATCCTGGAGGACAAGGACCCTGAACTCATGGAACGGTACCGGGAACTGGTGCCGGACTTCCAGCTCATGGCCCGGCTGGCGGCCATTTTACGCCGCCGGCGCCGGCGGCGGGGAGCCATTGACTTTAATTTCCCGGAGGCCAAAGTAAAGCTGGATGATCAGGGGCTACCGGTAGCCATTATCCCGCGCCAGCGATCGGTGGCCGAAGGGATCATCGAGGAATTTATGATCGTCGCCAATGAAGTGGTGGCCCGCCACCTATACGAACTGGCGGTGCCGGCCGTTTACCGGGTGCACGAGGAGCCGGCTCCGGATAAGCTGGAGGCCTTGAACACATTCCTGGCCTATTTCGGCCTGCACATCAAACCCAACCGTGAAGGCCGGGTACGGCCCCGGGCCTTCCAGGAGATCCTGGCCGCCGTCAAGGGAAGGCCGGAAGAACGGGTAATCAGTACTGTCATGCTGCGTTCCATGATGCATGCCCGCTATGCCGGCGATTGCCTGGGGCACTTCGGCCTGGCCTCTCCCTACTACTGCCACTTTACCTCGCCCATCCGCCGCTACCCGGACCTGGTCGTCCACCGCATTCTGCGGGAGACCTGGTCCCCCGCGGGTTTATCGGCGGAGCGGATGGCCCAGCTCGACGCCTTCGTAGCCCTGACAGCCGCCCGGGCTTCGGAGAGGGAAAAGCTGGCCGAGGAGGCTGAGCGGGAATCCCTGGACATGAAAAAGGTCCAGTATATGGAGCGCCATGTGGGGGCGACCTTTGCCGGTGTTATCAGCGGCGTGGTGCCCTATGGTTTCTTTGTGGAGCTGGAGAATACCGTCGAGGGGCTGGTCCATGTTTCGACCCTCACGGATGACTATTACCATTACCAGGAAGACCAGCTGGCCCTGGTGGGAGAGCATACCGGCAAGTCCTTTCGCATCGGCCAGCCGGTTACCGTACTGGTGACCAAGGTAAGCGTCGACGCCCGCCAGGTGGACTTTGAGCTGGTGAAGCCCGAGGAGGAGAAAACCGGCCCGGTCGGGGGGGCCGGGGCGAATGTAAAGAGGCACCCGGTCAAAGCCCGGGAAAGGGAAGCCGGGCCAGGCGGGGGTAAAGCCCGGAAAAAGGCGAAGACCGCGGCCGGCCGCAAAACGGGGTCGAAGGGGAAGGGTAAAGCGAGGGTCGGGCGGAATAAAGGTACCCGGCGACGTTAATAATATTTATGGCGGCGCGCTAAACCCAACGAAGGAGGCCAGCAGGATGCACCAGCGAGTAGCGGTAGAGAGGGACCTGAGTGCCATTGGCGATCACCTGGCCGAAAACGGCTTGCAGGTAGAGCGACTTGATTTAACGGATATGACGCCGGAACGGCTGCAGGGCTACGGGGCCGTTGTCGTCAGCGGCCAGACAACCAACTTTATGGGCATGGAAGACCTGAAGGCCCGGCTGCCGGTTATCGAGGCTGCAGGCAAGACGGCCGAGGAGATCACTTCCATGGTCAAAGAACGCCTGCAACTGCAACTTTAGGCAGGAACTGGAGCTACCCCTTGACGTTACCCCTCTCTCCCGTGTTATAATAAATCAGGCGGGAGAGCAGGAGTGACGTATATGGGCCGCCAGGTAAAGGTCGTGACGGACAATCGCCGTGCCCGCCACGATTATTTTATTGAAGAAACCTTCGAAGCGGGCATCGCCCTCACCGGTACCGAGGTTAAATCCCTGCGCAACGGCAGGGCAAATATCAAAGATAGCTACGCGCGGGTAGAAAACGGCGAACTAATTCTCCACGATATGCATATCAGTCCCTATGAGCAGGGCAACCGCTTCAACCACGAACCGCGCCGGCCGCGGCGCTTGCTCATGCACCGTTATGAGATCCAGCGCCTCTACGGCAAGGTACGGGAAAAGGGCTTGACCCTGATCCCGCTGAAGGTGTATTTTAATGAGCGCGGCCGGGCCAAGGTGGAACTGGCCCTGGTCAAGGGTAAACGGCTTTATGACAAGCGGGAAGATATTGCCGCCCGGGATGCCCAGCGGGAAATAGCCAGGGCTTTACGCGAAAGGCAAAAAGTATAACCTGGGGGCGTAATGGTTTCGACGGGGGTAGCATTGGCAGTAGTAGCCAGGCGAGATCCCACCGGCTCGTTAAACGGTGGAACGGCTATTAAGTGCCGACGATAATTTAGCTCTGGCTGCTTAATTAAAAAGTAGCCCATCCGCCTGGTCCCGGCCTGCGGGGACCAGTACCGGGTGTCATATCTAGCAGGCTACCGGCAAGGCCCCGGCCCGGGGGCCTGAAGGGAATCTCAAGCGGGCTGGCCCGAGGGTATCCGGTTTCCGGGAGACCCGACGGCGAGATTGAAAACGGAAACTATCCTGGTAGAAGCTACTGTGGATGTACCTTCGGACGGGGGTTCGACTCCCCCCGCCTCCACCATCTGAATCTACAGACACCTAGAAGGTGACTTCAATGGTGTCTTTTTTGACCACTTTGGCCTTAGACTTCCCTCCGGCATTTTGCCGTTTATTTCTATTCATTCTTTCTTGTACCCGGTTAAACAGTTCCTTGGAGATAATAGCAGGATAGCCTCTTCTAGTACGATTATTTCGTTAGGGTCTTTTGAGAGGTGATTATTACAACTACCATCCGGAAACTTGCCGGCGGCCCAATTGAAGATGTAGGTCCCTGCATATTTTAGATTGCGGAGTAAATCATGCAGGGAATTGCTGGGCGTACTCCAGGATGGCCCGGATCTGGGCGGTGATGCTTTCTTCGCGCTGGTTGTCAGATGAAAATCTTGCATATGCTAATGCTTTCATCGTCTTAATAGCTCCTATATATCTTGACTATATAGATAATATCTGATTATACTATAACTGCGGAGCTGAACCAGCCTTCATTAATGCTGGTGTAGGTTCTGCCAATTGCCCGCTATTTAGCGGGTTTTAATTTTTTAGGGACGTATTATGCCCATATTTCTAGGATCTTTTGTCGTTGCTTCTGTCAATAATATCGGTTTTAAGAATGAGAACAAGTTTTGGGCATTAAATTTTTTATAAGATCCTTTGGGATTCTCTTGCCTATACAATGCATGGGCCATCATGTCTGCAGCCTGTATAAAAAAGCTATGGTGCGATGCTCGATGAAAAGGATCTTCAATTATGCTAACGAGCGGATTATTATACCAGCCATCACTATATTTGCTAGCAGTGGGATTATGGCGTCTTAACTTCCTGGTAAGACTTCGTAGAACAATTTCGTTTCCATCATCAGGGATAACTATCCCCCAACTATTATCCTCTTGGTGCTTTATATAAGTATGGAATCTTTCTAACAGATTACGCCAACAGATGCTTAACCACTTTTCGGGGATTATTCGAGTATTTTTTTTGTCAAGGTATAATGAAATGACCTTGCCAGTTTGAAAGACATCAGGCATTCTTTTCATAAAGTCCCTATAAAGTTGGATACGTGTTTTCCTATATTGTAGCTTTTTGTTACGAAAATTTCTGTGACCTCTAGGATTAAATAAATAGGAGCCTTTTAATTCTTGATGTAAAGGGAAAGAATAGTCTTTCTTAAGGTCTTTACGCAAGGAATTCATCCTGTCTAAAGTAGCCAACCAATCATCAGCGGGCACTATTATACCTATTAATGCATAATAGGAAGTTGCACCCTGGGGTTGTTCTGGATTGGGCTCTCCAGTATCCCCTGATTCATCTACATACATTAAGTAGACTTTGCCCATTAAATTTCTCCTCCCATCTTTTTAAGCCTCAAACCCCGCCGCCACTTTCCTCACAAACAAATCAGCATCCTGTTTAATATCTTCGAGATGCTGGCCGTCAACTCCTCTCTATATATCCTTTTTGGCAGGGCTTCGATGATATGGTACATTTTGTTGAACAATACTTTCTCCAAATTGCCGAACATTAGATTGATTCTACACAAAATGAGCCTGGGGACGCCAGTATACTTTCTTCGTATTAGTTGTTTGGATGGAAAAAAGGCGTGGGCTACTGCTTTTATTGATGATTAACTCACTATACCCAACAAAATGAAAAAATAAACGTTACTATTACTAGTATATCACGATCAGCAGGACTTCCCCCTCCCACGCCGAACTATATCCCTCGTCGACGGGAGCCCACCTCCCGGCATGTCTACGTTTTATCCACTTTTCCACTTATCCCCGGTCCAGAGCGGACCGGGGGTTTATTATATCGTTGACTTTCAACTAAAAGATGCAATATATTATTTTGTAGCGGGAGATTGCTCGGTTAGCTGAGGCTGGCCTTTATAGACTTCCTCCCTTTTGGGCAGGGATATGATACTAAGAGGCCGCCTCCACCATCTGAAACGACTATTTTTAGGCGCCTTACTAGGGCTATCACAGGGCAATGAGCTTCTCAACGTAGGATTGGATAAACCCTTAAAAAACCCGCGGGTCTCCCCAAGGAAGACCCGCGGGTTTTTTAAGCAAATGTTCCCTGGCAAGCTCTGTCGCTAAGAGCGGGGTTTTCCTTTGTGACCCTCCCCCGATTTGTAGGACACAGAGTTAAGAGTGTATCATCAGAGCAAGGAGGCGTTGTGTCCATGGGGGATTCCAGACGAACATATGATGAAGAATTCAAGCGAAATGCCGTCGAACTATGCCGCACCAGCGGCAAAACTACCAGCCAGATTGCCCGGGACCTGGGGATCAACAGTAGCATGCTCAACAGGTGGCGAAGAGAGCAGGTAAAGTATGGAGAACGCGCCTTTCCCGGTATAGGAAAGCAGATGCGCGGTACCGATCTTGAAGAGGAAAACCGCCGCCTGAAAAAAGAGCTGGCGATAGCCCAGGAGGAACGGGATATCTTAAAAAAAGCTGTAGCCATCTTCTCCAAAATGCCGAAATGAAGTATCGGTTTATCCGGGAGCACACGGGAACTTTCCGTGTCGAGACGATGTGCCGAGTTTTAAAGGTGTCCCGAACAGGATATTACCGCTGGCTAAAAAGGCCTGTAAGCCAACGCCGGAGCCAGGATGAAATTATCAAAGAAAATATTTTGAATATCTACAACAAGAGCCGTAAAACGTATGGCAGTCCCCGTATACAAAAGCAGCTGGGCAGGGAGGGTATCCACTGCAGCAAAAA
>NZ_MDDC01000013.1 GCF_001875325.1 Neomoorella thermoacetica
ATTATAGTAAATATGGTAATGCCAAAAGATGTAAAACCTCAGCCATTTCCTTATATCGCCATATAAACTTAATTATTCCACGCTTAAAAATTTCTCATCTCGTGTCTTGACAATGGGGTCCACCTTAGTTCCCCAGGCTGACCATACCGATGTGGCTGCCCACGGCGTTGGCCAGGAGGACGTAAATGCCGTTCTCCACGGCGCGGGCAATGGGCAGGGCGCGGTTTTTGGGCAGCTTCCAGCGCGCCTCGGCGGGGTGGTAGTAATGGGCGGAGAGGATGAACATGGCTTCGGCCCCTTCTTCGCGCAGGCTGCGGGCCAGCTCCGGATAGTTCTGGTCGCGGCAGATGATCACGCCGAACTTGCGCCCCTGGCAGGTGAAGGCCAGGGGAGTAGCGCCCGGGGTGAAGTATTTGGCTTCGGCGGCGGTGAGGTTGATTTTATGGTAAGTATGGACGACGCCGTCCGGGAGGAATACCGTGGCGGCGTTATATAGCCGGCCTCCCGTGAAGGCGGCGTGGCCGACAATCAGGCCCAGACCCAGCTCCTTTACCCGCTGGGAGATGCGCTCCAGGGAACCTTCCAGTTCCTCCGGAAAACCTGGCTTGCTCAAGGTGGAGTGGTTATAGCCCGTCAGGCCCATCTCCGGGAAAGCCAGTAGATCAACGCCCCGGGACGCCGCTGCCTCGGCCATCCGCAGGACGGTAGCCTCATTAGTTGCCAGGGTGTCGGCGATAAACACCTGGGCCGCACCAAGACGCACGGGGATCGCCTCCATAGCGCATAGCATATTTTACCTTCTCTATCTTACTATCCCAGCGCCCGGGTGGCAAGGCCGGCCGGTGTAAAAAGAAAATAGAGCAATGCAAATATCAGTGCATTATGAAGAATTGCCCCGGATATGCAAGGGAAAATGCGAGCGCACCTTGATGAAGTAGTAGGGATCAAAGGGTTCGTAGCCCGGTGAGGTTAGAACTAGCGTAGATGGAAAGGCCGGAAACCTTCATTTTAGTAACTCGGCAAGACGGTTAAGCTCTGCCTCGGCTTTTTTCCTGTACGCGGATATGCGTTTGGCGGCGGTTCTATAAACCTGGAGATCTTCGCGCTTACCCACGACCACTATAAGCACGATTACGGCGGTTTCTTCTACACGGTAAACTACTCTATACCCCCGCGCCGTCTTTAGTTTATGCATCCCGCTTAAGTCGAGACCTGCCTTTTCTCCCAGGGGTTCGCCATATCCCAACGGGTTGTCTTCCAGCTTGACGATAGCTTTCAGCACCCTCAGTTTGATGCTTCTGTCCAATTCTTCCATATCTTTGACGGCTTCCGGTAGCCATTTAACTTTCCATTTCATCGCCAGGCTCCTCCGCCAATTCTTCCCGCGTTATCCCGAACCGTTTCAGGACCTCGTCTATTTCTATAAGATTTTCCGGTGTTTTAGCGTTTTCGGCCAATCGCCGCAGGGCCAAAACCGCCAGGTATAGTTCTTCCATCTTTTGTTCTTCACCCAGAAGTTCCCGGTAGTCATCAAGGTTTAAGAGTACCGCTTCAACTTCTTGCTCCCTGGTGACAAAAATCGGCCTTTTCCGCACCTCATTCAAGTAGGCTCCCAGGTTTTTGCTTAATCTCGAGGACGACACCAATTGGGAAGGGCTGAGAAGAACGGGATCCTCAATCTCATGCCTCATGACCATCATTCGACCCCCCTGTTATTTTTACGTAAAAATAATATGTTTTGTTTGAGGAAATTATAACTCAAATTTACACTAAAATAAAGCCTTACAATGGAAGGGATAAAATCTATCCAATGGTGGGGATGCGAGAACGGTTGAGGGCGCTGCGACAGTTGGTCTCATACATTCCAAACATGGCGGTCTATTCTGCCCCCCGGCATGGTGATCGTTAAGGTGGCACAGGAAACAGGGAGTAACTTCGCCGTCAAGGTATTTATCCTCCCGGATTTAAGCAATAACTACCCGCGTCTACGCTGCCGGCCGCGAGTTCATAAAGTTAGCGTACCACCTGGCGAAAAGCCAGGTAGGAATATACTATCGTACCCGCCACGGCTATAGCCGGGCCGGCCAGGCCCAGGATAAAGTTGGCCGGCGGTGGCAAGAAGGCGGCAGCTATAAACATCAGCCCGGCCAGGATAAAGGCGTAGCCGGAGAAGCGGTGGGTGCGCCGCCAGACTTCTTCGTTGGCCAGGGTCCAGGGCGTGCGGACGCCGAAGAAGTAGTTGAAACGCGCCTGGGGCAGGTAGTTGCCAATCAGGATAAAGAGCAATCCCACCGCCAGGGGTACCACCCGGCTGACCAGGTTGGCCGGGCCGCCCAAGGCCACGACCAGGGTGGTGGCATAAATTACCCCCATAAAGAGGACCAGCCCCAGGCGTACCACCCAATAGGCCTTGCTAAAGCGGGGGTAATTCTCCCGCTTGGGGTCCAGGTAAGGGGCAAAGAGCATGAGCAGGTAGATGCCACTACCCATTAAGGGCGGGGCGAAGGCGCCCCAGAAGCGGCTAAAGTAGTTATCCACTTCGCCGCGGAAGTTCCAGTGGGCTGGTACCAGTTCCGGCAGGTGGGGGTAGAGGATAATGCCGGCGACGAACATGGCCGCCAGGACCACCAGGGCCGGCCAGTCGCGGGCCAGGGTTTCTTTATCGACGTGATACCCGGTTTTCATAGACAATGCCTCCTTTCCGTTATTATCCCCAGCATGTCGAAGAGCCAGCCGGTGATATCCTGCAATACGGTGGTATTGAGGGAATAGATGACGTACTGGCCCCTTTTCTCATCCTGCACCAGCCCCGCCTCCTTGAGGACATTCAGGTGGTGGGAAATGGTCGGCCAGGAGAGTTCGAAGGCTGCGGCAATTTCCCCGGCGGCCATATCCCCCCGGGCCAGCCGCCGCAGGATCTCCCGGCGGGTCTCATCCCCCAGGGCCTTGAAGAGGGTATTTAGCCCCATTGCCCTTCACCCCATTATTTAGATAGATATCTAATTAACTCCAATATAACCCCGGCCTGATGCTTTGTCAAGTAGCGGTTATTATTTAGACGGAAGACATTTCGGGAACCTGGCGACCTTCAACAAAGTCTATAAAGGATGGAGCTGGAAAACAGCAGTAAAACCATTTTTCTAAAATATGGCATACTAAAAGCGGAAACGCGGGGAGGTATTCATTCATTATGTCACCAGTACACAGGAAGCGGAGTTGGCCAGTCTTTACGGCCCTCGTTTTAGTTTGCAGCCTGCTGGCCAGCCCCCTGGCAGTCCTGGCGGCTCCATCCTGGCAGGTAACGGCTGAAACGGAGCAGGTACCCCTGGCCACGGGGGTACGTTACTCGGCCTACAGGCTTACCGCTCCTGAATACGACGAAGCCATCAAGGTTTTGACCATTAATCCCAATGACAGGTACACTGTCCTGGAGACGGCCCTTTCCCGGGACAACCTGGCCGGGGACCTGGAGCGCCCTACGGCCATGGCGGGGCGGCTGGCCGGGCCGGGGAAGGCCCCGGTGGCGGCTACCAACGGCGATTTCTACAGCACCCAACCGCCTTACCTGCCCATCGGCCTGCAAATAAGGAACGGCGAACTGCTAACCAACCCGGAGGGTTTCCCGGCCCTGGGGCTGACCCGGGATAAAAAGGTCCTCATGGGCACACCGGTCCTGGCAGCCACCCTCACAGTGACCCGGCAGGTAGTAACCCATGGCCGTAGCGTTACCCGAACTGTTTACAATTACCCCCTTACCGCCATCAACCGGCCCCGCTTGACCGACAGCCTCATCCTCTATACCCCGGCCTATGCCGCCGGTACGGAGACCAATGAATACGGTAGCGAACTTATAATTAAGGGCGTCGCCCTGCCCCTGCGGGCCGGGCGTACATACAGCGGCACCGTGGTCACCCGGATGGACGGCCGGGGTAACACCCCCATACCTCCAGATGGGCTCGTCCTCTCCGGCCACGGCCGGGCCCAGGAGTTTTTGAAGCAGGTCAACCCCGGCGACCGGGTCAGCTTAACCCTGAAGTTTACCGATACCCGGTGGAATGAGGTCATCCAGGCCGTGGGCGGCCGTGAGTTCATCCTGCAAGACGGCCGGGTAGCCCTGCCGCCGGCCAGCCAGGACCCCCTGGTGGCGACCCGCCATCCCCGTACGGCGGCCGGGGTCACCAGGGACGGTCACCTGGAGATTATCGTTGCCGACGGCCGCCAGCCCGGCTACAGCAACGGTATGACCCTCTACGAGCTGGCGGATTTTATGCAGGCCCGGGGCATAGTCACGGCCATTAACCTGGACGGGGGCGGTTCCGCCGTTCTCGCCGTCAGGCCCGCCGGGGAGAACGGCCTGGTTATAACGAACAAACCATCCGACGGCCCGGAACGGCCCGTCACCAGCGGCCTGGTGCTCTTCAGCAGCGCCCCCCGGGGGAAACTGAGCCACCTGTACCTTTCCCCCGGGAGCGTCAAGGTTTACCAGGGCAGCCGGGTAGAGTTTAACCTTAAAGCCCAGGACAATTACTACAACCCGGCGCCGGTTCCAACCGACCTGACCTGGCAGGCAGGAGGTAGCGTGGGCCGTTTTGTCTACCGGGGGATCTTCGAGGCTACCCAACCCGGCCAGGGCGTGGTAACGGCCCGGACCGGGGAGGTGCAGGCTACAGCTAAAGTGACGGTGGTTGATAAAATTGCCCGCCTGGTCCTGACCCCGGCCACGGCCTCCCTGGTACCGGGCGGCAGCCAGCAGTTCATGGTTACCGCCTATGACGCCGGTGGGGATGAGGTCCTGGTGGATAAATCCCTGTACCGCTGGAGCGTGAGCCCGGGCCTGGGCCAGTTTGACCCCGGGACGGGCCGGCTGGTCTGCACCGGCGAGGTGATGGAGGGTGTGGTCGAGGTCAGCCTGGGAAACCAGGAGGCAGTAGCCACCATCAAGCTGGCCGGGCCAGGAGTTACCACGGGGCGGGTAACGGCTTCGGCCCTCTATGTGCGGACAGGCCCTGGTACCAGTTACCAGCATTTAGCCCTCCTGCCCCGGGGTACTCTGGTCGCTGTACTTGATAGATTGGCTAACGGTTGGCTCCGGGTACGCCTGGAAGACGGCCGGGAAGGCTTTGTCTCCGGGCTTTATGTCAATCTAGCGTAGGAGGCCCGGGAACGCGGGTTACACCGGTGGACAGCAATTTTGCCACGATCTGACCACAACGCCTGCTGGAGACCCGGGGTAATGCTCAAACCTCGTTACTTGGGCGTTTGTCACCCCGGTAACACCCTGGCTGGCAATCTGGGGTACAGCAAAACCTCATGGACACCCCGGGCGTGAATAAGCCTGCCGGTAAAAAGCCGCAATGTCATTGCGGCTTTTTACCATTAATCAACTTTCTTAATCTGGGGACCGAAAACTGTTTAACATTTTTTGCAGGGGCTTTTTAACTTTTAACGTCTTAATTAAAGGAAAGACAAACAGGCAGGGAGGGGGGTATAAACCTGGAAGAGGATTTAATTGAAAGGGCTGCAGCGGGGGATAGTCTTGCCTTTACCCGGATTGTCGAGCTTTTTAGCCCTTTTCTCCTGGCAATAATTATGCCGATTGTGTGTAATCCAGTAACGGCCGAAGATATCTTACAGGAAACGTTTATTCAGGTTTACCGCTCCCTTCCCCGCTTTCGTGGAGGTAGTTTCAAACACTGGCTGGCCCGTATTGCTACAAATAAAGCGATTGACTGGAAACGCAAGTTCAGGCAAAGTTTAGAGACCATGGTAGAATACCCTGAGCAGGTGGGGGGGCCGGGATTAAACCCAGGATCTTCGGTAGAAGATGAAGTGATTTATAAGGAAACGATAGCAAACCTGCTATCGTTGTGCCAGGAATTACCTGAGGATTACCGCCATACGTTTACCGGGTTTTACCTTGAAGGCAAAGATTACCGGGCGCTAGCAACGGAAGGCGGTGTAACGGTTAAAACAGTGGAATCACGCTTGTACCGTGCCCGTAAAATGCTACGGGAAAAGTTGAAGGAGGGGTAGAAGGTGCTGCACTATAGTCGCCGGGAATGGCTTTTATACAAGGATGGTTTTTTGCTGGAAAAGACGCGGCGGGCGATGGAGGACCATTTACGGATCTGTGAAGCTTGCCTGGATAATTACCTTTCTACCTTCGAGCCCAGGGATGAAGTAGCAGCTTCCGGGTTCCTTCCTCCTGATTTCCCCGTAAGGGTTACCGGGAGGGTTACCGAAATGTGCGCCCGGCGAAAAAATTGGTCGCGCCTGGACTGCAACTGGGTAGCAAAGACAATCCAGTATTATACCATAGCAGCCGCCATTACCCTTCTTCTCCTGGCAGGAGGATGGTTTGATTTCCTCGCTTCAGGAGCTATCCACAGCCAGGTGCGGGTAGCTACACTAGCGGAAACTGTCGATCAGAAAATTCCCTTCGGCTGGTCCGAACGCCTGGTAGAAAACGCCAGTGGCAGGCTGGCGATGATTATAAAAATTAAGGAGGGTACCAAGTAAATGGGCAAAAGCAAATTTACTAGTTTTATATTGTCCGTTTTTCCCGGCCTGGGTCATTTTTACCTGGGCCTGATGAACCGGGGCATGGTCATCATGGCTGTGTTTTTCGGGTGGCTGGGGCTGGTGCTATTAGCTAGCGTGGTTACCTGGTCTCATGATTTTCTCGTGTTATTGGTATTACTACCGATTGTCTGGCTCTATAGTTTATTTGATGCCCTCCAACTCTGCAGCCGGATCCAATCCGGTGAAACAGTTCCCGACAGTTCCCCCATTGCTGAGCTAAGTGAAAGTCTAGCCAATGGCTACAAGAGCAGGTTCTGGGCGTTACTTTTCAGCATTATCCCGGGGGCGGGGCACATGTACCTTGGTTGGCAGCAACGGGGACTTGGGCTTATGACCACTTTTTTTCTGGCCCTGTTTCTTATGGACTGGCTGCGCCTTAGCCTTTTCTTTTTCATGCTGCCGGTTATCTGGCTTTATAGTTTCTTTGACGCTTTGCAACTGGTATCAGCCAATGATACGACTGTACCCGAAAGTGAGGGTACGTTATTCCCCTGGCTGGTGGCAAGACAAAGATGGGTGGGCCTGGGTTTAATTGCCCTGGGTGTCCTGATTATCTTTGAACGCGAGATTGTCCCCCACCTTAGCTATCAATTAATAAGCACAATTAAAACGGGTTTAATAGCGGCGATATTTATTGGCGGTGGCGTACGGCTGGTTATGGGGAGCAGGCTCAACCTGCCAGTGACGGAGAAAGTAAAGACGGATACACATTTGGCTGACGATAATAATGAGGTGAGTACCATAAACGACATAACGGGGGATGAAAGATGCAACGGGAAGGAAAAACCATGAGGCAATGGCGGGTAGGCTCATTCTCTATGGCCTTAGCACTGATTTTGTTTGGAGTGGCCACCCTGGTGTTCCGGAAAGAGCCGGGCTATGTTCCCCAATTAATACTCAACTGGTGGCCGGTAGTGGTGATTTTATTGGGTTTGGAAGTTCTCCTGGCGGGCTATTTTTGCCGGGACGAGGCGCCCAGGATCAAGTATGATTTTCTGGCTGTAATTATTGTCTTGGCGATAGGTATTGCCAGCCTGGGACTCTATGCTCTCAATGCCAGCGGTTTTGCCGCCAGGTTGACCCAGGCCCTTGGTGCGAAAAGCTTTACAGTTGAGCTCCCGGAAAAAAGGCTGGCTGTGCCAGAAGGCGTGCATAAAATCGTACTCCAGGGGCCGGGAGGGGGGTGGCAAAACCTGCAGATACGTTCCGGCAGTCCCGACGACCAGCTAGTATTCTTTGGCCAGGCCATGGTTACAGCCCCATCCGAGGCCGAGGCTAAGGAATTGGCCCTCAATGCCGGTTTGCATACCCGGCAAGTAGGAGATTCCTTCTTTTTAGAATTGCGGGACGTGCCATTGACCCAGGGGTTTGCTTCGCCTGCACAGATATTAGGCAATACCCTTATTATTCCTGCTAATTTAGAAGTAGAGGTTGGTAGCGACAGGAATGGGGCCGAGTTACAGCTGGTGTTGGATCATCTGGAGACGGCGTGGTCCGTTACCAACTCAGGGCCCATCCGGGTGACGCTAAACCGGGGGCTGAACGCCCAAATTGAAGCTCATTCCCGGGCTACCGACATGTTCCAGGGGAATATCAACTGGGAAATACAGGGTGGGGATTTGCAAGCCGCAGAGAAAACGGCCTCAACACCTTCATACAATCGGGAATCATCTGTACCACCATCCAGTAGTGCGGATGCCGTGATATTAGCCAGAGCTACAGTAGGCCAAGGCGGTCCCCTGTTAAGATTAGCATCCCATGATATAATTACAATTAATGTACAATGAAAAGATAGAGGGAAGGTGGGGCGTTTTGGCTCACCCCAAACTAACCCCGCCGGCGCGCCAAGGGCCTTTGGTGCTCCCCATGGCTTCGCAACCCCCGGGTGTTATAACAGGGAGTGAGGAGGTTGATTAGCCTTGAAACTAAAGATGCGTCGCTGGTACCGCCCTATCATCGCCGGTACAGGCTTGGCGATTATCCTTGGCGTCGTACTCTGGCTGAACCGTCCCCTGCAACTCCCTTACGCCGCCCCGCTACCCCCGGCCCCGGCAGCCCAGGCAGAACCTGGTGGCTCATCGCCGGCTTCCAATACCCGGGCCAGCTCCCCGGAAGTAAACCCAACTGCCTTTAAGGATCAGGGTGACCTGGCTTTTGTCTGGCAGGGCCTGCTCTACACCCTGGACGGCAATACTGGTGAGGTCAAACAATTAACCGAATCTGGCCAGGCCCGGCAACCCCTTTGGTCCCCCGACGGTGAGTGGCTGGCCTTCATGCGCGCCACCGATCCCCAGGCTACAACCGGGCCCCTCTGGCTGGTGCGCCGGGACGGCAGTCAGGCCCATCAGGTGCAGGGGTTGCCTTTTGCCCCCTCCTACTCGATCGGCACCGGCACACCGCCACTGGCTGTTCGGACCATTTCCCCTGCTACCCACTCCCAGATTTTTTCTGCACATTTCAGGGCTTGTTGATACTCCTCTAAATCGATTGCATCCCAATCTCCAGGGTACCTGGTGGTAACAGCATAATCGGTTAAAATCGCAGCCTCTTTTATCTCCTCCGGTACAGAGACCTTCCGAGAACTTTCAAGCAAACTTAAAAGTTGGCCGATAGAATGGGTGCGGGGACAGTCGAGATGCAGGTACAGTAATAGTGCCTTTAGGGCTTTCTCGGCAGCCTGCTGGGCATCAAAGCAGAGATCTTCGTAGAGAATATCATCCGCCTGTTTACCCAATTTGGCCCGAGTGAGATTACTCTTGGCCCGTAGCAACCATTGTTTCCAGGGTTCATCGCTCATATATGGTTTGCCCCTTTAGAGCTTCAGTATAAATAAATCCCGGTGTATGCCGATATTTTTCTACCCTTTCCGGTGTCTCAACTATAATATCCACCGCGATAGGTATATCAGCTAACTCTCTGTAAAGCTGTTGAGCGATACTGCGCCTGTGAGTAACACCTTTTTTTAAAATAAGAAGGTCATAATCGCTATCCGTTTTTTTCCCCCGGCTTCGCGAACCAAAAAGAATTATTTTATCGGGATCGGCTGTCCTTTTAATACGTGCTACGATTGTTTTTAATATATCATCCATAACCACTTACCCCATTCTTTAACCGCAGTATCACATCTCTGTCTTGGGTAATTTTTCCTAAGAAAAGTATAACAATAACCATAGTTAAAGTCAAATTAGTATCACCTTGATATGTCATGCCACTGTAGGGTTTTCTCCAAGGACTTGAGACTCAAGGGGTTCAGGCATATTCCTACATACATCTTTATCCAGATAATCTAGCGAGAACTTTTTCACTCGTTAGCTCCCGTATTGCATCAGAGGCAATCCACTTAGCACTTTGGGAATTCAATGTCTGGATTTCCCGGGCAACTTTAACCGCTATTTTATTCAGGCTGATGCTTCGTTTGCCTATAAATTTTTCATCCGTTGCTTCTTTATGGACCCAATTATCCATCTGCTTGGCCGTAACCATTTCCGGGTTGTCAATCATAGAAGCCAGAATACGTGCTTCGTGGTAATACCATATGTATTCTCAGGGTTTATTCCGAATTTCGCCATCCCCGCTACGGCTTTGGGATTAGCCATGGAACCCACATTCCGCGCCTTTGGATATAATTACCAATGTTTTCTTGGGGCGCTAAAAAATACTTCTACCCGCCACCGCGAGGTGGAAAAAGATATATTTCTTTGCCGAAACCAGCAAGTTCAAGGGCTCTAATCACCTCCGGCCCCTGATAGTTGATTAACGCTCGGTCCGAACCCTGTTTAACTACCAGGAGATAATCAAACATCTCCAGGAGTGCCCGGGCCGTAGGGTTAGTACTCTTACGTTTCCCCGGCAGGATTAAGGGGGACTCCTCTTGCTCCAGACTTTTTCTGACCCGATACTCCAGGTAAGCTGCCACCAGAAGAGCTAGCTGGAAAACAAAAGACAGGCTGTTGCTGCTGTCAGTCGCCACCGCCGTGCTGGTAGCCGCCCTCGCCCACCCGGCGAGCCGCCTGGGCGGCAGCCCTTGCGCTGGCTGGGAGTACGCTCCTATGGCATCTACCTCTGGCACTACCCGGTCATTGTGCCCTGTAAAGCAGGTGGTGTTGGTGAACACCCGGGTGTCGCGCCCGTGGGAGAGGGTGGTGAATGCCACCCTGGCGCAAGTGGCGGCGACCTACCCCCACACCACGCTGGTCGACTGGCAGTGCCGGCCACGCTTCGTTTTTCTACCCGGACGGCGTCCACCTCGCCCCCGCCGGAGCCCAGTTTTATGCCACCCTGGTGGCCGGGGCGGTGCAGCCGTATAAATACTAGCTGGAAAGCAAGGATTTAGGCCCAGGCGTATAAACTGGTATAATAAGGTTGACAAAAACAAGCGGAAATGGGGGACCTTTAACATTGATACCCCTCAACTTCTGGTTCTTTTGTGTGTTTGCTTTACCATTCTGGTTTTATCAGCGCAGGAAGAGCTATCGTAAAAATCGTGGCCATATTGACCCCTTAAGGGAAGTAATCCTTAACCTCTTTTTCGTCTATGGGCTGGGGGTTGCTTATTTTACCTTTCCAGATGGTTTTTTCCCCTTTGCCATGAAGAGCTTTAATTTCAATGTATTTGTTGCCTTAATGGACCTCTGGCACCGTCCCCTCATTGCGGTGATCAACATTCTGGGGAACGTCGTTTTGTTTATCCCTTTAGGTATTTTTATACCACTCCTTGACGAGCGGTTTCATAGCCTCGTTAAAATGGGCCTTTTGGGTCTGGGGTGTTCCGCAGGAATAGAAGTTATCCAATATCTGTCCGGCAGTTCGCGGGCGGCAGATATCGACGATATTATCTTGAACACCATCGGGGCAGCGATAGGTTATGGGTTCTTTGCCCTCGCCAAATCCCTCAATAAACCCAGGCCAGCCCCTTGACTCTCCCCCCGGGGATGTGATTGATGGCGTCGCGAAGTAAATCGCTGGAAAGCCGATCCTACCGGCAGGGTCGGCTTCTATTTTCCCATTGCTTGCTGGTTTCTTTAACTCTAACCTTATCCAGTATAAAATATGTAAAGCCAGCTTGACACCAACGATATCTTATTATATCCTAAAAGGGACGTAAAGCTGGCTTTACATATAACTGGAATGAGGGTTGTCGATTGGAAAACCGCGTAAAGGATTTGCGGCTTCAGCGCCAGTTGACCCAGGAGGAGTTGGCGCGGTTATTAGGGGTCTCCCGGCAGACTATTATCTCTATCGAAAATGGTAGGTACAATCCTACGTTGATGCTGGCGTACCGCATTGCTAAGTTTTTTTCCCTATCCATTGAAGAAGTCTTCGATTGCGCAAAGGAGCTGAAAAAGCTTGCAGGAGGGAAAAATGATGTCCTTTAAGACCAGAATCCGGCGATTACTGGGCAGCTGTTTTTATGTGCTGGTTATCTTCATCCTGTTTAGCACGGTATCCTCTATCAGGCATGGAACCAGACCGGACAAGGCTATATTAGATTTGCTTGACAATCGATACTTTTGGGTATATCAGATCCTACCGCTGGCGGTAGGTCTCCTGGTGGCTAATATCTTTATGCTGGTTGGACAACGCGAAGGTAAACAAAAACCGCCCTTACGCCGACAGAATTTCTCTCGCCTGAAGTGGCGTCTTACGGTTATCAGCCTGGGCGTATTGGTAGCTGTGGGATGGCAGCTAGCTGGACTTTGGCAGAAGGGCTTCGTCCCGGCTGATTGGGACAGCTATCTATTGCTCCTTGTCCTGGCTATGCCTTTTATCGTTATTACCCTGATGGCCTGGTTGCAAAAACCAGACCCCGAGGAAATTGAAGCTCTGGAGACAGGCGACTATACACGCCTAGCACAATTAATGGATGAACGGGACCGGTTGGCGCGGCTGCAGGCCGGCAATGCTGCTTTGCGCTTCACGATTGTATTTATTTTAATCGCCGGAAGCCTTTTTGATATCCTGGTCACCCGCCGCTGGCCAGCGCGGTCACTGTTGGAGATAGAGCTTATGGCTGGCGCCTGGCTCTACTTTTACTATAAGTTTAAGTTGGAGATTTGATTGGCCCTACAGCGCAAGTTGCTTCTGGAAATTTCCCCTTGACAGGAACGGGGCACCCCTGGTATGCTAAAGTTAACCCGGCAAAGGCAATACATGGTTGCCCGGGTGGTAACATTTAAATAAAGTTGAGTTGAGTTGAGCATGGTTAATAGCTGAGGAGAGACGAAACTGGCCGGAGTATAGGCAATAACAGCCTGACGGTTTTCGTCGGGCTGTTTTTGTACTTATAGCCGGCGGGGGGCTTAGCTGCCGGCAGCAATAATTTCATCATCAAGGAGGAAGCTGTCATGGAAGAAGTCAAACTGACCCGGGTGGAGAAACAGGGCCTGCAGGCAGTGGACGTAGTTGTAGTAGCTGTCCTGCTGGCGGCAGGGGCGGCGTTGCGCCTGATTGTCCCGCCCTTTTTCGGCATTACCCCCAACGTGGTCATCGGCATGTACGTCCTGGCCATTATGCTCCTGAAACCCCGCCTGCCCCAGGTGCTGGGCATCGGCCTGGTGGCCGCCGCCGTCTGCCAGTTAACCACCAAATCCCTGTTGCCCTACCTGAATTTTGCCAGTGAACCTGTGGGAGCCATTGTTACCGCCCTTTTACTTTACCTGCCCTTCGATAAAAACGGCTTGCTAAAAACGATTAAACCCTTCGTCGTTACCTTCCTGGGCACCTTCGCCAGCGGCTTTACCTATATTACTATCTTTAAAGCCGTCACCCTTTTCGCCACTCTGCCGAAAAACCCGGCCTACACCTACCTGTTGCTGGTAGTTATTGTCACCGGGACCTTTAACGCCATCCTGGCTCAGGTCCTCTACTTCCCCTTGAAACAGTTACTCAAGAATATGTAGGTATACCCCTCGGGAGGCTCCACCAACAATGGATCCTACATTCGAGCCCATTATCAAAGTCGAAGACTATACCTTTTATTACCCCGATAGCCAGGTGCCAGCCCTGGCGGGGATCAACCTGACGGTGCGTCCGGGGGAGTTTCTGGGTCTTACCGGCCCCACCGGGGCCGGTAAGACCACCCTGGCCCTGGCCTTAAACGGTATCATCCCCCATTTCCAGGGCGGCCGCCTGGCCGGCAGGGTGACCATCGCCGGCCTGGATACGGCCGCCACCCCCTGTGCCCGGCTGGCCGGGGTTATCGGCAGCGTCTTCCAGGACCCGGAAGCGCAGCTGGTAGCCGAAACCGTGGAGGATGAGCTGGCCTTCGGCCTGGAAAACCTGGCCGTTCCCCGGGAAGAGATGCGGGCGCGTATTAGCGCGGCCCTGGAGATGGTGGGCATCACCGATCTACGCCACCGCCCCCTGCGGCAGCTCTCCGGCGGCCAGAAACAGAAGGTGGCCATCGCTGCTGCCATAGCCCTGCGGCCCCGCATCCTGGTCCTGGATGAGCCGACTTCCGAACTCGATCCCCGGGGGAGCCTGGAGATCGTAAACCTCCTGGAGCGACTTAACCGCGACTACGGTATGACCATCCTGCTGATTGAGCAGAAAATCAGCCTCCTGGCGCCCCGGGTACCCCGGCTGGTGTGCCTGCATCAGAGTCGCATCGTGGCCGACGCCGCCCCACGCCAGGTCCTGGGCCAGGAAAAGCTGGTTGCCGAACTGGGCCTGGAGGTACCGCCGGTGACGGACCTCTTCCGGCTGTTGAGCCGGGCCGGGGTTTACCACGGCAACCTTCCCCTGGCGGTAGACCAGGGCCGGCGGGAACTGGACCGTTTACTGAGCCATGAGTCCCCGTAGGTGCTGGTGCCCCCTGCGGCTAACCATAATTCTGACATCCGCATCCGGCTACCGCTGTTTCGGAGGAACCCCTCATGGAGCGAGCCACCACCGAACCATCTCATTTTGGAGGAACTGATATGATCCGGGCCGAAGCGATTGAGTTTACCTACCCTAATGGGTTCCGCGCCCTGCAGGGTCTTGATTTTCATATCAAAGCCGGTGAATTTGTGGCCCTCATCGGCGAGAACGGCGCCGGCAAGACTACCCTGCTGAAACTCCTGGGCGGCCTTCTTAAACCCACCGCCGGCCGCCTCCTGGTCGGCGGCCTGGATACCGCCCGGGTGCGGGCGGTAGAACTGGCCCGCCGGGTCGGTTTCCTCTTCCAGAACCCGGACCACCAGCTCTTCCTCCCCACCGTCCGGGAAGAGCTAGCCTTCGGCCCCAAAAACCTGGGCCTCAAGGGCCAGGCCCTGGAAGAGAGGGTGGCAGAGGCGGCCGCCGCCGTCGGTCTTACCCCTTACCTGGAGGTTAACCCCCGGCAACTCAGCAAAGGCCAGCGACAGCGGGTGGCCCTGGCCTCCATCCTGGCCATGGAGCCGGAAGTTCTGGTCCTGGACGAACCCACCACTGGCCAGGACTACCGCGAAGCCCTGGAGATTATGACCATTGTCCAAAAGTTACACCGCCAGGGACACACTGTACTTTGCGTCACTCATGACATGGAGATGGTGGCCCGCTTCGCCGACCGCGCCCTGGTCCTGGGCGCGGGGGAGTTGCTCCTGGACGGCCCCCTGGCAACTGTCTTCGCTCGGGAGGATATCCTGGCGGCCACCGGCTTGCTGCCGCCCCAGGCCGTCCAGTTGGCCCGGCCCTACTGGGAAGCGGGGCTTTTACCGGGAGTATTGACGGTGGAAGAATTGTATGAAGCCATTATTACTGCTTTAAGGGGGGAGAAGGATGCCCGCCAGGTCCTTCCTGCATGAACTCAATCCCCTCACCAAGATCGCCTGGTCCCTGGCCGTCATTACCGTGGCCTTTGTCTTCCAGCAACCCCTGCCCCTCCTGGGCCTCTGGGCCTCCGTCCTGGCCGTCGCCCTGGCCGGGAAGGTCTTAAAAGAGATCCTGCCGGCCATCCGGGGGCTGCTTATCTTTGCCGCCATCTTCATCCTTTTCCAGATCTTTTTGATCCAGGAAGGCAACACGGTCTTCACCCTGCTCCCGGGGTCCGGTTTCGGCCGGGTCACCGACGTGGGGCTGACGGCCTGCACCATGCTGGCTTTAAGGATGCTGGCCATGACCTCCACCATCCCTGTTCTCCTGGCCACCACCCCGCCCAAGGATATGATCGTGGCCTTCGTCGAGAAACTACGGGTGCCCTACGTCTATGCCCTGATGCTGGTTACTTCCCTGCGTTTTATTCCCACCCTGCAGGAGGAATTGGGCCTGATCATCCAGGCCCAGCGGGCGCGGGCCTGCGACCTGGAAAGCCGCAATATCTTCCGGCGCTTGCGGGCCATCGTCCCCCTGGCCCTGCCCCTTCTCCTCATGTCCGTCCAGCGGGCGCGGACCATGGCCATCTCCATGGAAACCCGCGGCTTCGGCGCCGGCCCCCGCACGTCGTTGCGGACTTCCACCTTTCAGACCCTGGACCTGGGGGTAATCGCCGGTTGTTTGTTCCTTACTGCGGCCTTGGTGATCATCGCCCTTCGCTAAAGTTAAACGAGGTTAACGCCCCGTCCGGGAGGCAAAAGTGCCAGCCCCGGGCATTTTTTTACCCGGGCAAAAGCAATACAGGGCGGGCGATAAAGCTTGTAGTCCGTTGATCCCGGCGCGAATATATCACAACCCGCGGGTCTGGCGCCGGAAAGGCGCCTTCGTTTACGAATACTATAGTCGGACGGAAGTATAGGGCGGTACAGGGCAGGGAACCCGGGACCTTCCCCCAGCGTCTATATAAAAAGGGGGAACTGGTGGCAATGCTCCGGCCGTTACCGGACCGGGCTGGCATTTATTTCCAGAAGGAATGGACAGCCGGAGGTAGAAGTACTTGTTTGGAGGTGCGGTCTCCATGCAGTCATCAACCCTGGTGATTATCCCTGCGTATAACGAAGTGGCGACCGTCGGACAGATAATCAAAAATATCAAGCGCTGGTGTGACGCCGATATCCTGGTGGTCAACGACGGCTCGACAGACGGCACCTCTGCCACGGCCAGGGCGGAAAAGGTCACCGTTATCGACCTGCCCTGCAATCTAGGTATCGGCGGGGCCATGCAGGCGGGGTACCTTTACGCCTGCCAGCACGGTTACGAGTTTGCCGTCCAGGTCGATGCTGACGGCCAGCATGAACCCCGTTTTATCGCGGACCTGATGCAGCCTCTCCGGGCTGGGGAAGTAGATATGGTCATCGGTTCCAGGTATGTTGAAAACAGGAATTACCGGGGCGCCCTTGCCAGGAGAGCAGGTTCATGGTTCTTTACTTTTTTATTAAAGCTCCTTACCGGACAGGCTATCTACGACACCACCTCCGGTTTCCGGGCGATTAACAGGCAGGTGCTGGCGGAGTTTGCCCGCCGTTATCCCCCGGATTACCCAGAGGTGGAAGTTATCATGCAATTGTTGCGCCGGGGTTACCGCATCAAGGAAATCCCGGTGGTAATGTACCCTCGTAAGGGCGGCCACTCTTCGATAACCCTGTTGAAGTCTGTTTATTATATGTTTAAGGTGAGCCTGGCGATGGTCATTGACTGTCTCAGGTAACATAAGATATATTTCGTCCGTAACGGCAAGTCGCCGGCGGCCGGATGCACGCGTTGCTTACCGGGGGTTGGGGGCGGGTTCCTGGAAACAGGCCTTAGCGACCGGGTTCATGACCATAACTTCTGTGAAAAGCGAGGCCGGAGGCCATGGTCTTAAATGTCTACACTTTCTCGGTGATTTTTAGTCTGATTTTTTTGTTGGTGGTGACGGACTTTGTCAGGAAAGGCACCCTGTCGGAGCAACACAGCCTCTTTTGGTTTATCTTCGCCCTGGCAATGCTACTCCTGGCGGCTAACAGCCGGCTCCTTGAATTTTTAAGTCGCCTGCTGCATATCTACTATGCTCCTTCGGTTTTATTTCTCTTTGGTTTTTTATTAATCACCATTTACAGTTTTCACCTGACGATCATCGTTTCCCGGCAGTCAGAAAAGTTGCTCAAACTCACCCAGGAAATAGCACTCCTGAAAAATAAAATCGAGGAACAGGCCGATAAGACGGTCAAATCCAAGTAAAAAGGGGATTGACATGGTTTACCTGCTGGTTGGGTTAAATATCCTCCTCCTGGTCAGCGGCCAGATCCTTTGGAAGCTGGGTGTTGCCAGGGACGCCGGATTCAAAGCGGTCCTGGCGAGCCTTTTTTCACCCCTGGTGCTGGCAGGGCTGGCCCTGTACGCCCTGGCTACAGTAATCTGGCTTTACGTCCTGGCCCGGGAACAATTCAGCCTCCTTTACCCCCTGCAAAGCCTGGCCTACGCCCTGGGTGTCGTGGTAGCCTGGCTGGTTTTTAAAGAGGCTGTTCCCCTGACCAGATGGATCGGGGTGCTGGTTATTATGGCCGGCGTGGCCCTGGTAGCGATGAAATAGGAGGTTTCCTGGCGTTGTTTAAAGTAAGACGGGAAGCGATCAACACCCTGGCAGTAACCGTGGCCCTGGTCCTGATTGTCACCCTGGCCCTTTATCTCAGGTTAAAGTTCGTTTTTACCATTGACCATCCCCCCCTGAAGGGCTTTTCCTCCGACGCTGTCAACTATGACCTCATGGCGCGCCAGTTCCTGGAAAAGGGGTTTCTGGGCTATATGTCCAGCCGGCCCAATGCCTATATCACCCCGGGCTATCCCCTGTTCCTGGCTTTGATTTACAAACTCTACGGTTATGCCCAGGGGAGTCCCCTGCAGGCGGTGCGGGTGGTCCAGGCCTGCCTTGGCACCCTGACGGTGGTGCTGTTGTACCTGGTGGGCCGGGAGGTAAAAAACACCAGGGTGGGGCTGGTGGCCGCCCTGCTGGCGGCTATCTATCCCACCTTTGTCTGGGCACCGACTATCCCTTTAACCGAAGTAGTTTATACCTTCTTTTTTATACTCTATTTTTACCTCCAGCTCCGGTATTTACGCCATCCTTCCCCCCTGGGAGGCGTTTTAACGGGGCTGATTTTTGGCCTGGCCATCCTGGTCCGCCCGGCGGCGGCCCCCCTGATCGTGGTACCCTTCCTTTATGATTTTTACCGGCGTAAGGAGTGGCGTTCCTCCCTCAGGGGTTTCCTGTACACCCTGGGAGGGTTTGTGGCCGTCATGCTGCCCTGGTGGATACGAAACCTGATAACTTTGCACCAGTTCATACTCCTGGCCACCCAGACCTGGAACCCCCTCCTTTACGGCGCCTTTCCTTACTTCACGGATATGGACAAGGTGCCTCCCATCCAGTCCACCCAGGGAGCCTTACAATTTATCCTCCAGGGCTTTTTAAGGGACCCGGTGATGTACCTCAAGTGGTATACAATCGGCAAGTGGCAGGTTATCTTTGGCAATATGTGGTATGATCTGGATCTTTCCCGCTACCAGTACTTGCGGTCAGTTTACTGGTTGCACAATTTTATCACCATGCTGGGCTGGGTGGGGGCCTTTAAGGCCTGCAAGGAGGAAAGGATAGGCCTGGTGGCCATCTTTATTTTCCTCCTGACAGGCATCCAATTGATGTTTATCCCCACAGTCAGGTATGCCTTCACCATCATGCCGTTTTTGATGCTCACCACCGCCTGGCTCCTGGACCTCCTGTTCGGGCCGGGAAAAACGGCATGAAAGTCCGGGGCTCCGGAATCATAACAACAGAGCACCTGCCCGGGAGGAAGAAAGTAGCTAGACGTTCTCTGGAGCGAATATTGTTGATATAGCCGGGCTTTATGGTACCATAATTCATAAAGTGGAAAATGATGTATGGAATAGCGAGTACAAGTAAGGCCGAACTGGCGACCGGGCGTGGACGTGGAGGTGGGCCAGACCCCCGAGTCTATCCTCTTTCGCGCCGGTGAAGAGCCAGTGATGGTAGTGACCTGCGGGACGTGAAGGTGAGCCAGAGCCGGCTGAAATAGCACCCGGGAGCAAAAGGCAAGGTGAGGATGGCCGAGCCGCTGCGGAAGCTACCGCTACCGGCTTCCCGCCGGGCGGGGTCTGCCCCTTCGCCCTGCAACAGCTGGTACGGGTATTTATCGACGCCAGTTTCAGGCGTTTCCCGGTGGTTTACATAGCCGCCGGCAGTCCCCTTTCGGCAGCGCCGGTAACAGGGGAGCAGTCTGACCATAACCGGGAGCGAACCCTGCGCTGTATGTACAGGGACCGGGTGTTCGCGAACGCCTGGTCCACGGTTACCAGGAAATATCGCCCGAACGATTATATGAGCTTATCACCAACCGGCTGGGCGATTTTGAGAGGTTTAGCAAATCGGTTATGGAAATAATTGGTGCCGAGGAACGTAAGGGTTAAATAACTGCCGAAGCATAATCTTGTGAGCCTCCATCCTGGGCGTGCCCAGGAGTTTTATTTGTCACAAAAAGCCTTAGCCCGCTCTCCTGGAGTGAAAGTTTTTGGCTATTTTACCAGCACGAAGAGGCGATACCAATGGTAGCTTAGAGGGGTGAATTTGCCCCTCATCTTAAATTTATGGAGGTCACAAATATGCTCGCTAAAAAGCTTATTAGCTCCCTGGCCCTGGGGCTGCTGTTGCTGGCGGCGCCGGGCCTGCCGGCGGCGAAAGGGCCGGATTGGGTACAAGTCGCCCTGGAAGCCGCCCGGCTGGCCCCTTCGGCGGTCAACCGCCAGCCCTGGCGTTTTACGGTAGCCGGGGACAGCATCACCGTGGCTGTAGATAACCTGCAGGATACTTTTAACTTGCCCAAACGCCTGGACTGCGGCATTGCCATGCTGCACATCGAAGTGGCCGCCTTATACTACGGTGTCAGGGGCCGCTGGCAGTTCCTGGACGCCCCGCAGGTGGCCCGCTTTTCCTGGAATGGTACCGTGTCAGCGGCATAGATCTACTATCATATCATACCTTTTCTAGTATAACGATGGGGAGAACCGCTAAATCATTATAACACCAATTTGCAATTCCTGACGTCAGGTATCTGCTGGCAGAGGTAGATAACCAACCCCCGGCCTCCTTTAGTAACGTGGCCCGGGGGTTGGTTCTGGTGCCGTTATTCATGCCGCCATTCAGGGAGCAGGCCCTGAAGCCGGCGGTATTTTGATTTACACTCTCACTTTCGCTGTAGCTGCGGTCAACTGCCGGGTTACCACCTCAAGGGTAGCCGCAGCCGTAGCCACCTGATCCATATGCTGACGGAAATCCTGGGTTAAGGTGTTGACTTCCTGGGCCGCCCTGGCGGCACCGGCCGCCGTTTCACCCAGGACCCCGGTTATGGTTACAATTTCCTCCATGGCCTTCGTTATCCCGCCGGTACTGGCGAACACCTCCTGGATTTCCCCTTGCGTCTGCCGGACTGCTTGCAAGAGGTCGGTCAACGAGGCCGCCATGGTGCGTACCCGTTCCCGGCCATCGTCGGCAGAACTGTTCCCCGCCCGGGCCGCCGCCAGGGCTCGGGCTGTTCCCTCCTGCACCCTAGTCACCATGACGGCGACCTGGTCGGCCGTTGCTGCACTACTGGCGGCCAGTTCCCTTACCTTGGCGGCTACCACAGCAAAGCCCCGTCCTTGCTCCCCGGCCCGGGCGGCCTCGATGGCGGCGTTTAAGGCCAGGAGGTTGGTTTCTTCAGCTATCCGCTTGATTTCCACCACCATATTTTCTATCAGGCCGGAGATACTGCCCAGTTCCTCCACTGTAACCGCTACCGCTCTGACCTGGTCGGCCAGGCTATCCATGGCGGCCACCGCCTGGGTGAGCTGCTCGCGGCCCATGTCCACGGCGGTGAGAATACTTCGGCTGGTGGCGTTAACCGCGTCCAGATGCCGGCGCATATCCGTTACCAGGGCGGCCACCCTGGCCGTGCCGGCACCGGCTTCCTGAGTGGCGGCAGCCTGCTCCTCAGCGCCGGCGGCGACCTCCGCTATGGCCCCGGCCACCCGGTCCGTACCCGCCCTGGCCCGTTCCACGACGGCTTGCAGTTCTCCCTGGGCTCCGGCCAGGGATATAGATGCTTTTTTGATAATAGTAATGAGTCCCCCCAAATGCTCCAGCATGCTGTTAAAACCCAGAGCCAGGGTTACAGTCTCTGCGCTGCCCCCGGGGACTACTCTGGCCGCCAGATCCCCGCTTTCCACCTGGGCCATGATCTGGCGGAAATGCCTTAAAGGCCGGGCCAGCTGCCGGGCGATAAAGAGGGCCGCCAGGGTGGTCAGCAGTATTGCCGCCAGGCCGGCAGCCTGGCTCCATCTGCGGATGGAATTTACGGGAGCCAGGTAAGCGGCTTCATCAGCCACGATCAAGTAAACCCATTCCTTCTCCGTAATCTGGGCAAAAGCCAGGGCATGGTTATGGCCCTCCCAGTATTGCCGCTCCCATCCCTCACGCGCCCGGACGACCTGCTGGCGGACTGCCTGGGGCAGGCCGGGCTCCTGCCCGCCATCGGCAGCGGCGGCAAAATGGACCTCTCCCTGGTTGTCCAGAATGTAGATATCCACCGGCAAGCCCTGTTGGTTAAAACCATTCTTTTGGTTGACCATCAGGTAATTAACCTTACTAGCAAATTGCTGGGAGCTGATACTGGAGATGATGAGGGAGATCTTTTCCGTAGCCTCCCGGGCTGCATCCATCAACTGGCGGGCAGTGGCCTGTCTCAAGGCCTGGCGGGCCTGGTAGTAGGTGAAGAAACTGGTGGCGAAAAGAGCCAAACAGATAATAGGGGTAAACATGAGTAAAATCTGCCACTGTAAACCGAGCCTTTTCATGGAGCACCTTCCCTAAAAATTATTATTCTGGGACCTTAATCTTACAGGCTATGGTTAAATTGTAGACGGCATATTTTAAGGTTATTTTAGGGAATGAAAAATAAATGGTTAATTTTTCACCTGCCGCCATTATCATTGAGTAAAAAAACCGCCGGGTCAATACCCCCGGCGGTATTTGGAATCAAGAACTGGCTGCCCGGTATCTGATCGGGACTCATTACTCCATCCCGCGGAAACGCTTTTCGGCCATGCCCTCCAGGATGCGGGTTGTCGCCAGGCCGGTAAAGGCAAGCTCCAGGGCCAGCAGGGTCACGATGCTGTTATACCCCTGGCCTAAGCGGGACAGGAGGAAAGCTGAAAGGGCCAGGAGGAGAACCAGGGGCAGGGTCAGGACCATGGCGATCAGGCCGTTGAAATTGCCCTTCATGGCTTGCTGGGGGTCCACCCAGTCCAGGCGGGGGTAGGAGAGATCGACCATCAACCCCAGGGCGGCCACCGGCCAACTGCTCAAGAGGCCCAGGACGAACATGATGGCCAGGTATGCCGGGGGCAGGTGCAGGAACAGGTAGAGGATCCCGCTTACCAGGACGGCCCCCAGGACCGCGAAGGCCAGGCTGAAGAGGAGTTTAACCCGGACCAGGAGCCGGGCTTCCACCGGCAGGGAGCGGAGCAGCCAGATAAATCTCCCTTCCCGGGAGATGGCCGTGGGGGCTACATGGTTGATAAGGCTCAAAAACATAACCATACCGGCGCCGCCCAGGGCTACCCAGCCGGCCAGGTGGGACCGCTGGCTGAGTAAGGTCCAGCTAGCAGTATCCCCCCGGGACAGGGCCGGGATGACCATCATTAAGGGGAAGATTATAGTACTGACCAGGCCGTTCATGACAAAGGTCGGTGTCCGCAGGAACAGTTTCAATTCCCGGCGCCAGAGGGCGGCCGTAACACCGGCGGTAGCCAGGGTCGCCGGGGCCGGGCGCTGATGACGGCGCCGAGCCGGGACCTCCTGGCCGGCCAGGAGGTCCCGGAAATAGACCCTTTCCGCTACCAGGCTCGTCAGGCCCACTACCGCCAGGGATAAGGCCGCTAGTAGGGCGAGATTCACCCATCCGGTCACCTTATCTGGCATTGCCAGGGCGCCGGCGGCCCAGAGGGCCGGGGGAAAAATGCTGCCGAAGCGGCCGGCCAGGCCCTGGAAAACCTCCAGGTTACCCGGCAGGTAAGCCGGCCCGCCCGGGTCGAACCGCTGGCTGAAGAACTGGATGCCGATAGCCAGGACCAGTCCCAAAAGGCCCCCCAGGACCCGTAGCACATCCCGCTGCCGGGAGAGGTTGACCACCCGGGCCAGGGCCAGGGTAAAGATGGTATCCAGGGCCAGGGGTAAAAGGGGTAGCATGAGCCAGACCAGCAGCGCCATCAGCCAGTAGGCCGGGCCCCCGCCCCGGGCCAGGCCGTAACCGAGGAAGCCGGGAACGACAATGACGGCGGTAGTCAGGAGTTCCCCCAGCATGACCACCAGGAATTTGGCTCCCAGGAGCTGGCGGGGCCGCAAAGGCAGGTGGAGCATGCGGCCGATATCCTGGGAGAAATAAAAGGCCGACATCAGGTAGAACATGCCGAAGATCAGTACGACCATCTGCCCGGACACGGCTATGAGGACCGGCACCAGGGCCGGCTGGCCGGCGGCCAGGCTGGCCCGGGAAAGGGATAAGAAGAAGGTGAAGAAAAGGAACTCCAGGGGGATAAAGCTCAGTAAAACCAGGACCCCCAGCAGGAGCCGGACCAGACCTTTACCCGGTAATTGCCTTTTTCCGGTCGTGTTGCGCAGGTTTATTTTTAAAATGGTGATTAGCAGGGCCCGCCAGGGACTGCGCTGGCGCCAGGTAGCCATAACTCTGGCCTCCAAAATGAGATGTGAGAAGTGGGAAGTGAGAGGTAAGCTAACGTCTAATCCCTTCATGCTCTGGCAGGTCGGCACCGGTGATCTCCAGGAAAATCTGCTCCAGGGTCTCTTCACCGCCGGCACGGCGCGCTTTTATTTCAGCCATTGTCCCCAGGGCGATTAAACGGCCGCGGTTGATAATGCCCACCCGGTCGCAGAGGCGCTCGGCTACCTCCAGAATGTGGGTGGAAAAAAAGACGGTATGGCCGGCATCGCTGTAGCGGCGGAGGATATCCTTCAGCAGGTAGGCGGAACGGGGATCCAGGCCCACCATGGGCTCATCCAGGATAAGCACCGGTGGCCGGTGGATCAGGGCACCTATCAGGACCAGTTTCTGGCGCATACCGTGGGAATAGCTCTGGATGCTTTCTCCCAGGGCGTCCTGGAGTTCAAAGGTGGCTGCCAGTTCCTCCACCCGCGCCTGCCTGGCGGCAGCCGGCACCCGGTAGACATCGGCCAGGAATTGCAGGTACTCCAGTCCCGTCAGTTTTTCCCAGATATCGGGGTTATCCGGGACAAACCCCAGGGAGCCCTTGGCCGCCAGGGGGTCCGCGGCCATATTGTGGCCGTTGATTATGACCTCCCCCGAGGTGGGGGTTAATAGCCCGGCCATCATCTTGATGGTCGTCGTCTTACCGGCGCCGTTGGGGCCGAGGAAACCGAAGAGCTCCCCGGCCTGGACCCGGAGGTTCAGATCGTCGACGGCTTTAACCCGTCCCTGGTGGTAGACTTTGGTCAGGTGGTTGAGTTCAATCACTTGTTCAGCCTCCCGGATTTCACTGCAGCTAGTTTATCATTTTTGCCGCTCCGGAAGCAACTGACCTGGCTGGCAGCCGACAACGCTATTTTTCCCCTTTAAGGAGATGTTGTATCTTTTCAGCGGATGTTTTACAATTATTATAACGGTAAAACAAAGGAGGTATATCGCGATGCCTACGGTAAAGGTTTCCGCAAGGGGGCAATTGGTAATTCCGGCCTTTTTGCGCCGCAAATACGGCCTCCAGGCTCCGGGGCGCGCTTTAATTATCGAAAAGGAAGGGCAAATCATTATTACTCCTGCTCCCTCTGACCCGGTAATTGAGGCCAGAGGTATGTTGAAAGGGAAACGATCACTTACCAGTACTTATGCGTCCTATAAGCAGGAGGAACGCCGGTTGGAGGAAAAACATGAGCAGCGACTACCCTGAAAGCGCCGGGGATTATATCCTGGATGCCTATGCCGTTATTTGCTACCTGGAAGATGAGACTGGTGCCGAAAAGGTGGCCGAACTATTACAAAAAGCTCGCGGAAAAATGATCAAGCTTTTGTTGACCTGGGTAAATTTAGGCGAAGTATATTATCGCGTATATCATAGAAATGGAGAAATAGAAGCTAAAAAAGTGTTAGAGACTGTTAAAAAATGGCCTGTGGAATTCCTCGTGGGTGATGAAGAATTGACCCTTGCTGCTGCGAAAGTGAAGGCTTTACATCTCCTTTCCTATGCTGATGCCTTTGCCATAGGGGCTGCCTTACAATATAAAGCCACAGTTGTCACCGGTGATCCGGAAATAAAGGAAGCCAGCAATAAATTGGGCTTCCCTTTGTTATGGTTGAGATAACCGCCCTCATTACCTTATCCGGGGCAAGGGTATAATGGTCGAGTCCTCCAGGAGTCCGGTTGTTAAAAAGGGAAAAATAGTGGTAGCCTCAGGTTAAGGCTACCACGTATAACAAACTATATAAAGGCTACGCCTGGGGTGGCAGCCCGCATGAAAAGTTGCCACCCCGTCTATTATGGTTTAATCTTCCTTTGCAGACTTGACTAATCCCTCGTCCCCAGGGCTTTATTCAGGTCGGTGACCCCGGTGACGGGCAGGGAGACCCGGCCCACTTCGTGGCCCCGGGCATCGAAGCCCCTGGCGAAGATCTCGGTGGCCAGGATAGTTTTCTGGGGAATAGGGAAGGTCCAGACCTGATGACCGTTATCCTCCGATTTTTTGCCGGCCTGGCCCAGGAGCTGGTAATCCTTCTCGGTTATCCCCGTCCCGGTAGGTACGGCCCAGATCTCCACCCGGGCCAGGTTCTGCCCCTTGACCACCAGGTCGGGCCGGGCGATGGTGAAGGAGGTAATGCCGGCAGCGGGAGTTTCCTCGCCGCTACCCGCGGGGGCGGGGGCTTGGAACGGACTGACGGAGTTCACCCGCATAATGGGCCCCTGCATATAGATATTGGGTTCGTTGGTGAGGGTTCCGACCACCATCACAACCTGGCCGGCGTATTTCTCCAGATCCTTAGCTACATTGGAGGAGCCTTCTTCCGGTAACAGCACCAGGCGGCCCTGCGCAGTCTCCAGTTCAAAGTGAAGGCCTTCGTCGTGGCTCACCACCAGCTTAACTGGCCAGCGCTCTTTCCACGAACCGCAAAAATGTGGGCTAAGGCAAGGGGCTGGCGGGTACAGGCGGAGGGCGACTAGGTTCGAGGCGTATTATAAAAAGGCCCCCGACCGCGCCTGAGGGCGCCGGCAGGGGCCTTTTATTACGGGTATGGTTTTCCCTGAGCCAGTTGTTGTTACTTTGACGGCGGGAGATCGTGAGTTAATTGCCGGCCAGGTTTTCCTGGTAGTCATACATCATTCTGGTGATGGCGGCGATATTGGCGAAACCCTGGTCGGGGTCGGCGACGTCCCGGGAGAGGACAGTGACAATGAAGGGCCGGGAGCCAAAGACCACGCCAACGTCACCGGGGCTGCCCCAGACGAAGCCCTCCTTGTGGGCTACGGTAACACCGGCGGGTATCTGCAAAGGAATACCTTCATTATAAATACCGTTGGCCATATCGTCCAGCAGCCGGCGGCCGTTGGCACTGGTATTGGCGGAATCCAGGGCAGCCTGGATATAAGTAGCCATATCCCGGGCGGTACTCAGGTTCTGCCCGTTGGGGAAGACGGTCCGGCCACCCAGGCTCTGCATATAACTGGCGATACTACCCTGGCCGACGAAATTGCGCAGCATATTGTAAGCAATATTATCACTGGTGGTGATAGCCAGGGTTGTCAGGGTACGCAGGGTGAGCTTGTCCCCGTCATGGACGCTGAATTGCAGGATGCCGCTACCGCCCTGGTAATCGGTGGCACTGTTGCAGGTGAGCTTTTGCTGCCAGTCCGGGATTCCCCGGTCCACCAGGCTATTGACATAGAGCCGAAAGCTTATTGACAGATGTTACCCCTTCTGCTATTATGGGGGCGAAAAAAAGAATAAGGATATGGCCTGTATAATTGGGGGAATAGGGCTCCCAAGTTTCTACCGGGCAACCGTAAATTGCCCTGGCTACAGCCTGAAAGTGTACCTCAGGGTTCCGCGCAAGGATCTCTTGCGGCCAGGTCCGAGTGGTACAGGCACTTTCGTGCTACACCGGAGGGATAAAAACCCAGGCGGGTAGGTTTCAGTGTTGCGTAACCTACCCGGCCTGGGTTCTTTCGTTTACCGGCCGACAAGAGGGGATTTAAGTCGTGCTTTATGTTTCTTATGTCCAGAAATCGAAGTGGGACCGGGGAGAAAGGGACAAGGAGCGGCAGGAAGAGTTAAAATGTATTTAAATACAGGCCGGTAGCAAAAAGGATATGGGGGTTGATAAAATAAATGCTAAAATATAAGGAAGGAGAAGAAATTTGATGAAGCCGGCACATGTTGGCATTATCATGGGCAGCGATTCCGACCTGCCAATCATGGCCCGGGCGGCGGCCATGCTGGATTATTTCCAGGTTCCTTATGAAGTCAGAATCCTCTCGGCCCACCGTTCTCCGGACGCCGCCCTGGATTACGCCCGCGCTGCTGCCGGCCGGGGCTTGAAGGTCATTATCGCCGGCGCCGGGGGCGCGGCCCACCTGGCCGGCGTCCTGGCGGCAGTGACCATCCTGCCGGTAATCGGCGTCCCAATCCGCACGGCGGCCCTGGGCGGCGTCGATTCCCTCTACTCCATGGTCCAAATGCCCCGGGGCATCCCGGTAGCCACGGTGGCCATTGACGGCGCAGCCAACGCCGCAATACTCGCGGCCCAGATCCTGGCCGTCCACAATGACGCCCTCCGGGAGCGACTGGCGGCCTATAAGCAGGAACTGGCCCGGGAAGTGGCGGTCAAAGATGCCCGGCTGGCGCAACTGGGGATTGAAGCTTATCTGGGGGAGGAGAAAAAATGATCGAGCGCTATACCCTGCCGGAAATGGGGAAAATTTGGGAACCGGAGCACAAGTTCCGCACCTGGCTGGCCATTGAGATCTATGCCTGCGAGGCCTGGGCCGAGCTGGGCCGGATCCCGCCGGCGGCCCTGGAAGAGATCAAGGCCCGGGCTGACTTTGAAATTGACCGCATCAACGAAATCGAAGCCACCACCCGTCACGACGTCCTGGCTTTTCTCACTGCCGTTGCGGAGAAGGTGGGTGATGCCTCCAAGTATATTCATCTTGGCATGACCTCCTCCGACGTCCTGGATACGGCCCTGGCCGTACAGATGCGGGACGCCGCCGACCTGCTCCTGCAGCGCCTCCGGGATCTGCGGGCCGAACTGGTGAAAAAAGCCCTGGAACATAAATATACCTTGATGATCGGCCGCACCCACGGCGTCCACGCCGAGCCCACCACCTTCGGCCTGAAGATGGCCCTGTGGGTCATGGAGGTCGACCGGCACCTTATCCGGCTGGAACAGGCTAAAGAGATGATCAGCGTCGGTAAAATCTCCGGCGCCGTGGGTACCTTCGCCAACATCAATCCCCGGGTGGAGGAGCACGTCTGCCGTCGCCTGGGGCTAAAGCCCGCCGGCGTCTCTACCCAGATAATCCAGCGGGACCGTCACGCCCAGTTCCTGGCTACCCTGGCCATCATCGGCAGTTCCCTGGAGAAAATGGCCACTGAGATCCGCAACCTCCAGCGCACCGACATCCTGGAGGTGGAGGAACCCTTCGCCAAAGGCCAGAAGGGGTCTTCGGCCATGCCCCACAAACGAAACCCCATTATATCGGAGCGGGTGGCCGGCCTTTCGCGGGTGTTGCGGGGCAACGCCCTGGCCGCCATGGAAGACATCGCCCTCTGGCATGAGCGGGATCTCACCCATTCCTCCGTTGAGCGGGTGATTATCCCCGACAGCACCATCCTGCTGGACTATATGCTGGTGAAGTTTACCGGAATCATCGCCGGCCTTAACGTCTATCCGGAGAACATGCGCCGGAATCTCGAGGCCACCCACGGCCTGGTCTTTTCCCAGCGGGTCCTCCTGGCACTGGTAAATAAGGGCGTTCTGCGGGAGACGGCCTATGCCTGGGTGCAGCGCAACGCACTCCAGGCCTGGCAGACCCGCCAGCCCTTTAAAGAACTGGTCCTCAAGGACCAGGATATCATGTCTCGCCTGGATCCGAAGGAAGTGGAGGACCTGTTTGATTACGACTACCACCTGCGCCACGTAGATTACATCTTCCGCCGCGCTGGTTTGGAGTAGCGGCGGGCAACGCCCGGACCGTTCCTGGCACTCAGGCGGTACCGCATAATTTATAGTTTATCTTGCCAGGGTTAGAGGAGAAACTTCGGATAATTAGTTGACCGCCGGGTATATGGAAATTTTGAGAGGAGAGGGATGACATGCCTGTTAAAGGCGAACTACTGTATGAAGGTAAAGCCAAACGGGTTTACCGGACGGACGACCCCGACCGGTACCTGATGGAGTTCAAGGACGACGCCACCGCCTTCGACGGCTTGAAAAAGGGCACCATCGCCCGTAAAGGAGAGATTAACACCCGGCTTTCGGCCCTGTTCTTTCAGATGCTGGCCGGCCGGGGTATCCCCACCCACTTTATCGAGCAGACCGGCCCCCGGGAGATGCTGGTCCGGGCGGTAGACATCATCCCGGTGGAAGTGGTCGCCCGCAACATCGCCGCCGGCAGCCTGGCCAAACGCCTGGGCCTGGCGGAGGGCACGCCCCTCAAACGGCCGGTCCTGGAGTTTTACTACAAATCCGACGAACTCCACGACCCCATGATTAACAACTACCACATCGCCGCCCTGGAACTGGCCTCCGGCGGCCAGGTAGAAGCAATGGAAGGCTACGCCTGGAAGGTAAACGAGTTGCTGACGGAATTTTTAAAACCGGCCAACCTGGTCCTGGTGGACTTTAAGCTGGAGTTTGGCCTGCACCACGGCCAGGTCCTTTTGGCGGACGAGATCTCCCCCGACACCTGTCGCTTCTGGGACAGCACCAGCGGGGAAAAGCTGGACAAGGACCGCTTCCGCCGCGACCTGGGCGGGGTAGAAGACGCCTACGAGGAAGTCCTGCGCCGGGTGGAGAAACTGTTCGCGTAAATCATTTTCAAAAGG
This sequence comes from Neomoorella thermoacetica, assembly GCF_001875325.1. Taxonomy (GTDB): domain Bacteria; phylum Bacillota; class DSM-521; order Neomoorellales; family Neomoorellaceae; genus Neomoorella; species Neomoorella thermoacetica_A. Next base: position 30,578 of record NZ_MDDC01000013.1, read on the forward strand.
AGCATCGCCCATGTTACTGGCCAAGATTCACGTCACCTTGAAGCCCGGTGTCCTCGATCCCCAGGGCGAGGCCGTAGGTAAGGGCCTCAGGGCCATGGGCTATGACGGCGTCGCGGCGGTGCGCGTCGGCAAGTACCTGGAAGTCATGCTGGACCTGGACGACCGGGAAGAGGCCGGGCGGCAGGTAGAGGAGATGTGCCGGCGCCTTCTCGCCAATCCGGTAATCGAGGAGTATCGCTATTCGCTAGAGGCATATGCGGGGGAACGGCCATGAAGTTCGGCGTTATCGTCTTTCCCGGCTCCAACTGCGACCAGGATGTCCACTACGCCCTGGGCAGCGTCCTGGGCCAGCACGTCGACTATCTCTGGCACGGCGACACCAGCGTATCCGGCTACGACTGTTTGATCCTGCCCGGCGGCTTCTCATATGGCGACTACCTGCGGGCCGGGGCCATTGCCCGCTTTGCCCCCATTATGCCGGCGGTCATTGACTTCGCCCGCTCCGGGGGCCTGGTGCTGGGCATCTGTAACGGTTTCCAGATCCTCCTGGAGGCCGGCCTCCTGCCGGGTGCCATGATGCGTAACGCCTGCCTGCAGTTTCGCTGCCAGTGGACCTATTTAAAAGTGGAGAATAATGCCACACCTTTTACCAATCGCTTCCGTGAGGGGCAGGTCATCCGTATCCCCATCGCCCACGGAGAAGGCAATTATTACGCCGACGCAGCCACCCTGGCCCAACTGGAAGCCAACCGGCAGGTCGTCCTGCGCTACTGCACCCCGGGCGGCGAAGTGATACCGGCGGCCAATCCCAATGGTTCGGTGGGCAATATCGCCGGCATCATCAACCGGGAAGGCAACGTTCTGGGGATGATGCCCCACCCGGAACGTTGTGCCGAAGGAATCCTGGGCGGCACCGACGGCCGGGAGCTTTTCGCTTCTATAGTTGACTGCTGGCAGAGGGGGGAGCGCCTTGGAGCCTGAAATCTACCGGCAGATGGGCCTGACGGACGAGGAATTTGATCGTATTAAAGAAATCCTGGGCCGGGAGCCCAATTATGTGGAAGTGGGCATGTTTGCCGTCATGTGGTCTGAGCACTGCGGCTATAAAAGCTCCCGGCCGGTGCTGAAGCTGTTTCCGACGAAAGCTCCCTGGGTTCTCCAGGGCCCGGGGGAGAACGCCGGCATCGTGGATATCGGTGACGGCCAGGCCGTGGTCTTTAAAATCGAAAGCCACAACCACCCCTCGGCCATAGAACCCTTTCAGGGAGCGGCCACCGGGGTGGGGGGTATTGTCCGCGATATCTTTGCTATGGGGGCGCGGCCCATTGCCGTCCTGGACTCCCTGCGTTTCGGGCCCCTGGACGACCCCCGTACCCGTTACCTCATGGGCGGGGTGGTGGGCGGCATCGCCTTTTACGGCAACTGCCTGGGCCTGCCCACGGTGGGCGGGGAGGTTTACTTTGAACCCTCGTATGCCGGTAACCCCCTGGTCAACGCCATGGCCGTGGGTCTGATCGAGCAAAAGAATATCCGCCGGGGTACGGCTGCCGGGGTGGGCAACGCCGTCATGCTGATCGGGGCCCGCACCGGTCGCGACGGCATCCACGGGGCGACCTTCGCTTCCGAGGAACTGAGCGAGGCTTCCGAGGAGCGCCGGCCCTCAGTCCAGGTGGGCGACCCCTTCCGGGAGAAACTCCTTATCGAAGCCTGCCTGGAAATAATAAATGAAGATTTAGTCATCGGCATGCAGGATATGGGCGCCGCCGGTATCACCAGTTCCTCATGCGAGATGGCGGCCCGGGCCGGCACCGGCATGGAGATTGACATCGCCCTGGTGCCGCGGCGGGAAGAGGGTATGACCCCCTACGAGGTCATGCTGTCGGAATCCCAGGAACGGATGCTCCTGGTACCCAAAAAGGGCGCCGAAGAGAGAATCCGGGCCATCTGCCGGCGCTGGGGCCTGGAAGCGGTAATTATCGGCCGGGTAACGGGCGACGGCCTGATGCGCATCATGGAGAACGGCCGGGTGGTGGCCGAGGTGCCGGCCCGGGCCCTGACGGACCAGTGCCCGGTCTATGAAAGGGAACGCCGCCGGCCGGCCTACCTGGACGAAGTACGGCAAAGGGACCTGAGACGCCTGCCGCAACCGGAGGATTACGGCCAGGTGCTCCTGGGGCTGCTGGCGGCGCCGAACCTGGCGAGTAAAGAGTGGGTTTACCGCCAGTACGATTATATGGTCCGGACGGATACTGTGGCCGGGCCCGGGGGAGACGCTGCGATCTTAAGGGTTAAAGGCACGAGCAAGGGCCTGGCCCTGACGGTGGACGGCAATGGCCGCTACTGTTACCTGGATCCGGAGCGGGGCGGGGCCATCGCCGTGGCGGAGGCGGCCCGGAACCTGGCCTGTGTGGGGGCGCGGCCCCTGGCCATCACCGATTGCCTGAACTTCGGTAATCCCGAGAAGCCCGAGGTGGCCTGGCAGTTCTATCAGGCCGTGATGGGCATGAGCCGGGCCTGTGAGGTTTTACAGACCCCGGTAACCGGCGGTAACGTCAGCTTCTATAACGAAACCGAAAGCGGAGCCATCTATCCCACCCCGGTTGTGGGCATGGTCGGCCTGCTGCCGGATATAGAAAAGCGCTGTGGCATGGGTTTCCGCCGGGAAGGCGACCTGTTAATCATGGTGGGGGAGACTTACCCGGAAATAGGCGGCAGCGAGTACCTGGCCACATTCCATGGCCTGGTGGCCGGGGAGCCGCCGGCCCTGGACCTGGAGCGGGAAAAGGCCGTCCAGGCCCTGGTCCGGGAGGCCATTGCCGCCGGGCTGGTAACAGCCGCCCACGACTGCGCCGAGGGAGGCCTGGCTGTAGCCCTGGCGGAGAGCGCCCTGGCTGGCGGCCTGGGGGCGGAGGTGGAACTGGCGAGCGACCTGCGGCCCGATTATCTCCTCTTCAGTGAGAGCCAGTCAAGGATCCTGCTGGCGGTAGCACCGGAGGCCGGGGACAGGGTGCTGGACCTGGCCCGGGAAAAGGGCTTACCCGTGACGGTGATTGGCCGGTGCGGGGGCCACAGCCTGGCGGTAAGGATAAACGGCAGGACTTTGTTTAATCTAAGCCTTGAGGAGATGGGGAAACAATGGCGGGAGAGCATACCGGTGCTGATGGCCCGGTAAGGGTGTCGCTCTGGCACGAGGAATGCGGTGTTTTTGGCATTTACGCTCCGGGCCAGGACGTGGCCCGGCTGGCCTACTACGGGCTCTTTGCCCTCCAGCACCGCGGCCAGGAGAGCGCGGGTATCGCCGTGGCCAACGGCCACCATATCGCCGTCCACAAGGGTATGGGGCTGGTGGCGGAAGTCTTTAACCGGGACAACTTTCAGGCTTTACATGGTGACGTGGCTATCGGCCACGTGCGCTACTCCACGACCGGTGCCAGTTCCCTGGTCAACGCCCAGCCCCTTGTCTTCCGCTACCTGCGGGGTATGGTGGCTATCGCCCATAACGGTAACCTGACCAACGCCAACGAGCTGCGGCGGGAGCTTGGAGCCAGCGGGTCTATCTTCCAGTCCTCCACCGATAGCGAAATAATCGTTAACCTTATCGCCCGCCACAGCCAGGAGCCCATCGAAGCAGCCCTGCTCCATTGCCAGGAAGAGCTCCGGGGTGCCTATTCCCTGGTGGTCATGACTGAGAAGCAACTAATCGGCGTCCGCGATCCCTACGGCGTCCGGCCCCTGTGCCTGGGCAGGATGGATGGGGCCTGGATCCTGGCCTCGGAGTCCTGCGCTTTGGATACCCTGGGGGCCGATTTTATCCGCGACCTGGAACCCGGGGAGATTGTCATTATCGACAGCCTGGGGATGCGTTCCCTCCAGGGACCCCGGGCGGCCCACCGGGCCCACTGCATTTTTGAATATGTCTACTTTGCCCGGCCGGACAGCACCCTGGACGGCGAGACCGTCAACCTGGTGCGGCGGGAACTGGGCCGCAACCTGGCCCGTGAATACCGGGTGGCGGCCGACGCCGTCATCCCGGTACCTGACTCCGGTATTGCCGCCGCCGCCGGCTATGCCGAGGTGGCCGGCCTGCCCTTTGTGGAGGGGTTGATGAAAAACCGCTACGTCGGCCGGACCTTCATCCAGCCCACCCAGGAGATGCGCGACCTGGGGGTGCGCTTGAAGCTCAACCCCATCAAGCCCATCTTAAAGGATAAAAGGGTCATTATAATTGATGACTCCCTGGTCCGGGGAACCACCAGCCGGAGGATAGTAGCCATGCTGCGCCAGGCCGGGGTCCGGGAGGTGCACCTGCTGGTGGCCTCGCCGCCGGTCCTGTACCCCTGCTACTACGGCATTGATACCAGCGCCCGGAGAGAGCTCATTGCCGCCCGGTACCCCCTGGAGGACATCCGCCGCCATGTGGATGCCGACAGTCTCTACTACCTCAGCCTGGAAGGGTTGTTCCGCTCGGTGCAGCGGGGGGCGGAAGACTTCTGCGCCGCCTGCTTCACCGGCCGCTACCCCATCCCCATCCCCTCCCCGGAGGGGGCTACCAAGTACAGCCTGGAGGGACAGGATTATTAAATGTGAGAAGTGACGAAATTGCATCTCACCTGTTTGCCGGCGACTCCAGCCGGTATGGCGCTCAATGCGAAAGGATTGGGCTCGCGTGAGGGACTCTCTGGGAGGCTGGCGCCCCCCATGAACTACGGAAACTATGGAGATGTAAGGGCCGGGGCCGGCAGACATGCCTCTGAGCCCAGGAGACGTGGAGTGCTGGTAACAGGACAGGCGTCCAGCAACCTGACTTTATGGGGCTGGAGGGTTAGGGCCGGAGAACGCAATTAGGGAGTTAGCCGGCCTTTGGGTAATTATTTGAGTGCTCGGTGAGCGGTGGAGGGACATAGCCTTCATGGAAGGCAAGTAACAGATCTGGTAGAACGCCATTTGCGGAGGAAGATATCATGGTGGCTAGCGAAGGCTTCACCTATGCTGCCGCCGGCGTGGACATCGCCGCCGGCAACCGCGCCGTCGAGTTAATGAAAGAGCATGTCCGCCGGACCTACCGGCCGGGGGTGCTGGGGGACCTGGGCGGCTTCGGCGGCCTCTTTGCCCTGGAGCCGGGGCGTTACCGCCAGCCGGTGCTGGTGGCCGGCACCGACGGGGTGGGGACGAAGCTAAAGATAGCCTTTAGCCTGGACCGGCACGACACTATCGGCATCGACGCCGTGGCCATGTGCGTCAACGACATCCTGGTCCAGGGGGCCGAACCCCTCTTTTTCCTGGACTACCTGGCCGTGGGCAAAATGGTGCCGGAAAGGGTGGCCCGGATTGTCGCCGGGGTGGCCGAAGGATGTCGCCGGGCGGGCTGCGCCCTCATCGGCGGCGAGACGGCCGAGATGCCCGGCTTTTACCGGGAAGACGAATACGACCTGGCCGGTTTCGCCGTGGGCGTCGTCGAACGGGAGCACCTCCTGGACGGCCGGGGCATCCGGCCGGGGCAGGTGGTCCTGGGCCTGGCCTCCAGTGGCCTGCATTCCAACGGCTTTTCCCTGGCCCGGCGGGTTTTGCTGGGAGAAGCCGGCTATACCCTGGAGCGGGAACTGCCGGAACTGGGCCGGACCCTGGGGGAAGAACTCCTGGAACCGACGCGGATTTATGTGACCAGTATTTTACCCCTGCTTAAAGAAGGATTCATAAAGGGCCTGGTCCACATCACCGGCGGGGGACTGATTGAGAACCCGCCGCGCATCCTGCCGCCGGGTTGCAGCCTGCGCCTGGAACGGCGCAGCTGGCCGGTTCCACCCGCCTTCCGGCTCATCCAGGCTACCGGCAGGGTGCCTGAGGAAGAAATGTACCGCACCTTCAATATGGGTCTGGGGATGCTGGTGGTGGTCGAGGAAGGCGACGCCGCCGGGGTAAAGTCCCGGTTGGAGGCCGCCGGCGAGAAGGTTTTTGTCGTAGGTGAGGTTATACCCGGCCGGCGGGAAGTGAAGTTTGTGCCGGGCTTGCAATAAGGGGAGGAAGGGCTCATGGTGGCATCTACTTTACCCATCGGCATCCTGGTTTCCGGCCGCGGCAGCAATATGGAGGCCATTGCCGCTGCTATCGAGGCCGGGGAGGTGCCGGCCCGCATCCAGGTGGTTATCAGCGACCGGCCGGAGGCCCGCGCCCTGTACCTGGCCCGGGAGCGGGGGTTGAAAACCTTTTGTATGGAACCCGGGGAATATCCTTCCCGGCAGGCCTATGACCTGGCCCTGGCGACGGCCCTGAAAAAAGAGGGGGTGGAACTGGTAGCCCTGGCCGGTTTTATGCGCCTCCTGGGCCGGGAGTTTCTGGAACAGTTCCCGGGAGCGGTCATCAACATCCACCCGGCCCTGCTGCCGGCTTTCCCGGGGCTTAACGCCCAGCGCCAGGCCCTGGAGTACGGCGTCAAGTTTTCCGGCTGCACCGTCCACTTCGTCGACGCCGGCATGGACACCGGCCCCATCATCGCCCAGGCCGTGGTGCCGGTCCGGAACGACGATACCCCGGAAACCCTGGCCGCCCGCATCCTGGCGGAGGAGCACCGCCTCTATCCGCGGGTGATCCGGTGGCTGGCTGAAGGCCGGGTGGAACTCCGGGGCCGGCGGGTAATCGTAAGAATTTGAAGGAGCCGCCCATGGGGCTGGCGCCCCCGCCATGAACAATGAAAATGCAGGCTTTAGGCAGGGGGCTGGATGGTACAGGCGGAGGGCGACCTGGCTCGAGGCGCCAGATACTTGCGCGAGGCTGAAGGGAAGCAGCGGTGAACGGGATGGTGATCGTAACGTGATCTGTAAGAAAGATAAAGTTACAATCCCCGTTATGAGTATTCAAGGAGATACAATTAAGCCACCCCCGCCGCTTAAGCAACTGGGCGCCGAGTTTGCTCGCCGGGAACCACCGGGGCCCGCAGGCTGTACCCTCCAGCCCCCGGGAGGCCAGGCAATAATCGCTTAATTTGTAGAACCCTATTCTCGGAGGAGGCAGGTTTTACAACCTATGTCTAAAAGGGCTCTAATCAGCGTCTCCGACAAAACCGGCCTGGTGGATCTGGCCCGCGGCCTGGTGGAACTGGGCTGGGAACTCCTTTCCACCGGCGGCACGGCCCGCACCTTAACTACAGCCGGCCTGCCCGTGACCGAAGTGGCAACCGTCACCGGCTTTCCCGAGATCCTCGACGGCCGGGTCAAGACCCTGCACCCGAAGATCCACGGCGGCATCCTGGCCCGGCCGACCCCCGAACACCTGGCCCAGCTCCAGGAGCAGGGCATCCAGCCCATCGACCTGGTGGTGGTCAACCTCTACCCCTTCCGGGAAACTATCGCCCGGCCCGGAGTGACGCCGGCGGAGGCCATAGAAAACATCGACATCGGCGGCCCGGCCATGGTCAGGGCGGCGGCCAAAAACCACGAAAGGGTGGGGATTGTCGTCGACCCGGCCAGTTACGATGAGGTGTTAGCGGAACTGAGGGAGAAAGGAAGCTTGAGCCCGGAGACCAGGCGCCGCCTGGCGGCGGCGGCCTTCGCCCATACCGCCGCCTACGACGCGGCCATTGCGGCTTACTTCCAGCGCCTTATGGGCAGTGAAGAACCCTTCCCGGCCAGCTTTGTCCTCAGCGGTGAAAAAGTCCAGGACCTGCGCTACGGCGAGAACCCCCACCAGGGGGCCGCTTTCTACCGCTTGCCCGCCCCACCCCCCGGCACCCTGGCCGGGGCCCGGCAGCTACAGGGCAAGGAGCTTTCATATAATAACCTCATGGACCTGGACGCCGCCTGGAACCTGGCCTGTGACTTCAAAGAACCGGTGGTGGCCATCATCAAACATACCAACCCCTGCGGGGTGGCCCGGGCGAGTACCCCGGCTGCGGCCTACCGCCTGGCTTACGCTGCCGACCCTGTTTCCGCCTTTGGCGGCATCGTTGCCTGTAACCGGCCGGTGGACGGCGAAATGGCCGGAGCAATGGCGGAGGTATTCCTGGAAGCAGTCATTGCCCCGTCTTTTACCCCGGAAGCCATGGCGATCCTGAAAAGCAAACCCCACCTGCGCCTCCTGGCCGCGGGCGAGAGGGCGGGTTACCGTACCCGGGAATACCAGGTAAGGCCCGTCAGCGGCGGCTTCCTGGTCCAGGAGCCGGACTACCATGTCCTCGAGCCGGAGAGCCTCAAGGTGGTAACCACCCGCAAACCTGAAGCTAAAGAAATGGCAGACCTGCTCTTCGCGTGGCAGGTAGTCAAACACGTCAAGTCCAACGCCATTGTGGTGGCCAGGGACGGCGTTACCCTGGGTATCGGCGCCGGCCAGATGAACCGGGTGGGGGCGGCCCGCATCGCCCTGGAGCAGGCCGGGGTCCGGGCTAAAGGCGCCGTCCTGGCTTCCGACGCCTTCTTTCCCTTCGGCGACACCGTGGAACTGGCGGGCAGGGCCGGGATCACAGCCCTCATCCAGCCCGGCGGCTCCGTCCGCGACGAGGAATCGATCAGGGCTGCCGATGCCGCGGGTATAGCCATGGTCTTCACCGGCATCCGCCACTTCCGGCATTAAAGGAGGTCACCGTAAAATGCGTATCCTGGTAGTTGGCGGCGGCGGCCGGGAGCACGCCCTGGTCTGGAAGATTGCCCGGAGTCCCGGGGTGACGGAAATCTACTGCGCCCCGGGCAACGCCGGCATCGCCGGCCTGGCCTGCTGTGTGCCCATTGCTGCCGATGATATTAACGGCCTGCTGGACTTCGCCCGTCGGGCTGCCATTGATCTTACCGTCGTCGGTCCCGAGGCCCCCCTGGTGGCCGGTATCGTCGACGCTTTCCAGGAGGCTGGCCTGCCCATCTTTGGCCCCTCCCGGGGAGCGGCCCGGCTGGAGGGAAGCAAGATTTTCGCCAAGGAGCTAATGCAGGAAGCAGGCATCCCCACGGCTGCCCACGCTACCTTTACGGAGGCCGGTCCGGCCCTGGCCTACCTGGAGGAACACCCCGGACCAATGGTGGTCAAGGCCGACGGCCTGGCGGCCGGCAAGGGCGTGGTGGTGGCCCCGGACGCGGCTACGGCCCGGGAAGCGGTCCGGGATATGTTTGGAGGCAAATTTGGTCCCGCCGGCCGGAGGGTAATCCTCGAAGAGCGCCTGGAAGGGGAAGAAGTCAGCATCCTGGCCCTGTGCGATGGGAAAACAGCTACTCCCCTCCTCCCTTCCCAGGACCACAAGCGGGTGGGGGAAGGGGATACCGGCCCCAATACCGGCGGCATGGGCGCCTGCGCACCGGTGCCCTTCTATACCCCGGAGATAGCCGCCCAGGTGGAAGAAAGGGTCCTCCGGCCGGTTATCCGGTCCATGGCCGCAGCCGGGCACCCCTACCGGGGCGTCCTTTACGCCGGGCTGATGCTGACCCGGGAAGGCCCCAAAGTCCTGGAGTTCAACTGCCGCTTCGGCGACCCGGAAACCCAGCCCCTGATGCTCCTTTTAGAAAGCGACCTGGTAGAGCTGATGCTGGCTGCCGTCAACGGTGAGCTGGCGGGAACGAGGATCACCTGGTACCCCGGAGCCGCCGCCGGGGTGGTCCTGGCGGCGGGCGGTTATCCGGGCCCGTACGCCAAGGGTGATCCCATTACGGGACTGGAGACAGTGCCGCCGGGGGTGGAGGTCTTCCACGCCGGCACCGCCCTGGTGGACGGCCAGGTCGTAACGTCCGGGGGCCGGGTGGTTTGTGTAACCGCCCGGGGCGAGGATTTACGGGCCGCCCTGGACCGCGTTTATGATAGTATCAGGGCCATCCACTTCCAGGGTATGCACTACCGCCGGGACATCGGCCGCCGGGCCCTGGGGCAACTTGAATAACTTATAATTAATTAAGATAAAAGCCCCTTTCAGCGAAGAGCGAAAGGGGCTTTTACGTAAGTTATTTCCGAGCCGCACTGCCCTGCCCCGGGCGCATAATTTTTCCTCTCCTGGCCAAGGATAACTTATATGAAAAGAACTGACCCCGGGTTTCTTATTGTCATCCCGCGTACAGGAGGGAGAAACTTTGCCCGGTCCTTATCGTAGACCCCTGCGGGCGGCCCTTTTCCGCCGCCGGCCAAAGCCGGCCCAACAGGGCAAGCAAGATAACAATAAAGATAAACAGGGCCAGCCTGGCGGCGGGAATAGCCACACGGCGCCTTACCCGTCCCTGGAAGAGTACCGGCTTACGGCCGAACTCAAGCTCAACCTGGAGCAGCTACAAACAATTTTCGCCAGGTGCAGCGATGTGATCCGTCGCGATTTTTACCTGGGCCAGGCCATCAAGGTAGCCCTTATTTATATCGACGGCCTGGCTGATAAAAAGCTGATCGAGGACACTCTGGTGCGGACTCTGCAGCAGGCTCCGGAGGAACTGGCCCGCTCCCTGGCGGAAAGAACCCGAGACCTGACGGCAGTTATGGAAATGGTCATGCCTATGACAGACGTGGCCGTGGTTGACAACATGGGGAGCCTGGTAAAGCACGTCCTCAACGGTGATACAGTATTGATCCTGAACGGGTTCAATAAGGGCCTGGCCTTAAGCACCAGGGCCTGGGAGCACCGTGCCGTCGAAGAACCCATCACCGAAAGCGTGGTTCGTGGCCCCAGGGAGAGTTTTATCGAGAGCCTGCGTACCAACACCACCCTTATCCGCCGGCGCCTGAAAACCCCGTCCCTGAAGATGGAGACAGTCTGCCTGGGTCGCTACACCATGACCAACATTGTCCTTACTTACATAGAGGACCTGGCCGATCCGGCGGTGGTGCGGGAGGTGCGCCGGCGCCTGGAGAGCATTCAAATTGACGGCGTCCTGGAGAGCGCCTATATTGAGGAACTGATCGAAGACAACCCGGATTCCCCTTTTCCCCAGATCGACCACACGGAGCGACCGGACAAAGTGGCTGCCGCCCTGCTGGAGGGGCGGGTGGGCATCCTTATTGACGGCACGCCCTTCGCCCTCATTGTGCCCACCGTCTTTGTCCAGTTTATCCAGGCCAGCGAGGACTACTATGAACGCTATTATCTTTCCAGTTTCTTGCGTTTAGCCCGGTTCGTAGCCCTGAATATCGCCCTCTTGCTGCCGGCTGTGTACGTGGCCGTCACTACCTTTCACCAGGAGATGTTGCCCACCAACCTGCTGGTGAAGGTGGCTTCCCAGCGAGAAGGGATTCCTTTCCCTGCCCTGGTGGAGGCCCTGATGTTAGAGCTGACCTTTGAACTCCTGCGGGAGGCCGGCGTGCGCCTGCCGCGGCCGGTGGGCCAGGCGTTGAGCATTGTCGGCGCCCTGGTTATCGGCGAGGCGGCAGTCAGCGCTAGCCTGGTTTCCCCGGCTATGGTAATTGTCGTGGCTATGACGGGGATCAGCTCCTTTGCCACACCCTCTTACTCCATGGCCATTACTTTGCGCCTGCTCCGTTTCATCATGCTCATCCTGGCGGGAACCTTCGGTTTTTACGGTATCATGCTCGGCCTGCTGGCCATCCTTGTACACCTCAATACCTTGCGCTCCTTCGGCGTACCATACCTGGCGCCGGTGGCGCCCTGGAACTTTAGCGACTTTAAAGATGTCCTGGTCCGGGTGCCCCGCTGGGCCATGAACTCCCGGCCCAGCCAAATCGGCTACCGCGACCCCGTACGCCAGGGGGCAGGCTTGAAACCCAAGCCGCCGGCCAGTTCTAACCCTGCGCCTGAAAGGGGCAAGTCCTGAATGCGGGAAGAGGGTTATATCAGCCCCCGCCAGGCAAGCGTTCTGCTGTGGTTTGCCATCCTGCCCACGGCCATCCTCTTCCTGCCGGCCCTCCTGACCCTGCGTGCTCGCCAGGATTCCTGGTTGGCGGTTATCCTGGCTACCCTGGCCGCCGGGATACCGGCACTGGTTATTTACCTGCTGGCCCTGCGCTTTCCCCACTATACCCTGTTTCAATACTGCGAGTTGATTTTAGGACACCTGGCCGGCAAAATCGTGGCCATGGTGTTTGTCCTGGCTTTTTTCTTACTCAACGCCGTGGTCATCCGGGAGTTCAGCGAGTTTCTAACGACCGCCGTAATGCCGGAGACGCCGTTTTTATTCTTTGCCTGCAGCATTGTCGCCGTGGCTGTCTATGCCGCCCGCAACGGCCTGGAGGTTATCGCCCGCTGCACAGATTTTATCATGCCCTTGCTGGTCGCTTTTTTTGTTGTGATCCTTCTCTTTGCTACCCCGGAGATGTCTTTAAGAAATATCCTGCCATTTTTAGAAAATGGCATCAGGCCGGTTCTTGGGGGAAGCCTGATTACCTGGCCATTCATGGGCCAGGTAATCATCCTGGCCACTTATGGTGCCTTCGTCAACCCACCCCGGTCCCTGGGGTGGAGCCTCATCACCGGCCTGCTGGGGATCGCCTTTTTCCTCGGTCTAGTTACCATGGGCGTAATCCTCGTCTTTGGTGCCTGCGAAGCCACCAGCCTGACCTTTGCCGGTTATAACCTGGCCAGGGTTGTCTCCCTGGGCCAGTTTTTGGAGAGGATAGAGGTCCTTTTCCTGGCTATCTGGGTCGCCGGGGTGTTCATCAAAATTGCTTTGAACCTCTATGTCGTCGCCCTGGGCCTGGCTACTGTTACCGGTCTGAAAGAGTACCGGCCCCTGGTGGCGCCCCTGGGGGCCTTAAATGTGGCTCTGGCAGCATATATGTATAGAAACATCAGCGAAATCCGGCAGGATTTACTGACAGTTGAACCCGGTTGGACCTTGACCTGGCAATTTATTCTACCCCTGCTGTTGCTGCTGGTGGCCTGGGTGCGAGGGCAAAGGAGGACCGGCGCTTGATGATCTGGTACCGGCGGGTACTGGCTGTTCTCTTGCTGGTCCTGGGCCTGCCCGCCCTATCCGGTTGTTGGAGCCGGCACGAGATTGAAGAGCTGGCCATTATTATGGCGGTAGCCCTGGATAGCGCGCCCGGGGGCCAGGTACGCCTGACTACTTTTATAGTTATCCCCAGGGCCGTAGGCGGCGGCCCCTCCATGGGCGGCGGTGGTGGCGGTGAACCCAAAAAAGCGGGCGAGGTCGTCAGCGCCGTTGGTAGCGATTTTGCCCAGGCGACCAGGCGCCTGGAAGGACAGGTGCCGCGGCGCCTCTTTTGGGCCCAGAACAGGGTGATAATTATAGGCGAGGACCTGGCCCGGCGCGGCCTCAATTACTTAGACCTCTTCCTTCGTGATCGCCAGATGCGCCTGACAACGCCTATTTTAATCACCAGGGGCGAAGCCCGTAAGGTGCTGGACCTGCCGCCCGGGATCGAGCTGAATCCCGGTACCATCCTGACGGGGATCCTGCGTAATCGCACCACGTTTAAAGTGGAGTTAAAGGATCTTCTGGCTATGTGGGAGGCGCCCGGAGACAACCCGGCCCTGCCGGAGGTGGTTATGACGCCGACACCGGAGCAGGAGAGCCAGGAAACAGGCGGCGAGGGTCGGGACGCTAAAGGAGGCGGCAACGAAAGAGGAGGGAAAGGGAAAACACAACCCGAGGCTGTAGTAATTAAAGGCGCTGGCGCCTTCCGTTACGACCGCCTGGCGGGCTGGCTCGACGAAAAGGAGGCTAACGGCTTGATGTGGCTGCGGGGAGAGGTAAAGGAGGGGGTTGTTACAGTACCCCTGCCCGGAACCACGGGAACGGGGCAGGGGCAGGGTATGGCGGGTGGCCTGAGTCCAACCCCGGGTGAGGGAGGCAGTCCCGGCCAGGGACAGAAACCCGGCGCGGAGAAGGGGGGAAGCCGGGACCTGCCCCGGGCGCAAACCGCCCTCTCGGCGCCAGCCCAGGCTTCCGTCGTCTTTCACCGCGTTAGCGCCAAAACCAGGGCCCGGGTTCAGGGCCAGCAGGTTACCTTTATGGTGGAGATCCGGGGTCAAGGAGACTTGATAGAGGTGACAGGTAACTTTAATCCCGATAACCTGGAACAGTTGCTGGCTCTCCAGGAGGCCGTCAACAAGGCCATCGAGGAACGCGCCCTTCTCGCCCTGCGCAAAGCCCAGCAGGAGCTCCAGGCAGATATCTTCGGTTTCGGCGAGATCCTGCACCGGAGCAACCCCCGTTACTGGCACCAGGTCCAGGATTATTGGAACGAAGAATTTCCCCGGGCGCGGGTACAGGTGCAGGTGGAGTTACAGCTACGAAGGACGGGCATGACCAGCAGGACCCCGGGTAGAGTGGGGGCCGTGGGCGGTAAAGTCTCCACCCAGGGCACGGCGAGGTAGACTTTTTAAGAGCCTCAACAAGCTGCCGGCCGTGCCTGGCCATTGCGGGTGTCTCCCGGCCGGCATGGGTGTTTCCTACCGCCGGCGTGGCACCAGCAGGCTGTTTGTAGGTACCGGCGTAAAGATAAAACTGCGCTGGGGGTATTACTAATGATCGCTTTAATTATCCTGGCTTTCCTGGTCATCGCCTACCTGGACGCCCCGGCCCTCTGGCAAAAAAAAGAGTGGCGTGAACTGGCAGTAATGGGCATTGTCTGGTCCCTCGGCCTGGCCCTGAGCCTGGGCCTGGCTTTCCATTTACCAGTTCCCAGCCCGGCTAAAATGCTGGCCCGTTTTTTTGGCCCGGTAACCTTATGGCTGACCAGGTTGATCGGTTGAAGGGACAAAGGCTTCAGGAGGAAAAATTCAGGCTGGTAGCGAAAAGTAGTTGCCAGGGTTTATAGAGTATCTCTGGGAAGGTTATCAGGGACTTGATTGCTGCCGTGGCCATGCTGCCGTTTATACGGGGGAGGGTGCTTTATGGTAAGCGATAAGTTGCGCGATCCACAGGTTGATGATCTCTTCCGGGCTATCCTGGCCCTGGAAGATATTGATGAGTGTTACCGCTTCTTTGAAGACCTCTGTACTACCGCCGAAATCAAAGCCATGGCCCAGCGCCTGGCCGTAGCTCGCCTCCTGCGCCGGGGGGTGACCTATACGGCCATTGCCGAAGCCACCGGGGCCAGCACGGCCACCATCAGCCGGGTCAAACGCTTTCTAAACTACGGCGCTGATGGCTACAAATTAATCCTGGCTCGCCTGGAGGGTAATGGTAAGTAGGACCTCTGTAGACGTCCGGTAGCGGGCCGGGCGGGGATTATCAGGTTTCCTGTGACTTTGTCATTCCGGGGCCGGTTCAGGTAAAGATCTGCAGGCTGCCAGTGCGACACCATCTGGATATCAGACGGGGTTCGGGCGGGGGGCACGGGCAGGTGGCCGGCAGGCCCGGGTGTAAATGGCAGCTTTTCCGTATGCGGCTGAGCTTAAGGGTGCCAATCAGGGTTGAGGGCTGTGGATGGCGGCAAGGGGCCTTTGCCAGGAGGGAGGGCCCGTGCTATTATTACGTTAATACGTTAACATAGTAAAGTAGGTGCAACCGGGTTGGCCAGCAACCTTCCCCTCCAGCTACCGGCCGGGGTAAGCGATCTTCTACCGCCGGAGGCGGCTGCCCTCCGGCAACTGGAGCAGCGACTGTTAAATTGCTTTCGCAGCTGGGGTTACCAGGAAGTAATGACCCCGACCTTTGAATTCGCCACTACCTTTCAGGCTGGCTCCCAGGCCGGGGAAGAAGGGGCCCTCTACAAGTTTATCGACCGCCAGGGGCGGGTCCTGGCCCTGCGGCCGGAAATGACTGCCCCCATTGCCCGCCTGGTGGCAACCTCCCTGCGGCGCCGGGAACTACCCCTGCGCCTGGGGTATAGCGCCCGGGTCTTCCGCTATGAGGAGCCCCAGGCCGGCCGCCGGCGGGAGTTTCACCAGGCCGGCGTCGAGCTCATTGGCGCCGGGGGAGTGGCCGGAGATGTCGAGATTATCGCCCTGGCGGTGGAGAGCCTGGTGCAGGCCGGTCTGGAGGATTTCCGGCTGGGCCTGGGCCAGGTGGCCGTGACCAAAGGCGTTCTCCAGGATCTGGCCCTGCCGCCCGAAGCGGTGGCCGGTATCAAATCCGCCCTGGCCAGCAAGGATCTGGTTGCCCTGGAACGGATCTACGATGAGTACCACCTGGAAGGTGAACGCCGGCGGCGCCTGGAGCTGCTGGCCACCATCCACGGTGGCCGAGAAGCCCTGGAGGAAGCCCGGGCTTGTTTCGGCCGGACGGCTGCGGCCGCTTCCCTGGCAGAGTTGTCCCGGGTCTGGGAGGCCCTGGGGGCCGCCGGCCTGGAGAAGTGGCTTTTTATCGACCTGGGCATCCTGCGGGATTTTGATTATTATACGGGCATTGTCTTTGAAGGTTATGTGCCTGGCCTGGGAGCGCCGGTTTGCGGCGGCGGCCGTTACGACGGCCTGCTGGCCCAGTTCGGTTATCCCTGCCCGGCTACGGGTTTTGCCCTGGGCCTGGAGCGGGTGCTCCTGGCCCGGGGAGAGACGGCGTCGGCCTGCCCGGGCGGCTACCTGGTGGCCGGGCGGGACCTGGCTGCCCTCCTGAAAAGGGCGCGGGAATTGCGCAGCAAAGGAACGGCGGTAGTTCTCGACGGCGAGAGCCGGAGCCGCCAGGAGGCGGCAGCCCGGGCCGCCGCCCGCGGCTTGAACCTGGAATGGATCGGGGAGTAAGTATTTTTGGAGGAGCCCTTCATGTTGGCTGACGTCCCCGCCAGCGAACCATAAAATGTAGGCTGAGGCAGAGGGCTGGAGGGTACAGGCGGAGGGCGACTTGGTTCGAGGCGTCAGATACTTACGCGAAGCCGAAGCGAGGCGGCGGTGAACGGGATGGGGATCGCAAAGTGGCTTGAGGAATGAGAAGTACCACACCCCGTTATGAATGATCAAAGAGATAAAGCCGAGCCACCCCCGCCGCTTAAGCAACTGAGCGCTAAGTTTGCTAGCCGAGAACCACCGGAGGCCGGAGCTGTACCCTCCAGCCCCCAAGCTGGATGGTATTGACTTCCATTTTTACCAGAAGTCTATTTTCGGAGGAAGTAATGGTAACCAACCTGCTCACCCTGGCCCTGCCGAAGGGTAAACTGGGCCAGGACGCCCTGCAATTATTACAGGCAGCCGGGCTACCGGTAGAAGGGGTAGCTACCGAGGCCAGACAGCTGACCTTTACTTTTCCCGCCCCGGGGATACGCTATCTGATCTGCCGGCCCACCGATGTACCGACCTATGTCGAATACGGGGCCGCCGACCTGGGCATCGTGGGGAAGGACACCCTGGCCGAGGCCGGGGCCGATGTCTTTGAACTGGTGGACCTGGGTTTCGGCTACTGCCGCTTTGTGGTGGCCGCCCCCCGGGAGCGCTGGGAGGAGGCCGGGCGGTCCCTGGAAAACCTGCTGGCCGGCAGCCGGCGGGTGGCCACCAAGTTTCCCCGGGTGGCGGCTTCCTTTTTTCAGGAACGGGGCCTGCCGGTGGAAATCATTAAATTGCACGGCAATATCGAGCTGGCACCCCGGGCAGGCCTGGCCGACCTGATTGTCGACATTGTATCTACCGGCCGGACCTTAAAGGAGAATGACCTGGTGGAGGTAGCCCCTATTTTTCCTTCTACCGCCCGCCTGATAGCCAACCGGGTCAGCTACCGCATAAATTACCGCCGCCTGACATCGGTGGTGGAAGCCCTGAAGCGGGCGGCCGTCCAGGGGGGAGAAAAGATTGCTACCACTAATTGATGGTGAAGAGGTAAAGCGCCGCTGGTCCGGGCGACTTCTGGCCCGGGAAGGAGTGGCAGCCAGGGTGCGGGAGATTATTGCCGCCGTTAAGAGAGAAGGCCAGGCAGCGGTGGAGCGCTACACCCTGGAACTGGACGGTGTCGACCTCAGGGAGACTGGCTTCCGGGTAACCGGGGAAGAGATTGGGGCCGCTTATAAGGCCGTCAGCCCGGACCTTCTGGAAGCCCTGAGGATCGCCAGGGACAATATCGCCACCTATCACCGCCGCCAGCCCCGCGGTTCCTGGATGGAGACGGCAGCTGACGGCACCATCCTGGGCCAGATCTGCCGTCCCCTGGGACGGGTGGGGCTTTATGTGCCAGGTGGCACGGCGGCTTACCCATCGTCAGTATTGATGACTGCTGTACCGGCCCGGGTGGCCGGGGTCAGGGAGATGGCCCTGGCGACACCGCCGCGGCGGGATGGGACACTACCGCCCCTGCTCCTGGTGGCGGCAGCGGAAGCCGGAGTTGAAGAGATTTATAAAATGGGCGGCGCCCAGGCTGTGGCCGCCCTGGCCTACGGTACGGAGAAAGTGGCCCCGGTGGATAAGATCGCCGGGCCGGGGAATATCTACGTTACCCTGGCAAAGAAGGAAGTCTACGGCCAGGTGGATATCGACATGCTGGCCGGGCCCAGTGAGATTGTCGTGATCGCCGATGGAAAGGCCCGGCCGGACTGGGTGGCGGCCGACCTTCTCTCCCAGGCCGAACACGACGCCCTGGCCGGGGCAGTCCTCATCACGCCGGATGCCGGCCTGGCCCGGGCGGTGGGAGAGGAAGTTACCCGCCAGCTCGATGCCCTGCCCAGGCGGGAGATTGCCAGCCGCTCCCTGGCCGATTACGGCGCCGCCGTAGTGGTGACCGGCCTGGACGCCGCCCTGGACCTGGCCAACTCCCTGGCCCCGGAGCACCTGGAACTGTACGTATCTGATCCCTGGTCATGGCTGGGACGGGTGGAGAATGCCGGGGCGATTTTCCTGGGGCCTTATAGCTCCGAGCCCCTGGGCGATTACCTGGCCGGTCCCAGCCACGTCCTGCCCACCGGGGGCACGGCCAGGTTCTATTCACCCCTGAGCGTAGATACCTTTCTCAAGAAAAGCAGTTTGATTGCCTGCAACCGGGCTGGCTTCCGGGCTGCCGCGGGATATATCCAGACCCTGGCCAGGGCCGAGGGCCTGGAGGGGCACGCCCGGGCCATCGAGCTACGGAAGGAATGACCCGTTATGAGTCGCGAGGCCCTGATTGAGCGCCAGACCACGGAGACAAACATCCGCCTGAAGATCGACCTGGACGGCAGCGGTTCCTGGCAGGGGAGCAGCGGCATCCCCTTCTTTGATCACCTCCTGGCCCAGCTGGCCCGCCACGGCCTCCTGGACCTGAAGGTCTGGGCCGAGGGCGACCTGGAGGTAGATGGCCACCACACCGTCGAGGATATCGGCATCTGTCTCGGACAGGCTGTAAAAAAAGCCCTGGGGGATAAGAAGGGGATTAGCCGTTACGGCAGTGCCCTGGTGCCCATGGACGAGGCCCTGGTGCTGGTAGCCCTGGATTTCAGCGGCCGTCCCTACCTGGCCTGGGGCCTGGAACTTCCCCCGGGCCGGGTTGGCAGCCTGGAGACGGAGCTAGTGGAGGAGTTCCTGCGGGCCATGGTGAATAACAGCGGGCTGACCCTCCACGTCCAGCAACTGGCCGGCCATAACGCCCACCACCTGGCGGAAGCCCTGTTCAAAGCCCTGGGCCGGGCCATCAGGCAGGCCGTCACCCTGGACCCGCGGGAGCAGGGGATACCCTCCACCAAAGGTAGCTTGTCGTAAGAAGGGCCTCGCGGCGGCAGGACGCCAGGGGCCGGTACTGAACCCCAGGCCGCTCCGCGGGGACCAGGGAGCGAAGGAAGACCAAGGCGGCTAACGAAAGAGCCATTTCCGGAGGACTAAAAAAGTGCGGCCGATTGCTATCATCGACTACGGTATGGGCAACCTTTTAAGCGTCCAGAAGGCCCTGGACCGCCTGGGTTACCCGGCTGAGGTAACCGACGACCCCGGTGAGATCACCGCGGCCCCCGGCGTCATCCTGCCCGGCGTGGGGGCCTTTGCCGACGCTATGGCCAACCTGCAGCAGAAGGGGCTGGTGGCAGCCATCCGCGAGGTTGTGAAGCGGGGTGTGCCCTTGCTGGGCATCTGCCTGGGACTGCAACTCCTCTTTTCAACCAGCGAGGAGGGGGGCAAGGTGGCCGGCCTGGATCTCCTGCCGGGAGAAGTCAAGAGGCTGCCGGCCGGGCTGAAGGTACCCCATATGGGCTGGAACCAGGTCCGCTTCCCGCGGCCGGGGGCCCTCTTCCGGGGGATCCCCGGGGGGACAGACTTCTACTTTGTCCATTCATATTATATTGTACCCCGGGAGGAAGAAGTGGTAACCGGCACCAGCGAATACGGCCTGGAGTTTGCCGTCAGCATCCAGCGGGGCAACCTCTTCGGGGTCCAGTTTCACCCGGAGAAGAGCAGCCGCCGGGGCCTGGAGGTTTTAAAGAATTTCGGGGAGTTGGTGCGCCATGCTGGTAATGCCGGCCATTGATTTACGGGAGGGCCGCTGCGTGCGCCTCTACCAGGGACGGCCCGAGGCCGAGACCGTCTATTCCACGGATCCGGTGGCCGTTGCCCGGGGCTGGGTGGAACGGGGCGCCCGCTGGCTCCATGTGGTGGACCTGGACGGCGCCTTTGCCGGCCGGCCGCGGAACCTGGAGGTTATCGCAGCCATTATCAGGGCCGCCGGGGTCCCGGTCCAGGTAGGCGGCGGTATCCGCAGCCTGGAAAGCCTGGCGGGTGTCCTGGCAGCCGGGGCCTCCCGGGTGGTCCTGGGGACGGTAGCCATTACCAACCCGGAACTAGTGGCCAGGGCGGTGGAGCGTTATGGCGAGCGGGTGGTTGTCGGTATTGACAGCCGCGATGGCCAGGTGGCTATCGAAGGCTGGGAAGCAACGGTGGCCCGGGGAGCAGTAGAGTTTGCCCGGGAAATGGCGTCCCTGGGGGTCACGCGGGCCGTTTTTACCGACATCGGCCGCGACGGCACCCTCCAGGGGCCCAACATTGCCGCCACCCGGGAGATGGCGCGCGGCGGCGGCCTGAAGATCATTGCCTCCGGGGGTATTGCCAGCCTGGACGACCTCCGGAGCCTCAAGGAACTGGCAGCCGAGGGAGTGGAAGGGGCCATCCTGGGGCGCTCCCTTTATAACGGCAATTTCACCCTGGAAGAAGCCCTGGCCTTAGCCGGTGAGGGGGATTAAAGGGCGGGATGAATTCGCCTGTGCCGGGGCCAGCGGAAAGGGGCGGTTTAGGTTGTTGACCAAAAGGATTATTCCCTGCCTGGATGTTGACCACGGCCGGGTGGTCAAGGGTACCAACTTTTTAAATTTGAGGGACGCCGGCGACCCGGTAGAGCTGGCGGCCGCCTACGACCGGGAGGGTGCCGACGAACTGGTCTTCCTGGATATTTCGGCCTCGGTGGAGGGCAGGGATATTATGATCGACGTGGCCCGGCGCACGGCGGCCCAGGTCTTTATTCCCTTCACCGTCGGCGGCGGCCTGCGCTCCCTGGAGGACATCCGGGCCATGCTGGCCGCCGGGGCGGACAAGATTTCCTTGAATACGGCCGCCGTCCAGGACCCGGAACTGGTGGCCACGGCAGCCCGGCGTTTCGGCAGCCAGTGCGTGGTGGTGGCCATCGACGCCCGGCGTACCGGTCCCGGTCGCTGGGAGGTCTACACCCACGGCGGCCGGCGGCCGGCAGGCAGGGATGCCGTGGCCTGGGCCCGGCAGGTTGAGGAACTGGGGGCCGGGGAGATCCTGCTGACCAGCATGGACTGCGACGGTACCCTGGACGGCTACGACCTGGAACTGACGGCCGCCGTCAGCCAGGCCGTAAATATCCCGGTCATCGCCTCCGGCGGGGTGGGCAAGCTGGAGCACCTGTATGAGGGTTTGACGGCAGGACGGGCCGACGCCGTCCTGGCGGCTTCTATTTTCCATTTTGGCACCTACACCATCAAAGAAGCCAAGGAATACCTGGCATCCCGCGGCATCCCGGTGCGGTAATAGGAGGCAAATCCCATGAGCGTCACCATCCCGGAGGATATCCGCTTTAACGCCGAGGGACTGATACCGGCCATCATCCAGGACGCGGCCAGCGGCCAGGTATTGATGCTGGCCTACATGAACCGGGAGTCCCTGGCCCGGTCCCTGGCTACCGGTGAGACCTGGTTTTACAGCCGCAGCCGCCGGGAGCTCTGGCATAAGGGCGCCACTTCCGGCCACCGCCAGTATATCGAGTCTGCCAGTTACGACTGTGACGCCGACGCCCTGCTCTTCCGGGTGCGCCAGGTGGGCGTGGCCTGCCATGAAGGGGAGTTCTCCTGCTTCCACAACTCTCTGCCCCTGCAGGTCAGCCGGCCCAGGGGAACCGGAGCGGAAGGCGACGTGCAGGCAGGCTGCGCGCCCGGAGGGGCGGCTTTCCCCTTACCGGGAGAGGAGGGGAAAGCTGCAAATGAGGGAGAGGCCGGCCGGGTTGTAACCACAACTGCCGGGGAGCAGGAGGTCGGTCCTGCCAGCATCGACACTAACTGGCAGGAGAAACCTGGCCGCAGGGAGGAGCAACCTGGCACCGGGCCGGATAAACAGGGGCGGGCAGGGCTGGAAGATCAGCGGGTTTCCCTGCACCCGGCAGCCCCGGCCAGCCAGGTAAACACGGGCAGCCAGGTTACTGCCGACCTGGGGACTGTCCTGTCCCGGGTCTTCCAGGTCATCAAAGAGCGCCAGGCGACTCGACCTGAAGGGTCCTATACAGCCTATCTTTTTAATAACGGCCAGGATAAGATCCTCAAGAAGATAGGCGAAGAGGCCGGCGAGACCATTATTGCCTCTAAAAACGACAGCCGGCACGAGATACTATACGAAATGGCCGACCTTTACTACCATACCCTGGTTCTCCTGGCCTACCACGGCCTGGAACCGGAGCAACTGGCAGCCGAGCTGGCCGCCCGCCGCTGACGGCGCCAGTGACCTGCCGGCGGCCCGGGTGATCCTTCCAGGCCCGGTGTTGCTGCCCTGCCGCGGCAGGTAACCGGCAGGGTACTTGTTACGGGACTTATAGATTTTTACCCTGGTGAAAGTTGAATATTTGTGTTAATATAGAGAAAAATGCCCGGGGGTGGGGGATCATGGTACTCAACTGGCAAACCAAACTCCTGTATTTTATCCTCTTGCTACTCCTGGCCCTGGCGCCGGGCACCGTGGGTACGGCCCTGGTGGCCGTCCAGGGTATTAGCTGGCAAATCCTTCTTATGCCGGCCATTGCCGCCGGGGCCCTGGGGCTGATTTTAAGCCTGCTCATTCTCCTCAACCTGTACATAAAGTGGATGCGGCCCCTGCAGCGGGTGCTCCAGTTCCTGAATTTACTGGGTAAAGGCGACCCGGTCCAGGCCGAGCAGTCTTTACAGGGCGCGCAACTGGGGGAGAGTTTCGGCGGGTCGGTAACTGCCGTCCTGGACAGCTTTTACCGCCTGGTGGGCCGCCTGCAATTAACTGCCGATGAGCTGACCCACTTTTCCCGTAACCTCGGGGAGAGTTCCGGTACCACCTCTCGTAACCTGGAGGAAGTAACGGCAGCCATCCAGGGGATTGCCAGCGGAGCCGATGAACAGGCCGGTGTAGCCCAGCGGGTAGCGGAGAATATCAATGTTTTACATAATCTAGCGGAAGATATTAACGACCGGGCTAAGTTGGGCATGGAAATGGAAGAGGAAGTCACTAAAAAAGTAAAGGAAGGGAGAGACCTTTTGGAGCAGTTGCTCCTGGAAATAAAGGCCGGGGCCTCCTCCATCCAGGAAGCGGCCGGGCGGATGCGGCAACTGGAAGCGAAAATGGACCAGATCAACACCCTGGTCCAGGCAGTAACGGCGATAGCCGATCAGACCAACCTGCTGGCCCTGAACGCCGCCATTGAAGCCGCCCGCGCCGGTGAACAGGGCCGCGGTTTTGCCGTGGTGGCCGAAGAAGTGCGCAAGCTCGCCGAACAGTCGGCGGCCGCCGCCCAGGATATTACCTCCCTGGCCGCCTCCATCGGCGATGAGGCGCGCCAGACGGCGGCCCAGGTGGATAAGAACGTGGAGCTGGTTCAGAGCAACCTCCAGCGCGGCTCCCAGGTGCGGGAGAACTTTAGCGTGATCAGTGAGGCGATAAAAAAATCCGCCGAAGTCATGACCAATACCAGCCAGCAGGCCCAGAACCAGCTGGCCAGGGTAAAGGAGATCGGCGAGGCCGCCGGCCGTATGGCCGCCGTGGCCCAGGAGACTGCCGCCAGCATTGAAGAAGTGGCGGCGGCCACCGAAGAGCAGAAGGCCACTATGGCCGTACTAGAGGAGCATACGCGCCAGTTTACGGATATGGCCCGGAATTTCTTTACCATGGCCGCCGCTTTTACCAGGGACGGCTGGGATGAGGAACTGCGCCGGGAAGTCATCCGCCAGGGACAGGAGGTGCTGGCCAGGCTGGCCGCCGACCCGGAGGTGAAAAAAATGGAGGTGAAGACCCTGGCGCCAGTCCTGGATGAAGCCTTCAGCAAATCGCCCATTATCCGGACTTTGATTGCCGCCCTGCCCGATGGCAAGGCTATCTATACCCGGCCGGGGTCGACTATAACTAACTGGACCTTCCGGCCATGGTTCCAGGCGGCTCTCAGGGGTGAACATTATGTCGGCGAGCCCTACGTGACCCAGATCACCAACCGGGTGGCCATAACCATATCCATACCCGTCTACGCTGAAGAAGGTCGCGTTGCCGGCGTCCTGGCGGCCAATATAGCCCCGGAACAGCGGTAATAGCCCTCCGGCACATGGTTCCGGCGGGCCGTTCTCGCCCCCCTCAGGGGGCTTTTTTATCGCCTATGGCTGCAGCCGGCCCGGGGCGGCTGCCATAACTTTTAGCACTAAAGGGCGCAGCAGGGCATATGATGATCACAGATTAAATTTAATCGATGGGGTGAAGCCGATGAGCGTCGATCTGGAGACCCTGCGCCAGCGCCTGATGGAAGCGGCCATGAACGGGATTTCTCCCGGCCAGGTATTTAAAGAACTGGGTATTACCCCCGACAACCCTGAGATCCTGCAGGACCTGATGGCCCAGGCCGGTTTTGACCTGAATGCCCTTTTTTCCGATGGTCAGGTAGATATGCCCGGTATAGTCAACAACCTGACTAAAGACCTGAGTCCCGAAGTCAAACAGCAGCTATCCCAGGTTATCCACGGCCTGGCCAGTGAAATAAATAACGGCCAGCCACTGCCGCCGGATATAGAAGAATTTCTTAAAGGCTGGGGGAAACAGTAATTAGCAAGCAGGCCCCGAGAAAGCACGCCCATTAAATACATGAACTTTTATTACCCCGGCATCGCCTTTGCTATTCCCACGCTGGTGCCGCCGGGCAACGGATAGTTCGAGGATTAAAGAGCTGTGAATAAGCAGCTATTACCTGGCTCAAGCAGTAATAGCTGCTTTATTGCTCTAGGGTGTAAAAACCATCTTTTCTTTAACAACTGCCGCCATTTCTTCTACTCGTAATATATTGGGAGGAAAACCGTAGGTTAATAGACTCTGGCCGAGGCGAGTAATCTGGGGCGGCTTTACAAAACTTTTACTCAGCTCTTCCGGGTGGGAAAACACCTCGGCTGTCGGTCCATCCATAATAATTTGGCCCATGGCCATAACTACCACTCTTTTAGCATAGCGGGCCACAATTGGCATGTCGTGGGTTACAATAATAATAATATGGCCGTTTTTTTCGTGTAATTCGGTAAGAAAGTTCATTATTTCGAATGATTGGTACATATCCTGACCGGTTGTCGGTTCATCGACGATAATTACTTTGGGCCTTAAAGCAAGTATAGAGGCGATAGCAACTCGCTGGCGCAGGCCTTTTGGTAAAAAGAAGGGGTGGACGCTCAGGTGTTCATCCTTTAAACCGACCACTCGCGTTGCCTCAATAACTCTATCTTTTACTTCTGCTTCTCTTAAACCGATATTTCTTGGACCGTAAGCAATTTCATCATATACGTTGCTGTTAAAGATCTGGTGGTCTGGGTTTTGAAAAACATACCCTACCCGTCGCACCATCTCAGCAACTGAAGCAGTGCTGGTATCAAACCCATCGACCAGGACTGTTCCGTCAGTTGGCTTTAGAATTCCATTCAAACATTTAGAAAGGGTGGTTTTCCCGGAACCATTCTGGCCGATAAGGGCTAAAAAATCGCCGTTATTGACTCGCAGGTTAACTTTCCTTAAAGCCAGCGTTCCATCAGGATAACTATAAGAAAGGTTTTGAACATCTATATAAGCAGCCATAAATTACACCGCCCTGACTAAAGATTTACTAATCTGCTTGCGGGCCTGTTCAATATTTAAAGGAAGGGAGCCCGGCCAGTAGCCTTCCTTGCGTAAAATGCCCGCCATCTGGGTAACCTCGGGCGGGTAAATTTGGTTGGCAATTAGCAGGTCGTAGTTATTAAAAAACTCCCGGGTTTGTGCCTGGAAAATAATCTGGCCGTCGTTAAGCAAAGCCATATCATCGGCAACCGCAGCTAAAAGTTCAAGGTTGTGTTCGATGGCGATGATTGTAATTCCCTCTTCTTGTTTTAAGCGGGCAATTACTTCAAAAATAGTTTCGCGGCCGATGGGATCAAGCATTGAGGTCGGTTCATCCATAATCAACAGCTTGGGTTTCATCGCCAGGACGGAAGCAATAGCCACACGTTGTTTTTGGCCGCCGGATAATTCATAGGGAGGCTTTTCAAGCAAAGAGGCGGTGTTGGTCAATTCAGTGACCCACTCGAGGCGAGCCTTAATCTCTTTCCGGTCCAGGCCGATGTTTTCCATGCCAAAAACTAGCTCATCTTCAACGGTCATTGAGGTAAACTGGGCTTCGGGATCGGAAAATACCAACCCTACCCATGATGTCAATTTCTCCACCGGGGTGGCCTCAGTATCATGGCCATAGATAAAGACCCGGCCCTTTTTAATTCCATTATAGCGGTACGGAATTAAACCATTGAGAGTGTAAACAAGCGTGGTTTTTCCCGCACCGTTGGGGCCGACAATGCCTAAAAACTTCCCTTCCTCAAGGAACAGGTTCACCCCCTTCAGAGTATACTCCCTGGCTTCACTATATTTCCAGCGTAAATCCTCAATCCGGACAATTTCCATGATGACTCACCTTTCTATTGGAGGACGAGTTTGTTGATAACTGTACTTTCTACACCCATTAACCCGTAATGATAGCGTAAAATTACAAGGGTAATCAGCGCTAGAATTAGAGTAAAAATAAAGATATAGTCAACAAAAGACAGGTGGTAATGGGATAAAACATAGTCCGCCCTTTTCTGCTGGTTCAAAAGGCCGCGGAAGGTATAAGCCCTGGCTGTCAGGGCATTGCTGAATTCTTCCGATCGGCGCAGGGCAAGGCCGAAAAGAGGCACTATATACATGATAAACTTCCGGAGTTTATAAAATAATGACTTACCCCTGGTATCAAAGCCACGGGCTTTTTCTGCCTCCCGGACAATTTGAAAATCTTCCATAACCATACCAACCGATCTTAAACCCATCCCAACCAGGTAGGTCATAGCGAAAGGCACTCTTAAAGTCCGTAAAGCCACGATCAAATCCCGTTCGCGCGAGGTTGAGAAGAAGAATATTACTACAAAAATCATAGGGATTAAACGCATATAGGTTACGATAGCCCAGCGGATAGGTTGAAAATAGAGAGTAAGGCTTCCCAGGTGGCCGATAGGAATATAAGACGGTTCATAACCTCCGAAGATCGTATAGGAGATAAGAATAATGAACCCCATTGAACCCATGATGGGGATATAGTTTTTTATGGTGTTCATGCGCACCTTGGCGTATACCAGCAATCCCAGGATAAGAACAGTTAGAGCCAGATTCCATTCTGGAGCAGCCACCAGCATCGGGTAAATACTTACAATTAGTAGAAACATTACCCGGGTCAGGGGGTGAAGCTGGTAGACAGGTGATTCCTCGGGTATATATCCCAGTAAAGTTTTTTTCATAGTCAAACTCCCCTGTGAAAATTATATCTGGGAGGAGAAAGTCCCCTCCCAGAAAGGCTGATTAGGTTTTAAGCCCACCAACCCTTAACGAAAGAACTGCTACGGACTACAACTGATGAAAGAGCTTTTAATAGAATGATACCAAAGATAATACCGGGGATAGTATTACCTGCAAACCAGCCAAAGATGAACAGCGGCAACGAAGAGGCAGTTAATAAACCAAAGGAACGCAAGACCACCATGGGGCCCCAAATAGCACCGATGGCACTACCAACCGCTATAGATAGAACCAGGATGATGTAATCCCGGCTGCTTTTAAGCGAGGGGTCGGCCTTTAATAACCTGAAAGCCAGAGCGGGTATGAAGGCTTGAAAGGCATTACCAGGTATATAAGCCAGGGAAACATAAATAGGCGTTCCGGTAATACCATTCGAAATCAAAGGGAACAGGGCCCCTGCTAAAACGCCCCATCCACCAAACCATATACCACCAACATTCTGGACAGCTATTGCTGGCCAGAAAAAGTTAACCCCGAAACCCAAAGGGAAACTAAAGCTACCAAATGCACCTACGACTGCCCCAATGCCGATTAGCAAGGCGGTAATAACAATGTGAGTAATACTGGCACGCCGCTTTTCTCCTTCTTCAAAGGCCCAGATTTCCTTACCAGTTGTCATTAAAAATCCTCCTTCGCAATGCAGTAATTTTTGAACAAAAGCCTGATAAGCGCTCCTTTCGCTAATAACCACCTCCCTGGGGGATTTACCTTAAAGTAACAGCTTATAGAGCTGGCGCGGCCGTCCTTTAGTGGTTAATTTTTCTTCACCTACTACCTGGACATAGCCTATACCGGCAAGCTGGTTTAAAAAACGGTGGGTACTACGTAACGAGACACCAAGAAGCGGGGCTAGGTCGTTAGCAGAGAATGTTTCCTTGCCCAGAGAGGCCATACAGGCAATGACCCTTTTTAATGAAATTGATGATATACCGGCGGCCTCTGCCTGTTCTAAGACCTTTTTATCCGTGGTTGCTAGCTCATAGTGAACAGGTTTGGCGCAGCCCAATGGGCCCAGAATAGATTTATCTTCCATTAATACATAACAGCAACTATCCCCGTTTTCCCTAGTTTTATTTAGGGCAATCAGGGCATTGGTTCCGGCCTGCTGGGCCGTCAGGCCGAAACCGACTCCCACGCGGGCGGTTAGTTTAAATCGCTTTTTAATTAGATTCAACAGCGGCATGCTCGTACCCCAATTAGTGGAGCGCTCGAACAAACCTCTGGTGGTAAAAAATAAAAAATTATTAAGACCGGTGGTAATAAGGTAACCGTCAGTTTCCTTAACATAATCCAATATAGTCGCGTAGATTTCTAACTGCAGGCGCTGGGGGTCATACTCACTGGTTACCAGCGATGAATTATTTATTTCAATTAGACCTACCACCACCTGGCTTTCTTTATTACGAACGCTTTCACCGATTAAAAAGGCTTTTTCCAGAGTTTCAATAATGGGCCCTTCTGTTGGCAGGCTTAAATCACAGGGAATACCCAGGTTTACAAGTTCTTTATATATAGAACGCCAGCAGGTAATGGCTCCAGAGGATAATCCCCGGAGATAGTGATCCCTGTGGAAATTTAGAATAATATCTTTGCCTCCCAGGGTCTGTTCTTCCTGGACATAAATATTATCTGAATCCAATCCCAGGGCTGAATAGGCTTCCTCGATAACTGTCCTGGGGAAAGAATCGATGGTCAGAATCGTTAAATCAGCCTTTTCTTTTAATCTAAAAAGGGAAGGGTAAAGCCAGGAAATCGTATAGGGGACATATAACATCGGAGTATCAGATGTTACCTCCATAGCTGCCCGCTGGTAGGCAACCTGCCCGGTAAAAAGAATCATATCTACCTGGCGGTGTTGAGTGCGCACCAGGTTGGCTACTTCGGCTTCCTCGGCATAGGGGCAACCCTGGAGCTTTAAATTAGGAAATCGGTTAGCTAAACATAGGGTTTTATTAACCAAATCAACTGGCCCAACAACTGCGACGGTAAAAATGGGTTCATGTCTCTTTTCATAAATGGCCATTATCGAAAACCACCTATTAATAGACATGACGAAAATGTGTCTATAAATAGATATTCTAGCTTTCTAAAAGAAATCCTCTCTGGTTTAAAAATTATTTTAAAACTTGCCCCTTAACCCAAACGTCCATTTATAAAATAATATACAATATAAGAGATGTTTATCTGCTGCATAGAGATAAGCGGCTCTTGTTATCGTTTCATTGATTTCTGTTTTTCATGCTTAATTAGAAAATGACTTATTATGGCTTCGATGAGGGATCCTGTTATATTATTAAACTGGCCCCGGGTCGGAAGACCCGGGGCCTTTATATAAAAACCCCGGGCGGGGCCGGGGTTTTCCCGCTCAGGCATTGGCAGCAGTGAGGGGGAAGAGGAAGAAAATGAAGATGATGGGGATAATGATAATCGGGATTATGAATATAAATATCCACCAGAAGTTAAATCCGTGGCTGCCCATTAAGAAACCCTCCTATTTTGCATTTAATGGAAACAGGAAAAACAGGAAGAAAAAGGGGATGATAATGATGATTGGGATAATGATTATAAACCACCATAAAAGTTCCTGCGTCATTAAAGCGCCCTCCTTTCATTAAGGAAACCCTTTTCTAGACTTAGCTTATGCAGAACGGGTGGTGGTGGTTAAAAGGGGGGAAAAATTCTTGCCGGCTGACCAGGTACCTCCAGGTGAACCAATGCATAAGATGCAGCGTAATCACGATAACCCATTCCTGGAGGGATTGTCCGTGTGGCCGGTTTTACTGGCTTATTATACCGGAGCAGCGATGGCTGCAGGTGCCATGATCGCCTGGTCTGGTAACAAAAAAGTAACAGGCAGGCGAAAGATCATCCTCTTCCACCAGGAGAAACCCCTTCTCAGCTGCCGCGCCCTGTTGCAAAAGAGGGGCGGCCAGGTATTAAAGGAATTACCCCTGGTGCATGCCCTGGTGGCCAGGATACCTGCAGAGGGGAGAGTAATTGAAGAACTGGGTTTACACCCTGACATTCGCCTGATTGAAGACGATTTTGAGGTTCACACGGTGGAGTTGCCTGCCTCCCGGATACAGCAGGAAAAACAGATAGTCCCCTGGGGCGTTGAGCGCATCGGCGCTCCGAAGGCCTGGCAGGTGGCTACCGGGAGAAGGGTCAAGGTGGCGGTCCTGGACACAGGCATTGATGCCGGGCATCCCGACCTGGCGGCCAACGTCCGCGGTACCCAGAATATAAAATTTCCCGGCTGGCGTGCCGGGGACGGCAACGGCCACGGCACTCATGTAGCCGGGATTATTGCTGCCCTGAACAACAACTTAGGAGTAGTAGGGGTTGCGCCCCGGGCCGAGATTTATGGAGTGAAAATTTTTAACCGCCACGGTGACGGTTATATTTCCGATATCGTAGCCGGCCTGGACTGGGCGTTAAAAAATAAGATGCAAGTAGTAAACATGAGCTTTGGCACCACCCGCCCCAGCCAGGCCCTGGAGGAGGCCGTCCGCAAATGTGTCCGGGCGGGAATGGTACTGGTTGCGGCGGCCGGGAACGAAGGCAGGGACGACAGTGTCATGTATCCGGCCCGCTATCCCGGGGTCATCGCTGTTTCGGCTATCGACAAAAATGATAACCTGGCCAGCTTTAGCAGCCGGGGACCGGAGGTAACGGTCGCTGCACCCGGGGTCGATATCCTATCTACTTACCCCGGGGGCAAGTACAGGACTATGAGCGGAACTTCCATGGCCTGCCCCCACGCCGCAGGGGTGGCGGCCCTGATCCTGGCCCAGGACAGGCACCTGTCCGGCCGGCAGGTGGCCAGGATAATCTGCCGCACAGCCATCAAGTTACCCGGCCTGTCACCCCGGGAACAGGGAGATGGGTTGGTCAACGCCACGGCCCTGGCGGCCGCAGCCCGCTTTATCGCAGCAAGGGGAACGGCAGACGAGGAGTCAGCCAGCTAAAAGCGTTGCCAATCCTATATTTTGGAGTAAACGACCGCGGGCACGGTCGTTTCTTCTTGTTGGATCAGGAACGGATCATGGTCAGGACCATTTTAAAGTTGGTGAGCGCCCGCAGGGCGTGGGGCTGGTTGGCGGGCATAATAACGGCCTCTCCTGGTTTTACATGGAGAGGATTGCCGGCGATGGTAATCTCCACTTCCCCGTCCAGCACGTGGACCAGGGCGTCGTAGGGTGCCGTATGTTCGCTCAGGCCCTGGCCGGCGGCGAAGGCGAAGAGGGTTACTGTACTCGCCTTTTTATCAATAATCGTCCGGCTGACGATAGAGCCCCCCTGGTAATCGACCAGCTCGCTTAAAACGGCCGCCCGGGCCTCAAGGGGCCTGCTCCCAGCCTGCTCTTTGTCCGGCACTATTTCATGCACCTCCAATTTATTGTTATATTTTTACTGGTTATTATACCACCGGGAAGGTTCGATAAAATAGCGAGGGATTGAACCAGCCGGAGCGGTTGCGGTACCGGCTATGGCCTGTAGCCACTCAGGCAAAATTTGCCTAAAGCCCCGGCGGAAAATAATGGCCAAACATCCCCGGCGTTTAGCCGCGAACCGGATGAATTTGGTCCCAACCAATTCTGGAAAACAGAAAAGCAAAAATTTATACATCAAAGAAGGAAAATTTTAACGCGTAACGAATCAATAATCTATACGGTATTATAATCTGCGCTCTGCAGGGCTGAGCTCTATCCGCAGCTTGCTCATAAACAGGCTTGATAACAAAGCCTTACAAGGCCTTTCATCAGACCCCCGGGGCCTATACGGCTTCAGTGCAAGTACAAAGAATATGTCTAATCCACCTGAGGAAGGAGAAACCTTTGGTGAGCACCCATGAAAGCCTCCTGGCCGAGATAGCTGAAGTTTTGCCTATTATCTCTGAGCTTCTGCAGGGCACGGTTTACCTTTCAGACGGCGAAAAATTTATCGCCGTCGCCGAATACGAGGGGCCAGTAAAGCTCCTGGCTAATCCTGGCGACCCTATTCCTGAGGGAACAGTGGAAAAGAAAGCGCTGGTAGAAGGTAAACGCGCCCAACGCCTGATCCACAAACACAAGTCACCCTATGGCGTCGGCTTTGCCGGCTACTGCATACCTCTAAAGGAAAACGGCAGGATCGTCGGTACCCTTTCCTTTGTAAGGGAGACAAGCCATGTAGATCTTTTGCTGGAGCTTTCCGAGGGGCTCGAGGATGCCGCCAGGACGTTAACCTCCGTGAGCGTAGAGGTGGCAGAGAACGCCACCCGCATGGCCAGTTCTGTCCAAGAGGTCTCGGCCACCGGGCAGGAGGTAGAAAGGTACGCTAGTGCGGCTGACCAGGCTACAGAGCTCATAGGAGAGGTGGCAGAACAGACCCACCTCCTGGGCCTTAACGCGGCCATAGAAGCCGCGCGCGCCGGGGACAACGGTAGAACCTTTACAGTCATAGAGAGGAGATAAGAAAGCTGGCTAAAACTGTAAAGGAAGGAGCTTCTCAAATAGCCAGGGGCCTGCACCAGCTCGTCACCACAGCCCAGCTTACCTCTTCTATGTCCCAAGAGCTGGCAGGGCTAGCGGAAAAACAAGCTGCCGTCTCCGAAGAGTTAGCCAGTCTCGCCCAGGAGCTGCGGACGCGGACGGCTAGAATTGCAGAAGCAGCCAGGTCCTCCTGGTCGTGATCTGCAGGTAATTACCAGGGGATATATAGAAAAATAAGCAATAGTAAAATAAATCTATAAAAGCAGCATAATGAGTGCCTTTTTCCGTAGTTATTTTTGGATGGCATATAATTGTCGCCAGGATGTTTCGCCCTTATAATCTCCGGGAATTCAGCGTGGTCAAATTGCGGAAGCCAAACTGCATTTAATTGCGAAAATATACGCATAAAACAGGGTCGAAGCGGAGGAAGAGGAGAGCAATAGGGTGGGATTAGGGGTTTAGCATAATTTAACTCCGGGATTGCCATGACAACTATTCCTGGACGGGGGACGCAGAAATAGGCAAAAAGATAATGAAAAATTGAACCGCCCGGTTGCGGTACCGGCCATGGCCCGTAACCACTCAGGCAAAATCTGCCGGCTATATCAGGAGAGAAAGCAGTTCCTGGCCCGGGCGGCCAGGGGGATGCCCAGGGCCCTGGCTGTTACGGGGTCCAGGGCGGCCAGGTCGGACTTGTTGACCTGCCTGACGGACTTTTTGCCCAGGGCGCGTACGCCTTCCATGATTTCAGCGTTACAGGACTTTAAGAAATTGGCCAGATTGCGGGCCGCCTTTTCTTCATCCAGCCGATCCTGGTAGCGGCCCCGGGCAAAGACTACCTGGAGCGGGGGTTCCCAGGGCATGGCCTTTAAGACCTGGGTGTGGGTGAGGGCGAAGAGGGCCATGGTACCGATGTAGACGGCGTCGGCTCCCAGGGCCAGGATTTTTAAAAAGTCGCCCGGGGTCACCAGCCCGCCGCCGGCAATCAGGCTTACCCTGTCTTTTACCCCCTGTTTTTTTAGAAAAGTGGCCGCGCGATTGACGGCATAGACCGTGGGCACGCCAAAGTCATCCTGGATGATGGGCGGTGAGCCCTTGGAGGCCCCGCCGGCTCCATCTATGGCAATAAAGTCGACGCCTGCTTCCAGGAGGATGGCCAGGTCCCTCTCCAGGTCATTGCCGGCGCCGATTTTAGCGCCAATGGGGACGCCCCCGGTCAGGCGACGTAACCTGGTGACCAGGGGTGGCAGGTCTTTTTTAGGATCTTTGATACCGGGCATGCGGGCATGGGTAACAGCCGCCTGGCCGGGCTTGAGCCCGAGGAGGCGACGGCCTTTGGGAGGTATATCCTCATAATTGGTGCTGTGGCCCAGGCCAGCGATGGCTGCCTGGCCGAACTGAATTTCCACCATGTCGGCCTGTTTGAGCAGGCGGGGGTTGTAATTCCAACCCCCGCGGTTGTACTGGACGATAAGGTGGCTGGCAGCCTGCCTTTCGGAAGGCAATAAAGGCCCTTCGCCGGTATTAGTGGCGGTGCCGGCCAGGCTGGCCCCCCTGGCCAGGGCTATCTTGGCCTTTTCGCTTAAGGCCAGTCCATAGGCCATACCGGAGACGATGATCGGCATGCTTATTTTCAGGGGCCTGGCTGCCCGGGGCCCCAGGGTTACCTTTGTATCAACGGGAACACTCTCCTCAACAGGGAGCTTTGCCAGCTGCGCCAGGTTAAAAACAAGGCCGTCTGTTCCGGGGAAACGCCAGGGGCTGCCAAAAGGCCTCTCGAGGAGTTTCCCCTCCTGGGCACGCAAATTGGTCTCAACAATTTTCTGGAGACCGGTACGGTTTGCGGCCGAGACAAACTCCCAGAAATTCTCTTCATAGGGATCGGTCATCACGGTCTTAAGGAAAGAATCGTGAATGCGGTTCAGCAGGGGGCGGCTGAAAAGCCATAGCCCCAGACAGGTCAGGCCGGCCGAACCCAGGGCTACTTTCCAGAGGTTGGTATTCCCGGCTTTTCGATTTCCCATTTGACGCTCCGTTCCTTGGTGGGTAATGTATTATCAGTATTTGCACCCTGTATTTAAAATATCCAAAAACCCAGCAAAATCAAGGCCGGCCGGGATTTGACAAAATAAGGGAGTCCGAAATAGTCCAGATGAAAACCTAGCATTTCAAGGCTTCGGAAACGAAAGGCAGCAAGCGGTTTTAGAAGGGTTATGTTATAATGGTTGATTTTTCCTGGAAAACTCCTGGGAAGAAGAGGGCAAAATTGCTGGCAAAGAGCCGCACGGCTCCGGCAAGTTATAATAACAAGGCCCGCCCCGGTGGATAAGGCGGGCCTTTTCCTGAATTTACGGCCAGCGAAAAAATCATTGCTCCAATTGTTTCTTCAGAGCGTTTATCTCTTCCGGGGCAAGCCCAGTGGCTTTGATAATAGTATCAATGTCAACATTGAGCTCATCTAAAACCAGACCACATAATTTCCTCCCAAAACGGAGACAATACTTGTCAGGCAAATTTCTTCGCCAAAAATTTATTTTCAGGAGGAGATTTACAAATGGCCGCCCATTACGGAGCCCACGAGGTAATGGAGGTTCACGAGGTTTTAAGTGACACCATCGACGGCATCAATCAGTTCCAGCTCTACCGCCCCCATATCAGGGACCAGCAGCTCCGGGGCATCCTGGATAAGCAGATTCAATTTATGACCCGGGAATACAACAATATGGTCCAGGCCATCAACCAGCGGGGCATGAGCCAGGCGGTGCCCTACCGTCCCGTGAGGAACGCCAGTCCTGTGTACGGCCTGGACAATCCGGGCACCATGACGCCAAATTCCTCCTTAAACGAGATGGACGACCGGGACGTGGCCAGCGGCATGCTGGGGTGCCACAAGTCTTCGGCCACCATGCGGATGATAGCCGCCCTGGAGTGTGCTGACCCCGAACTGCGGCATATGATCCAGCAGGGGGCTATCAATTGTGCCGAACAGGCCTACGAAGTGTGGCAGTATATGAACCAGAAGGGGTATTACCAGGTGCCGACCATGCAAGAAATGACCACCAGCACCATGATGAATACTTATTCCCCGGCTACTACGGGCGAGGTAAGGTCCCACCAATTCCAATAAGCAAAAAACTGTTTGCAGGTAGACGGCGATGAATGATAACCCCTGGAGTTATTAAATTCTCCAGGGGCTTTTTATAGCCGGGCGTATTCGGCGGGAAGACAAAAACATCCAGGGAAATCCGGCGATTCCCGGCAGGTTAGCAGTACCGGTACCGCCCGCGCCAGGCAAGGAGAATATCATAGAGGAAGCCCCGGCCTACCCGGAGCTTCCTTTGCTGATGGGTGGGTTGAGGTTCATTTTTAAAAGTTGAGCCAGCATGCGGCCGGTAAAGATTTGAAATTCCTGGGTCTGGATGAGGTTCCACATTAGCTGGAGGGAGGAAGCAGGCAGGGGCATACCGGCGGGGGCACCGGTATCGCCGGCCGGTTTAATCCCCATTTCTGCTTCCAGGGTGCTTTTTGTGACATTGAGGATGTTGTCGGCTGTAGTGATGCCCATATCAGCATAGCTGAGGAAGGTGCGAATCCTCTCGATCCAGCCCTGCAGCTGGGCCAGGAACTGGTCAATGCTACCATTGAGGAGAGCTTCCTGGAACAGGGCCTGGCTCCGCGCAGCCAGGGTCAGGGTCTCTCCCCGGGGCCGGGTAGCGCCGGCGGCTCCTTCCTGTCCTGGTTCATCACTGCTGTCCTTAAAGAAGCCGGAGGTGTCGGATGCGTCTTCCGCCTCCTGCTGGCTGCTGCTGGCTTTTAGGAGGCAGGAGTTTACTTCCGGTTTTTCTTGACCTGGCGGGTCGCTGTTCAGCCGGGTTTCCATGAGCTTCACCTCTCCTTTTTCAACCTGCTGCATTATATGCATCACCTTCCTGGAAGGGGAAAAAGAAGACCGGTTCCTTGCAGGTTTTTTGGCTGCCGGGGCGAATATAACCAGGGCTTAGGAGTGTGAAGGTATTGACAGATTTTATGGCTTTACTCAACGGTCCCCAGCAGGAGGCCGTCAAGCACCGGGGCACACCCCTCCTGGT
The DNA here is from genome assembly GCF_001875325.1 of Neomoorella thermoacetica. GTDB lineage: Bacteria > Bacillota > DSM-521 > Neomoorellales > Neomoorellaceae > Neomoorella > Neomoorella thermoacetica_A. Next base: position 67,951 of record NZ_MDDC01000013.1, read on the forward strand.
CCTGGCCGGAGCCGGCAGCGGCAAGACCCGGGTCCTTACTTACCGGGTGGCGGCCCTGATTCAGGAGGGTGTTCGCCCGGAAAACATCCTCGCGGTTACCTTTACCAATAAAGCGGCCCGGGAAATGAAGGAACGCCTGGAGGGCCTGGTAGGGGAGGCGGCCCGGGACCTCTGGGTCAGCACCTTCCATTCCGCCTGTGTCCGTATCCTGCGGCGGGAAGCCAGCCTCCTCGGTTATCGGCCGAATTTCGTCATCTACGATACCGACGACCAGCAGGCGGCCCTCAAAGAGGTCTTAAAAGAGCTAGACCTGGATGATAAAAAATACCCGCCTCGTTCCCTGGCCCATGTCATCAGCATGGCCAAGAACGACCTGCAGACGCCGGAACGTTTCCTGGACGGCGCGGCCACCTTCCGGGAGCAACAACACGGGAAGATTTACAGCCGTTACCAGGAGAAGCTGCGGGAATTAAACGCCATGGACTTTGACGATCTTATCATGCAAACGGTCTTTCTCTGGCAGCAGAATCCCCTGGTATTACGTTACTACCAGCAGCGCTGGCAGCATATCCTGGTGGACGAGTACCAGGATACCAACCACGCCCAGTACATCCTGGTGCGTCTCCTTGCCGGTAAGGGGGACAACCTCTGCGTCGTCGGCGACCCGGATCAGGGTATCTACGGCTGGCGGGGGGCTGATATCGGAAACATACTGGCCTTTGAGGAGGACTTCCCCCGGGCCCGGGTGATTCTCCTGGAGGAAAACTACCGGTCCACCCGGCCCATCCTCCAGGCCGCCAATGCCGTTATCCAGCATAATGAGGGGCGCCGGGAGAAACGCCTCTGGACGCGGCGGCAGGAAGGAGAGCTGTTGCACCTGTACCGGGCCGCTGATGAGCGGGATGAAGGGCGGTTCATCGCCGGCGAGGTTTACCGCCGGCACCAGCAGGAGGGGCGGCCCTTCAGCGACTTTGCCGTCCTCTACCGCACCCATGCCCAGTCCCGGGCCCTGGAAGAGGCCTTTATGCAGGCCGGCGTCCCCTATGAGGTTGTCGGCGGCCTGAAGTTCTACCAGCGCAAGGAGATTAAGGATATCCTGGCCTACCTGCGGGTAATTGCCAACCCGGACGATAGTCTCAGCCTGCTGCGGGTTATCAATGTTCCCCGGCGCGGTATCGGCGAGGCCACCCTGGCCAGGCTGGAAGCCGCCGCTGCCAGCGAGGGGGAGAGCCTTTACCGGGTCCTGGAGCGGGTGGACACCATCCCCGGCATCCCGGCCCGGGGCCGGCAGGCGCTGCGGGAACTGGTGGCGATGCTGGATAACCTGCGCCGGCAGCAGGAAAAATTAACGGTGACGGACCTGGTAGCCACCATCTTAAAAGAGACGGGTTATCAGGCGGAACTGGAGGCCGAGCGGACTCCCGAGGCCCAGGCCCGGCTGGAGAACTTGAAGGAGTTTCAGACGGTGACCCGGAGCTACGACCAGGGCAATCCGGAACCATCCCTGGGAGATTTCCTCACCCAGGTAGCCCTGGTGGCGGAGAGTGACACCTATAGCGGCAATGCTGCGGTGGCCTTGATGACCATGCACACGGCCAAGGGACTGGAGTTCCCGGTGGTCTTCCTGGCCGGCCTGGAAGAGGGGGTTTTTCCCCATTTTCGCTCCCTGGACGACCCGGCGGAGATGGAAGAAGAACGGCGGCTCTGCTATGTGGGCATGACCCGGGCCAGGGAGGTCCTGTATCTCACCCATGCCTGGACCCGTAACCTTTACGGCAGCACCATGAGCAATCCTCCTTCCCGGTTCCTGGATGAGATACCGGCCGGCTTGATCCAGGGTGGAGAAACCGGCCTGCGGTCCCGGGGTCTTATCAGGGCCGGAGAGGAACGGGATGACCGGGACCGGCCAATCCGGCGCCAGCCGGCACCGGCAAAGAGCACCCGGGCATCCTGGCAGGTGGGGGACAAGGTCCGGCACGACGCCTGGGGCCTGGGCGTCATAGTGAAAATCAGCGGCGAAGGCGATGACGCTATCATCAGCGTCGCCTTCCCCGAGCGGGGCATCAAGCAGCTGGCTGTAGCCTACGCCCCGGTCAGGAAGGTTTAAGCACTGGTAACCCATGGGAGCCATTTATGAAGGCGCGCCGCTGCTGTCTTGAGAAGCTCGTTTTCCAGGAGCCCCTGATGGGGGCTGACGCTCCCGCCAGGGATCCTCCAGCCCCGGGGGAACTGGAGTATAGCCTGACCAGCAATAACCATTTTTGATATAACCCTATTTACGGGGGAATGGGTATGGATCTAGCTGCCGCCCGGCAACGGGTGGAAGAACTGCGGCGCCTGATCGAGGAACATAACTATCGCTACTACGTCCTCGATCAGCCCTCGATCAGCGACCGGGAATACGACGACCTGATGCAGGAACTCTTAGCCCTGGAGGAGGCTTACCCCGAACTCCGGACCCCGGACTCCCCCAGCCAGCGGGTAGGGGGCGCACCCCGGGAAGAGTTCAACCAGGTGCGCCATCCCCAGGTGCTGCTGAGCCTCAACGACGCCTTCAATGAAGGCGACCTGCTGGAATTTGACCGTCGCGTCCGGGGACTGGCGGGCCGTCCGGTGGAATATGTCATCGAAGCTAAAATTGACGGCCTGGCCGTGGCCCTCACCTACAGGGACGGCCTTTTTACCCTGGGCGCCACCCGGGGGGACGGCCAGGTGGGGGAGGAGGTCACTGCCAACCTCAGAACCATTCCCGCCCTGCCCCTGCGCCTGCGCCGGCCCCTGCCTTTTCTCGTGGTCCGCGGGGAGGTCTACATGCCCAAGGTCGCCTTTACTGCCCTGAACGCCGCCCGGGAGGAGGCCGGGGAACCCCTTTTTGCCAACCCCCGGAACGCCGCCGCCGGTTCCTTGCGCCAGCTGGACCCGAAGATAACGGCCAGCCGCAGCTTGAGCCTCTTTGTTTATCAGGTAATCAGCCTTACCGGCGCGGAAGTTGCCAGCCAGGCCGGGGCCCTGGATTTCCTGGCGGAGCTGGGCTTTCCCGTCAACCCTTACCGGGTCGTGGCCCCGGACATCCAGGCCGTCCTGGAGGAGGTAAAATCCTGGACGCCGGAAAGGCGGGCGAGTCTACCCTATGAAATCGACGGCCTGGTCATCAAGGTCAACGACCTGGGCCTCCATCCCGTCCTGGGGGCGACGGCTAAGGCTCCCCGGTGGGCTATGGCCTATAAATTCCCGGCTGAACAGGCTGCCGCCAGGGTGGAGGGGATTATCCTGCGGGTCGGGCGCACCGGGGTCCTGACCCCCACGGCCGTGCTTACCCCGGTCCGCCTGGCCGGAACCACCGTCAGCAGGGCCACTTTACATAATGAAGATTATATCCGGGAGAAGGACATTCGCATCGGCGATACGGTCATTGTTCAGAAGGCCGGCGATATCATCCCCGAGGTGGTGGCCGTTCTGCCGGAGCGGCGTACCGGGTCGGAAGAGGTCTTTACCATGCCGGAGCGCTGCCCGGCCTGCGGGGCTGCGGTAGTGCGGCCGCCGGGGGAGGCGGCCCACCGCTGCACCGGCGGCCTGGCCTGCCCGGCCCAGGTCCTGGAGGGGATTATCCACTTCGCTTCCCGGGGGGCCATGGACATCCAGGGCCTGGGCCCGGCCATCGTGGCCCAGCTCCTGGAAGCCGGCCTCATCCACGACGCCGCCGATCTCTATTATCTAAAGGAAGAAGACCTGTTAAAACTAGAACGCTTCGGCCGGCAATCGGCCGGCAATCTCCTGGCAGCCATTGCTGCCAGTAAAAAGCAACCCCTGGAACGCCTCCTCTTCGCCCTGGGGATCCGTAACGTCGGCCAGCGGGCGGCCCGGGTCCTGGCCGATCATTTCGGTTCCTTAGATAAACTGGCCGCGGCCACGCTGGAAGAATTGACCGCCCTGCCCGATATCGGCCCCCGCATCGCGGAGAGCATCCGGGAGTTTTTCACCGAGCCCCGGAATCGGGCCGTACTGGAGAAGCTGAAAAAGGCCGGGGTACGGCTGGAGGCTGAAGATGCAGGAACCCCGGCCGGGCCCTTAACCGGCAAGACCTTTGTCCTCACCGGCACCCTGCTGGGAATGACCCGCCAGGAAGCAGAAGAGCTGATCACCAGGGCGGGGGGTAAAGTCAGCAGCAGTGTGAGCCGGAAAACCGACTATGTTGTAGCCGGCGACAAACCGGGCTCCAAGTACGAGCGCGCCCGGGAACTGGGGGTGCCTGTAATTGACGCGGACGGTTTAAGGCAACTACTGCGCCGCTAACAATTGGCCGTTAAAAGATTGGGGTTGAAAAAATGGATTCATTAAGGATTCTCGACGTATTACCTTTCCTGGTGGCCCTGTTTTTCGCCGTAACCGGTTTGTTCCAGTGGCTCTGGAACATCACCATGCCTGATGTATTTAACTTAAAAAAGATCACTTTCTGGCAGGCCCTGCGTTTGTTGCTTATCGCCGGTATCCTCTTCGGCGGCGCCCGTTTCCCCGGGCGTTAGTTAAATTAGGACAGGGAGAAGTAGCAAATGGTATCTAGAAGATCCGGCAATACGCTAAACGAGGAAACACAAACGCCATGTCCTATAACAAATAAAAGAGATGGATCCAAGTTTGATCGCTAAAGGACCGGGTAGAAGGAAAACGAATCTGGCGGCGAGGAGATTTATATGACCGGGCTTACCCCGGTAAACGTTGCCGTTAGCCAACCCTTTTGCTATAATTATGCAGAAAGTACGCCGAAAAGGTGGTTAAAGTATGCCCATTAGCACTGCTGAAGTCGAGCATGTGGCCCTGCTGGCCCGCCTGAAGCTCTCTCCGGAGGAAAAGGCGGCCTACACCGAGCAGCTCAATGCCATCCTGGAGTATATGGATAAATTAAACGCCCTGGATACCAGGGACGTGGAACCCACCGCCCACGTCCTGCCCCTGCGCAACGTCTTTCGCGACGATGTATCCCGGCCCGGACTGCCCCGGGAGAAAGCCCTGCAGGGGGCTCCCGAAGTTAGCGAAGGCCAGTTTAAAGTACCGCGGGTAGTATAGGCCGGGAGGTAGAAAAGATGGAATTATATTACTTAACAGCCCATGAATTGAGCGACCTGTTGAACCGTAAGGAAATCAGCTCCGAAGAAGCCACGGCGGCCATAATTGACCGGATTGAAGCCGTCGACGGCCGGGTCCAGGCTTATCTAACCCGGACGGCGGAACAGGCCCTGGAAGAGGCCCGGGCTGTGGATGCCGCCCGGGCCCGGGGGGCAGCCCTGGGCCCCCTGGCCGGGGTGCCCATGGCCCTGAAGGACAACCTCTGCACCGAGGGGGTGCGGACCACCTGCTCGTCGCGGATGCTGGCAGACTGGGTGCCTCCCTATGACGCCACCGTAGTCCGGCGCCTTAAAGAGGCCGGGGCGGTGATGCTGGGCAAGCTCAATATGGACGAGTTCGCCATGGGTTCCTCCACGGAGAATTCCCGCTTCTACCCCACCCGGAATCCCTGGGACCTGGAGCGGGTGCCGGGTGGTTCCAGCGGCGGCGCTGTGGCGGCGGTGGCCGCCGGCGAAGCCTATTACTCCCTGGGGTCGGATACCGGCGGTTCCATCCGCCAGCCGGCTTCCTTCTGTGGCGTCGTGGGGATGAAGCCCACCTACGGCCGGGTATCCCGTTACGGCCTGGTGGCCTTCGCCTCCTCCCTGGACCAGATCGGCCCCATTACCCGGGACGTCACCGATTGCGCCCTGGTTCTGGAGGCCATAGCCGGGCATGACCCCCGGGATTCTACGTCCGCCGACCTGCCGGTGCCCGATTACCGGTCGTCCCTGAAGCCGGAAGTGAAAGGCCTAAAGATAGGCGTTCCGCGGGAGTATTTCGGCGCTGGCATGGAACCGGAGGTGGCCGCCATTGTCCGGCGGGCTATTGCCAAACTGGAGGAACTGGGGGCCGTTTGCGAGGAAACCTCCCTGCCCCATACCGAGTACGCCCTGCCGGCCTACTACCTGGTGGCCCCGGCCGAGGCCTCATCCAACCTGGCCCGTTATGACGGCGTCAGTTACGGCCTGCGGGTGCCGGGCAAGGATATTATCGAGATGTATATGAATACCCGCAGCGAGGGCTTCGGGCCCGAGGTCAAGCGGCGGATTATGCTCGGCACCTATGCCCTGAGCTCGGGCTATTACGATGCCTATTACCTGAAGGCCCTCAAGGTGCGGACCCTTATCCGCCGGGACTTTGAAGCGGCCTTCGAGAAATACGACCTCCTGGCCACGCCTACCTCCCCGACGGTGGCCTTCCGCCTGGGCGAAAAGGCGGGAGACCCCCTGGCCATGTACCTGTCCGACCTGTGTACCATCCCCGTTAACATGGCCGGGCTGCCGGCCCTGTCTTTGCCCTGCGGTTTCAGCCAGGGACTACCCGTTGGCCTGCAGCTGATTGGGCGGCCCTTTGCCGAGGCCACCCTGCTGCAGGCAGCTTATGCCTTTGAACAGAGTACGGAATACCACCGGCGGCGGCCGGAACTGGGGGTGGCGTAATGGAATACGAAGCTGTAATCGGCCTGGAAGTCCATACGGAACTGAAGACGGCTTCCAAGGCTTTCTGTAGCTGTAGCACAGCCTTTGGCGGCGAGCCCAATACCCACGTCTGCCCTGTTTGCCTGGGGCTGCCCGGGGTATTGCCGGTTATTAACCGCCAGGTGGTTGAATTCGGCCTGAAAACGGCCCTGGCCCTCAACTGCCGGGTGGCGCCCTTCTGCAAATTCGACCGCAAGAACTACTACTACCCCGATCTCCCCAAGAACTACCAGATTTCCCAGTACGACCTGCCCCTGGCTACCGGCGGCTACCTGAAGATCAACGTTGACGGCCAGGAGCGGGTTATCGGTATCACCCGGGTGCATATGGAGGAAGACGCCGGTAAACTCGTCCACGTGGACGGCCCCGGCGGCGGTTACTCCCTGGTGGACTACAACCGCACCGGCGTCCCCCTGCTGGAAATCGTTTCCGAGCCGGACCTGCGCTCTCCGGCGGAGGCCCGGGCTTATATGGAAAAGCTCAAGGCCATCCTCCAGTACCTGGACGTTTCCGACTGCAAGATGGAAGAGGGATCCTTACGCTGCGACGCCAATGTCTCGGTGCGGCCCCGGGGTTCTCAAACCTTCGGCACCAAGACGGAAGTAAAGAATATGAACTCCTTCCGCGCCCTGCAGCGGGCTCTGGAGTACGAGATTGAGCGCCAGATCGCCATCCTGGAGGGCGGCGGCCGGGTCGAGCAGGCGACCATGGCCTGGGATGAAAGCCGCGGGGTAACAACCGTTATGCGGACCAAGGAGCAGGCCCACGACTACCGTTACTTCCCGGAACCGGACCTGGTACCCCTGGAAATTGACGCCGCCTGGATCGAACGGGTACGCCGGGAGCTTCCGGAGCTGCCCGATGCCCGTTGCCGGCGTTTAATGGATACCTTCGGCCTGCCGGCCTATGACGCCGGGGTGATAACCAGCTCCCGGGACCTGGCCGACTATTTCGACCGGGTTGTGGCCCTGTATCCAGATGCCAAGGTTGTCAGCAACTGGATCATGGGCGACTTTTTACGGCTGCTAAACGCCCGGAACCTTGAGCCCGGCCAGGCGCCGGTACCGCCCGGGGAACTGGCAGACCTGCTTAAGTTGCAGAAGGAAGGTACCATCAGCGGCAAAATCGCCAAGCAGGTCCTGGAGGAGATGTTTGCCAGCGGCAAAGGAGCCCGCCAGATAGTCCAGGAAAAGGGCCTGGTTCAGATCAGCGATACCGCCGCCCTGGGGAAGATTGTCGACGAGGTGCTGGCGGCCAATCCCAACGTGGTGGAGGACTACCGTAACGGCAAGGAAAAGGCCCTGGGCTTCCTGGTGGGCCAGGTGATGAAGGCCACCCGGGGTAAGGCCAATCCCGGCCTGGTGAACCAGCTCCTTAAGGAAAGGTTATAGGGGGGCCCGCCCTTGTTTGCCGGCGTACTTTTTGATTTTGACGGTACCCTGGTGGATACTTCCGATCTGGTTATCAAGTCCTTCCAGCATACCCTGGCGCCCTACCTGGGCCGGGAGGTGACCCCGGAGGAGGTTTACCCTTACTTCGGTGTCCCCTTGAAGGACGGCCTGGCGGCCTTTGTACCGGAACGGCTGGCGGAGATGTTACCCGTTTACCGCCGTTTCAGTGCTGAAAATTTTGATTCCCTGGTGCGCCTGTGCCCCGGGGTGCGTGAAGGGTTGGAAAGGCTGCGGCAGGCGGGGATAAAACTGGGGGTGGTCACTTCCCGGCTCCGGGACAGCACCGTCTACGGCCTGAAACTCTTTGACCTGACTTCCTTTTTCCCGGTGATCATTTGCGCCGAGGACGTAACCAGCCACAAGCCGGAGCCGGAGCCGGTCCGCCGCGGCCTCGAACTCCTGGGTGTGGAGGCGGGGGCGGCAGCCATGATCGGCGACAGCCCCCATGATATCCAGGCGGCCCGGGCGGCCGGCGTCACCAGCGTGGCCGCCGGCTGGAGCAGGGTGCCCCGGGAACAGATCCAGGCTGCCGATCCTGAAATAATTGTAGATACTATGGCTGAATTTGTCGAACTCTGCCTGGACGGCTATAAGCGGGGGAGGCTGGCCGGGGATGGGTAAACTGGCTTTTTTCCAGGAGTTGCTCGCGGCCCTGGAAGAACAGCGACCGGCGGTGGCGGCTACGGTGGTCAGGGTGGAGGGAGAGGTTCCGGGGATGGCGGCCGGCGATCACTTCCTCTGGGAGCCTGGCGGCCGTTACGAAGGGCCGGGAGCAGCCGTCCTGGAGGAGGCCCTGGGCGAGGTGGCTCCGGGGGTCCTGGCCGGGCGCCGGCCCCGGCTGGAAACCCTGGAGGTTAAAGGGGGCAACATCACCCTTTTCCTGGAGCCGGTGCTTCCTGAACCCCGGATTTTAATCCTTGGCGGCGGTCATATAGGCCAGCAGGTGGCGGCAGCGGCCAAGCTGGCCGGTTACCGGGTATCGGTAGTAGACGACCGGCCCGATTTTGCCAGTAAGGCTTTATTTCCGGATGCTGATCGGATCATCTGCGCTCCCTTTAACACCGCCCTCCAGGAGCTCGAGATCAATCCTTCTACTTTTATAGTCATTGTCACCCGGGGGCACCGCTATGACTATGAGTGCCTGCGGGCAGTCATCCAGGCCCCGGCCGCTTATATCGGTATGATCGGCAGCCGGCGCCGGGTCCAGGGTGTAAAGGAACGCCTGCTGGCGGAGGGCGTCGATCCGCAGGTGCTGGCGAGGATACATGCTCCCATTGGCCTGGATATCGGCGCCGAGACCCCGGCCGAGATCGCCATCAGCATCCTGGCGGAGATTATCCGGGTGTACCGCCGGGGCGCTTAGATATAGCCGCCAGTCCTGGGCTGGCGGTAATTTTGTAACCATCAAGTTAGTTCTGATAGTGATAGCCTTTGCTTATTTATGTTTATAACCCGCCCGGGCATAAAAAATGGATTAAAAGCTCCTGAAAAAGGAGGAAAAAGTGTTAGTTATGTTGTAATTATCCTTAATGATTACTTGCAGCAGACTAGAGCAGGGGAGCAAGGATATGGACCGGGAGCTTATCGCGGAAGTCATTGGGTCATTGCAACAGGGTAAGCGCTGCGCCCTGGCGACCATTATCCAGGTTAAGGGTTCGGCCCCCAGGGAAGCCGGTACCCGGATGCTTGTCAGCGCCGATGGCCATATCCATGGTACGGTGGGCGGCGGTTGCGCCGAAGCGGCCATTCGCCAGCGAGCTCTGATGGTCCTGGACAGGGGGCGCCCGGAGATTTATCACCTGGACCTGACGGCCGACACGGCCGAAGATGAAGGCATGGTCTGTGGCGGCGTCATGGACGTATTTATTGAACCATTGGAGGTAATAGGGGAGTGCTAGGGAAAAAGATACGCCAGTTGCGCCGGGAGCGGGGGATGAGCCTTAAGGATGTGGCCGAAAAAACGGGCCTGACTTCCAGCTTCCTGAGCCAGGTTGAGCGGGACCTGGCCGACCCGTCAATCACATCCCTGCGTAAGATTGCCGAGGCCCTGGATATTCCGATTTTTTATTTCCTCCTCAACCATGAGGAACACAGCCCGGTGGTCAGGAAAGACCAGCGCAAGGTCCTGCGCTTTCCCCAGTCCCACCTGACCTATGAACTGCTGTCTCCGGATTTGAACCGCAATATGGAAGTAATGATGGCCCGCCTGGAACCGGGGGCGGCCAGCTGTGATGAGCCCCTGGCCCATCCAGGGGAGGAGTGCATCGTCGTGCTCCAGGGGGTTATGGAAATAGATATCGGCGGCGAGGTTTACCGGGTAGAAAAGGGGGATAGTATCTACTATTACGCCTCAATCCCCCATAAACTCTGGAGCGTGGGCGAGGAAGAACTGGTTTTTATTTCCGCCATTACCCCGCCGCAATTCTAGGGGAAGTATATCTCAATGCAGCTGCGCCAGGCTTTAGATTTACAATCCAAGGAGATTATTACCATGGTGGGGGCCGGGGGTAAGACTTCGGCCCTTATTTGTTTGGCCCGGGAGCTGGCGGCCGCCGGGAAACGGGTAATTGTAGCCCCTACCACCAGGATGCTCCCCGGTCAGCTCTCCCGCCTGGCCGAGCCTGTTATTACCGGTGACGGTAACTGTTTGATGAAAGCCGTCAAGTACCGATTGCAGGGAGAAAATCTGATTACCTGCGGTGCCGGAATCGATGACCAGGGCAAGGTAATGGGACTTGACGCGGCAACGGTAGCGGCCCTGGGGAATCTGGACGTCGATTACCTGCTCCTGGAGGGCGATGGGGCGGCGGGCGCCCTCCTCAAAGCTCCGGCGGCCCATGAGCCGGTTATCCCGCCGGTCACGACCATGGTGATCGCGGTAGCCGGCCTGCCGGTCCTGGGCCGGCCCCTGGCCCCGCCCTTTGTCCACCGGCCCCGGGTAGTGGCCGGACTCCTGGGGCGGGAAGAGGACGGCCCCCTGGCGGAGGCCGATTTAGCCAGGGTTCTGGTCCACCCGGATGGGGGCCGCAAGGGCGTGCCGCAGGGGGCCCGCTGGCTGGCCCTCCTCAATCAGGCCGGGGATTATGACCTTTTGCGCCGGGGACGAGAGGTAGCCGCCGCCATCCTCAAGGCCGGCGGGGAAAGGGTTATCCTGGGTGCGGTTGCTACTGCAAACCCGGTACGCCAGGTCCTTGGAGGCCTGGAACCCCCGGCCGGCAGGGTGGGAGTCATCGTCCTGGCGGCCGGCGCCGGGAAGCGGATGGGTGGTGGTAAGCTTTTATTGCCCCTGAAAGGCCAGCCCCTGGTGCGCCGGGCGGTGCTCACCGCCCTTGAAGCCGCCGGGGAAAAAGTAGTGGTCGTCCTGGGCCACGAAAGCGAGAGAATAGCTGCCGCCCTGGCAGGTTTAAAGGTAGATTTAGCCATTAACCCCGCCTATCGCCAGGGCCTCAGCACCTCCCTGCAAGCCGGCCTGGCGGCTCTGCCGCCCCGGACCCCGGCGGCCCTCTTTGTCCTGGCCGATCAGCCGGGAGTTACGCCGGCTGTCCTCAGGCAGCTGTTAGAAGCCTACCGGCCCGGGGGCAGAAAGATAATCGTCCCGGTTTACCGGGGCCGGCGGGGGAATCCGGTCCTTATCGATCGCGACCTCTGGCCGCAAATCCTGGACCTGCAGGGAGACATCGGCGCCCGGGAAATTATCCGGGAACACCCGGAAGAGGTACTGCCGGTGGAAGTCTCCTGCCCCGGTATTTTTCAGGATATCGATACCCTGGCCGATTACCGGGCCTGGTTGCAGGAGAATAATCTTTGCTAATAATAGCAAGCGGATGTACAATGACCCACCGGCCTGAAGGAACCTGGTTATGGCTTAACCAACCATTTTTGCACCAACCCTATTTTCGGAGGAGCGAGGAAAAACAGTGGCCCGGGAACTAGTAGTTATCAAAGGGGCCGGTGACCTGGCCAGCGGGGTGGCCCACCGCCTGCACCAGTCCGGCTTTCAGGTGATCATGACCGAGATCCCCAAGCCGACGGTAATTCGCCGGGCCGTGGCTTTCGCGGAGGCGGTATATAACGGGGAAACAACTGTCGAAGGGGTCACCGCCCGCCTGGTTTCCGACCCGGAAAGTGCCCTGGCAGTGACCCGGCAGGGGGAGGTTGCCGTCCTGGTAGATCCCCGGGCAGGAGTTATTGCCGCCTTGAAGCCCCGGATAGTGGTGGACGCCATCCTGGCCAAGACCAACCTGGGGACGCGCATCGACCAGGCTCCCATTGTCATTGCCCTCGGTCCCGGTTTTACCGCCGGGAAGGATGCCCACGCCGTCATTGAAACCCAGCGCGGCCACTACCTGGGCCGGGTAATCTGGCAGGGGGAGGCGGCGGCCAATACCGGCATCCCCGGTGAGGTTATGGGTTACAGGGAAGAAAGAGTCCTGCGAGCACCGGCAGACGGTGTCTTCAGGAGCTGCAAGGCAATCGGCGACCCGGTAAGGGCCGGGGAAACGGTGGCTACAGTTGACGGTATTCCCCTGCGGGCGCGGATCAGCGGCGTGTTGCGGGGTATTCTCCACGATGGGCTTCAGGTGACTGCGGGTCTGAAGGCTGGTGATGTGGACCCCCGGGGTGAGCGGGACTACTGCTTCATCATTTCTGATAAAGCCCGGGCGATAGGCGGCGGCGTCCTGGAGGCTATCCTGCACCTCGAGGGTTGTATGTCCTGATTTTCTTTTGCCGGGCGGTGGACAAATGGGGGCTCCTGCATGACCGGTTACTTTCCCCATTCGCCGGCCCTTCTCTTCCGCCAGAACCAAAACTGTGTTAGAATAGGTTTACTTATTTTATCTCTGAGAGGGGGTAGTAGAAGTGAGCGTGGCCCAATTAAAGGAGAAACAGCAATACTCCGGCAGCCTGCCCTTCAAGGAAACAGCCATAGCCTGGCTGGAACGGCGGGGGGTGACCCTGGAGGATATCGCTCTCCTGGTATATGACGTCCAGCAGAAATATATCCGCGAATTGACCCTCGCGGCCTGCCGTGAAAGCGTGGAACGCGTGCTGGAAAAGCGGGAGGTCCAGAACGCCATTTTCACCGGGATAGCCCTCGACGAAATGGCGGAGCAAGGGCAACTGTGCGAGCCCCTGGCTGCCATGCTGAAGAGTGACGATGGCCTCTACGGCATTGATGAGGTTATGGCCTTGAGTATCGTCAATATTTACGGCTCCATAGGTTTCACCAACTTCGGCTACCTGGATAAAGTAAAACCCGGCATCATTGGTGTTGTAAACGATAAGAAAAATGAGAAGGTCAACACCTTCCTCGACGATCTGGTAGCTGCTATTGCTGCCGCCGCCTCCTCCCGCCTGGCCCACCGCGACCGGGACGAGCGCTTAAATAAATAAAGATACAATCTCTAAAGTTAAAATAAACCCTCCTAAATTTTAGGTCCAAAAGGAGGGTTTATATTTTACATGTCGAACTATACAATAAGTGTAGATGAAGTTTTTTACATTCAGTAATATTATATTTAACCGGAGGGATTGACATGGCGGGAAAGATTCCCTTTGGCCCCACCTTTGCCGAAATGGCTGATCCGTCGCTGATCGATCCGGACCTGCGGCAACGGGCCCTGAAGGCTCTTAAGGATGATGAACTGGATCCTGTTAACCTCTTCAACATTACCTGGAAGGACGCCAGCAACCAGGTAAGAAAAATGGTCCTGCCCCCGGAGGTGACCGGGGTTGATGCCAATATCGTCGTTCTCCTGGGGAGGGGCTTCCCTTCCGGTTCCCACAAGGTGGGCCCGGCCTACGCTACCTTGATTGAAGGCTGTGTTGACGGCGTCATCAAGCCCGGCGAGCATACTATCCTGGGACCTTCCACGGGCAACTTCGGCATCGGCGTCGCCTATATCAGCAGGCTCCTCGGTTTCCGGGCGATAGTTATTATGCCCGACAACATGAGCAAGGAACGCTACGAGCGCATCCGTAAATACGGCGGCGAACTGGACCTGACCCCCGGCACCGAGTCCGACGTCATCCTGACCCTGCAGCGGACCTATGAATTAAAAAAAGACCCCAGGAACTTCGCCCTGGCGCAGTTTGAACTTATGCCCAACTACCGCTTCCACCGGCATGTGACCGGCAATGCCGCCATCGAAGCCGTCCGGGGCATCGGCAACGGCCGTATTGCCGCCTTTACCTCGGCGCCGGGTTCGGCGGGGACCCTGGGCGCCGGCGACCAGATTAAAAAGGCCTTCCCCGAGTGCAAAGTAGCAGCCCTGGAACCCTACGAATGCTCCACCCTCTATAACGGCGGGCGCGGCCAGCACCGCATCGAGGGAATCGGCGATAAAATGTGCACCCTCATCCACAATGTCCTGAATACCGACTTTATCGTCCTGATCCATGACGAGGATACCGTCCGCGGCTTGAAGGTCTTCCAGGATGGGACGGAAACCTTGATCAAGATGGGTGTCAAAGAGGCCGACGCCCTGGCCCTGCGGGATAACTTCGGCCCCTCGGGTATCTGCAACATCCTGGGGGCCATTAAGATAGCCAAGTTCCTGCGCCTGGGCCCCGGCGACAACGTAGTGACCGTAGCCACCGACGGCTTCGACCGTTATCCTTCAGTGCTGGAAAACCTGGCCGAACGTACCCTGGAGATTGAGGACTTTGTCCTGGAGCGCTGGTTTAATGACATTTTCCTCAAGGCCAGCACCCATTATATTGTTGATACCCGCAAGCCGGAAGCCAAGGAACTCCTCTTCCAGCAGAAGGAAAGAGACTGGTTGCCCTTCGGGTATACCAGGGAATACCTTGACGCCATGAAGAGCCAGTCCTTCTGGGATGACGAGTACGCCAAGATCGAATACTACGACGCCAGGATTAAAGAGATGCGCTAGAGAAGATTGAGAGATATAATTTATTGGGGGATATGTCCCGGTTCAAGCCAGGTCATAATGACCGGGGGCATATCCCATCCGTGTATTTTTAAAGGAGATCTGCCTGGTATACTGGCAGGCTGCCAGTAACCAGACGGGGGGAAGGATATGCACCTGCAATTGCTAGTAAATGGACAGCAACGAGAAGTAGATGTTTATGAAGACGCCACCCTGCTGGAGGTATTGCGGGAGGACCTGCGCCTGACGGGAGCAAAGAACGGCTGCGGCGAGGGCGCCTGCGGCGCCTGCACGGTAATCATGGGAGGCAGGGCGGTACGGGCCTGCCGGATCCCGGCTGCCAGGGCCGCCGGCCAGGAGATTATTACCGTCGAAGGCCTGACGCCGCGGGAGAAGGAGATTTACGCCTGGGCCTTTACGGCGGCCGGGGCCGTCCAGTGCGGTTTTTGCACCCCGGGGATGGTTATGGAGGCCAAGGCCCTCCTGGACCGGCAGCCGGATCCCGGCGAGGGGGAAATCCGCCAGGCCCTGAAGGCCCACCTCTGCCGTTGCACCGGCTACCAGAAAATCATTACCGCCGTACGCCTGGCAGGACAGGCCCTGCGGGGTGAAATCGAGCCCTACCGGGGTGAGCCGGCGGGCCTGGGCAAGGCCTTCTTCCGTCCCGACGCCCCGCCCAAGGTCCTGGGGGAAGCCGTCTTTGTCGACGATATGCAGGTGCCCGGTATGCTCTACGGCGCTGTTTTCCGCCTGCCTGTGGTCAGGGCCAGGATAAAAGGCATAGACATCACGGCCGCCAGGGAACAACCCGGGGTAGTGGCCGTCCTCACGGCGGATGATATTCCCGGGGAGCGTTACCAGGGGCATATTTTTAAAGATTGGCCGGCCCTGGTGGCCGTGGGCGAAGAAACCCGGTACGCCGGGGACGCCCTGGCCCTGGTGGCAGCCAGTTCCCCCCGGGAAGCCCGGGCAGCCCTGGATTTTATCAAAGTAGATTATGAGGAACTACCGCCCCTGACCTCGCCGGAAGAGGCCCTGGCGCCGGGAGCGCCGGCCCTGCATCCCCGTGGCAATCTCCTGAGCGAGACCCGGGTGAAAAAGGGCGACGCCGAGGCCGCCCTGCGGTCCTGCGCCCATGTAATCACCAACACCTACCAAACGCCCTTTACAGAACACGCTTTCCTGGAACCGGAGAGCGCCCTGGCCGTTCCGGAAAACGGCGGCCTGACAGTTTACACCAGCACCCAGGGGGTCTACGAGATCCATGCCCAGCTGGTTTCCCTCCTCAACCTGCCGCCGGAAAAGATACGGGTAAGCAATAAGTTTGTCGGCGGCGGTTTTGGCGGCAAGGAGGATTTGAGCGTCCAGCATCATGCCGCCCTCCTGGCCTGGAAGACCCGGAGACCGGTTAAGCTCACCTGGACCAGGCGGGAGAGTATCCTCTGCCACCCCAAACGCCACCCTATGACCATCACTATGACTACCGGCTGCGATGCCGCCGGTAACCTGGTAGCCCTGGTGGCCGACCTGGTGGCCGACACCGGCGCCTATGCCTCCCTGGGAGCCCAGGTGCTGGAACGGGCCTGCACCCATGCCACCGGGCCCTACCGCATCCCCAACGTTACCATTCGCGGCCGGGCCGTCTATACCAATAACCCGCCGGCCGGTGCCTTCCGTGGTTTCGGCGTGCCCCAGTCCAACTTCGCCATGGAGACCCAGATGAACCTCCTGGCGGCGGCGACCGGCCTGTCTCCCTGGCAGATTCGCTGGCAGAACGCCCTGGAGCCGGGGGACACCCTGGCCACCGGTCAGGTAGTCAGCGCGGATATCGGCATTAAAGAGACCCTGCTGGCGGTCAAAGAGGCCTACAGCTCCAGCCCCTGCGCTGGTATTGCCTGCGGCTTTAAGAACGTCGGCCTGGGTGTAGGCACACCGGATACAGGCCGGGCCAACCTGGCAGTCGAAGGGGGGAAGGTGCGGGTCTATTCCAGTGCGGCCTGTATGGGCCAGGGCCTGGAATCCGTCCTCATCCAGATTGTTGCTGAAACCACCGGTTTGCCGGCGGAGGTTATTGACTGTGTCCTCTCCGACACGGCCCTCACGCCGGACGCCGGCTGTACCACCGCCTCCCGCCAGAGCCTCTTCACCGGCGAGGCCACGCGCCGGGCGGCGGCAGCCCTGGCGGAAGCCCTGCGGGGCCGCACTCTGGCTGAACTGGAAGGCCGGGTCTTCCGGGGCGAGTTCCACGGGGTTACAGACCCCATCAATTCTACCCGGGAACACCCCCTGACCCATGTCGGCTACAGCTATGCCACCCAGGTAGTGCTCCTGGACGACGCAGGCAAGGTAAGCAAAGTGGTGGCTGCTTACGATATAGGGCGGGCCATCAACCCCTTGAACCTGGAGGGCCAGATTGAGGGGGGTATCGTTATGGGCCTGGGCTATGCCCTGACGGAAGATTTCCCCCTCCGGGACGGTATCCCCGAGCGCCAGGCCCTGGGCCGCCTGGGCCTCCTGCGGGCCCACCAGGTGCCGGCCATAGAGATCCGCCTCGTCGAAAAGGGCGGTACTCCTTACGCCTACGGGGCCAAGGGAGTCGGCGAGCTGGCCACTATACCCACAGCAGCGGCGGTGGCCGGCGCCTACTACCGTCGCGACGGCATGGTGCGCTTGAGCCTTCCCCTGAAAGGGACGCCGTACACCCGGAGTTAAGTTTACTGGTAGAGTCGCCCGGCGACCGGCCGCCGCCGGCGAACGAAGATGATGCTGTTATGTTGGGGTGGTAAAGGTTCCTGGTAACACCCGTGCGCCCCTGGTAGCGGGAGCGGCCCGGCCCGGTAAAAGGTACGGCCAAAGTTTCACGGCTCGCAGCGCCGGGCTTGGCCGCGCCCGGCGCCCGAGGCAGCTCCCCGGGCCCTGGATGGCGGCTTGGGATAGAACCCTCCGCGGATAGTAGAGATACCTTGTGGGAAGAGAGTGTTTTTTCGGGAGAGATGCATTAAGATGTGCAATATAACCCAGCTACGCTGTATAAATTGCGGCCGTACCTATCAACCCCGGCCCGGCTTTTATACCTGCCCCATCTGCGGGTCGACGGACGGCATCCTGGATGTCGAATACGATTATGATTATATAAATAAATCCATCTCCAGGCAGAGCCTGGCCAGCAACCGGGAACATTCCCTGTGGCGTTACCGTCCCTTCCTGCCGGTGGCCCAGGAGGGACCGCTGCCCCCCCTGCGGGTGGGCTGGAGCCCCTTGTACCGGGCCCGGCGCCTGGGGGACGAATTGGGGCTGAAAGAGCTATATATCAAGGACGACGGGATTAATCCGACAGGGTCTTTAAAAGACCGGCCTTCGGCCGTGGCGGTGGCCCGGGCCCTGGCCGAAGGAGCTAAGGTGGTCGCCTGCTCTTCCACCGGCAACGCTGCTTCCTCCCTGGCGGGGGCAGCAGCTTCCGTGGGCCTGAAGGCGGTAATCTTTGTACCGGAACGGGCACCCCAGGGGAAGGTAGCCCAGCTATTGATTTTCGGGGCCACCGTTATCAGCGTTCAGGGGTCCTACGAGGATGCCTTCAAGCTGTCGGCGGCGGCCATAGCCGAGCATGGCTGGTACAACCGCAATGCCGCCATTAACCCTTACCTGGTAGAAGGCAAAAAGACAGTTTGCCTGGAAGTAGCGGAACAGCTCAACTGGGAGGTACCCGACTGGGTGGTCCTTTCCGTGGGCGACGGCTGTACCATGGCCGGTGCCTGGAAGGCCTGGGTGGACTTGAAGAAGGCCGGTTGGATTGACAGGCTGCCGCGGATGCTGGGTGTCCAGGCCGATGGTTGCTGCCCCATTACCAGGGCTTTCCGGGAGGGGACCAGGGTAAAACCCATGCCTGAAAATACCCTGGCGGACAGCATCGCCGTCGGCGTGCCCCGCAATGCGGAAAAGGCCCTGCGGGCCGTACGGGATTCCGGGGGTACGATGATCAACGTCAGCGACGAAGAAATCCTTGCAGCCATGCTCACCCTGGGGCGGACCGGCGGCGTCTTCGGCGAACCTGCCGGTGTGGCCGGGACCGCCGGCCTTATGAAAGCCGTCCGGGAAGGTATAATTAAATCCGGGGAAAAGGTCGTCACCCTGGTAACCGGCAACGGCCTCAAGGATGTGGCCAATGCCATCAGGGCGGCCGGAGAGCCCATCCGGGTGGAGCCCTCCCCGGAGGCCTTAAAGAAAACCCTGGCCAGGTACGGGAAATGAACCGCCTGCCGGGAAGAGACAGGTATGGCGGATATATAATGTAGATTACAAAGGAGGCGCCGGAGAAAATGGATCTCTTGCTGAAGGGCGGCTGGGTTGTTACCCATGAGCGGGTGGAGCAGGCCGATATAGCCATCGAAGGGGAGAAAATTGCCGCCATAGGCCCGGACCTGGAGGCCCGGGCGTCTGCCGTGAGGGATGTCACCGGGAAATACATCCTGCCCGGCGCCATCGACGCCCACGTCCACTACCAGATGCCCATCGGCGACCTTCTGACTGCCGACGACTGGTTTACAGGTACCAGGCTGGCAGCCTGCGGTGGGGTTACCACCGTCATTGATTATGCCGAGCCTGCCGTCCCGGCCGAACCCCTGACGGAATCCCTGGCCAAACGCCTGGAGGAAGCCCGGGAGCAGGCGTGTGTTGACTACGGCCTGCACCAGGTGGTGTTGCCCGGCCAGGAAGAAGACGCTGGCGAGCTGGCAAGGGTAGTAGAGCAGGGAGTCCCCAGTTTTAAAGTCTTTACCACCTACAACCAGCGCCTGGGTTATGCAGCCATCGGCCGCCTGCTGCAGCAGGCCCGGCGGTTGGGAGCCCTGGTGACGGTTCACTGTGAGGATCATGATCTGGTAACGGCCAGGCGGAGGGAACTGGAGGCTACCGGCCAGACAGGCCCGGCCTGCCACGCCAGCAGCCGGCCCGCAGCGGCCGAAATAAAGGCCATTGAAGAAGTTATCCGCCAGGCAGATGCGGCCGGGGCACCGGTATATATCGTCCACGTCTCCACCGGCGGCGGGGCGGAAGTAATTGCCGCCGCCCGGGCCCGCGGCCGGCAGGTCTTCGGTGAAACCTGCCCCCATTACCTCCTGCTGACAGAGGAGAGGTATGCCGGCCCGGACAGCCGCCTCTTTCTAATGTGCCCGCCCCTGAGGACGGCGGGGGATAACCGGGTTCTCTGGCAACACCTGGCCGGTGGCAATCTCCAGGTGGTAGCGACTGACCATTGCAGCTACACCCCGGACCAGAAAGCTGCCGGGACTGCTTTTTATAACACCCCCTCGGGCGTACCGGGCACAGAGACCCTTTTACCCCTCCTTTATTCTTACGGCGTACGCCAGGGGTGGCTGACCCTGCCGCAAATGGTCCGGTTGCTGGCCACCAACCCGGCCCGTCTTTTCGGTCTCTACCCGCGTAAAGGTTGCCTGGCGCCGGGCAGCGATGCCGACCTGGTGGTTTTCGACCCCCGTCAGGAGGTCACCCTCAAGGGTTCTGACCTGCATTCAGCCGCCGGTTATACCATCTTTGAGGGCTTTTCTCTCCAGGGGTACGTGGAAGCAACCTATCTACGGGGCCGGCTTATTTATGACCGGGGCCGTTTCCTGGGCCGGGCCGGCCAGGGAGAGTTTATTCCCGGAAAAATACCCCTCCTGTAGTAAACTGGCCCTTTTTCATATGGGTTGACCAGCCGGCCTGGAGCAGGTTTTAAAGGCCGTCAGGGAGCGGGAAGGGGGACGGGAAGATGTTTAAAGATCTGGCTTACTGCCGCCCAACTACAGTAGCGGAGGCAATAGAGGCCCTGAAAAGGCCCGGTTCCCGGGCCCTGGCCGGCGGGACCGACCTGGTGGTCCGGCTGCGGGAAGGCAGGGAAGGTGTGACCATGGTCGTAGATTTAAGTGGTATCCGGGCCCTGGGGCGGATCGGGGTGCAGGGGGAGGAAATCTTCCTGGGGTCAATGGTAACCCTTCGCCAGATTATGGATTCGGCCCTGCTCCGGCATGAGGCACCCCTCCTGGCCCGGGCGGCGGCAGCCGTCGGTTCCCCCCGGATTCGCAACCGGGGCACCATTGGCGGCAATATCATGAATGCCAGCCCGGCCGGGGATACCCTGCCGGCTCTTCTGGCCCTGGAGGCGTCGGTGATCCTCTCCGGCCCGGGAGGGGAACGCCGGCTCCCCCTGGCGGAACTGCTGGCCGGTCCCTACCGCACCCGGGCCCTGCCGGGTGAATTCCTGACGGAAATCCGTTTTCCCCGGCTGCCGGCCGGTCATGGGAGCAGCTTTTTAAAGCTGGGGCGCCGCAACGCCCTGGCCGTTGCCAGGATTAATGTGGCCGCCGTGCTCCAGGTGACTGACAAGCGTATCCGGGTGGCCCGCCTGGCAGCAGGGGCGGTAACGCCGGTACCGCGGCGCTTCCCGGAGGCCGAGGCTCTTTTGCTCGGGGCGGCCCCGGGGGAAGAAGCCTTCCATGCCGCCGCCAGGGAAGTAGCCGCGGGGATGGTCCGGGAAGCCGGCCAGCGTCACCCCCTTGCTGATAAAATTCCGGTAGTTGAGGCCCTGGTACTGCGGGCCCTCAGGGAAGCTGGAGATGGCCACATTAAACCGGGTAGCTATTAAAATGCTCCTTAACGGGCGGCCCCGGGAAGGGGAGGTACCGGCGGGGGCCACCCCGCCAGCGGCAATTATGTCGTCAACGTTCTGGTGGACGGGCGCCGGGTAGTCGGGGATGACCGTTCAACCCTGGTGGACGAAGACGAGATCAGGGAGCAGGCCCGGGCCCGTATCGACGCCCTGCGGCAAAATCCGGGCAAGCAGGGTGAAATATTTTTACTACCTGAGCATCCTGCAGCAGGAGTTTACTAAAAAAGGTTGAATAAGATTAAACGTGACTTAATTTTGGGGGTGGACCCAATTGCCGTCAGCCCCCTCCCCCCGGGAATAGTGACCGGCCCCGGTCGCGGCAAGGCTTTTCCACCTGCACCTGTACCTGTGTGGTAGCCGGAGTAGAGGTTGATCTGGAAACCGGCCAGGTGGGAAGAGGCGGGTCACCAGCGTCGCCGGGTGCACGTAATACCCGGGCCGCCAGGCTGCACCAGCAGGAGATGAGCTGCTAAATTCAGGTAAACCGGCAGGGCCCCGGACGGAACCTTGCTGGTGGATAAATAATCAATCACTTTAAATGGAGGGACGAGAATGCAGACTGATCTGCGCGGGAAACACTTGATCACCTTGCAGGAGTGGACCAGGGAAGAAATCGATACGCTCCTCGACATTGCCTTTGACCTCAAAAGACGTAAGGCCCTGGGCGAAAAACACCGCCTCCTTGAGGATAAGACCTTTTATATGCTCTTCTTCGAAAATTCCACCCGCACCCGTAACGCCTTCGAGACCGGTATGACCCAGCTGGGCGGTCACGCCATCTACCTGACCCCCAAAACCACCCAGATCGGCCACGGTGAAACCCCCAAGGATACGGTAGAAGTCCTGGGCCGTTTCGGCAACGGCATCGGGGTCCGCAACTGCACTTATAAAGTGGGTAACGCCTACATTCGGGAACTGGCCAAGTACTCCAAGGTCCCTGTAATCAACATGCAGTGCGACCTCTATCATCCCACCCAGGCCCTGGCCGACATTATGACCATCCAGGAGAAGTTCGGTAAGAATACCCGCGGGCTGAACTTCACAATTTCCTGGACCTATGCGCCCAAATATGTGCGGCCCCTTTCCATGCCCCAGTCCCTCATCCTCCTGATGAGCCGCTTCGGCATGAACGTCACCCTGGCCCACCCGCCCGAGTTCCACTTGTTGCCCGAATTTGTGGAACAGGCCAAGAAAAACGCAGCCGAAAACGGCGTCAAGTTCAATATTGTCAATGATATGGACGAGGCCTGCAAGGACGCCGACATCATTTACGCCAAAAGCTGGGGGCCAATTGCCTACACCGGCAGCGACACCGAAGGCGTCGAGCTTATCGACAAGTACCCCAACTGGGTCATGGACAGCCGGCGGATGGCCCTGGGGCACAAAGACGCCATCTACATGCACTGCATGCCGGCCGACCGGGGCATTGAAGTGACGGAAGAGGTCATGGACGGGCCCCAGTCGGTTATCTATGATGAGGCCGAGAACCGCCTGCACACCATCAAGGCCATCCTGGCAGCTACCCTGAAGTAGGCCTTGACATTATGGTAACTGGAGGCCTATAAAAGCGGCAGCTTAAGACGGCCGGGTAAGCCAAGAGGTTTACCGGGCAAAAAGCCGTCACCCCTTTGACTGGAGGGGTGGCGGCTTTTTAGTTGGCGGCTTGGCGCGTCATGGCAGGGATTCAGGTTTTGCGGTAAAAAATGAAACGCTTGCGGATTTTAGCCCCGTGCAGCGCCGTCATAATTTTTAGAGCCAGTAAAGGATAATAAAACAGCCGGCCGCCCAGAGGAGGATGGTGGCCGCCAGGGGTTTGTCCCTCAGGACCAGGCTTTCCGGCTCCCCGCCCCCCTGGCAGCGATAGGTCAGGTAGAGATAGCGGCAGATGCCGAAGAGGACCAGGGGAACGGTGTACATCAGATAAGGGCGCGGCGCACCGATGAAGGTGTAGATAGCATAGACGACGACGGTGGCCGAGGTTACGGTGGCAATCATCTGGTCCAGGAGGTTAACGGAGTACTCGGCCAGGATGCCGCGGTGGGCGGTGGCATTGTCCAGGGAAACGAGTTCATGGCGGCGCTTGCACAGGGCCAGGAAGAGGGCCAGGAGGATAACGGCGATGAGGAGCCAGGCGGAAACCGGCACCATAATGGCCGCCGCCCCGGCTACCACCCGCAGGACGAAGCCGAGGGCCACCACAAAAACGTCAATGATAACCATGTCCTTTAAATAAAAAGAGTAAGCCAGGGTCTGAAGGGCGTAGGCCAGGCTGACCAGGCCCACCTGCCAGCTCAGGGCGAAGGCCCAGGAAAGGCTCCCGGCCAGGGTGACCCCGGCAGCCACGGCGGCCGGCAGGGGGGGCAGCAGGCCGGCAGCTATGGGCCGGTATTTCTTTCGGGGATGGAGGCGATCCCTTTCCCGATCCACCAGGTCGTTCACCAGATAGGTACTACCGGAAAGGAGGCAGAAGATGATGAACACCTGGATGGTTCGCACCAGCAGGGGGAGTTCCAGCAGGTGGCGGGAAAATAGAATGGCGGCAAAGACAAAGGCATTTTTGGTCCACTGCTTCGGTCGCAGGCTCAAGAAAAGGTAACGCCAGAAAAAACGGGACGTTACAGTCCCGGCCCGTCCGGAGGATTCGAGCAAGCTCATCGGAAAGTAGACCTCCAGTCTCGCTTGTCTTTACCTAATTTTATCCTATTTACCTCGCGGATAACAATACCAGTGGAACAAAAAAATGGCCGGGAAGCCCCGGCCATTCTGGCGGCATTCAAGCCATCAATTTATTTTTCACCCTGGGGATTACAATGGGCATGGTCACAATCAAAGTCAGGATGAACACCCATACCGCTCCTCCCACCCTGGCTACAACTGTGTAGGTTTTCCCCGTCAGGAAGGTGAGGGCCACGAAGAGGAGGGCCGCTCCCAGGGAGATGCCGGTGTAGATAAGCGCCGCCTGCCGGGCGGCTTTATTTTCCAGCTCGGTCACGCCGGGTCACCTCCTTTAGCCTGCCTGGGGCGCCGGCCGGTGCCGGGGCACAGCTTCCTCCCGCTCCTCGCGGAGGGAAGGCCGGAAGCGCTTCAGGGTCAGGGTATTCAGGGTCACCGAGATTGAACTCATGGCCATGAAGAAGGAAGCCAGCTCGGGGCTGACGATTAACCCGGTGATGGGGTAGAGGATGCCGGCGGCGATGGGAATACCCAGGGAATTATAGAGGAAGGCCCAGATCAGGTTCTCCTTGATCTTGCGCATAGTGGCCCGCCCGATCTCTATGGCTACCACCACGTCACGGATGTCGTCTTTAATGAGGATTATATCCCCCGTCTCCTTGGCCACATCAGTACCCGAGCCGATGGCGATGCCCACGTCGGCCTGGGCCAGGGCCGGGGCGTCGTTGATGCCGTCCCCCACCATGGCCACCTTAAGGCCCTTTTCCTGGAGCTTCTTCACTTCTTCGGCTTTGTCCTGGGGCAGCACCTCGGCCAGGACGGTCTCTATCCCTACCTGGCGGGCAATGGCCGCAGCTGTCCGCCGGTTATCACCGGTGATCATGGCCACCTGGATACCCATCCTGTGCAGGCGTTCGATGGCAACCTTTACGTGGTCTTTTAAAGTGTCGGCTACAGCGATGATCCCGGCGGCCCTGCCGTCTACTGCCATCAACATGGCGGTCTTGCCTTCTTCTTCGAGTTTCTCCATCTGCCCGGCCAGGTCGCCGGTGGCGATGTTGCGCTGCTGCATCAGCCGGCGGTTGCCCAGCAAGATTTCCCGCCCCTGGCAGATGGCCCGGACACCGTGGCCCGGGATGGCCTCGAAGTCTTCTACTTCTTCCAAGTCTAAGCCTTCTTCCCTGGCGCCGCGGACAATAGCCTCGCCCAGGGGATGCTCGGAGGTTTTTTCCGCCATAGCGGCCAGTCGCAGGATTTCTTTTTGCTCAAAACCCGGAGCGGCGATCACGTCGGTGACCGAGGGTTCGCCTCTGGTCAAGGTTCCCGTTTTATCGAAGACAATGGCATTGAGCTTGCTGCTCGCCTCCACCGCATCGGCACCCTTGAAGAGGATGCCGTTCTCAGCGCCCTTGCCTGTCCCGGCCATGACGGCGCTGGGGGTGGCGAGCCCCAGGGCGCAGGGGCAGGAGATGACCAGGGTGGTTACCGAAAGCAGCAGGGCGAAGCCGAAGACGCCCACCTGAGCCAGGCTGTAGGGCGACAGGATAAAGTGGCTGTCCGGCCGGAAGAAGGCGTCGTAACCGATGAAGAACCAGAAGAAGAAGACAATGAGGGCCAGGATGTGGACGCCGGCAATGAAGTGGCCGGCTACAAAGTCGGCCAGCCTCTGGATGGGAGCCTTGGAAGCCTGGGCCTCTTCTACCATCTTGATGATCTGGGCCAGGGCCGTTTCGCTCCCCACCCGGGTGGCCCGGAACTTGAAGGATCCGGTTTTATTGATGGTCGCCCCTACCACCTGGGCACCGGGGCGTTTTTCCACCGGGATGCTCTCGCCGGTGATCATGGATTCATCGACTGCGGAATATCCTTCGACGACTTCCCCGTCTACCGGGATGCTCTCGCCCGGGCGGACGACGACGATATCCCCCACCTCGACTTCATCGGCAGCAATCTCCATCTCCTGGCCGTCCCGGATGACCCGGGCTGTTTTGGCCTGCAGGCTCATGAGCTTGCGGATGGCCTCGGAAGTACGGCCGCGGGTGATAGCCTCCAGGTAACGGCCCAGGACAATGAAGGCCGTTAAGAGGGCGGCGGACTCGAAGAAGGTAGCCCCGCGCCCGCCGAAACCGGCCTCCGGCCACAGGGTGTTGATGGTGGCGATAATGTAGGCGGCGCCGATACCGGTGGCGTAGAGGAGGTTCATATCGGTAGCCCCCCGCTTGAGGCCGTTCCAGCTGTGGACGAAGAACTGCCAGCCGGGAATAAAGGCCACCGGCGTAGTCAATGCCCAGAGGACATAGACGTTTCCCAGCCATTCGGGTACGAAGTAGGGGAAAATCCACATATCACGGAACATGCCGATCATCACCAGGGTCGCCAGGGGCCAGGCGATCCACATATTGCGGCGCTGGTACCTGATCTCCCGTTCCCGGGCCTCTTTCTCCCGGTCCAGGGCCTCCTGGCCGGAGAGCTTCTCCGTAGCTTCATAACCCAGGGCGTTGATTTCCTTTTTGATGTGCGCCCGGTCCACTGTGCCCTGGTAGTAACGGATGCGGGCCGATTCGGCCGGGAGGCTGACCGCCACCGAGGTTACCCCGGGTATACCTTTGACCACCTTTTCCACCTTGGCCACGCAGGCGGCGCAGCTCATGCCCCGCACCGTTAAGAGCATCTCCTCCTCCGGCACCTCGTAGCCGATCTCCTGGATGGTCCTGGCCATCTGGGGGATGCTAACGCGGTCAGGGTGATATTCCACCGCGGCCCTGCCGGTGAGGAGGTTCACCCGGGCCTCCTCAACACCCGGCATATTCTTCAGGGCCTTTTCCACCTTGGCCACACAGGCGGCGCAGCTCATACCCTGAACAGGTAAGTTTACCCGGGCCAGATTGCCCGTTACATTAACAGTCACTGGGTTCACCTCCGTAAAATACGCTAAAAATCCTTTTGTATCAGACAGACCGGATCGACCTGATCAATGTTTGTACTACATGCTACCTTACCCCTTTCCTGTTATTATTATTGCCGGTAGTAGAATTACCTCGCGGTTAAGGCCTTTACAAACCGGGATAATTTTTCCCTACTACCCCTCGGGGGTATTTTTATAATCTGATTATATTTCGCCATCTTGTAGATGTCAATGAGCTTCACAAAAAGTACACATTTTTTTGGTGGGGCTTTCCAGTTTCATCCTTAAATAATTATAAAGGCCTTCCCCTCCTGGAAGGAAGGGAAGGCCCGCTCAAAGTGAACAGGCGGGCAGTTTAACGTCATGCCCGGGACTTAATTCAGCAGCCTTCCTTGCAGTGGGCGACTGCCCTCAGCATCCAGCGCTTCCTGGTCATTTCGCTCCCTCCTTTTTCCTTAAGGCTTTATAAATTTTATCAAAACCCTACTAACCCTGTCTATAGCCTGGCGGTGGGGGCGCTATTATGGCCTCCGGGCTATAGAATTAATATGTTACTACGGGTGGTGGCATAAAGAATGGCGTGGTAAAAAATACCTGCCGCATACCTTCGCCTCATCTCAACGAACTAATCTTGAATTTCCCTCCAGTATCGGTTTCCTGATTACCATTAAAGCAGCCTAACTAGTTCCCCCTGAAAAAGTTCAGGGATAAAAGTCATAGCGTCTCAGAAAACCGAATAGTTTTTAGCAAAACAGAAGGAGTTACCATCCTCTGGATGGAATCTTGTAAGTAGGAGAAAACAAGAAAACCCAGAAGACCCGCGGTAAACCTGGAACAGTGTCTAACGTTTGGGGAATGGCTTTTAGTCTTTAGCAATGGCCTGGTCGATCTTCTTCTAATGGCTTTCGAAGAACCGGATAGTCTCCAGGGACATGGCCAGGGTAACATCAACAGCATCCTGCATTTTAGGGTTTAAACGGCAGGAATTGTGGGCCGCCTGTTTAATTACTCTAGCCCTCTCCGGGACATCCTTCAAGCGGTTATTGCCATGTTGCAGCATCAGGTTAGCCAGTTCTTCTACCGGTGACTGACGGTGACGGTACCATTTCTTCCGTGTTCACGGATGGGGCTGTCATGACCAAGGCAATAAATGGTATAATGGGAGAAGCGGTACTGTACCAAGGAGTAAACTTGGACTTCGAGGGGTTTGGGTTACCGAGATGACGGCGAGCAATTGAAAACTGTGCAGAATAACTTTACCAAGTTCGTGAGCCTCTGAGGACTACTAACCTCACGCTGACCCTTACCCTCCACGCTCTCAACAGCACCTATAAGGGTTATGATTACAAGGCGCTGGGATAGATTGCTGACCGGATTATCGTCATGACCTACGACTATGGTTCTAAGCCGGAACCGGGGAGCCTTGTCACGCAAGCTGTGAGGAGGGCTAAGGCTTCTGTTCCGCTGGAAAAGCTAATACTCGGAATTTCTCCTCCCTCGGAAACACCGGAGAGTATTCTAACCAAGGTGGGCATCGCTAAGCGATATGGCCTTGACGGTATCGCTATCTGGGCGGTTAGGTCTGGTGACTGGTGAGATGTGGGACGCATTGAGGTCTACCGTAATACCGAAGAGGTGACTTCTGTGAAGCTCTGACACCAGACTGCCATAACCATAGGGGAGATAATATTGTGAAGTATCATTGAAATTGAACATAAAATGGCTCGAAGATTTTTCCGGGTCATGCCAAGAAAGGAACGGGAGCAATGCGGAAAGTCTTCCTACTTGCATTTTTATTTATAACCCTTTCCTTTTTTATCTTTGTGGGAATAAAAAAGCCCTCGAACTTTGTGGAAATGAGAGAAAAATCTTCAAAAAGCATAGTTTACGTCCCCCTGGACGAACGGCCCCTAAACCTGGATTACGTGGAAGAAATCGCCCATGCAGCGGGAATAGACCTATTTACTCCTCCCAGGAACCTCCTTCCCGACTATAAGGTGCCCGCCAACGTTGACGCTCTTTGGTCCTGGGCGATAACCCAAAATAAAGGGGCGGCCATTCTTTCCGCCGACGCTCTTATCTATGGTGGCCTGATCTCCTCCCGTAGCCACGAGGTACCCCTAGATGAGTTGATGAAGAGAGTGGAAAACTTTCGTCTGTATCGTAAGGCCCACCCGGAGCAGAAGGTGTACGTCTTTGTCACCCTGATGAGGATACTAGATGCGGATTCGGCAGCGGAAGAGCCTGACTATTACGCACAATACGGAAAAAAGATATTCAGGCTTTCCTCCCTGGAGGACAAGAAAAATACGGTGGGCCTGGACGCTGGGGAGGAAAAGGAGCTAACCAACCTGAGAAATCTTATCCCAGGAGATATCTACTCTGACTGGTTAGGACGGCGGGAAAAAAACCTTGCCGTGACAAGAAAGCTTATTGAAATGGCCCGGGAGGGGACAATAGACTTCCTTATTCTGTCCCGCGATGACACCTCCAGGTTCGGCCGCTCCCGACAGGAGTACAAGGAATTATTAATAGCAGCACATGGTCTTTCCTCAGACAGGTTTATTTCCTTTCCGGGTACCGACGAGGTTGGTCTAGTCCTCGTGGCCCGGGCGGCGCTGGAAGGTAAACGGGCAAGAATTTATGTTTCCTATGCTCCCGGGGCCGGTCCTGCGACCGTACCGGGGTACGAGGACGTAAGGTGGACCCCGATGTCAAGACACAAAATGAAAAATTTTAAGCTACAAACAGATGTTTCGATAAGGTTATATTTGGAAATTGGCTATCTTGATATGGCCTGTTTAGTTTCCAGATATGGATACTAGTTCCTGGGAATCGGCTGCCTGATAGTAAATTTGAGCCGGTGTACAATAGCCCAGGGATTGGTGGAGGCGTTGTTCGTTATAAAATTTGAGGTAGTTTTTAATGCCTTCACGGGCTTCCCTGGGAGTCTGGTATTCATGGAGGTAAACTTCTTCGTATTTCAGGCTACGCCATAATCGCTCGGTAAAGATGTTGTCATGGGCTCGGCCCCTGCCATCCATGCTGATGGCTACACCGGCTGCCTGAAGGAGATTAATGTACTGAGGGCTCGTAAATTGGCTCCCCTGATCGC
>NZ_MDDC01000014.1 GCF_001875325.1 Neomoorella thermoacetica
GGTTTTTTATAACCGGTTCAGGTTACATTCAGCTCTCGGGTATGAGACACCGGAAGAATTCGAGAAAAACTATGAGAACCTCATAAAAGTGGCTTAAGTTGGTGTCCTATTTACCGGGGGAAGTCCATAACGATGAAAAGATACTCAAGGAACAGCAAAAGATAGAGTTGCTTAATTTATGGTATTACTTTCCAATTTGATGTAACTTTGGCACTAGTTACCATTGTAAAGGGAAATCAATATGGCTAGAGCATAAAACTGGTAAGTAAAGTATTTCGAGGAAGAAGGGAGCCTCCATAGTACTATGTATCTACCCATTTTAAGCCTATTTTCAGGAGCGGGGGGGCTAGATATTGGTTTTTATCGTGCCGGGTTTATCCCTCGCCTTGCAATAGATATTTCTCCAGCGGCTGTCAAGACATACCAGCGCAATCATCCATATACTTGTGTAGAGCAGCTCGACCTCTCAATGGTACCGGTAGAACAGCTAATTAGCCTGTGGAATGCTTGTAGTAAGGGAGAAGCGCCTGTAGGTATTATTGGAGGGCCACCGTGTCAAGCTTTCTCTGTCTCCAATGTTCATCAAAGGGATAATGATCCCCGGGCCCAGCTCGTTGAGCGCTATGCCGAGATTATTGGTACCTTTGCAAGATTAACGGGCCTTGCTTTCTTCGTTTTTGAGAATGTGACCGGCTTACTGGGTAAGAAGCATCGTACTCTTTATCAAGTATTCAAGCAATTATGTGAAGCTGCCGGATTCCGCATATATGAGAAAATTATCGATGCAGTTCGCTTCGGTGTTCCCCAGTTTCGTCAGCGCATTATTATTGTTGGATTGAACGAGAGATGGTTTGGCGATACCAATTTTAAGATACCAGAGGGGAACAGTGAACCAGTTCCGGTTTCTGCTGTTCTACACGGGCTACCTGAGCCGGTTTATTACTATTCAAAACTGAAGCGTGAAGACATACCATTTCACCCTAATCATGTTACACAGCGACCCAAGTCTAAAAAATTTACAAATGGCTCTCTTTTGCCAGGGCAGGCCTTTGGACGGAGCTTCCGGGTCCTCAGGTGGGATGCACCAAGCTGGACTGTTGCATATGGGCACCATGAGGTTCATATTCATCCTAACTGTCACCGGCGCTTATCAGTTTACGAAGCAATGCTCCTGCAAGGCTTTCCTCACAGCTATGTGCTGGAGGGAACCTTGAGCCAGCAAATTACCCTAGTCAGTAATGCGGTTCCCCCGCCTGTCGGCGAAGCTATTGGATCGGCCATAAAAGAAGCGCTAGAGCAAGCGTCCGTAAGACAGGTGCACAAGATACCAGCATCCTCTCTCCTGGAAGCACAAGATAAGCCAAGAATTAAGGAGGTTTTGGTTATCCAGGAACAGAGCTCGGGTGATGGCACGCGGAGGTTGCCCGAGGTCCCTGGGCAATTTTTTAGCGAGTGGTTTCACCAGAATGGCCGGTTGTTCCCCTGGCGGGAGAAGGCTGCCACAGCATTTGGGGTATTGGTTGCAGAGATACTACTCCGGCAGACCAAGGCGGAGATGGTAGCCCAGTGCTGGCCATTACTAATAGAGCGGTTCCCTAACCCGGAGGATCTTAGCAAGGCTGGCGACGATGATATCTGGGAACTGGTACGTGGCCTTGGCCTGGGGCGCCAGCGTTCAGTTGCACTGCGTGCTGTCGCTACCGGGCTGGTGGAGCGCTTCGGAGGGTTGGTACCTGCTTCGGTTGAGGAATTGCTTAGCTTGCCTCACGTGGGGATTTATACTGCCCATGCTGTTTGCGTGTTTGCTTTCGGGATACGGCTACCGGTTGTTGATAGCAACATCATCAGGCTCTTCTCACGCCTAACTGGACAGCAGATGAAGAACGATAACCGGAGGTGCTCACTCGCATGGGAAATTGCATGGGACATCCTCCCTACCTCAGGGGTACGTGAGCATAATTATGGGCTCCTTGACTTTGCCGGGATAGTGTGTACCCCGGCGCGTCCAAGGTGTGCCTCATGCCCTCTTAGCCAGCAATGTATATCATATTACCAGGAACCAGCTAGTGAACCAATTTCTAGCTGAACAGATGCGCAGGGAGTAAATGGAAGGCTTTGTTTTGTAATAATGTTTTAGGTTATCGTAAGGGACCCCCACAAACGAGGATAAAGATAGAAGGATAAGCAGGGAGATTGCAGGAAAATTTGCCGGGGTGATAGCCTGTGGTACCGGTATTCATTTAAATAACATTAAATGCTAGTAGGCAAGAGCCCCGGAAAAAGGTCTACAAATCATACGAAGCTATTCTTGGAGAGGGCTTTTCGCGGCCTAAGAACGTCCAGCCTGGACCCTCGGAGTATAGCACTTGCTAAGCTAAGCTTGGCATCGCCCGATATTAACCATATACTCATCTATTTAGGTTAAAAGATCTTCTAAACCGGCTGGGTAACGAACCATCGGACATATCATCCTCTTTTACCCAGACTATCTCATCATGCCCGATATTATTTTTGCCCGCGAACCGAGGCCAAGCGAGAAGATTAACCGCGATTAGTTACTTGTCGATGACGATCTACTTGCTACATCTACTTGCTACGTACACCCCATTCTAGCAGAGGCGTAGCAACCATCGCTCATCCTTAACGCTATTGTATCATGCAAGTGGATACTACGGAGTGACCGGGTCCAGAATGCCCGTACCGGAGTTCTAAACTTGTTACGGAACCACAAGGAGAGAGTGCCCCCATATAGTAGTCATTCTGGTTGAGTCTGTGCCCACCGAATTTCCTCTATCGCCCTGAGAACGGGAGACCTCGATTGGTGAGCCATAAAGCACTATCGGAACCCTGCAAGGCAATAGAGGAAGCGGGAAATGAAGGAACAGGCGGGCATATTTGAGCAGCTTACAGAAGGTTCCCGCTTGGTGGATATTAGCAATCTTCCCCAGGATTTAGCGTATAGGAAGGGTTAGGGATGGAAGGCCCAAAGCTAATCGAAATATTGCAACACCACGTTCTCCGTATAATGCAGCAGCTTGCCGAATGCCAGCCTGGGGGTCCTGGAGCCACCAACAAAGAGATAGAGGAGGCAGCTGGACTCGCATTAAATTTACCTTACCAGGATGGATGGCTAACCTGGTCTATCCTGCACAGCCTCCTGGGGAAGGGACTTGTTGAGGCAGTTGTGATCCGGCACGGTAAGGTTACCCGTCATAAATACCGCCTTTCATCCCGGTTAAATAGTCCGGGTGAGTGAACGTAAAGCAGCAAGGCAGGCTAACTACCGTTTTACACGATAAGCGGTAGGCTTTTGCCTTTTTAATAATGATGGCGTAATCTTGCCGACATCTTGCTGCATCCCTTTACCAGGTTTTTCTTATGCAAAGTTGCAGTTGCACCTTGCAGGTAACCTGCGGGATCAGTGGGCCATGAGGAGTCTATTTCTTGCTCGAAGGCGGCGAACCCCGGGCCTGGTTGGTGATGGGGGCAGCTTAATTCGGAACAGGGGCGAGACGATCAAAATGATCTGGCTTTGGACATGGCAGCAATAATAAGGATAAGGTTGGAAAAACTTCTACGGAAGTACACAGTAATAAGGCGAGGTGAGCTTGATGGGTGACGCGGTGGTGCTCGACCCGGTAGGAGCTTTTGAGCAGGTCCGAGACAACTTTATCCTTTATGTTAAGACCGCCTTTGGCACCAGGTTCCCGTCTATTGAGAGGGAACGCGAGGACCTGCTGCGGCGGCCAGGGATACTCTGCCAGGAACCTTGGATCGAGCCATTACCCAGGTACAAGTCTTCGGGGAAAACAATAGACCAGATAACCCCTTCTGACCTGCCAGGGATTGTTGGGCAGCCCGTGGATGATTTCAAGTCGCTGGTGCGCTGCGGGCTTTTAGGGCCACACGAGCTTTACTCTCACCAGCTAGCCATGCTCCAGGAGGCCCTTCGCGGGAAAAACTGTGTCATTACTGCAGGGACGGGATCCGGCAAGACCGAGGCATTCCTATTACCATTAATTGCTTACCTTGTGAAGGAATCGTCAGGCTGGGAGGAGCCCGGCGAGCCCCACTCCCGCGTTAATGACTGGTGGAAAAATGAGGAGTGGATAAGGCGACACCGACAACAGCATGGCAACAAAATGAGGCTCCTAAAATCGTATCGTGTCGGCCAGCGCTCCCACGAGCGCCGCGAGGCTGCAGTCCGCGCTATCATCCTATACCCAATGAATGCACTGGTTGAGGACCAGCTAACCAGGCTCAGGAAAGCCCTCGACTCAGATGAGGCCAGGGCGTGGTACACAGGGAGGCGGAAGGGCAACAGGTTTTATTTCGGCAGGTACAACGGTGCCACACCGGTACCTGGCCACGAATACAAGCCCCCCGCTGAGAATGGTGGGGCTGAGCCGGATGAGAGGAGGATCATTGATCTTGTTAATGCGATAAGGGGGCTGGAGGAAAACGCGCTAGCAGTAGCTGCGCATGCTGCAAGTACTGGTGACCAGGAGGCTATTTACCTGTTTCCCAGGCTCGATGGTGCTGAGATGCGCTGCCGGTGGGATATGCAGGACGCCCCTCCCGACATCCTTATTACTAATTTCTCAATGCTAAGCATCATGTTAATGCGCGAGGAAGATGATCCCATCTTTGAGAAGACCCGCCAGTGGCTTGCAGGGGGGCAAGACAGGGTATTCCACCTTATTGTGGATGAGCTCCACCTGTACAGGGGCACCGCAGGAGCGGAGGTAGCGTATCTACTGCGCCTGCTTCTCCTGAGGCTGGGCCTTGAGCCCGGGCACCCTCAACTGCGGATCCTGGCTTCCAGTGCTTCCCTTGAGCCCGGCGACCCGGGCAGCAGGCGATTTCTCGAGGACTTTTTCGGTGCACCTGCTGATAGTTTTACTATCATAGAAGGGGAACAGGAACCAGTTGAGCCGGTAAGGAGAAGCAGCTTCCTGCCAGCGGACCCGTTTATTAGGCTTGCAAGGGCTGCTGCCTCTAGCCAGCTGGCTGAAGACGCCTGCCGTAGTGTAGCAGTGGAGCTGGGCTTCCCGGCCAGCGGCATTGATGGCTTTGAAGCGCTGAAGCGGGCCCTGGAGTCCCAGGAATTATCTGTAGGCAGCCGGATGCTGAGAGCGTGCTTGTGGAAAGAGGGCCCTGGGAAATGGAGAATCAGGGCGGTTCCCCTGAGCCGCATGTCTAGGCTACTATTCGGCTTTGTTGGGGAGGAGAAAAGGCAGGAAGCGCTCCGCGGCCTGCTGGTTGCACGTGCTATATGTGATACAGGTGATGCTCCTTCCGTGCTGCCCTCTTTCCGTTTACACTGGTTCTTTAGGAATATTGAGGGGCTCTGGGCGTCCACGAAATCACTTGCTGGTTATGAGGATGGCAGGCCAGTGGGGGAGCTTTACCCCCAGCCCAGGATAGTAACTGGCGGCGAGGACCAGAGGCGGGTTCTTGAGCTCCTATACTGCGAGCAGTGTGGGACTGTCTATTTCGGCGGGAACCGGGTAGACCTGGGTGACGCTATAGAGATGCTATCCTCTGACCCTGATATTGAGGGAATCCCTGATAAGCAGGTGGCACGCATTGTAGAATGGCGGAACTATAATGAGTATGCCGTGTTCTGGCCTGCTGGCGCTTCAGATTTATCAGGTGAGGCAGCCAGCTGGAGGCAACCGAAGATTGATGAGCAGGGCCTGTCTAACGCTACTTGGGTGGCTTCTAGCCTTGATACCCGGTCAGGCCGAGTGGTACCCGGCCACGAGGATGCTGAAAGAGACCCCGGTAGATGGGTTAAGGGGTATTTATTTAAGCTAAGTTTGGGGGATATAGGGGAAGGTGTTTTGTTTCCCGCCCTCCCCGCTACCTGCGCCTGCTGCGGTGCTAATTACTCGCGGAACAAGAAACGCAAGTCTCCCGTGCGCGGGTTCCGTACTGGTTTCGCAAAGGTTAGCCAGCTCCTTGCTAAGGAACTCTTTTACCAGCTAACGCCCCAGTATGGGCGTAAGCTGGTCATATTCTCCGATAGCAGGGAGGACGCTGCACAAATCTCGAACGGCATAGAGCGGAGTCATTATCCTGATCTTATCAGGGAAGCCCTTGTGGCAGAGCTCCAGATGGCGGTTGGGGAAGCGCAGCTACTCGCGGATCTCGAAAAAGGTACAGGCGAGCTTAGCGAGCTATCAAAGAAGTACCTGGAAATCCACCCGGGGGCATATGATCGGGTTATGGCTGACCTTGAGATTGTGAAGGCTGGCGAGCCCCCGGCCCCTTACCGCAGGTTTTATGAAGAAGCGAGGGCCAGGATTGGGGGCCTCAAGAAACGGGCAAAGGATCGCATGGTACCCCTCAGCGAGTTGCTAGAACCAGGTGACGGGGGGTGCGGCCGGGTTATTGAGAGGCTGCTTGCAGTTGGAGTAAATCCAGCTGGGAATGACATTGAATCCCAGAGCTTTCAATGGGATGGCAAAACTCATCGCTGGACGGAGCTTTTTGACTTTAAGTTGAGGTCATGGGCTATAGGGCTCTCCCCTGACGCTGAATATGCGAAACGGTATGTCAAGCAAAAGGTCAGGGAGGCAATCTATAGTGTGCTGTTTGGCCGCCTGTATTTCAGCCTGGAGTCAGCTGGCCTGGGCGTGCCCTCGCTTTCAATCGAGGAGGGAGAACTGGCCGGGATATCGTCCCGGATAGGACTGAATGCTGGAACTTTCTATGAAATATGTAATGCTGTAATAAGGATACTGGGCGACATGTACAGACATGATGGCCCCCACAACCCACAAAAGGATTGGGTAGATTACAGCCAGGCTGGATCTAGGATAAAGGGTTATATAGCAAAAGTAGCCGGGCTTCACGGTGTTGGCGAGGAGGAGCTGGGCACGGCAGTACTCCTTGCCCTGGCTGCCGGGGGTCACAGGGGAGCCAAGATTAATGTCAACTCTTTATTGATCCGGGTCGCCCGGCCTAATGACCCAGCCTGGGTATGCCCCAGGTGCCGGCGGCCACACTTGCACCGTTCCGGGGGTGCCTGTACAAACTGCCTCGAGGACCTTCCGCCGGGGCCAGATAAGTCCTGCGATGAGGTATGGAGAGTCAATTACCTTGGTTTCCCCGCCGCTAGCGGCCGTGTACCGCTCCGGATGCACTGCGAGGAGCTGACAGGCATTACTGATGACCAGGCAGAGCGCCAGCGGCACTTCAAGGGTATAATAGTTGACCTGGATGGCAGGGAAAAGAGGCAACAGGAAGTTGATGAAATAGACGTCTTGAGTGTAACGACGACAATGGAGGTTGGCGTGGACATTGGTAACCTGAATGCAGTAATGCTGGCGAACATGCCGCCGATGAGATTCAATTACCAGCAGAGGGTTGGCCGTGCAGGGAGGAGGGGCCAGGCATTTTCCTTTGTGCTGACACTTTGCCGGGGCCGCAGCCACGACGAGTTTTATTATGCCCATCCCGCGCGGATCACCGGCGATCCTCCCCCGGTGCCGTTCATAACGGCAGGCCAGGGGCAGATCGCCAGCCGTATCCTCGCAAAGGAATGCCTGCGGCGCGCTTTCAAGGCGGCAGGGGT
Source organism: Neomoorella thermoacetica (assembly GCF_001875325.1). Classification (GTDB taxonomy): domain Bacteria; phylum Bacillota; class DSM-521; order Neomoorellales; family Neomoorellaceae; genus Neomoorella; species Neomoorella thermoacetica_A. Next base: position 7,583 of record NZ_MDDC01000014.1, read on the forward strand.
GCGCTGGTGGGATGGGCCTGTACAGCCCGACAGCCACGGTGAGTTTGGCCGTGCCATTGACTGGGGAGGGGAAAGGAAGAGAAGGGTAGTAGAATGGTTAGCTACGGATCCGTCCAGGGCCGGGATAATCCGGGTTATTGCTGGAGCGAACGGGGGCGACGTTAACTCGTGGCTAGAGTTCTTGAGCCGGGAACTGCCTGCCCTCATAGATAAGGCTGCTAGTTCCCAGGAGCTTGCTGCCGCAGGGCTCGCGGAACGTCTTGCGGAATCCGCAGTGCTCCCGATGTATGGCTTGCCTTCGCGAACAAGATGCCTTTACCATGGTTTCTCAAGTGATAATCACCGCCCGCAAGTGATGGAAAGGGAAATAGAGCTTGCCATATTTGAATATGCACCAGGTATGCAGAGGACTAAGGACAAGGTTATCCATACTGCGATAGGCTTTACTGCTCCCATAATCAAGAATAGGAGGGGATTCTGGAAGCCAGTGGCACAAGACCCGCTGCCTGCCCGCTGGTGGGTAGCCAGGTGCCATAACTGCGGTCATACCAGGACCAGCACCGGAAGGCAAGAACCGGCTTATTGTACTTATTGCGGCGTGCCAGAAGGGCCGTTATTCAGGCAGTACCCTGTTGCTATTCCACTAGGGTTTAGGACGGATTTCTCGCAGGGTAGGAATGCGCGGGAGGAAGGGGATATTATTAGTGGAATACCGGGGTCAATTGCGGAATCCACGAGTATTACATTTGGGATCCAGCCAGGGTATAACTTCGAAGTAGGTTTTCTTCCAGATGGGCGCGTTTGGAAGATCAATGATAATAAGGGAAAGCTCTTCGAAGGCCGACTAGTAACTACTAAGTGGAAGGACTTTCATTCTGGCAAGACATCATGTCTACCTGGCCAGTGGATAGAAGTGTCTTTTCTTGACAGGGTAAAGGTGCAACCGTCCGGTTCGTTCGATACACAATGTGAGCAAATAGCTATCGGCTCGGGTAAGACAACGGATATATTACACGTAAGGCCACATTCTGTCCCCAGGGGCCTGGCTTTAAGCCCAGGCGATAATGCAGGCGGTGTAAAGGGTGCTGTATACTCAGCAGCCTTTATCTTGCGTGCAGTTGCAGCTGAAAGTATCGATATTGACCCCGAAGAGATTGAAATATGTAGCATCCGGCATTCCCGTGTTAATAGCCATATAGTTAGCGAGATGATATTTGCGGATCGCCTGCCTAACGGTGCCGGTTTTATCCGATGGATGTATAATCACTGGCCTGAACTACTCAAGCAGGTCTTATCGCCCAGCCCGGCAATTAATTCCTTCGCGGGAAGCCTCATATCAGCTTCTCACCGGGAGCAATGTGATTCTGCTTGCTATGACTGCTTGAAATTATACCGCAACATGGTTTACCATGGCCTCCTTGATTGGCGCCTTGGGTTAGCTTACTTGCGGGTACTAAAAGATCCTGGCTACCTAGCTGGGCTCGACGGCAATTTCAGCTGGCCTGAACTACAGGACTGGCTTGCCCTAGCAAGGGGCTTGCGGGATAGTCTTGCTTCTTTTTTCAACTACCGGCCTGCTACGTGGGGTGAACTCCCAGGATTTGAGGTTGGCGGTAAACCTGTAATCGTGATACACCCTCTATGGGACACGAGGAATCCTGCAGGTATCCTTGCAGATGCCGTGGTTAACTGCGGTGATACCTCACCGTTGTTTATAGATACCTTTAACCTACTGCGGCGCCCTGGCTGGTCCCATGCCCGCCTTGTCGAACAGCTTGCCAGGATAGAATGACAATGAGCGTAGATATGACTAGGCTCGAAATGGTTATTAAACTCAGCCCTCCCAGCTCGATATCTCCTAGCCGCTATTACAGCTAGTTCCTGTGCAGGCTAAGGGAGGTTCTCTCATCTAGCGGCCTGGCCCCGCTGCTACCAATTCCCCCTGGGGTAAGGATGGGTACCGTTATCCAATTATTTTTTAAAAGTGTTATCGGATGCAGGGAAGCACCAGCGGACCTCGAAGTAGTGTGGGCCTCTTGTGAAAGCAGGGTTGAGAAAGCTATGACAGATCTCTGGACAGAATCCCACCTTGTCCCCCTGCGCGTTTCAGTACCAGGTTATGAAATTAAAAAAAGATGGCATTTCGCACTGCCTCGCAGCTAGCCACCGCTGGTACTGGCCACAAAAGTGGTGACGCCCATCCTCGCCCGGGATGGTTACAGGGCTGTCTTGTAATCTTCCAAGATAACATCGCCATCAGGCAGGGTAATAACGGAGTCGATCTTGCCCCTGACCAGCCCGTTCCTGCTCTGGTACCAAGCCTCACAAAGATGACTGGCCCCGCCCGAATACGAATTGCAAATGAAGCTCTATGCTTCCTTATTTTGGGCCAGTACTGGTACCAGGCCGGCCGTGCTTAGATTAGTAGGCCTGGACAGGGTAGTTTACGAGGTTAATTTTACGCCGCAGGAATGCAATGAATTACAGGATAATGCCAGGCAAGTTCTTATTGAAACAAGTAACTTAATGAAGGAAGCAAGAGATCAATTACAATATAGTAAATACTTTAGCAAATCCAGGGCCACAAGCATGCCAGGCTTGCGTGTACCGCCCTGCTTGTTATCCTTACTGGGAGAAAAAGGGTAGTGCTGTGACTACGACCGGGTGGCCCACGATATTAGAGGCTTAATTGTTGAGATAGCCAAGCTAGGGAATGGGAGAGGCTTAGTTATACCCACCTTCGGCTTTTTTATTTACGACTACCTGGGTAGCCTATGAAGCTCTTTCTTTGATAAAAAGCAGGATGGGTTATAAGAAAACACTGGAGCTTTGGGAGGTATTGAATAACCAGCGGTTAGTAAAACTTGTCAGGGTTAGCCGGATAATGGAGGAAGCCGGGCTGAAAATATTCTTTGATTACCAGGATAAGACCTGGGGAGTAGTGGACTGTATTTCTATAGCTACTATGCGCTTACTAAATTGCCGGCGGGCTTTTGCTTTTGATGAGCATTTTCGTGAGGCGGGCAGGCAAAGTGGGCTGGAAATTTTACCTTGATCCCTAGCTGCCGCTGGCGCCACCCGGCCTGCCGGCCGGGTCCCGCCACGTGCCCTGGGGTGTAGCTGGTAGCCACAACCCTCCGGGACGTGACGGCAAAGGATGATACAGTGTTGTCATTTCATTCGTTAATAGTGTCGCCTGCGGCATGAGCCTCCCGTCCGCCAGACGCTAGCCATTGCTCCAGTTCTCCGGCCGTCGTCACCGGCGCCCGGCAGGCGAAGTTGCGGCACAGGTAAAGGGTGGCTTTACCGTTTACCGGTTTCTGGCCGGCGGTATAGGGGATGAGCCTGGTTACTTCCTCACCCTCCCGGCCGCCGGGACGCAGCACCAGGACGGCTGAGGGCAGGTAGGCCGCCCTTAGCACGCGGAGCAGGGCGCGGGCATCTTCTGTTTCCCGTTCCCCGGCCAGGACTATTTCTGTCACCGGCCCCAGGTAGAAGTCCAGGGCACAGAGGTAGAAGGAATAGCCCCGGGGGTATTCGGCCACCGTGCCGGCCAGGGCACGTACTTGAGCTGCGGCTTCTTCTTCCAGCCGGCTGTCCCCGGTGATGCGGGCCAGGCGCAGCAGGTTTAAGGCTGCTACCGAATTGCCGGAGGGAATGGCGCCGTCATAGACTTCCCGGGGCCGGACCGGTAGTTCCCCGGCGCCGTGAGGGGTGAAAAAGTAGCCGCCCCCTTCGTCCCGGAAGAGTTCCTGCATCTGCCGCGTCAAAGCCAGGGCCTCCCGGAGGTAACTCGTCTCAAAGGTGGCCTGGTAGAGTTCGATGAGCCCCCAGGTGAGAAAGGCATAATCGTCAAGGTAGGCCGGGAAAGCAGCCTGGCCTTCCCGGTAGCGGGCCTGCAGGCGCCCCTCCGCATCGCGCAGATGGGTTAGGATAAACCAGGCCGCCCTGGCGGCCGCCGCGGCATAGGCGGGTTCATCGAGCACCCAGGCGCCCCGGGCCAGGGCGGCGATCATCAGCCCGTTCCAGGCAGTGAGGATTTTATCATCCCGGTGGGGATGGACCCGCTTTTCCCGGGCGGCGAAGAGTTTTTCGCGGGCCGCAGCCAATCGGGCCGCCGTTGCTGGGCCAAAACCGGCCAGGGTGGTTGGCCCCCGGCCGGGCAGCCGGTCCTCCTCCGGACTACCTTTAGCGCAGCCCCCGCCGCCGGAAATGCCGCTTGCTCTCCCGCCTTGCTCCCGGGGCTGCCTCTGATCGCCAGCGGTATCATTGCTCTCATTGCCACTGGTACCGGCGGCAAAGAGGGCTTCTCCCCGGCCAATCAAATTGGGAATACTGCGCCCCTCGAAGTTACCTCCGGCGGTTATATCAAAGTAACGGCAAAAGAACTCCCCTTCTTCAGGACCGAGGACCTCCCGGACCTGGCCGGGTGTCCAGAGGTAAAAACGGCCCTCTTCTCCTTCGGAATCGGCGTCCAGGGCGGAGTAAAATCCTCCCTCTGGGCTGGTCATGTCCCGCAACACCCAGGTGAATATCTCCCGGGCGACATGGCCGTAGACAGCTTTGCCCGTTGCTTGCCTGGCTTCCAGGTAGGCCAGGGCCAGCAGGGCGTTGTCATACAGCATTTTCTCAAAGTGAGGCACCAGCCAGCGGTGGTCGGTAGAATAGCGGGCGAAGCCAAAACCGATATGGTCGTAAATGCCACCGCAGTACATAGCCTGCAGGGTTTTTTCCACCATGGCCAGGGCGCCCGCTTCATCATACCTTTTCCAGTAACGCAGTAAAAACAAAAGCTGGTGGGGGCTGGGAAACTTAGGAGCTTCACTGAAACCGCCATAGAGAGGGTCGAAACCCGCCCGGAGTTGTTGCCAGCCCTTTTCCAGGACCTGCGCCCCGGGTTCTCCCGGCTGCGTTGGGGCAAACTGGCGCGCAACGTGTTTTATCAATTCCGCGCCGGAGTCTTCCAGCTCCTCGCGGTGGGTCGCCCATTTTTCCCGGATCAACTTTAAAAGCTCCACCAGGCCGGGCCGGCCGTACCGGCTGTGCTTGGGGAAATAGGTGCCGGCATAAAAGGGCCTTTTCTCCGGCGTCAGGAAAACTGTCAGGGGCCAGCCGCCGCTGCCGGTCAGGGCCTGGCAGGCGGCCATATAGACCTGGTCGATGTCCGGCCGCTCTTCCCGGTCGACCTTGATAGCGATAAAGCTATCGTTGAGGAGGGCGGCTACCTCTTCATCGTTAAAGGATTCCCTGGCCATGACGTGGCACCAGTGACAGGTGGAATAGCCGATGGATAAAAATACCGGCTTATCTTCCCGCCTGGCCCGGGCAAAGGCCTCTTCGCCCCAGGGATACCAATCGACGGGGTTGTAGGCGTGCTGCAGCAGGTAGGGGCTTTTTTCATGGATTAAACGGTTGGGCCGGCGCAGATCGGGCACAGCACCCCCTCCTTTCTATGAAGTTATTTTCCCCTGCCTGGTGATAGGTCATAACTTTCCTAAAGGGAACTTGACGCCAATCCTCCCCTCTGGTGGGAGGAAATTTATGACCCTGCGGTAGCCAGGGGATATTTAATCCCACTTTATGAGACAATGGTCCATAAAACGGAGAGGAAGCGGCGAGGGTGGGGAGATGGCCTGGAGGGGCGAATTAAATTATACCCTGAATCCGTGATAATAACAACCGGCTGAGGCTCGTACTAACATTAAATAGTACTAGTAGTTATATTTAACATCTGCTGTACATTGAATTGGATGTAATGTTGATTATATGGACCATAATTAAAACCCCTACTTAAAGCCACTTTATAAAAAAGGGTAACAGTAAACTACACCTCCTGTCCTAAGAGGCTTGGGCCTGCTTAAAAAAACTAACTGTAGCCAGAAGTTCTTCTTTTAGCGAGAGGCTAAACTGCCCCAGAAGCCTTAGAATGTTGTAGGCAAAAACACCCAGGTGTAATACCAGGTCATTGGTGGCAAATTTGCCGCTGGGCAGCCGCTCCAGGTCTAAATCGTTTTTGATTAGCTTGCTAAACCCAGGCAAAGTGCTCAAGGCAACCAGGAAAGCGGCAAAATACGAACTGTTCGATACCGCCATCTCGAGCTAATAGGCTACGGGGATGGAAAGTATGGAGGAAAAATAACATCCAGCGTCGAATCTTCTGAAGAAAAATAAGAAACTCCCGCCCCGACGCCACCCCTGGCCCCACCCACGCCCACATCCTGCACAGGTACGGCGCCGGGACAAGAACCGCAAAAAGGTAAATCCCTTGGCCTGTCGGTCGGGCTGGCGCGGTTTCCGGCGGAAGGGGAGGACATAGACGCCCTTCTAGCCGTGGCCGGCGCCAGGATGTACGCTTATAAGGAGGCTAGGCGGGGGCGAAGGTAACTGCCCTTGCCAGCCCCAGGCGCAGGGAGGCGGTCTACAGAAGCGTGATGCACATGGCGTCTATCCACATACTGCCCGAGACCAGAGACTATATCTTCCCCCTGCACCTAGAAGAAATGACTGCCCAGGATCAGCTTCCTCCGGGAGGGAATCCGGGAGTCCCTCCTGGTCTGGCCCCGTGACGGCGAGCTCATCCTCGTGGACGGGTATTACCGCTACAAGCTGGCCGTGAAGCACGGCCTCAAATTCGAGGTCTGCGTACCCGCTCTGGTGGCAGGCTGCCGCAAGGGCCACTTGGTAACTCGAAACCATGGAGATGAGAGTGTGGAGTCGTTAAATGAAAAGAAAAATCTCCCTGATGCCTCCCGCGCTGCAACTGCAGCGGCTGACAATGCAGTGGAACCCCCCACGGAACTCCTCGCGCTTCTGGAAACCAGCCTCGACCGCGTGCTTAGGGCACTGGGCCTGAAAATGGGGACTATCTGGCTCCATTCCTACAGGATGACACGCGGCTTGCCGCAAGAGGTTGTAGACATCGAGAAAGTGGCAGCTTATACCGGCCTGAGCATCCCCCACGTGCAGGCCGTTCCCGACTGGCAAAAAATCGAAGAAACCCATCCCGAACTAGCACCACTGGCAGGCGTAATGGAACGCATGGGTATTCGGGCATCCATTGCTGTTTTCCTCCAACAAGAAGGCCGGACGGGCGGACTTGTCGTGGCCGCACCCCAACCGCGGGCGTGGGCCGGTACGGAAATAGCCCTCGTGGAAACCGTAGCCCACCTGCTTGAAATGGCCATTAAAACACTGGGTGCACAGGAAAAGCGACGCGAAAGCGTGCAGCGGTACCGCTACCTCTTCGACAACATAGGCAGCGGCGTGGCGGTATACGAGGCGGTAGACGACGGCGAAGATTTCATCTTCAAGGATTTCAATCGGGCCGCGGAGCTAATAGAAGGCGTCAGGAAGGAAGAACTTCTGGGCTGTAGGGTGACAGAGGTGTTCCCCGGGTTTGGGGAGTCCGGACTTCTGGAGGTCTTTCGGAGGGTCTGGAGGACGGGCAAGCCGGAGCACTATCCGGCTGCCCGGTACCGGGACATCTGCCGGGAAGGATGGCGGGAATACTACGTCTATAAACTTCCCTCCGGCGAAATCGTGGCCGTTTATAACGACGTCACCGAGCGCAAGCAGATGGAGGAGGAGATACGCAGGGTCAACCGCGCCCTCAAAGTGCTCAGCAAATGCAACGAGGCATTGGTGCGGGTGGCGGAAAAAGTCACGCTGTTAAAGGAGATTTGCCGCCTGCTGGTGGAGGAGGGCGGCTACCGGCTGGCATGGGTGGGCTTTGCCGAGCAGGATGCGGCGCAAACGGTGCGCCCGGTAGCGCAGTCCGGATTTGAAGAAGGCTATCTCGAAATGGTCACCATCACCTTAGACGATTCGGAAACCGGCCACGGGCCCACCAGCACGGCCATTCGCACCGGCCAACCGGCGGTTGTCAGAAACATACTGACCGATCCCGCTTACGCTCCCTGGCGCGGGGAGGCCACCCGCCGCGGCTATGCATCCTCTATTGCTCTGCCGCTTACCGACGGGGGCGAGACGTTCGGCGCGCTCAACATATACGCCTCCGAGCCGAATGCATTTGCCCCTCACGAAATCGAGTTGCTGTGCAAACTGGCCAACAACCTGGCGTTTGGGATTAAAGCCCTGCGTACCCTGAACGCCCTGCGCGAAAGCGAGGCTAAATATCGCAACCTGGTAGAGCAGGCCTCCGATGGTATCTTCCTGGCCGATGTCCAGGGCCGCCTTGTGGACGTTAACCCTAGTGGTTGCGCTCTAATTGGCTATACGCGTAATGAGGTACTGAAACTCAGCCTCCAGGATTTGATTCCGCCGGAGGACCTGGCCGCACAGCCTGTTCACTTTGACGACATACGGGATGGGAAAACCATTCTCATCAAACGGAGGTTAAGGTGCAAGGACGGCTCAGTCGTACCGGTCGAGATCAGCGCCAAAGTGCTGGATAACGGGCTATTGCAGGGTATCGTCCGGGACGTGACCGAGCACAAGCGGATGGAGGAGGAAATAGGCCGCCAGGTCGCCCGTGCGGAGGCCCTGCTGCGCATCGCCTCTCGCCTCAACGCCCAGCTGGAAATGGACGTAAGCGTAAAATAACCCCCACGTATCATCTGAGGTGGGGGCAAAAACAAGCTTAATTATTCGCAAGGCAGACAGGAGGCAAAGTTTCCGACCACGGCAGAAGCTGATCCAGGGCATCTTTGTCCTGGAGGTCCAGGTTGGGAAGTTTTTCAAAGAGGTGAATGAGATAGTGGAAGAGATTTAACCCGTTTTCTTTGGCTGTTTCTATGATGCTGTAGGTAATGGCGCTGGCTTTAGCACCCCGTGGTGTATTGGCAAACAACCAATTCTTACGGCCGATGACGAAGGGCTTGATGGAGCGCTCGCTGCGGTTGTTGTCGAGTTCCAGACGCCCGTCTTGCAAGAAGGCGACGAGTTTATCCCACTGGCCCAGGCAATAGTAAATCGCCTGCCCAAAGGAACTTTTGGGCAGTACCCGGGCTTTTTGGTTTTTAAGCCACGCCAAAAAGGCGTCCAGCACGGGCCGGCTGCGCACCTGGCGGATTTGATAGCGTTCTTCCGGTGTTGCCTCTTTCAACTCGCGCTCTATGGCAAAGAGCCGGTTGCAGAACTCCAGCCCCTCCCGGGCGGTTACGGGTGCATTGCGTTTATCTTCCGGCAGGGCCTTTAAGGCTTCGTCGAACTTGCGCCGGGCATGGGCCCAGCAGCCGACCAGGGTGACATCTGGAAGTTCATTGTAGCCGGCATAGCCGTCAACGTGCAAATAACCCTTAAAACCTGACAGGAAGCGGCGGGGGTGTTTGCCGGCCCGGGTGGTCTGGTAGTCGTAAAGGATGATGGGAGGTCCGTCCCGCCCGGTACGGTAAAGCCAAAGATAAGACTTAGTGGTAGCTTCCCTTCCAGGTTCCTGAAGCACTTGTAAGGTGGTCTCGTCGGCATGGAGGATATCTCTTGTAAGAAGGTATTCATGGAGGCGGTCGTAAATAAGGGCTAACCACTTATTTGCCCCGTACAGCACCCAGTTGGCCATTGTCTGCCGGGACAGTTCAATCCCCAAACCTTTAAACTGCTGTTCCTGGCGGTAGAGGGGCAGACCTGCCCCGTATTTCTGGGTCATAATGTAGGCCATGAGGGAGGGAGATACCGGGCTCCCGGGAAGTATAGGCGCCGGAATAGGTGCCGTGACAACGGGAGTGGTTATCTCTTCCTTCTCGCAGCGGCGGCAGGAATAGACGTAGCGCACATGCTTAACCACTTTCACCTGGGCCGGGATGACTTTTAGTTCCTGCCGCACCTCGGTGCTCATTTCATGCAAAGGACCGCCGCAGCAAGGGCAGACCCGTTCTTCTTCCGGCAGGCGGTGCTCTACTATTTCTACCGGCAGATCTTCCAGGTTCATCTCCCGGCGGCCGCGCCCTTTGCGGCGCTGGTAGGTGATGGTTTCCAAATCCGGCTCCGGCGCCTCCGGCCGGGCTTCCACTTCCGCCTCATTAAAAAGCAAGAGCTGCTCTTGTAAAGGTGTGGTCCGTTCGCTGGAAACACCGAATTGCCGCTTCTTGCTTAAACGGAACTGCTCCATAAACCAGTTTAGCTTGGCGGTCAGTTCGGCGTTCTCCCGTTCCAGCTGGATACAACGTTCTCGCAGCTCTTCTATGGTCATGGCGGTGATAGATTGCGAAGTGTTCATGCTTTAATGATTCGACGAATCGCGTCGAATTCCTCTAGAATCAACCACAAACAGAAAATATTTCTTTCTGGCGATTTCTATTACAAGATGGTACGCGCTTTTACCTCGGGATGGGCTTGGGGCTGTTTTAAGGGGAGGCCGTCAAGCAGCCAGCGCAGCTCCCGGCGGCTTATGGTGATGGTTGCCGAAGTGTTTCTTTCCGGCCATAGGAATTTGCCCTTCTCCAGCCGGCGGTAATAAAGCCAGAAACCGTTATGCTCCCAATGGAGAATCTTTAGTTTATCCCGCTGGCGGTTACAGAAAACGAAAAGGCAAGAAGAGAAGGGGTCCAGCTCGAACCCTTCCTTGACCAGCACCGCCAGGCCGTCAATGGACTTGCGCAAATCCGTTGCACCGCAGGCGAGATAAACCCGGTCGATGCCTGTTTCGTTTAGCATAAAGCCACCAGCGCCTTAACTACCTGAGAAAGCAGGGCGGGATCAAAGCCGGGCTTTACTTCGATGCTGACCGGTCCTACATTAACCAGTAAAGCGTGGCCCTGTTCTATAGATGCCTGCTCGGTTATTTTTACCGGCAACCACCGGTTTGAGTTTCCCGGGGAAACCACATCCTGGTTTTTATACTTCCGCAGCCAATACCATAATTGTTTGGAGTTAACGTCCTCATGGGAGGAGCACCATTCTTTTACGCTCTGCCCACTCTTCTTGTATTCAGCTATCCGGGTTTCCCATAGTGCTTGCCGTTCAGCTTTGGTCATAAGAAAAAAACCTCCTCAGCGTGTTTTCTGAGAAGGATTATCCCCTAAACCTGGGTATGATGCCAAGGTGGGTTGTATTTGACGCTTACAAATGGACCGCGTGCTGAATGTGGTTTGCGAAGAAGCTCGTGCCGCGCTCCTCGTGCCCGTGGCTGCCGTCCTGCTGTACGACGAGCGACACAATGCGCTCAACCTGGCAGCTGGTTCGGGCTTGCCGCCGGAACTGGCCGAGCGGATGAAGTCGCCCCAGCGCTACCTTTATGAAGATTACGTTCTCAAAGGGGATCCCGTCGTGGTAATTTCGGATCTCCGTGCCGTCCCTGACCGGCGCGTGGCCGATTTGTGCCTCCATTATAATCTTTGCACCGGAGCCGGCGCGAAGATGCAGCGGGAAGGCCAGTTCATCGGGGTTTTGGCCATCGTCACTACAGGCGGGGTGCGCCACTTTACCGCTGAAGAACTGGCGCTGTTGCAGGGCCTGGCGGATCAGGCCGCCCAGGCCATCACCAACGCCCGGCTCTTTGAGGAAACGCGGCGCCGCCTGAAGTTCGTGCAGTCTCTACGCAATATCGACCTGGCCATAGCCGGCAGTTTTGACCTGCGCGTCACCTTCAGCATAGTGCTGGACGAGATAACCGCCCAGCTGGGTATGGACGCTGCTGCGATCCTGCTTTTTAACCCGCATACTTTAATGCTGAAGTACGCAGCCTGGCGCGGCTTTCGTACAGGAACTATTGAACGGGTCCGCCTGCGCCTGGGAGAGGGTTACGCCGGCCGCGCCGCCCTCGAACGCCGCACCATACACATTCCCTGCCTGGCAGAGTCCGAACGAGACACGGTCCAGGCCCCGCTCCTGGCGGATGAAGGTTTCGTTACCTACTACGCTGTACCCCTCATTGCCAAGGGCCAGATCCAGGGCGTGTTAGAGGTCTGCCACCGGTCCCCCATCGACCCCGACGGGGAGTGGCTGGAGTTCCTGGAGACCCTGGCCGGGCAGGCGGCCATTGCCATTGACAACGTAGCCCTGTTAGACAAATTGCAGCGCTCCCACCTGGAACTGGTCCTGGCCTACGACGCCACCATCGAGGGCTGGGCGCACGCTCTCGACCTGCGGGACAAGGAAACCGAAGGCCACAGCCGGCGCGTTACCGAGATGACCCTGCGCCTGGCCCGTGCGCTGGGAATGAATGAAGAGGAGCTGGTGCACATCCGCAGGGGGGCCCTCCTGCACGACATCGGAAAGATGGGTATTCCCGACAGCATACTGCTCAAGCCCGGTCCGCTTACCCCGGCGGAGTGGGAGGTCATGCGCCGGCACCCGCAGTACGCCTACGAGATGCTCTCCCCGATTGCCTACCTCCGTCCGGCACTGGATATCCCTTACTGCCACCATGAGAAGTGGGACGGCACGGGGTACCCGCGGGAGCTGAAAGGCGAACAGATCCCCCTGGCGGCGCGCATCTTTGCCGTAGTGGACGTGTGGGACGCGCTGAGCTCAGACCGTCCCTACCGGCCGGCGTGGCCGCCGGAAAAAGTACGCGCGTACCTGAAGGACGAGGCGGGGAAACACTTCGACCCGCGGGTTGTAGAGGTGTTCCTGAAGGTTCTGCAGGAAGAAGTTCTGGAGGAAGAAGCTCACGGAAACTGAGTTGCTTTCCGGCCGTAGGTTTCCGACGAGGTCCCTGTTCCAGAGCGATTATAATTCCTGGTAGAATTGCCAGTGTGTACTCGAATCCTGCAAAAGTGTAAACTGTCAGGGGCCAGCCGCCGCTGCCGGTCAGGGCCTGGCAGGCGGCCATATAGACCTGGTCGATGTCCGGCCGCTCTTCCCGGTCGACCTTGATGGCGATAAAGCTATCGTTGAGGAGGGCGGCTACCTCTTCATCGTTAAAGGATTCCCTGGCCATGACGTGGCACCCCGAAGTTTTGCACCACCTGTAGCAGCACCTGGAAATAGCCGAAAAGGCTCTCATGGAGGGTGAAATACAACCCCTGAACTTTATCCGGTAACAGGGCATCCAATCGGATATTGACTTACCCTCCCGTGTCTGTTAATGTAAGAATAGCCCCTGGGCTGGCGGTCGCAGTTACCCGCCTAAATAAAACAAGGAGTGATTTTCTTGCGTTACAAACTTTTTCCCTTCGTTATGGTTGCTTTCGTTGTGGTCTTACTCCTCTCTAACACGGTAGCCGTCAAGGTGGTAAAATTTGGGCCCTTCTTTTTCGACGGCGCCGTAATTTTATTTCCCATCTCTTATATCTTCGGTGATATTTTAACTGAGGTTTACGGCTACAGGCGCAGCCGGGTAGTAGTATGGACTGGTTTTATAGCCTGCCTGTTTATGTCCTTTGTCTACTGGCTGGTAGGTATACTTCCTACCGCCACTCCCTGGGGGGGCCAGGAAGCTTATCAACGCATCCTGGGACAAACACCCAAGATAGTTATGGCCAGCCTGGTGGCCTTTTTCTGCGGTGAATTTACCAATTCCTATATACTGGCAAAACTAAAAATCTTCACCCAGGGCCGGTGGCTATGGATCAGGACCATCGGCTCTACCATAGGCGGCCAGCTGGTGGATACTACCCTGTTTATCACCATCGCTTTTGCCGGTATTATGCCGGAAACTGTACTGCTACGCATGATAATGACCAATTATCTATTTAAGACCACCTATGAGGTCCTAGCAACTCCCCTGACCTATGCCGTAACTGCCTGGCTTAAAAGGGTAGAAAACGAGGATTACTATGATTTTCAAACCAACTTTAATCCCTTTATGGTAAGTATGGAGGATTTAAGATGATGGAGTTTGAAGCTTTAGGGAAGGTAGTCCGCGAGCCGCGTAAAAAGTTGGAGGTATTTCCCAAGCCGGCTAATGTGAAAACTGTCATACTCGAATCCGACGAAGTAACAAGCCTTTGCCCGGTAACGGGGCAGCCGGACTGGGAAACGGTAGTCGTGGAATACGCCCCCGCAAAATACTGTATTGAATCTAAAAGTTTCAAGCTTTACCTCTGGAGCTTCCGGGAGGAAGGCGTCTTTTGTGAAGCCCTGGCGGATACTATTGCCAGGGACATTTACCAGGCCTGCTCGCCCCACTGGTGCAAAGTAACGGTAATCCAGAAGCCGCGCGGGGGGATAAAAATAACTGCTTCTGCCTTTTATGGCGAGGGCGATAAAGACAAAAAGTAGCTAAAGGCCTGCCTTTTTAAGGCGGGCCTTTCTACTATCATACATAATACTTTTCTTATGGTAGACGTCCATGCCGCCAGGCGGTACCATCAGTTGATAAAAATGGTAGGAACACTATTTTCAGAGTAGGGGCCGGGGTTACGATTTGGATGATATTGCAGCGATGATAATACAGGCACCGATGTGGTTGGCGATTGTTGCTGTTAAAATATAATCAGCAATATATTTTCCTAAGAGCATTGTAATAAGGGTACCGAAGCTAATAATTAAAGCGATAACCAGGTTGGATAGTAAAGGCAACTGGATTTTCCTCGTTCCGTATGCGAGGAGACAATGGTCCATAAAACGGAGAGGAAGCGGCTAGGATGTGAAGAGGGCCTGGAGGACCGGGGAAGGGCAGGTGAGATTGAAGTGCTTAATCTTTTCAAAAAGAAACCCCGGGTAACCATGAAACCGGCCCCGGGGCAATGTCCGAAATGTAGCAGCCATATCTAAAAATTACATAGCTGTTGCTCCAGGCTATCCCACTGCTGCCAGTCTTCGAAAACCGGCTGGTAGCCCTTCTGGATTAGCATTTGTTTTATTTCCGCTACACTGCGCGGGTCAGATATTTCAAACTGGGGTGCCCTGCCGTCAGGACGGGCATAGCCTCCCACCGTAACGGAAGAACCGGCCGATATTTTCGTGACACCCAGGGGCAGGATGTTGTCCCTGAACTCGGGGCTTTCCCTGGTGGAAATGGTTATGCCGGCCCGGGGTAAAAAAAGCCTGTGGGCTAGGAGGATCTGGACGAAGCTCCTGTCGTCCACCGGGTAGCCGGGTTGAAAGCCGCCGATACTGGGGCGCAGTCTGGGTAAAGAGATGCTGACCTGCACATCCCAGAACTTTTGCTGCAAATAATCAGCGTGCAGTCCGGTGAAGAAGGCCTCTTTCCGCCAGTCGGCCAGGCCCAGCAGGGCCCCGACCCCCACGGTTCGCATACCCGCCCGGCAGCTCCTTTCCGGGGCGTCCAGCCGGTAATGGTAATTTTTCTTGGGACCATTATGGTACCTGGCGTAGACTCCGGGGTCATAGACTTCCTGGAACATGGTGAGGCCATCCACCCCGGATGCTACCAGCTCCCGGTACTCCTCTTCTTCCAGGGGATAGATTTCTATGGAAATGCAGCCGAAATACTTCTTTAAAACACCGACGCAGTCCTTTAGATACGACACCGGGTTGTGCTGGCGCGATTCCCCCGTCAGGATGAGGATATCTTTCATTCCCGTTTGGGCTATAGCCCTGGCTTCTTCTTCGACCTGTTCTAAGGTGAGCTTGGTCCGGGTAAATTTATTCCGGGCATTGAAACTGCAGTAGGCGCACTGGTTCACGCAGTAGTCGGACAGGTATAACGGAGTAAAGAGAAATATGACCCGGCCGAAATTCCTCAGGGTTATGCGGTGGGCTTTTTGGGCCATTTCCTCCAGGAAATTTCCTGCTGCGGGCGATAGAAGGGTCAGGTAATCGGTTGCCTCGAGGTGCTCCTTTGCCAGGGCCTTCCTGACGTCATCAGGGGTCCTGCTCTGGAAAAAGCCCTCGAAATCAAACCCCTCATACTGCTTGTAGACGTCGTAAAAACTCATCACTCCTGCCCCCTAAACCAAAAATCCCGTCAAAGGCGACGAAGCCTCGGCAAACTCCCTGGTAGGAGCAAGGCCTGCCAGGTAGGCCATCCTGCCTGCCTCTACCGCCATACTGAAGGCCCGGGCCATGGCGACGGGGTCCCTGGCGGTGGCAATAGCCGTATTTACCAGCACCGCCGCTGCGCCCATCTCCATAGCCTCCATCGCCTCGGATGGTTTGCCTATGCCGGCGTCTACTATAATCGGCAGGTCGATCTCTTCTATTAAAATCCGGATCATCTCCCTGGTCTTGAGGCCCCGGTTGGAACCTATGGGAGCTCCCAGGGGCATTATGGCCGCCGCGCCGGCTTCCTTTAAGCGTTTGGCCACCATCAAATCGGGGTTCATGTAGGGAAGCACCACAAAGCCTTCCCTGGCCAGGATCTCGGTGGCTTTCACGGTCTCATAGTTGTCCGGCAGGAGGTAGCGCTGATCGGTCACCACCTCTATCTTTACCCAGTTGCCGCAGCCGGCGGCCCTGGCGATCCTGGCTATTTTTACCGCTTCCTCGGCGGTCCTGGCGCCGGAGGTGTTGGGCATCAAGACGCAGCCTGCGGGGATATAATTCAATTCGCTTTCCTGGGGGCGGTCGAGGTCTACTCTCCTTAAGGCCACGGTGACCACCTGGGCGCCTGATTGACTCACGGCCTGCCCCATTAACTCGTGGCTGGCAAATTTGCCGGTACCGATAAACAGCCTGCTTGTTAAGGCCTTATCGCCGATAATCAATTCATCTGCCAATTTTATCCTCCCCCGACGATTCTAATTACTTCCACCTGATCCTGTTCTTTGATCACAAAATCAGGCCATAGCTCCCTCTTTACCACCTCGGAGTTTACAACTACTATGACGGCCCCGGGAGTTATTTTTTTAGAGTTTAGCAATTGCTCTATAGTTACGCTGGTGGGCACGTCTTCTTCCCTTCCATTTAAAAGGACCTTCACCCGCTATCCCCCTTTCCTAACAAAAATAGGAGCCCCCATCTGCCGAACTCGGTGGAAGCTCCGAATTAGTTCGCACCCCATCATCATTACTTCCCTACGGTGGCATTACCCACATCAGGTTCAAAGGGTTAGGCGTTCAGCCCTCTCAGCCTTGCGGCACCCCTGCTTATGTTTAATTTTACTATAATGTTACTACCTGATTCCTGTTTTGTAAAGGTATAGCCCCTTGAAATATAATTGTATTTTGAAAATGCCATATAGACTCCGCCCATTTACTGTTAAGCAACCCGGCCGGCCAGGACATCCACGCTGCGAGCACGGCATAAGCAGGAGGATGAAAGTAACGGGCTGGCGTTTATTGATAGCCAGGACCGGGGGCGGGCATACAATGCCGGCCCGGGGCGAAGTTGTTTTCAGTTAGGCCAGTTTTTTTGCTCACCCTGTGGGGCGATAAAGCATAAAAATAGGAGAGCCACTAAAACTACGGGGGACTGGTCCGTTTTGGAAAGGGAGATAGCGATTTTCACCCCCAACCTGTTAGACTGGGAGGGCAAGAAACCGGTAATCGGCGGCCTGGAAAGGTATATCCGCGCCCTGGCCGAATTGCTGACAGATATGGGCTACGCGGTATCCTTTCACCAGAACGCACACCGGGATTTCCAGACTACTTACCTGGGGTGGCCGGTATACGGCTACAAGGCCGATCCCCAGCATTTAAATGTGACCATAGAACGTATAGAGAAAAGCGTCCCCGGGAGGGTTTTATATTCCTCCATCCTGCAGCAGGTCTATTACCGCCCCGGCTCTATCTGCATCTCCCATGGTGTCTGGTGGGAACTACCGGGATCCAGCCCCGCCATGGCCCGGGCTGCCTATGAAAACCACGTCGCCGCCGCGCTTCTACAGGCCAGCCTGATAATATCCTGCGACTATAATTTCCTGAATGTCGCCCGGGCCATCTATCCCAACCTGGCCGGCCGCAAGATCCAGGTGATCCCTAACTTTGTCGATCTGAAGCGTTTTTACCCCCGGGAGGGGAGTGGCGGGAAGCGAATACGCGTCCTTTACCCGCGCCGCCTGTCCCGCGAGAGGGGTTTTACCCTTTTGCAGGCAGTTATCCCGAATTTACTGGCTGCCTACCCCGAACTGGAGTTCCAGTTCGCCATTGACACCAATACCCCCCGCTACCTGGAGGCTTTCCACGCCTGGCGGCAGGGGGAAGCCCACAACGAGCGCCTTCTTTACTGTCATCCCGATTTTGATGCCATGCCCGGCGTTTACGCTGATGCGGACATAGTTGTCATTCCGACTATTTATTCTGAGGGCACCAGCTTCTCCTGCCTGGAGGCTATGGCCATGGGCAAAGCCATCATTGCCACCAATGTCGGCGGCCTGACCAACCTCATTATCGATAATTATAACGGCTTGCTCATCCATCCCACCGCGGAATACCTGGCCCAGGCCCTCCGCTTTTTAATCGAACACCCGCTGGAACGTGCCCGCCTGGGCAAAAACGCCGCGGCCACCGCCCGGGTCTTTGACCGGAAGCTCTGGGAAGCCCGCTGGCGCCAGTTTATCAACAAGGTCTATCCCCTGGGGTAGGGGCGCCTCCCTGGAGCCTCTGCCCGGCCGTCAACTTGCAAAGAGAGGGGGCAACGGAGTGATGCCGAAACTCACTGCCATGATGATCGTCCGCAATGAAGCGGACCGTTATTTAGAGCGCTGCCTGAAGTCTTTATCCTCTTATGCTGACGAAATCGTCATCCTGGACGATGCCTCTACCGACACCACCCCGGAGCTATGCGCGAGTTTCCCGGCAGTGAAGCTCTACCACCGGGAAACCTCCCTTTTTCTGATCGATGAATCCCGGTTACGCCGGGAGCTGTGGGATTATACCGCCGCCACCAATCCCGAGTGGATCCTCGCCCTTGATGCCGACGAGTTGCTGGAAGACCGGGCGGCCCGCGAACTACCCTATCTATTGCGACAGGACCTTTTTCCCGCCATCGGCTTTCGCCTGTTTGACTGCTGGGGTGGAGAAGAGTATTACCGGGTGGACGGCCTGTGGAGCCCCTGGCTGCGGGGCTTCTCTATCTATCTGGTTAAATACCAGCCCCACCTACCGGCGGCCTGGCCGGAGCAGGCCTTTCACTGTGGCCGCCTGCCCCTGGCCTACCGCCGCCTGCCCTACCTGGAGAGCGATTTGCGCATCAAACACCTGGGGTGGGCCAACCCGGCGGAGATCCGGCCAAAATACGAGCGTGCCGTCGGCCGGGATCCGACCTTTAAGTATCAACCCCGGGAACACTACGAAAGCATCCTCTGGCCCCCTGAAAAAATTCAGCTCGAAAAATGGCGGTAGCCGGTTACCATTACCTGGTATACAGCATAACTTAGTACCATCCCAGGTAATAAAAGGAGTGATGCTTCTATGCCCCTGACCGCCAGCGCAACTGTTTCCGGTAGTA
Source organism: Neomoorella thermoacetica (assembly GCF_001875325.1). Taxonomy (GTDB): domain Bacteria; phylum Bacillota; class DSM-521; order Neomoorellales; family Neomoorellaceae; genus Neomoorella; species Neomoorella thermoacetica_A. The sequence goes on from NZ_MDDC01000014.1 coordinate 26,777, forward strand.
CGGCGGGAACTGCCGACGTCGCGTTGAGTCTCAGCCCAACGACGGCCCTCTTTTCCCCGGCCAACCTGGTCCCGGGCCAGGTTGTAGGCTCGCCCCAGCTGGAGGTTTCCAACACCGGTACCGTAGATGAATACTACTTCATTTTTGCCGATTGGCAGGGGGTAAGCCCTACCACGGCCACGGAGGCCCAGATTCTGGCCGACCGTCTTAACATCTATATTGAGGCGAGCCCTTCTACCGTCCTCTATAACGGCAACATCTCCGGCCTTTACAATCAACCGGCCAGCGGCCGCCTCTTAATCTCGCCCCAGGCTGATCTATTAACCTTTGTCGTCAGCCTGCCGGGAACCACCGGCAATATTGCCCAGAACCTGGATTTGAGCGTCGATCTGGTGTTTACTGCCCAGGCTTCGCCCCTGGCTTAAGAGTAAAGCCCGGTGCCGGCCGGGCTTTACCCTGATAATTTATTTCTGCGCGTGCCGGCTGAGTCCAGGACGGCCTTATGAGTCACGGGGGTGACCTCGACAATCTATTTTCCGGGTGCCGTTAACCCTCATGCCTCATGAATAGAATACTTGACTTTGGTTGAGCAGTACATTATGTGAGGTTTTAATCAGGCCGAGAAAGGTGGGCGGGGATAAATGAGCGCCAAAAAAGTGGCCCTGCTAACGACCAATTTCTTTCACCCATCCAGTAAGAGGATTATCATGGGCGGTGCCGAGCGTTACCAGGTCGACCTCTGCCGCCTGTTAAAGGATCTGGGCTATTATGTCGAGGTCTGGCAGATTGGCAGCGGCTGGACGCGGGAGTTTGATGGGGTGCGTATTCGCAGCATCCCGGTGACCAAAAGCGAGTATAATACCTTTCCCGACCTGGCTACCGCTTTTTACGAAAACTCCATGGCCTTCGATTATGCCCTTTACTTTATCCTCACCCTGGCCTATCCGATAGCCCGGGAGAAAAGCATTGCCATCAGCCACGGGGTTTTCTGGGATTGGCCGGGGTTCGACCTTATGGCCGGGAAGCCGGAGGACCGCCAGGAATGGCTGCGACGCCTGAGTATCGCCCTGGCCGGGCCGCAGAAACTGGTATCCGTCGATACCAATACCATTAACTATTTCAACGCCACCCTGGCCGGCTTTTATCATAAATGGGAGTACATCCCCAACTATGTTGATACTGACCTCTTCAGCCCGCCGGCAGAGGAGCCAGCCGGCAACGATACCGTCCGCGTCCTTTTTCCCCGCCGCCTGGTCCCGGTGCGGGGGATAAATGAGACCATGCGGGCGGCGGAAAAACTGACCTCCCGCTACCCCTGGATCGAGTTCCACTTCTGCGGCCGCGGTCATGATGATAACGCCGAGAGGCTCATGAACCAGTGGGCCGGTAACCGGGAGCGCTGTTTCTATTACTGGAAGCCCCTGGAGATGATGCCGGAGATCTACCGGCAGGCCGATATTGTCCTGATCCCCTCCCGTTCAACTGAAGGTACCAGCCTGGCCGCCCTGGAGGCCATGGCCTGTGGGAAGCCGGTAATTGCCGGCCTGGCAGGTGGTTTGAGCGACATTATCCTGCACGGCTACAACGGTTATCTCATTAAGCCGACAGTAGAAAACCTGGTGGCGGCCATTGAAGAGCTGGCCCGGGATAAAGACAAGAGAAAGCTGATGGGCCGGCGGGCCCGGGAAGTGGCCCTGACGTTTAACCGGAAAATATGGGCTGAGCGCTGGGCCAGGGTTCTGGAGGAGGTATTTCGCTAAGCCCTCGCGCTTTTTACCGGGCAAGCAGGTGGTGGAAGATGCCATTTACGGCACGCAGTGTGGCCAATAAAGGCAACCTGTTCCGGATTGGTCCCCGGATCGATATCCTGGTGGTGGTGCAGGAGCTAGTGACCTTCAATATTCTCCAGGATACCCTGATGCTGATCCCCGCCGTTGGCCTCCAGCAGGCCAGCTCCGGGGCGGGTCCCCTACCAGCCCGGCCCGGCCAGTTATCTGCTTCTTCCGTACCGGAACGGCAGGAGGGTGGCCAGGAAACGTTACCCTACCAGGTGGAGTTAATTGCCGCTAAAAGAGTACTGGCTTCGACCTACCGGGCCGACGACAACCTCCTCACCTGGCCCTATATACCCCCCGGCCCCGCGACCGGCGTGCCGGTAAAGATCCTCGCCTGCAGGATAAAAAACCTTGTACCGCAGGGGCGGTTGAGCCCCATATCCCCGGGCAGCCAGGCCCTGGCCGTGGCTTACTACACTTATGAAGTCGAGGTGATTTTTGCCGATGGCACCGGCAGGACAGGCGCGGTTACCCTAAAGTCCGGACCCCGCCGCCAGCGGGCCGTCGTCTGCCCTGGTTCCGGTTACCTGGAGGTAGACGTCACGGTCAAGTGCCTGGGCGTGGGGATTACCTCCCCGGTCATCCCCACGCCCAGGCCGCCGTCACGGTATAAGCCGGTGCGGCTTTGGCTGGGCGCCCGGCCTTTTTCGCAGCAACGTGCTTAACCCGGTAAGGGTGAAAGGTATCTGGCAAAAACAGGGAAGGCGCCGCAGGCCTCTGCGCCTATCCCCGCCGCCCGGTGCGCTGCTGCCAGGCGGCTTTCATTTGCCCTTCCCGGCCGTAGTCGCTGGGGTGGTAGAAGACTTTTCCCCGGAGGTTGTCCGGCAGGTACTGCTGCTCTACCCAGCCCCCCGGGTAGTCGTGGGGGTATTTATAACCACGGCCGTGGCCCAGGGCGGCCGCGCCCCGGTAATTGGCGTCCCGCAGGTGGACGGGCACCGGGGCGGCCGTTTCCTTTTCCACCGCTGCCAGGGCGGCGTCGATGGCTTTAATCACCGAATTGCTTTTGGGAGCCAGGGCGATGTAGAGGGTGGCTTCGGCCAGGATGATCCGTCCCTCCGGCAGGCCCACCCGTTCCACGGCCTGGGCGGCGGAACTGGCCACCATCAGGGCCTGGGGATCGGCCAGGCCGACATCCTCGGCGGCATGGATCATCAGCCGGCGGGCCAGGAAGGCGGGGTCTTCGCCGGCGTAGATCATCCGCGCCAGCCAGTAGAGGGCGGCGTCGGGGTCGGAACCGCGCATGCTCTTAATCCAGGCCGAGACGCAGTCGTAGTGCTGGTCCCCGTCGCGGTCGTAGAGAACGGCCCGTTGCTGGATGGCTTCTTCGGCCACCTCCAGGGTCAGGTGGCGCCGGCCGGATGTATCCGGGGCCGTAGTGAGCACGGCAAATTCCAGGGCGTTTAAAGCCACCCGGGCGTCGCCATTGGCCACCCGGGCCAGGTGCTCCAGGGCCTCCAGGTCGGCCTGGACGTTGAATTTTCCCAAACCCCGTTCCGCGTCCGCCAGGGCCCGCCGGAGGAGGGCGAGGATGGCTGCATCTGATAAAGCCTCCAGGCGGAAGATGCGGGAGCGGGAACGGATGGCGGCGTTGACGGTGAACATGGGGTTTTCAATGGTAGCGCCGATGAGAATGAGCAATCCTTCTTCAACGCAAGGGAGCAGGGCATCCTGGATGTTCTTGGCCCAGCGGTGGATCTCGTCGACGAAGATGACGGTCTTTTGCTGGTAGTATTTCTCCCGCTCCCGGGCGGCGGCGATGACCCGGCGGATGTCGTTGATGCCGTCCAGGACCGCATTGAGGGCCTCAAAATGGGCGCGGGTCATGGTGGCGATAATCCGGGCCAGGGTAGTTTTGCCGCTCCCGGGCGGGCCCCAGAGGATAATCGAAGTCAGGCTGTCGCTCTCGATGGCCCGGCGCAGCAGGGTGCCGGGGCCGATTATTTTTTCCTGGCCGACAAACTCGTCCAGGGTGCGCGGCCGCATCCGTACGGCCAGGGGAGCCCCGGCCTGCCGGGCTTCCTGGCCGGCCTGTTCAAAGAGATCCATAAAGAATGCCACCTCACGGGAGAGAGCTGTTTGCTACCATTTTAGCATGTTTTTAACCGCCGGCAAAAGGGGCGGCAGTCCAGACCCGCCGGGAGGATATCCTGGTTGCATAAGTTCACTGGAAAAGCTATGATATAGATAAATTCGCAAAGGAATGGGGGAAAGAAATGCCACGACCGCCCATTTGCCGCCGGGTAGAATTCCTGCCGGGGGTTACCTATTTTAAACCGGCAGCCGTACCGCTGCGGGAACTGGAAGAGGTTGTTCTGGCGGTAGAAGAGCTGGAAGCCATCCGCTTGAAAGATAAAGAGGGTTTGGAACAGGAGGATTGCGCCGCCCGTATGGGAGTATCCCGGCCGACCTTTGTGCGCATCCTGAATTCGGCCCGGGATAAGATTGCCGACGCCCTGGTTAACGGCAAGGCCATCCGGGTAGATGGTGGTTACTACCACCTGGTAGGCCCCAAGGTACGCTGCCGCCGCTGCGGTCATGAATGGGAACCGGAGCAGGGTGGGAAGGAAGCCTGCCCCCGCTGCGGCAGTGAGGAACTGGCCGGCCGGGGTCCGGGCCGGGGTCGCTGCCACCGCCATGGCCGGTTCGGAGAAGGGGAATGCTGAAGACCCCTTGATGGTGAATTGGAGCGTAATAAGCGGAGTTCAAGCGGAGCTGGTACGGGGAGGGTGGAAATCCCCACTTGTTATTGACACATGACCACAAAAGAGGCATAATAGTAAAGCCATAACATTTTATTGAGGCTATTATTGAGGTGAGAAATTTGGCCAAGGAAGCATGCGAAACCTGCAGCCCGGCTACCTGCAATTCTAGCACTTGTGAAGCCAAAAAACCGGGTCATGTCCCGCCCCATGAGCTGACCCATATCGAGCACGTCATCGGCATCATGAGCGGTAAGGGCGGTGTCGGTAAATCCTCCGTGACGGCCCTGCTAGCGGTAGCCCTGAAACAGGCCGGCTACCGGGTGGGCATCCTTGATGCCGACATCACCGGACCCAGTATTCCCCGGATGTTTGGCGTGCACCGGCCGCCGGAGGGCACCGGTAATGGTATGATCGCTCCGGAAAGCCCCGGCGGTATCAGGATCATGTCCTTAAACCTCCTCTTGCCCCATGAAGATGACCCGGTCATCTGGCGCGGTCCTCTCATCGGCGGTGCTGTCAAGCAGTTCTGGACCGATGTCATCTGGGGTGACCTGGACTACCTGCTGGTGGACCTGCCCCCGGGGACCGGCGACGCCCCCCTGACGGTGCTCCAGTCCCTGCCCCTGGACGGCCTGGTGATTGTCAGTTCACCCCAGGAACTCGCCCATATGGTGGTCCGCAAGGCGGTAAAGATGGCTACCATCATGAACGTCAAGATCCTGGGCCTGGTGGAAAATATGAGTTATGCCCGCTGCCCGGATTGCGGCCGGGAGATCTACCTCTTTGGTCCCAGCCGGGCCGGGGAGGCAGCCGCCGGAGCCGGTATCCCCCTCCTGGGCACCCTGCCCCTGGACCCGGAACTAACGTCCCTGTGCGACCGCGGCCGGGTGGAGGAATACCGCGGGCCGCTGCTGGCCAGGGCGCAGGAGTTTGTCCAGAAGATAGCCGGCAGGTCTTGAGGAGATCAGGGGCCCCTGGCAATATGGACACCGCCGGCGGCTCGCAACATATCACAGGCGCTACTGTTCCTGGAGCTTAAACTCCGGGGCTTTTTTATTTCAGGGCCTGGTATAAATTCATCCCTGCCGGGTTAAATTATTTTTTAAAAAGCTGAGTAAAAAGGTCGAGTTTAGCTTGACAATACCCGAGTCAATTGCTAAGATATTATTACCTAGAAAACTAGTGGGGATTGGAGGTGGTGGGGTGAAACTCTCGACCCGGGGTGAGTATGGTCTCCGGGCCATGTTCGACCTGGCCCAACATTATGGCGAAGGCCCCATCCCCATTAAAAGCGTTGCCGAGAGGCAGGACATATCTGAACACTACCTGGAGCAATTGATCGCCGTCTTGCGTAAAGCCGGCCTGGTCAAGAGCATCCGCGGCGCCCAGGGCGGGTATGTCCTCAGCCGGGAACCCGAGGAGATTACGGTAGGGGATATCATCCGGGTTTTGGAAGGCCCTATTGCTCCGGTGGAATGCCTGAATACCGCCGAAGGCGAGAGCTGCGAGCGGGCCGAGACTTGCGTCACCAGGGGCATCTGGGAGAAGGTGCGGGATAGCATCAGCGACGTCCTGGATAGCTTTACCCTGGCGGATATGGTCGCCAAGGCCAATCAAATGCGCCAGGACAGCAAATACTATATGTATTATATCTAGAAAAGGGTGGACGAGATGCGCAGGGTTTACCTTGATCATAGCGCCACAACTCCGGTAAGGCCCGAAGTCCTGGAAGCCATGTTACCCTTTTTGAAGGATGAGGCCTTTGGCAATCCTTCCACCGTTTACAGCTACGGCCGGGAAGCGAAAAAGGCCCTGGAGGAAGCCCGGGAAAAGGTGGCCAACCTCATCGGCGCCCGGCCGGAGGAGATCTTCTTTACCAGCGGCGGCACGGAAGCCGACAACCTGGCCCTTATCGGTACGGCCGCGGCCAATGAAAAGAAGGGCCGTCACATTATTACCTCCAGCATCGAACACCATGCCGTCCTGCACACGGCCCAGTACCTCCTGCGCCACGGCTTTAAGGTAACCTTCCTGCCCGTGACCCCGGAGGGCCTGGTGCGGGTGGAGGACGTCGAAAAGGCCATTACCGATGAAACCATCCTCATCAGCGTCATGCATGTTAACAACGAAGTGGGTACCATCCAACCCATCAAAGAAATAGGGAAACTGGCCCGGGAACGGGGGATCGTCTTCCATACCGACGCCGTCCAGAGCGTGGGCAAGCTCCCCGTTAATGTCGACGAGCTGGGGGTGGACCTGCTGTCGGCCTCCGGGCACAAGATTTATGGCCCCAAGGGCATCGGCTGCCTTTATATCCGCAAGGGGACGAAGATCAACCCCATCCTTTACGGCGGCGCCCAGGAGCGTAAACGCCGGCCGGGGACGGAGAATATGCCCGGTATTGTCGGCTTTGGCCGGGCAGCCGAACTGGCCGGCCAGGAGCTGGAGAGCGAAATGGAGCGCCTGCAGGCCCTGCGGGACAAGCTAATTGACGGTATCTTAACACGTATTGAAGACGTCCAGCTGAACGGTGACCCGCGGCAGCGGGTGGCCACCAATGCCAATTTCAGCTTCCGCTATGTAGAGGGCGAATCCATGCTCCTGAGCCTGGACATGAAGGGTATCTGCGCTTCCAGTGGTTCGGCCTGTACCTCCGGTTCCCTGGACCCGTCCCACGTCCTCCTGGCCATGGGCATCCCTCACGAAGTAGCCCACGGGTCGGTACGTATGACCCTGGGCCGCGATAATACGGAAGAAGATATTGACTACGTCCTGGAAGTCATGCCAGAGATCGTAGCCCGGTTGCGTTCCATGTCACCCCTCTATGAAGAGGCAGCAGGGAAGAGGTAGGGGTTGCCTGGCAGGAAGCCTCTACGGAAGATGTCGTATTTTTGGTGCGAGGATATTTTCCCCAGAAGGAGTGAGCAGGGTGTACTCGGAAAAAGTCATGGATCATTTCACCAATCCCCGCAACGTCGGTGAGATTGAGAATGCCGACGGGGTCGGCCAGGTAGGCAATCCCGTCTGCGGCGATATTATGCGCCTGTATATCAAAGTGGAAGACGATATCATCAAGGATGTCAAATTTAAAACCTTCGGTTGCGGTGCTGCCATTGCCACCAGCAGTATGGTCACAGAAATGGTCAAGGGCAAGACCGTGGAAGAGGCCCTCAAAATCAGCAACGCGGCCGTGGCCGAGGCCCTGGACGGGCTGCCGCCCCAGAAGATGCACTGTTCTAACCTGGCCGCCGATGCCCTGCATAAAGCCATCGAGGATTACCAGAATAAAAATAAGAAGGCTTCCTAGGAGCACCAGCGTGGCGAACGGTCGCGGGTACTGGGCGCCAAGTTTGCTAGCCGAGAACCATGGAGGCCGGAGCCTCTACCCTTCAGCCCCCCAGGAGACAGCAATTGCCTGGTTTACCAGATACCTATTTATCGGAGGAGGTGGCTACCGCGGCCCGGAAGGAGAAGGTAATGGTAGCCATGAGCGGCGGCGTGGACAGTTCCACAGCCGCCGCTTTATTGAAGGAAGCCGGTTATGAGGTAATCGGGGTAACCCTGGCCCTCTGGCCCGAAGATACACCGCCCCCGCCGGGAGAAACCGGGTGTTGTAGCCTTAAGGCCGTAGACGATGCCCGCCGGGTGGCCAACATCCTGGATATACCGTATTACGTCCTCAATTTTCGCGACCTCTTTGAGCGCGAGGTCATCGATTATTTTATAGCTTCCTACCTGGAGGGAGAGACCCCCAATCCCTGTATCGCCTGCAACCGGCGGATCAAGTTCGGCGCCCTGCTGGCTAAAGCCCGGGCCCTGGGGATAGACTATATCGCTACCGGCCACTACGCCCGGCGCTGGTACGACAAAGAAAAGGGGCGTTACCTCCTGGCCCGGGGCCGGGATGCCGGCAAGGACCAGAGCTATGCCCTCTACACCTTTACCCAGGAACAGCTCGCCCATACCCTGTTGCCCCTGGGTGACTACACCAAGGTGGAGGTGCGGGAGATTGCCGCCCGCTACGGGCTGCCGGTGGCCCGGAAGGCCGAGTCCCAGGAGATCTGTTTTGTTACTGAGGGAGACTACCGGGATTACATCCAGAGCCGGGCCAGGGAGGAGATTAAACCCGGGCCCATCCTGGATACCAGGGGCCGGGTCCTGGGCCAGCACCGGGGCCTGCCCTTTTATACCATCGGCCAGCGTAAGGGTTTGGGCCTGGCCCTGGGCAAACCCTGCTTTGTAGTCGCCCTGGACCCGGAGCGCAACGCCGTTATCGTCGGCGACAAAGAAGACCTGGAACGGCGGGTCCTCTACGCCCGTGATAATAACTATATTCTCTGGGGTGAACTGCCCGGCGAAGCCCGGGTAACGGCCAGGATTCGCTACCGGGCGCCCGAAGCCGCCGCCACCTGGCATCCCCTGGTGGGTGGCCGGGCCAGGCTGGAGTTTGACGAACCCCAGCGGGCCATCACCCCGGGCCAGGCCGTGGTCTACTACCAGGGCGACCTGGTGGTAGGCGGCGGGACCATTGAAAGCGTGGCGCAAATATAGTATTTAGCGCGCATGTAGTTGACCTTCCCTGGTTATACTAGAGGAAGGTTATCTTTTTTTTACGGAGGTTTAATTATGCCCAAGGGGAGGGAGCTGGTTGGCCTGCCGGTCATCAGCCAGGACCGGGGGGAAGAACTGGGCCGGATCCAGGACCTTTTTTATGACGAAACCAGCGGTAGCCTCAGGGCCTGTCTCCTGGCCGACGGCAGCTGGCTGCGGCAGCCCCGGGTGGTGGATTTTACCGCGCTCCAGGCCCGGGGGCCCGGTGCCTTTACCGTCAGCGGCGCGGGAGCCGTCAGCCACGAACCACCGCCAGGAACGCGGCGCTGGCAGGAACTTAAAGGGCTGCGCCTCCTGAACCGGGACGGCCGGGAGCTGGGAATCGTGGAGGACCTGGTGGTGGAGCTCCCTTCCGGACAGGTGAAGGCCCTGGAGATTTCCACCGGTCTGGTAAACGACCTCCTGGAGGGGCGCAAGGAGATCACCCTGGACGGGCAGGTCAACTGGGGTACGGATACGGTAATTGTCGGGTAAAGCAAGGGAGTGTTTTTCATGCTCAACTGTCCCCACTGCGGGAGCAAATCCATCGGTAAAATTGGCACTGACCAGTATTACTGCTGGGACTGTTTTGTCGAATTTAACAATCGCCGGGAAATCTTCAATGTAGCCGAGGATGGTAGCCTGGTAAGCCTGGAAGGGCAGGGAAGCTGAGGATGGCGTGGGGCTTCTGGCGCGGTTTTCTAGCTGGCGGCGTTGTAGGTGCCATTGTCGGCACTTTAACCCGTTACCGGGCGGAACCGGAAGCGCCCCCGCCGGCGGGGGTGCGCGTCCCGGTACGGCCTCTGGGGATAATCAGGCGGCGCCACCCTTAAACCTATGACGGCATCACGGGCATTGCGTATCTGGCGCCTGGCCGGGGCCGGCATCTTCCTGGCCGGGGCCTTGTTTTTTCTCTACCGGGTGCGCCAGGTCCTGACGCCCTTTATCCTGGCAGCCTTACTGGCTTACCTGTTGAAACCGGCTGTGCTGGCCCTGGAAAAGAGGGGTGTTAAACGTCCCCGGGCCATTTTAATCCTCTACCTCCTTATCCTAGCCCTGTCCCTGCCGGTATTCTTCTTCGTCTTACCGCAACTGGTGCGCGAATTAAATGAATTCATCGCCCAGCTACCTTCCTTTACGCTGGAAATTGAAGGCCTGGTCCAGGGCTTTTACCAGCGCTACCACCAGGTGGCCCTGCCCGCGGGCCTGCGCCGGCTGATGGATGAATCGATAATTAACGTCAGCAGTGCCCTCCAGGAGGGTGCCCGCCGCACCGTCCAGGCCCTGATCGACCTGCTGGCAGGCCTGGCCAGTTTTCTCCTGGCGCCGGTCCTTGCCTATTACCTGCTGCGGGACAGTGAGCAGATCGGCCGTGCCGCCAGCCACCTGCTGCCCATCCAGGTGAAGGAGGACATCCTGGGACTATGGGCGGAGATCGACCAGGTACTGACCAGCTTTATTCGCGGCCACTTGCTGGTATCTCTCATTGTCGGCTTCCTCACGGGGGTGGGACTGGCCCTGGCTGGTTCCGAATACGCGGTAATCCTGGGGGTTGTGGTCGGTTTGGCTGACTTAATCCCCTACTTTGGTCCCCTCATCGGCACCCTGCCCGTATTAGCCCTTTCCCTGCTGGTATCCAAGAAGGCGGCCATCATGGCCCTGGCTGTTATGCTGGTCGTCCAGCAGATTGAGGGCAGCTTTCTGGCCCCCAGGATCCTGGGGGCCAGCGTCGGCCTGCACCCTTTAATTATCATTTTTGCCCTCCTGGCCGGGGGTGAGCTCTGGGGTGTAGCCGGCCTCATCCTGGCCGTACCCCTGACGGCCATCGGCTATATTTTAGTGAAGTTCATCTGGGCCCGCCTGGTAAGCAGTTGAATTTTTGGGGATGTGGCAGGAATTTTACCATCAACGTTGAATTTAAATATAAGTTAAAAAGGGGATTTCGAGTAAAGTAAATTTAACTTGACAAACCAGGTGAGGGGGAAAACTACGGATGAGTGATGCTGTCATTGCCCAGATTAAGTCCGAGGTGGCCAAATATCGGGGAGACATAATCCGGTTCCTGAAGGATATAGTTGCCATCCCCAGCCCCAACGGGGATATCAAGGCCGTAGCCGAGCGCATCGGCCAGGAGATGCAGAAGCTGGGTTTCGACGAAGTCTTCCTGGACAGCATGGGCAATATCGTTGGCCGCGTCGGCAACGGCCCCAGGGTACTCCTGTATGACAGCCATATTGATACTGTGGATATCGCCGATTCCGATCAGTGGCAGTGGGACCCCTACAAGGGCAAGGAAGAGAATGGCATTTTCTACGGCCTGGGGGCTGGCGATGAGAAGAATTCCACCCCGGGGATGGTTTACGGCCTGAAGATCATCAAGGACCTGGGCCTGGCCGATGACTTTACCCTTTACTACTTCGGTAATATCGAGGAGATCTGCGACGGGGTGGCGCCCAACTCCCTGGTGGTCACCGATAAGATCAAACCCGACTTTGTTGTTATCGGTGAGCCTACCAAAATGAACATCTACCGGGGTCACCGCGGCCGGGTGGAGATGAAGGTTACCACCAAAGGCCGGACCTGCCACGCCAGCGCCCCGGAGCGCGGGGTCAACGCCGTTTACAAAATGGCGGAAATTATCAAGGGCATCAGCCAGATGGGGGACGAGTTTATCGAGGACCCTTTCCTGGGAAAGGGCTCCATTGCCGTCACTGACATTCACTGCAAGACGCCTTCCATCAATGCCCTGCCCGATGAGTGCTTTATTTACATCGACCGCCGCCTGACCTTCGGCGAGACCCAGGAGATGGCCGTCGAACAGGTGCGTAAAGTAGCCGAGCCCCACGGCGGCAAGGTCGAGGTGCTGGAGTTTGACGAGCCCAGCTATACCGGCTTTGTCTTCAAAGTCGACAAATACTTCCCGGCCTGGGCCTTACCTGAGGATCACCTCCTGGTAAAGGCCGGCCTGGAGACCTATCAACGGGTTTTCGGCCAGCCCACCGGGGTGGGGAAATGGGTCTTCAGTACCAACGGCATTTACTGGATGGGTAAAGCCGGCATTCCCGCCATCGGCTTTGGCCCCGGCGACGAGGTTTACGCCCACAGCGTCCTCGACCAGGTGCCCATCGAAGACGTCGTCCGCTCCACCGAGTTCTACGCCTTCTTCCCCACGGTTTTAAGGGAGATGCTGGCCAGATAAACAAAAAGCATGGCCCCTCAATTGCGAGGGGCCTGAGTTTTTTAACCCTGCGTATTTTAGCCCGCCCCTTATAGACCGTCCCGCCCGACGACAACCTGTTTTTGCCCTTGGGAGTGGTACACCGGTGAGTACATTCATCAGCACTATCTTGCCGTTTTTTTTATATAGAGGTTTATTTTAAGGCGAAAGTAGGGATTCTTTTACACCCGGCATGCTTCTGGCGAGTTTATTATTATGTTAGAATAATTCTACTGGTATGTCAGGGTGGCAACTGCTTTTCCCCGGAAGATTAAGATTAAAAGATTAAAAAGGGAGAGGTAAGCAGTGAAACGTTGTATTCTTTGTTTACAGGAGCTACCGCTATTTCAAGGATTGGACAGGACCGAATTTACCAGCGTATGTTTGAGCGCCACGAAAAAACGGCTGGCTAAGAACACTTTTTTATTTCACCAGGGAGACAATGCCGGTACCTTATTTCTGGTGAAAACAGGCAAGCTAAAGCTGGTGCGGGTTACCGACGGGGGGAAAGAGATAATCCTGGATATTATTGGCCCTGGCGAAGTACTGGGCGAAACAGCCCTGTTCCATGACCAGGAGTACCTCTTTAGTGCTATAGCCCTGGAAGAAACGGGATTATGCTGCTTCAACAGGCATCAATTTGAGGCTCTGCTTCAGAAAAACCCGGGTCTGGCGGTAAAAATTATCAGTTATTTGAGTCAAAAGCTTTATAAAACCTTAGAGCACGTCGCCGAAACCTCAGGCACCTCTATCAAGGAAAAACTGCTACGTTTATTAATACGCCTGGCGGCCGATTACGGGCGGAAGGTTCCCGACGGAACGCTCATTGAACTGGAAATAACCCAGCAGGAGCTGGCCGATATGGTGGGCGCTTCCCGGGTGATGACAGTTCAGGTACTGCAACAATTAACAGAAGCAGGCATTATCGATCGCCAGGGTAAACACTATGTATTAAAAAGCGATCCCTGTATTGACAGGTTCTTTGCTTAGCAGTTATCCATGAATATGCAATCGCCCGTTGGTCATGTTAAAAAATTGACAGATCTCTTAACACAGGGGTGGTAGGATAATTGACAAATCACCAAAAGGAGGTTTTTTAAAATGAGTTGCAGCAGTTGCGCAGCGGGAATCTTGACGCCGGAAATTAAAGAGGTGATTGCCCAGTCGGCTTTTATACCTATGACTACTCTGTCCGCCAACGGTCAACCCCATCTCATAGTCGTAGGCAAAGTTAAGGAGGTGCGGGGAGACGACACCCTGGTTTTCGGGGTTTATAAAATGGAAAAAACCCGCCAGAATCTGGCTGCAACCGGGGTCATGCAGGTGGCCGTTGTTGCCGGTAAAAAGGGGTACCGTTTAAGCGGTAAAGCGCGGGCCGAGGGTGATGAGGTACTCCTGACCGTGGAAAGCGTTGACGTCTTACTATAACCGCAGGCGCAGAGGTAATGGCCTGCGAAGCCTGCATTGATAATTTATGGTAATTCGGCGTCCCTTGCAAGCCCAGGCATAGAGTAAAGTATATAGGAGAACTATTCACCAATTATTTGAAGGGTGATTATTAAGTTATTACAATTTAAACTGTAAGTTAAACTCACTCAAAATTAAATGTACCAACGAAAAGGGATAGACCTGCGATATTCTGTCGACAGGTCTATCCCTTTTTTATTACCTGAAATAGGTATAGTGCCTGAACTTGAAAAGATTATTTATACTGTATCAGCTTCTGAATTAAATTTGTGATATGATTTAAACCCACCGGGCGAATTTCAATTGGTACGCCCGTGTAATCAAAAAACTCAAGTAATTTTTCCTCGTCCACTGTACTTATACCGCTATCCAGGAATAAAATTCTTTCGTACCTGCCAAAATTGAGATGCGCTTCGGTTTTATCCCATCCCAGGTTTTCCTCGAAAATTTCTTTCCAGTGCTGCAACCAACCCGGGGTCAGGTAAAAAGTCCTGGCTTCCCGGCTGAACTGTTCTCTTCGCTCCTGGCCAAGTAAAATGCCGATACAGTCGGGTTCCTCTGGCTGGCGGAAATTGTATTTCCGCTGCCAGGTTTTCATCTCAGGGTGACATTGGCTGCCATAAATTAGAACAGGATTTTTGCTGCAGCAATCTTCAAGAGCGGGCACGAGCTTCTGCTCTAACTTCCTGTTGTCGACATGGAGTCCGGGAGTTAAACAGGAAAGATCGGCTTTTAAATGCAGGTCGTTTAAAACCTTTTTGATTTCTCCGGCCAGAACGCTGCAACAGATAAATTTAAGGTCTGCCATTGCTGTGCCTCCTCAAGCTTTAATTTTTTAAGATAGCTTGATTATATAGCAGCAAAACACCAGAGTATGTAAAATAATTTACCCGATCCCAATTGAACTGAAATGAACTATGCCGGCCGGATGGAAAAGGGTGAGGCCAGATACCAACGGAACCGGCCAATACTGGGACTATCGAAGCAGGTTACCCAACTTCTCCCTGGCAAAATGCTGCTAAAAGGGTAAAATAGGGGCTGAGGTGATGTTTTTATGGAAAACCTGGAATTACCCTTGTTTGAACGGGCCGATTTTTGGGAGGAGGCCTGGCGGGAGGAGCACCGTAACTCCCTTTATGGTAGGCGCCGGCCGGGGAGGGACGGCAGCGCCTACTGGAACCGGCGTGCCGGTCACTTTGCCCGCCAGACCGGCAGCGAGGAGGGCAAACAGCGGGTGGCCGGGATCCTTCACTGGCTGGGCCACCATGGCGGCCTGGAAAAGGATTTGGAGGTCCTGGATATCGGCTGCGGTACCGGCAATTACGCCCTGCCCCTGGCCCGCCGGGCGCGGCGGGTGGTGGCCCTGGACCCGGCGGCGGAAATGCTGGCCATCTTGAAGGAAAAAGCGGCTGCCGAAGGAATCAATAATGTGGAACCGATCCAGATGGCCTGGGAGGAGGTGGACCTGGAGAAACAGGGCTGGCGGGGAGCCTTTGACCTGGTCCTGGCCCTGATGAGCCCGGGGATAAAGGATGCGGCTACCCTGCAGAAAATGATGGCGGCTTCTCGAGGGGCCTGCTTCCTGGCTGGCCATGTGCGCCAGGAGATTAGCGGCCGCCGGGAACTCTGGCAGGAGTTGATTGGCGGGGAGATGCCTCCCATACCGGCCGACGTCCTTTACATCTTCCATCTCCTCTACGCCTGGGGCTACAACCCCTCCCTGGAACTGGAGCATAAGGTGAGTACCAGGGAACTGGAACCGGACCAGGCCATTGAAGAGATGGAGATCTTCTTTTATCCCCACCTGGAATTGACCCCGGCCGTACGCCAGGCCATCATCAATCATGTACAGGCTAATACCGTCAACGGCCGTTACCCCTCCCGCCGGGAAATGACGGTAGCTTACCTTTCCTGGAACGTGAACCTTCATTGACAACCTCCACCGCTTCAGGTATAATGTAGAAAAATTCAGCGGGAAAAACCTCGTTCACCGCCCCGAGGCGGGGGCGAGGTTTAGTTTTGACGAGGAGTTGACTTTTTTTGACGGGGAACGAACTCCGGGAGAGATTTCTCAAATTCTTCGCCAGTAAAGGACACACCATCGTTCACAGTTCCTCCCTGGTACCGGCCAACGACCCGACCCTGCTCTTCACCAACGCCGGTATGGTGCAGTTCAAAGACGTCTTCCTGGGGTTGGACCGGCGGCCTTTTACCCGGGCCACCACCGCCCAGAAGTGCGTCCGGGCCGGGGGCAAGCATAACGACCTGGATACTGTAGGTCGTACAGCTCGCCATCATACCTTTTTTGAAATGCTGGGCAACTTTTCCTTCGGCGACTACTTTAAACGTGAAGCCATTACCTATGCCTGGGAGTTTTTAACCCGGGTCCTTGAACTGCCCCCTGAGCGCCTCTGGGTCACCGTTTACCAGGATGACGACGAAGCCTACCAGCTCTGGCAGGAGATAGCCGGCATCCCGGCAGAACGGATAGTCCGCATGGGGGAAAAGGATAACTTCTGGGCTATGGGGGATACCGGCCCCTGTGGCCCCTGCAGCGAGATTATTTACGACCGCGGGCCGGAGCACGCCTGCAGCTCCACCCCCTGCGCCCTGGGGGCCTGCGATTGTGACCGCTGGCTGGAAATCTGGAACCTGGTTTTTATGCAATACGAGCGGGACAGCAACGGCAACCTGTCTCCCCTACCGCGGCCGAGCATTGACACCGGCATGGGGCTGGAACGGGTGGCCTCGGTGCTCCAGGGTGTCGACAGTAACTTCGATACCGACCTGCTCGCTCCCCTGATAAAAGCCGTGGAAAAGATTACGGGCCGGACCTACGATCCGGGAGAGGCCGGTTTCCCTTTCCGGGTGATCGCCGACCACGCCCGGTCCTGCACCTTCCTCATTGCTGACGGCGTCCTACCAGGCAATGAAGGCCGCAGCTATGTCCTGCGCCGGATCTTACGGCGGGCGGCCCGCTTTGGCAAAGCCCTGGGGATCGACGAGCCCTTCCTCTACCGCCTGGTAGACACTGTGGTGGCTATCATGGGCGGGGCCTACCCCGAGGTGGTAGAGCAGCAGGAGTATATTGCCCGGGTCATTGAGCAGGAAGAGGTTCGTTTCCACGAAACCTTGAACGACGGTTTAAAGGTCCTGAATAGTATCCTGGACCGGGCCCGGCAGGAAGGCCGGGAGGTTGTTAGCGGCCTGGAAGCCTTTACCCTCTATGATACCTACGGCTTCCCCCTGGATTTAACTGAAGAGATCGCCGGTGAAGGTGGCTTCAAGGTCGACCGCAACGGCTTCGAAAAGGCCATGGCGGCCCAGCGGGAACGGGCCCGAGCCGCCCGGGAGGACGCCAAGGCCTACGATTTTGCCCTGGCCTTTGCCGGCGCCCTGGAAGATATCAGCGGTACTGCTTTTACCGGTTACGATCAGCTCGAGGATAAGGGCACGGTCCTGGCCCTCTTCCAGGAAGGCGCGCGGGTCACTTCCCTGGAGGCGAACGCTACCGGCTACGTCGTCCTGGATCGCACTCCCTGTTATCCGGAGGGCGGCGGCCAGGTGGGGGATCGGGGCGAGTTAAAGTGGCCAGGTGGCCAGGCCAGGGTGGAGGATACCCGGCGCCTGCCCGATGGTAAGATCGTCCACCAGATAAACGTAACAGCCGGCACCCTGGTTGCCGGCCAGGAAGTAGGGATAACAGTTGACCGGGAACGGCGCCAGGCTACCGCCAGGAACCATACGGTGACCCACCTCCTGCATCGGGCTCTGAAGAATATCCTGGGCGAACACGTCAACCAGGCCGGGTCCCTGGTGACCCCGGAGCGCCTGCGTTTTGACTTTACCCACTTTGCCCCCCTGACCGGAGAGGAGTTGCGGGCAGTGGAAGCCGAGGTCAACCAGAAGATCCTGGCCAACCTCCCGGTAACTACCCTGGAGACCTCCTACCAGGAGGCCAAAGCCATGGGGGCAACGGCCCTTTTCGGCGAAAAGTACGGCGAGCGTGTCCGGGTAGTAAAAATTGATGCCTATAGCATGGAGCTCTGCGGCGGTACCCACCTGGGCTCCACCAGTGAGGCCGGGTCTTTCCGCCTGGTAAGCGAGAGCGGTATCGGCGCCGGGGTACGCCGGGTAGAAGGGGTGACCGGGGCGGCTGCCCTGGAAATGGCCCTGCAGGATCGCCAGGAACTGGCCACCATCGCCGGCCTGCTGAAGGTCCCGCCGGCCCAGGCCACCCAGAGGGTCCGGCACCTGCTGGAGCAAAATAAAGAAAACGAAAGGGAGCTGGCTCAACTGCGCAATGAGCTGGCCTCTTATACAATAGACAGGTTGTTGGATCGGGTGCAGGAAGTGGCGGGGGTACCGGTACTGCCGGCCCGGGTCCAGATAACTGATCCCGAAGCCCTGCGGGAAATGGCCGAAAGGCTGCGTTCCCGGCTCGGCTCGGGAGTAGTAGTCCTGGGGTCGCAACACGATGGCCGGGTGAATTTTGTGGCCATGGTGAGTAAAGACCTGGTCCAGCGGGGAATCCATGCCGGTAATTTGCTGCGGGAGGTGGCCCGGATCGCCTCCGGGGGCGGGGGCGGCCGGGCCGATATGGCCCAGGCCGGCGGCAAAGATCCCGGCAAACTGGACCAGGCCCTGGCTTACAGCCTCAAGGTTGTGGCCGCCCAGGTGCGTTAGAAAGCCGCAAGGGGGGAAAAAGATGCCAGGGGACATGCAGGAAACCATGATGTTTGAGGTGGAAAAGGAGGAAAAGGTCAGGGTCAGGGACGTTTTAACCGAGGTCCAGGCAGCCCTCACAGAAAAGGGATATGATCCCATCAACCAGTTAATAGGCTATCTCCTGTCCGGGGACCCGGCGTATATCACCAGCCACAAGGGGGCCCGCAATCTAATCCGCCGGGTGGAACGAGATGAGATTCTGGCGGAGCTGCTCAAAAGCTACTTAGTCTAAAAGGAGGCCGGTACCCATGGCTCTATCGGATGTCGACCTGACGGTCAACCTCTACACAGAAGGAGATAAATTCTTTGACCTTCTGAAAGCTGCCATCAGGGACTGGCAGGGGGGATGGGGGCATGAACGGCAACGAGCCGGTTATGCCCTGGAACTCTACCGCCGCGGCCTGGAGACCCTGCGCTCCCACCTGGAAGAAGCCCGGGCCAGGGCTGAAGGGGGGTTCTTTACCGAACAGGACCAGCGCATCCTGAACCAAACCGGGGAAAAACTGGCTTACTGGGAGAAAAAACTGGCCGAGATTAGAAAGCAGGAAGGTTGATTGCAGTATACTACCCTGGGAACCAGCGGGATCCGGGTGTCCCGCCTGTGTTTCGGTTCCCTGACCATGGGCCCGCTCCAGGCGGGCCTTAGTATCAAGGAGGGGGCCGGGCTTATCCGTCGTGCCCTGGAACTGGGAGTAAACTTTATCGACACGGCCCAGTGTTATAACAACTACCCCTACATCCGGGCCGCCCTAAAAGGCTGGTCCGGGGAGGTGGTAGTAGCGACCAAATCCTACGACTACACCGCGGAAGGCATGGCCCGCAGCCTGGAAGAGGCCCGGCGGGAAATGGACCGGGAGTTTATCGACATCTTTCTCCTCCACGAGCAGGAAACGGCCCTTACCCTGGCCGGGCACCGGCCGGCCCTGGATTACCTTCTGGAGGCCAGGGAGCGGGGGCTGGTCCGGGCGGTGGGGATTTCCTCCCACGCCGTAGAAGCTGTGCGGGTAGCCGCGACTATGCCGGAAATTGATGTCATTCATCCCCTCTACAACCGTGCCGGGTTAGGGATCCTCGACGGGACCAGGGAAGAGATGCTGGCCGCCATTACCCTGGCCCACACCGGTGGCAAGGGGATCTATGCCATGAAGGCCCTGGGGGGCGGTCACCTGGCCGGAGAGGCCCGGGCGGCCCTGGAGTTCGTCCTTAAGACGCCCGGGATTGACGCCGTGGCCGTAGGCATGCAGTCTCCAGCCGAGGTGGAGGCCAATGTAGCCTGGTGCAGCGGGCGGGAACCCGGAGAGGACGTTCTCAGCCGGCTCCAGGCCCGGAAACGATGCCTGCTAATAGAAGAATGGTGCCAGGGGTGCGGCAACTGCGTGCGGCGCTGCCCCCAGGGGGCCCTGGAGGTTATCGACGGCCGCGCGGTCGTCGACCCGGAGCGCTGCATCCTCTGCGGCTACTGCGCCGGGGCCTGCCGTGATTTCTGTATTAAGGTGATCTAATGCGGATTATGGGCCTGGACGTGGGCACAAAAACCATCGGGGTGGCCCTGAGCGACCCTTTGGGCTGGACGGCCCAGGGCCTGACCACCATCCGCCGGCGCAGCCTGGCCGCCGACCTGGCGGCCCTGAAAGAACTGGTACGGCGCTACGGTGTGGAGGAGCTGGTAGTAGGCCTGCCCCGCAATATGAACGGCAGCCTGGGTCCCCAGGCAGAAGCAGTACGCGCCTTCGCCCGGCGTTTACAGGCCGAGGTAGGGCTGCCGGTACATTTTTTTGATGAACGACTAACGACGGTAGCCGCGGGCAGGGTGCTCCTGGAGGCCGACCTCTCCCGCCGGCGCCGGCGGCAGGTCATCGACCAGGTAGCGGCCACTTATATTTTACAGGGATACCTTGACCGTCTGGGGCAAAATGGGGTATGATAACCCCATCCTGGAAAAAAGGGGTGAGGTCATGGCCGATCAGGAAAATACCATTATCCTGACGGATGATGAAGGCCATGAGCACGAGTTTATCGTCGTCGATGTCCTGAACCTTGAGGATGACGAGTATGCCATCCTGCTGCCGGCGGAGAACGCCGGCGACAATGACGAGGCCATTGTTTTAAAGATTGGCCTGGATGAAGACGGCAACGAAATCCTCTACGAAATCGACGATGAAGAGGAGTGGCGGCGGGTAGCCCGGGCCTGGGAAGACGCCGTTGCCGAGGAGGATGGGGAAGAGTAAACAGGGGCCCGCCGGAGAACCGGCGGGCTTTACCTTTATTTGTTTTGTATCTCCGGCTTCCCGGGGGCATATTATACTTTAAAGAGTTTTAGCGGGAAGTGAGCCCATGGCCAGGTGGAAGCTGGGGGTTCTGTTATTCTTGCTGGGGTTGGCCCTCCTGGCCCTGGCAAGATTTTATTTTTCCGGCCGGATTCTACCGGGGGTGGCCGTCGCCGGCCGCCCGGTGGGTGGTATGGACCTGGGAAGGGCGAGAAAAGTGATGACAGAACTGGCGGCGGAGGTGGAGAACCGCCAGGTAAGCCTGCATCTGGGGGAGCAGGTGCTGGCTTCTACCCCCGGAGCCCTGGGATTGGAGGTGGACGTCGAAGCCACCCTGGCACGGGCTTACGCCCTGGGCCGACAGGGACCCCTACTTGAGCGTTTGGCCCTGCTATCTGCCCGGGAGCGCCGGGTCGAGCCGGTCACCCGCCTGGACCAGCAGCGCCTAATGGCAGGGCTCGAAAGCTTGGGCGGAGCCTGGCGGAAGGAACCGGCGGATGCCCGCATAGAGATCGATGCCGCCGGCCGGCCCCGCCTGGTACCGGCCGTGACCGGCTGGCAGGTGGATGCCGGTATTTTAAAGTCACGCCTGGAGAAGGCCACCACGGGGCAAATAATCGACATTCCCCTGAACCGCCTCGAACCCCGGCTCACAACGGCGGAACTGGCGGCCCGCAGGATTACCCGGCAGGTGGCCTCCTTTACCACCCTTTTTAATCCCTCCGAGGGCGACCGTGCCCATAATATCCGCCTGGCGGCCGGCACCCTGGACGGGCTGTGGCTACCCCCGGGAGGGGAGTTTTCCTTTAACCAGACTGTCGGGCCACGGACGCCCGACCGGGGCTACCGGGATGCCCTGGTCATCGAAGAGGGCAACTTTGTCCCCGGCACCGGCGGCGGCGTCTGCCAGGTATCCTCGACCCTCTACAACGTGGCCCTGCTGGCGGGACTGACCATTACGGAACGCCAGCCCCACGGCCTGCCCATCACCTATGTTCCCCCTGGCCGGGATGCCACCGTCGCCTATGGCCTGATAGACCTGAAGATCCGTAATGATACCCCTTACTGGTACTTATTAAAGACCGGCGTTGAAGCCGGGAAGTTGACCATGGCCTTTTATGCCGCTGACGAGGCGCCCCGTGCGGAGGTGACCAGCCACGTACTCGAGACTATTCCGCCCCCGGAAAAAATCGAATGGGAATCGAACTGGCCCCCCGGGCGGGTGGAAGTAAAAAGAGAAGGCAAACCCGGTTTCCGCACGCAAGTACTCCGGAGCATTTACCGGGGGGACGGGAAAGGGCAGCCAGGAGTGGTTTCCCAGGACCTCTACCCGCCCCAACCCCGGATCATCCGCAAGGGAGGCCCTTAACTTGCCAGAACCCTATTTTCGGAGGAGGAGGTAGGAAAAGGGAGAAAAAAGAGGGTGTTGCCGTAATCCCCGGCATCTTGATATAATTAAACAAATGCTGCGGGGGATAGCTTATGGGGGAAGAACTCGAAACAAGTCAAAATTACACTATAGCCTTCGACCGGCCCTGGCGGCACCGGGCCACATTATTACTTGCTTTAATAGCCCTGCTCATGGGCCTGGGCTGGTACTTTACGACCCTCCTGGCTCCCAGGCACCCCGGGGGAGCGGCTATCGAGGTGGCCATCCCGCCCGGGGCGAGTTCGGCCACCATTGCCGCCACCCTGGCGGAGAAAGGCATTATCCGCAGCCCCCTGGCCTTCCGGCTGGTAGCCATGGCCCAGGGAGTGGACAAGCAGTTAAAGCCGGGCAGTTATTTGATTTCTCCCGGCCTGCCCCTGCCGGCTATAACCCGCCTGCTGGCCAGCGGGAAAACTATAGATATCGAGTTTACCGTTCCGGAAGGGTATACCGTCCGCCAGGTTGCTTCCCTGTTGCAACAAAAGGGGCTGGTTAAGGAAGAAGATTTCTTAAAGGCCGCCGCCGGGGATTATCCTTTTGCTTTTCTCCAGGGCCTGCCCCCGGGGCCGGAACATGTGCAGGGTTTCCTCTTCCCCGATACCTACCAGGTAGCGCCGGGTACGCCAGCCCGGGAAATTATCTTGATGATGCTGAACCGCTTTAACCAGGTCTACCAGGAGATTGCCCCGCAAAAGGATAAAGACCTGGAATTCAATATCCGCCAGATTGTAACCCTGGCTTCCATAGTCGAAAGGGAAGCCAAACTCGATAACGAGCGTCCCCTTATCGCCGGGGTATTTATCAACCGCCTCCGGCGGGGTATGCGGCTGGAATCCTGTGCCACGGTGGAATACCTCCTGCCAACACCTAAACCGGTCCTCTCCTACCAGGACCTGCAAATTGATTCTCCTTACAATACCTACCGGGTAAAGGGCCTGCCTCCAGGCCCCATTGCCAATCCGGGGCGGGCCTCCCTCCTGGCAGTCCTGCAGCCGGACCAAACGGATTATCTCTATTTTGTTGCCAAACCGGACGGCTCCCACTACTTCAGCCGCACCCTGGCCGAGCATAACCAGGCGACAGCTCGATACGAGCCAGGTAACGGGCCCAGATGGTGAAGTGCGGCCTCAGAGGCATTCCCAGTACCTGAATACAACTCGACCTCCAGAGCCTGGTCCATTATATCAGTAACCCTGACAATTTACCCGGGGACGAGGATTAAAAAACCGCTTTTTCGTTAGTTTTGACAGCCTTCCTGGAAAGGCTGTTTTTCTTTTTTTGTAAAAAATTTTTATCATGAGCCGGGAGTCTGTTATAAAAGTGATACTAGCTTACTATTACTTAATAGTGGAGAAGCATAGTGGGGAAGCAAAGATAACCTGCTGCAAGCTGAAAAAATTCAAAGGCTTGTCTTTTTGCGAAAAGGATCTATCCCGGACGCCACTTCGTCCTGGACGGATTTGCTAAAATTTTGAGCCGGGATGATAAATGGCTTCAGAAACAGCGCTTGAGCAACTGAGCGCCAAGTTCGCTGGCCGGGAACACCGTAGCCCGCAGGTAGAACTCTCCCCCGAGAAGCTAGAGTATAATTTAATCAGCGATAACCATTCTTGATAGAACTTTATTTTCGGAAGGAGGTGGTTGGGGAAAGTACTTTAATCCAGGGAAAGGAGGTAATACCCAGCGAAGCGGAAGGAAAAGCTTGCAATGATTGACTGTAGCCAAAAACATAATTTGGGAGGAGAGAGCAAGTGCCGAACGATAAAAAACGCAGTCCCTATCTTGCCAGTGAAGACTGGTGGTCGGTTTACCTTGGCCTTTTTCTGGTGTTATTGACATACTTCGCTTTTAAAGCCGGTTCTTCCCTGGACTTTTTAAAGGCTGCCATCCCAGCCGAGTGGCCGACCAAAAGCCTGGGAGCCCACTTCGCTGCTAATATCGGCGCCTATATTGCCATGTACCTTATCCTGCTGGTACTAACCACCATTGCCGTAGCAGCTATGGGCGGCAGGGTGGGTAATTACATTGCTTCTTTTACAGTTTTGTTCATAGCTTCCCTCGTTATCTTAATTATTGGCAGCCAGCATACGTTTAAGCATTATGGCCTGGAGTACCCCTTCTGGTCCCTGGTAATAGGACTCATTATCGGAAACTTTACGACATTGCCAGAGTGGTTCCGGGAAGGCGCCAAAAGAACCGAATTCTTTATTAAGACCGGTATTGTCCTGCTGGGTGCTGGCCTGCCCTTTACCATCATCGTCTCTGGCGGCGTATGGGGTTTCCTGGAGGCCATATGCATTGTGGCCATCGGCTTCACGGTGGCCTTTACCATTACTCGCAGGATGGGCTATGATCCCCGTTTCGCGGCCGTCCTGGGCGCCGGCAGCTCCGTCTGCGGCGTTTCGGCAGCCATTGCCGTCGGGAGCTCGGTTAAAGCCGAAGAGAAGCATGTTGGCTACGTGGTTTCTCTGGTGGTCCTTTATGCGCTAGTTCTCGTTTTCCTCTTGCCAGCACTGGGAAAACTTTTCGGCCTCAACGAGTATGTCACCGGGGCCTGGATTGGCGGTTCCGAACTGGTCGATGCCGCCGGCCTGGCTGCAGCAGCCATGGTTTCAGATAATGCCGTCAAGGCCTTCACTCTGGTGAAACTCAACCGCGACGTGATGATCGGTGTCCTGTCCTTTATCTTTGCTACCCTGGCAGTCACTCGCTGGGAGGTTGCAGCCAGCGGCGAGCGACCGAGCGCCATGGTTATCTGGGAGCGTTTCCCCAAGTTCGTCCTGGCCTTCCTGGTGGCTTCGTTCATGACGACTTCGTGGGTCGTGTCCCTGGGGAAACCCGCTGTTGATGCCCATATCTCCGCCAACCTCACCACTATCCGCACCTGGCTCTTCGTCCTGGCCTTCCTGTGCATCGGCCTGAACAGCAAGATTCAGGATATCCAGTCCATGGGCCGGAAACCTATCATTGCCTTTACTACGGTGGTTGTGGTTAACGTCATCATGGGTTTCATCCTTGCCAATCTCTTTTTTGGCGGTATCATTGCCGCACCGCTGCATTAGAGCCCGGCCGTTAAGTTGGTTTCCGCCGGCGGCTCCGGTTAACCGGGGCCGCCGGTTTTAGATTTACCAAAAAGTCGCTGAAATAAAGGATTACATTAGACCCCCGGCCTGGTGCCAGGAGGCCGGGCACACCGTGGTAGCAAATTGAACCCCGGGAGGATTATTATTCGTTTTTGATCCGGAGTAAGGCTTCAGGGAGGCCTTTTTTTATTATGCCTTTTTGTCATACATGGAGCGGGTGAAAGCTGGTAGAATAAGACGTGAAGGGAGGAGGGGTATACAATGGCAGCTGACAAAAATGCCTGCGGCCCCGGCCCCAGGATGGAAAACCCCCGGCTGACGCAGCTTTCCTGCAGTTCCGGGTGAGCGGCTAAGATGGGTCCGGGGACCCTTAACCAGGTATTACAGTACCTGCCGGCGATGGCTGATCCCAACCTCCTGGTAGGTATGAGTAACGTTGATGATGCCGGGGTTTATCGCCTGACCGACGATCTGGCCCTCATCCAGACAGTAGACTTTTTCACTCCCATTGTTGATGATCCCTACCTTTACGGCCAGATTGCCGCCGCCAACGCCTTGAGCGACGTGTATGCCATGGGCGGGCGGCCGGTGACCGCCATGAACCTGGTGGCCTTCCCCAGCAAGAAAGTAGACACTGCGGTCCTGGGGGAGATCCTGCGGGGCGGGGCCCAGAAGATCCTGGAGGCCGGGGCGGTCCTGGTTGGCGGGCACAGCATTGAAGACGACGAGCCGAAGTATGGCCTGGCTGTAACCGGGGTTATCCATCCTGACCGGATAATTACCAACTGCGCGGCCCGGCCCGGCGACAAACTGGTGCTGACCAAACCCCTGGGGACGGGGATTATCACCACAGCCATAAAGGCCGGGATGGCCTCCCCGGATCTGGAGGGGGAAGTCAGCCGCTGGATGGCTACCTTGAACCGGGAAGCGGCTGCAGCCATGGTAGCTGCCGGCGCCCATGCCTGTACGGATATAACCGGTTTCGGCCTCCTGGGCCATGGGTTGGAAATGGCCCGCGGCAGCGGGGTCAACCTGGTCTTCCACGCCGGGTCTCTTCCGATCCTGCCCGGCGCCAGGGAGTTTGCCGCCATGGGCCTGGTACCCGGCGGCGCCTATAACAACCGCCATTATGTCGAGGACAGGGTTGATATTGACGCCGGCGTGCCGGAGGACCTCCGGGATGTCCTCTATGACCCCCAGACTTCAGGAGGACTGTTGATCGCCATACCCCCGGACCGGGTCGACGACCTGCTGGCCGACCTGAACCGGCGCGGGGTAACGGCAGCCCGGGTTGTCGGCGCGGTGGAACCAGGCCCCGGCCGGGTAATTATCTTGACATGACGATCTTCCAGTAGATAATAGTATTAGCAAATCATTAAAAAAGTGCCGGAGGATGGAGCTTAAAGTTCTGGGTGGGTTTGTGATAATTGTCACAAACCGGAACGGCTTTGCCGGCAGGCAGTCGACGAGCCGGGGCTGCAGGCCGGTGTCGAGCTAGCTGGATGAAATGTCTTTTTCTTGCCTTGCCAACCTGGCCATTTTTATCGCTCTTTTAGGTGTCAGGCTCACCAACTGGCTGCTGGCCTGGTATCAGCCGGAAACGCAACCGGTTGCTGAAATAGGTTTTCTGAAGGGGTAAGGGTAACCTTACCCCTTTAAACATATAAAAAGGTATTACCCCCATATCTCTACATTGCCGGATTTCGTCTGGCAAAAGCCGCATTTTATCTGGCGAAACCTACATTATATCCCCAAAAGAGGGCCGAATTGAGAGAAATGTGATATAATGTAATCTGAAAAGGGAGGAGTGATGCCATTAGGTGCACTACATAGGCTAATGAGTGATTACGAGCTAGAAAAGCTAATGATCAGGTAACATTTCTTGTAGTTCGATAAGCAAAATCCGGAAGATAGGGGTGTTAAGTGTATGTTTAACAAAAAAACAGGCGCATATTTGGCAGTGTTATTTATAGTTTCAGTTTTGGTGTTAAGCATATCTATTATCAATAACAACAAAATCTATGCCCAGGGGCAAAAAACACTAGAGGAGTTTTTTCGACCTATAGGGAAATTCATTCAAAGCAACCCAGATTTACTTAAAGATTCCATTAAAACGATAAAAAATGCAGCAATTACTTCAGATGAAACCGTTGCATGGGTAAATGATATTCCTATTACAATAGGAGAATTAGAATTTAGAAAAGGATTAAATGAAGCTGGTGAGCGCCATAAAAGTTATTCAGAGGTATTTAATGTTCTGGTGGAGGAAAAAGTTGTTTTCGATTATGCTATTAAGAATAAACTTTTGCCTACCGAGGAGGAGGTAAAGAGGTTTATTGCAGAGGAGCAACAGCAATATTCTGCAAGCGAAGAATATCAAAAAGGGGTCGACCTTTTTTCCAAAACGGCCAATATGTCCCTTGAGGATTACTGGAATACTTATGAATGGTATAATGCTTTCCGGCTTCTGACTTTCACTAAATCCTTTACGCATGCAACGAAGGGAATCGATCTTGATATAGCACAAGATGGACCAGAAAAATACAATGCAAAACAAACGCTATGGAAAAATGTAAAAATAAAATTAAAATCTGAAGCTAAAGTCAAAATGAATGATAAGTTTGAGGGACTAAACCTTCAATTAGATAGATCAAAGCTCTATCTATAAGTAGGGGAGGTTATCTGTATGCAAAATTACAGAACTCTATTGATAACTTTAATCTTTTTGGTACTAATCAGTGTAAGTTTTTCACCTTCGGCTTATGCCAGTACAAGTCTTTTTGCAAGTAATGATGTTCAACATAGCGCATATAGTTTTGATTGGGGTTGGAAAAATTTTAACTATACTTTTCAATATCAAGGTGATGCTTTTAGTGGGTATGAAGTTGGTAGTCAATATGAAGCAGTAAAAGACCACGATTTTGCTGCTTATAAAACTCCTTCCCAAGTAATATGGCCTGATGAGATCGGTAATGGAACGTGCGTGCTTTACAGGGTTGAGATGGTTGATAGTAGAGGCAATGTAGTTGATTACTTAAGTAACTCTTCTTTTCAGAATGGAACCATAAGAGGGTATATAGTACCAGGCGGAACATTATGGTATTTCATGAAAAAAAGTTATAACTGGCTACAGAATTTTAGAAGTGACACTTATTATGTAAAAGCTAAAACGTCTTTTTATTTAGATGAAAGCTGGTACCCTTCTGGCCCTTGGGTTGACACAGCTTCTACTCAAATGTTTTAGCAATAATTTTATAGTATTTTTTGCTATGTTCATAAATAATCGCTGTACGAGAATGATATTTAAAGGCGTAAAATCGATGATACTTAAAATCTCCAGCAAGAAGACCGGCTCATGCAAAAGCAAATTCAATTCCATATATTTTTACTGCCACCTACTCCGAAAAGGAAAGAGGTGGCTTTTTTGCTGTTAGCAGGAAAAACCAGTATGGACAACGAACAATAACCATTACAAAATATAGCAGAGAAAGTTAAACCGCCAAAAAACCTGGACGTAAGGCGTTTTATCTGTCTAAAACCGCATTATGCCCGCCGAAAACCGCATTTCGTCCTTATAGAGCAGGAAAGACCACCTGGATCAAGAATACGAAAAGGAGCGCTGGAGCACATGGATAAAATGCCCTTTATCAACCTGGTCCTGCAATCATTCCCGGAAAGTGTACTTTTGTTGCTTTTTGGCACCAGCTTATTTAAACGCCAGCCGGATAGATTTAGATTGCTGGCCGGGGCCATCATCTCAGCATTATGCGCTTATCTTATTCGCAGGCTGCCCTTTCCATATGGCGTCCACTCCCTTATCGGTGTTGTTGTCCTGACATTGATTTTTAAATTCTTACTGGGTATGAATTTTTATCAGGGCATGGTAGCTTCCCTGACAACCCTGGCCACCCTGGGCGCTATAGAGATACTTTTGCTACCCCTCGAAACATCCAGCCTGGGGTTAGAACGTTTTAGCGATGCCTGGTCCCAGCCCTCGCTTCGCCTTCTTATGGCCGTACCGGAGCTGGCGATTTTGGCCCTGATTACCTATAGGATTTATAGAAACAATATCTGTGGTCATGAACATCGTGGTGATTAGATAATGGGCAGACAAATCACCGACTATTGGATGCTAATTATCCTGCTTGGCCAGACTTTTCTATTAAATATAGCGGTGCAAAACCTCCAGCTTTCCCCGTATGCCGGTATTCAGCCCATCACCCTGGGCGCCAACCTGGTTAGCCTCTCCTTCTACTTTATGACCCTGCTGTTAATCAAAAAATTGTTGGATATAAAGGAGCAACAAAAGCTTTTAGTGCAAAAAGAAAGGGAAATGGACAGTCTGCAAAACCTTCTTCGCACCGTGCGTGCCCAGAGACACGATATTATCAACCACCTGGATACCGTGTATGCCCTGCTCTCCCTTGGAAGAGAGGTGCCGGCTAGAGAATATACCGGCCAGTTGGTCCAGGTGGCGGCCAATACAAGCCATTTGCTGCGGCTGGAGCAACCGGTCGTCGCCGCTTTTTTACAGAATAAAGCCAGCCAGGCTATGGCCAGGGAAATCGCTTTCTACATCGAAGTGCGGACAGACTTAAAAGGGCTAAAGGTTAATCCCCATGCCCTGGTTACCGTATTAGGCAATATCCTGGAAAACGCCATGGAAGCTGTGGAACCGCTGCCTGGGGAACAACGTCTTATTCAACTAGATATATCCAGATCTGAGGCGGGATATATCTTTAGTATCAGCAATTCGGGGCCTCCCCTGGACCCGGCTATGAAAGAGGCTATCTTCCAGCCCGGCGTATCCACCAAAGGGCCGGACCGGGGGTTAGGCCTGGCAACAGTGTGGGAGATGGTAATAAGTCATGGTGGCACTATCGAAGTAGAAACTGATCCGGTAACTTTCCGGGTAAAGATCCCGGTATGAAATTGCTTATCTAAGGGGTGGCATTATGCTAACGGGCATTATTGCTGATGACAATGAAATTGAAAGGTTGTATTTCTGCAAGCTACTGGAAGAAACTAATGAGGTTAAAATTTTGGCTGAAGCTCAGGACGGTTTGGCGGTTTTAGATCTGGTTATCAGGTTGCGGCCGGATGTTGCCTTTCTGGATATCGAAATGCCAGAGCCCAATGGCCTAGAAGTAGCCCGGGAAATCCTTTCCTTAGCGCCCGAAACCTTTATCGTCTTTTTCACCGCCTACCGGGACTTTGCCGTGGAAGCCTTTGCCCTAAACAGCGTTGACTATTTGTTGAAACCCTTCGACGCTTTCCGGGTCAGGAAAACTATGGCCAAAGTTCGGGAGAAGCTGGTAGCCCGGGAAGTCATAAAGAAAACCGGTGGCGGGAGGCTAGACAAACTGGCAATCAGGAACAAGGGCAGGATATTCTTAATCAATCTCGACGAAATCGTTTTCATAGAAAAGAGCGGGAAGAACACCACCATAATCCATACAGCTCGAAAGGACTTCCATACGTCTCAAACCATCGCCGAACTGGAACAGCAACTGGCGGGGCATAGTTTTTTCCAGAGGGTTCATAAATCATACTTAATCAATTTAAACATGGTTGAAAGTATTAGCCCTTTTGGCGGTAACTCCTTTATCGTTAAGTTTAGCGGTTGTAAAAAAGATGCTATTATTAGCAGGGGCAATATAGATTTAGTCAAAAAGCATCTAAATATAAGCTAATAGGTTGGATACGTAGGTTGGATACTTACTTTGTTATAACAAAGGATCTAGACAAAGAGTGATCCATAACTCCTCCCTGCGGCTGGCAAAATTTTTCGCTTTTAACGGTGGCATGAATGCCAGCCGGGTCCCGGTAATCGCCTATGGCCTGGAACTAATCCTGGGACTATTTATCAAACTACTCTTTTTCCTGATTGTTCCTTCCCTCCTGGGCGTTTTACCCCAGACCCTGGCGGCCCTGTCTGCTTCAGCCTTATTCCGTTTGCCTGCCGGCGGCGCCCATTGCACCTCCTTCGGGCGCTGCTTGATAGGGAGTCTGTTAGCCTTTACAACAATTGGCCTTCTGACCAAACTAACAGTGGGATTGGGTCAAGGGACAATGCCGGTGTTTTATATCATTGTAGGCCTGGCCGTTGTGGCAACTATTTATATGGTTCCGGTGGATAATCCCGCCAGGCCGGTCCCGAAAAAAGAAGAAAGGATAAAGATGAAAAAGTGGGCTCTAGGAGCCCTTGGTGGATATGTAATAGCTGTAGCAGTGATACCCTTAGACAGGGATATCATTTTTGCCGCTTCCCTGGAATTATCCCTCCAGTTGCTTACATTGCTGCCCCAGGGACATAAAGCGATGCACTGTTTAGATTGCATATTAATCAAACTTTCTTCATTATATTACCCGCGAAGGGAGGTCAAAACAAGATAAAGCGCCTGTTCTTTGCCCTGGTTACCAACCTGGCTGTCTTTGTCGCTCTTTTAGGTGTCCGGCCAACCAGCTGGTTGGCCTGGTACCAGCCGGAAACGCCGCCGGAGTTACTGAAATAGGCAGTTTCTAAGGGGGGGGTAGGGGTAGCCTTACCCCTTCAAGCATATAAAAAGGCATGATCTACCCGAGTTCGACAGTTGCTAGGCAAAAATGAACGCTTTTTAGATGAAGAACCCTTATAAATCAACGTTTCCCGGTCTTGGGAGAACTCAAAAATCAAAAATCACATAGGCACACGATTTCTGGATTAAAGCTTGATGGTAATGTAGTACATGCGCTATAATATAGACATGTACATAAGAACTATTTCCCGCAAAAACAAGGACGGCTCTGTTGTCCGTTATATCCAGCTTGCCCACAACGTCTGGGACCCTAAAGCCGGCTACCCGAAAGCCAAAGTACTCTTCAACTTCGGCCGCGAAGAGGATGTAGACCGGGAAGCCCTGGTCCGCCTGGTAAAGAGTATTACGCGTTTTTTGGGACCGGAAGAGGCTTTATGCACCCAGGCAGAGTTAAACGGCAGCGCTCCCCTAACTTTTATCTCCAGCCGGCCTATGGGCGGCGCCTGGGTGTTAAATGAGCTCTGGAACCAGCTGGGTATCAACCGGGTGTTAGCCGGGTTGCTGGCCAAACGTAAGTTCCAGGCGCCGGTCGAACGGGCTATCTTCGCTATGGTAGCCAACCGGGCTTTGAACCCGGCCAGTAAACTTAAGACCGAGGATTGGGTCAGCCACGATGTTTTCCTTCCCGGCCTCCCTGAGGTGCCGGTGCAACACCTTTACCGGGCCATGGACTTCTTACTGGAGGCTGCTGAAGAACTGCAAAAGGATATCTTCTTCTCCGTGGCCCATTTCTTCAACCTGGAAGTAGATCTTCTCTACTTCGATACCACCTCCACCTACTTTGAAGTAGAGGAAGAGGATAACCCCGAAGATAACAGGCAGCACTTACGCCGTAAAGGTAACTCCAAGGACCACCGACCGGATTTACCTCAGGTGGTAATCGGCCTGGCTGTCACCAGGGAGGGCCTGCCGGTACGCTGCTGGGTCTGGCCAGGGAACACCGCCGATATGTCGGTCATCGAAGAAGTCAAAAAGGACCTGGTCGGCTGGCAACTGGGCCGGGTCATAACCGTTGTTGACCGCGGTTTTGCTTCGGAAGATAATCTCCGTTACCTCCAGCGCGCCGGTGGCCATTATATTGCCGGCGAAAAGATGCGCAGCGGCAAGGATACGGTGGTAGAGGCTCTGGCCCGGCCGGGCCGCTACAAAACTGTCAAAGATAACCTCGAAGTTAAAGAAGTTATCGTCGGCGACGGCGAAAAAAGGGTCCGCTACGTCCTGGTCCGCAACCCCAAAGAGGCGGAAAAAGATAAGCTAGAGCGGGAGAGGATCCTGGCCCGCCTCAAAGAAGAATTAGCGGCCATTGGGGACCTCAAAGGCGAACCCCATACCAAAGCTTGTTGTCAACTCATCGTCCATTCAACCTACGGCCGCTACCTTAAAACCGATAAGAAGGGGCAACCCTATATCGACGCGGCCAAAGTGAAAGCTGAAGAGAAGCTGGACGGCAAATACCTGTTAAGAACCTCGGACGATACCTTAAGTGCTGAAGACGTAGCCCTGGGATACAAGCAGCTTCTCGAAGTAGAAGACGCCTTCCGCACTATGAAGCAGTCCTTAGAGCTACGGCCGGTCTATCATCGCCTGAGCGACCGCATCCATGCCCACGTCCTCCTGTGTTGGCTGGGACTGCTCCTAATCCGGGTAGCTGAAACTAAGGTGCAGGATAGCTGGCGGAACATCCGCCAGACCCTGGAACGCATGCACCTGGGCGAATTTGTTGGTCCTGATGGCAGGGTACTCCAGAGGACGGAAACAACCACACCACAGCAGCATATCTTCAAGACCCTGGGGATAAAGGAACCGCCCCAGATCATCGCGGTTGAAACAAAAGGCCAGAAAGGGTCCCTAGTAACACGCGCTCAAAAAGCCGATCCCTGAAACCCTTGCGCAACAAGCTGTTGCGCTTATTGTTCACCTAGCAACTGTCGAACCCGGGATCTACATATCCCTACATTGCCGGATTTCATCTGGCAAAAGCCGCATTTTATCCGCTGAAACCTACATTATATCCCAAAAGAGGATCATATTGGGCAAAATGGTGGTATAATGGGATCAAAAAAGAAAGGTGGGTGATTCCATTGGGAAAATTTTAGAACCGATAGTATCTCTAGTAGCAAAAGTAAGACAGGAGAAAGTGATTTGATGAAGTTAAAACTCATAGCTAGAACTAAACACTGCTACGTGAGATTTGAAAATAGTTTTTTAAAAATTCTCGATGGGCTCAACAAAGCCTTTCTGTTATTAGGGGGGATAAAAGTGAAAGTAATTTTAAGAAGGTGCCCTATAGCCATTGTTTTTATTATCTTAACAATGCTTGTTTCTAGTGCGGCATTTGCTGGTTATGCAGTAAAGGAAGATCAAACCACAGCTCGCATCAGTACTAGTGATGGTGCCGCATATTATGTTACAATAGATAATGCAGCACGTGAGGATTGGGAGCAATATGATCGATTTGATAATAACATATATCATCATCTAAGTGATGGTTTTGTGGTGGCCGGTTTAAGCTTTCCTTTTGATATTTATCCAGATACAACCATTTACATCAAATCTAATGGAGTTACCACTAATAGCATATCATCATATGAATTGGTACCACTTGATGTGTTAAAGCCTCGTTGGGACTATATGTATTATGGGGGCGAAGTCTACAAAAATTTATATTATCCAATATCAGGATCCACCATAAGTGCTAGTATATTTTATGGTTTTCAGGCTTTTGACGATTTAGGTTATTTAGGAGCTGTACAGGACTATAATAACTTTAACTTGTGGTAAATAGTTATTAATAACTGGGGGCCTTTATTATGAAAAGCAAAAAATGGTTTGTTTTGTTAGGCTTTACCTTAATAGCGTTATTCTCTTTTATGACTGTACTTCATGCAAATGAGAATGCAAAAATAAAAAAAGCACAAGATATAGGTTTAGCTTATAAAGATGCAGAAAAAGCAGACGAAGTAGTGGCCTACGTTAATAATGTCCCTATTACAGCTGGGGAATATTTGGCTACTTATGCAAGCGTCCAAAATAATTTTGCTTTATTGCAGCAAGATGCCAATAAATTGGGGCCCAAAGGCAAGACGATGGTAGATAACACAAGTAAATTATTAAATAAATATTCGCCTGGTACAATAGCTTTAGCAAAAC
Organism: Neomoorella thermoacetica; assembly: GCF_001875325.1. Taxonomy (GTDB): domain Bacteria; phylum Bacillota; class DSM-521; order Neomoorellales; family Neomoorellaceae; genus Neomoorella; species Neomoorella thermoacetica_A. The sequence continues at coordinate 61,826 of NZ_MDDC01000014.1, forward strand.
AATTATCAGATACCGCTGCTTATAGCGAAGCAATCAAAAAAGGTCTATTAAAGAGTGATCAAGAAGTACAAGATTACATTCAATCCATACGCAAAATGGAAGAATCGAATCCCGAGGCTCAAAAAACAATTCAAATAGTTGGTGAGTCTCGTTATTTTGATCAGGTTCAGCCGAAATTACTTAAAAAAGGATTGACTATTGGAGCTCTTAAAGCTCAAGTGATATCGGAGCAAAAAGACTGGACCCAATATAAATATGATCTAGCAAAAAACGCTGAATTAAAGGTTGTTAATAACGAATTGATAACCTCAACTAAAGAAGAGGCTTTGAAATACCTAAAAGAAATGCAAGATGTTTTTAAGCCTTAAAGTTCGTTGGCTTATATATACAAGTTTCGGTAATATCAAAGAGGTTACTTAGTTCCTCCTGAAAAACTTAGGACTAAAAGATTTAGTATTTCAGTCAATGATATTTTCAGTCTGCTTACAGGGTGACAATATCGCAGTCCGGTAACAGGCTTTAAAGCCTGCTTTTTTTATGGCCGGATACTAGTTCAAACAGCCGTAAAAATGCCGATTATGATATAATGAGCTGAAGAAAGGGGAGAAAGTGTCGTGAATATCGAAACCCTGGCACCGGTAATAGCTGCCTGGGCGAAAATGCAGGCAACTTCGGCCAGCCCGGCTAACGAGAGCAAGCAAAGCTTCAATACCATTTTTCTCCTGGCCCTCCTGGCCCAAATGGAACCTGACCGGGGCGTAACTCCCGCCGGGCCAACTCCTGCTGCCGGTCGCCTGGCGGACGGGTCTCAGGTGGATAGAACCGGAACTCCCGGACCTCCTAATACCAGCCTGGAGACTTTAATCAGTGAAGTGGCTGCCAGGCACGGTTTGCCAGCGTCACTTCTCAAAGGAGTAGTGGCGGCGGAATCCGGCTTTAATCCCCGGGCCGTTTCTCCGGCCGGGGCCATTGGTCTCATGCAGCTCATGCCGGCTACAGCCAGGGCCCTGGGGGTCAATGACCCCTTTGACCCGGCGGCCAATCTGGACGGTGGTGCCCGTTACCTGAAACAAATGCTGGACCGCTTCCAGGGAGATATCCGCCTGGCCCTGGCGGCGTATAATGCCGGTCCAGGGGCCGTCGAGCACTACCGCGGTGTACCTCCTTACCGGGAGACCCGGGCATATATTGATAAGGTCCTGACCGCGACCAGCAAATTTGAGGGTTTAGTTTGAGAAAGAATACGCAGTCGGCAGGATTTTTAATAGCCTTAATTATCCGTGGTAACCCGATCTAAGTTCCAGCAGAAATTGCAACGGCTTTGATGAATAATGAAAAAGGCCGGTACCCTGGAGGGCAGGTACCGGCTTTTCTTAATGCCCCAGGAGCTGGCGAATTTTGGGTAGCTGTTTCCGGGCCTCTTCCATGCCGGCATTTACCAGGTTGCTAAACTGGCTTACGTCCCAGGAACTTACAGGTTTTTTAATAGGTTCAAGGACCAGGTCGGCGTAGAGGCGCAAGGTGAGGGAGGTATTGCGCTGGCTGATAATGTCCAGGCTCCGGAGGAGAACCTCACCGGCGTGATCGAAATTCCGGTTGGGGATACCGCAGCCCAGGTCTACGGCGATGATTATGTCGGCACCCAGGTAATGGACGATGTCGGCCGGGACATTATCCGTCAGCCCGCCATCCACCAGGAGACGGGAACCGATTCTATAGGGGGCGAAGAGAGCCGGTATGGATATGCTAGCCCGGACAGCTTGCCAGGCGGGTACATCACCACCTATGACGAAGTCAGGCGGTAGAGGTTTGACAGGCCGGGCACTGGTGTAAATAACGGTTTCGCCGGTGGTCAGGTCACACGTCACGGCTGCGGTGGTGGGCTTCATTTCCGAGAGAAGACGGTTACCAATGGTTCGTTTTAGCATTCCTTCGATGGTACCACCGTTAAGTAAACCCAGGGGTAACCCGGTCAAACGGTGATTTTCCAGGGCAAGGGCGTTTAGAAGGGGTAGATTGCTAATGGAACTAACGGCAGGCAGGAGACCGGCGCCATAGAGGGCGGCGGCGATGGAACCTGCACTGGTCCCGACTACGAGGTCGGGCTTCAGGCCGTTTTCCTCCAGGACGCGCAGGACGCCAAGGTGAGCTACTCCCTTTAGCCCCCCTCCTCCCAGGGCGAGGCCAAAACGCATAAGAGAAACCTCCTCGCAAGTGGCTTGCAGAGTATTATATGAATGGGGGGCTGCCTGCGTTCCATTTTTCCACGCCTAGCTTACAATCAACGTCCAGCAAGCGCCAATTATTACAAGTCACCTCGAGGAAGCGCGCCTTTAGTAAAACCTGCATCTAAAGGTAAGGGCTGCCGGCATATTGCCAGCAGCCCCGGGGAGCCTTAAGACGAAAGGGTTAGGTCATTAATTACCAAAGAACAACAGGATGAGGATCAAAAACAGGATGAAGCCCCAGTGACCGAAGAAACCAGGTCCAAAAAAGCCACCCATAGTAATCCCTCCTACCTTATTATTCCAACTGTATTACCTGCACCCTCCGTCCCATGGCAACCCCTTCCAGTAATTTAATCTATGCAGGCAATTACCGGAAGGTTACACCGGGGGAATTTAGAGGTTAACTGGTGATTATTCCGCCATTAAGCATACCGGCCTGCAGGTTTACTGCAGGCCGGCCCGTAATCACGCTTCCTTTATCTCCACCCTGGCACCGTCAGGAACTTGCTTTAAAATATGACTATCTGCCTGAAAACGCCCGGCTTTATTTACCGGGCTGGCCGCTCGAGGCTCATCCTCGACACTGGCCGGAGTCGGGCCGAAAAAGAGGCATAAAGAATGACCCGGAGGCCAGTAGGCGATGTCGCCAATTTCCATTACCTCCGTAGCACCCTTTTCCAGGCCTGCCTTTACCGGGATGGAGAAGTATATTTCATGGCCCCAGGTATTCACCCTGCTGGTTAAGGGAAGGGCGGCCTGGATTTTCCTGGCGGTTTCGCTGTCGTTTAGTTCGGCAGGTACCGTAATGTTGTTATTAAAAGTTATGCTAATGCGCATGCCTCCACCACCTTGTTTTACGTCTGTTAAAGTTGTCGCGGCGGCTTTATAATAACCGGTTGCGTTCCAACGCCCGGCATTTTCCATCTATGTTAATTCCGCCAGGGCGGGTATGGGTATCTGGAAATTACTTCAACCGCTTCAGCATGACAATCTCCTCTTCCTGGGTACTCAGGCGTTTGCTAACACGCCTGATATCTTCCCAGACGTAGCGCAACTCGTGTTTAATGCTCCTGGTAGTAGTTTTGATCCTGGCAACTTCCTTTTCCAGGTTGGCCAGCCTGGCATTTATGTCTTCCTGGCCCCGTTGGAGGCTGGTGAGCCTGGCGTTCATAGACTCTTGACCCTGTTCCAGGTTGCCAACCCGGTTGTTTAATGTATGTAATTCGTTTAAAATTTGTTTGAGTAACTCTTCCATGGGGTTCCCCCCTCTCCCTGGCAGTTAATTTAAGGAATAAATCTGGATGATAAAAGTATAACAAAAAACTCCTGATTAGGTAAGTAGTACAAGGGGGTATGACTATTGTTTTTTAAGGGTCCCGACGAGGTTGGGGAAAGGTTGTCCCGGGTTGGCTACCTGGCCGGCAATAACGTTAAGGTGGCGATCTACCTGGCGGATATCCTGCAGAAACCGGTGCTGGTGGAAGGCCCGGCCGGGGTGGGCAAGACGGAACTGGCCCGGGCCCTTGCCCGGGCGACCGGTACCCGGTTAATCCGCCTGCAGTGTTACGAGGGACTGGACGAAAGCCGGGCCCTTTATGAGTGGAACTACCAGAAGCAGCTTCTCTACCTGCAGGCGCAACACGGCGCATGGTCGGAAGTCCAGAAGGACCTCTTCAGCGAGGAGTTTTTATTACCCCGGCCCATCCTGAAGGCCTTCTTGAGCCCGGAACCGGTTACCCTGCTCATTGATGAGCTGGATAAAAGCGATGAAGAGTTTGAAAGCTTCCTCCTGGAGGCCCTGGCTGACTACCAGGTTTCCATACCGGAATACGGTACTGTCAGAGCCCGCGCTGTGCCCATGGTGGTTATTACCAGTAACCGCGTCCGCGAATTGAGCGATGCCCTGAGGCGGCGCTGTCTCTATCTCTACCTGGACTTCCCCGGTCGCGAAGAGGAACTGGCTATTTTACGCCTGAAGCTACCGCACCTGCCGCCTTCCCTGGCCTCCGGCATAGTTAGTTTTGTCCAGGGACTGCGGGGCAGGGGGTTAAAAAAGCCGCCCGGCATCGCGGAAACCCTGGAATGGGCGCAGGTGTTACAGGCCCTCAAGGTTGAGGATTTAAACGAGGAAGTAATTGGCTCTACCCTGCCGGTTTTGATTAAGAAACAGGAAGACCTGGCCCTGGTCCAGTCCCGGCCGGGGTGGTATGCTTAATGGATACAATCCCGGAAGTCCTGCAGGAGATAGCTACCTTATTGCGCGCAGGGGGTATAGAGGTGACCCTGGCGGAAATGGTGGATGCGGTACGGGGCTGGCAGGCCACCCCGGTGGCTTACTGGCCGGAGGTTTTGCAGGTAACCCTGGTCAAGAGATACGAGGATTTAAAGCCCCTGGCGGCCCTGCTTTCCCTCACTGGCAGCCATGGCTGGCCGGAACAGCCTGCCTGTAAGAACAGGGGTATGGCTTCCGGGCAGGCTACGCGGCACGCAGGCGGGCAGTTGCCGGTCCTGGACGTAATGGCAGCTCTTTTTAATGGTTCTGATAAAGACCTCAACGACCTGGCGGAACAGGCCATCGACCTGCTGGGAGAACTGAATGCTGGAGCTCTGGACCACCTGGAGGGTAAGGTAAGGGAAGCCAGGCTGGCTTTAAACTGGCATATGGTCCGCCACAGGTTAAGGGTTATGGAAAGCGAGGGGCGGCAGGAAGCCCGGGTGGCCCAACAGAGGTTGCAGTTATTGGCAGCGATTATTCGCCGGAACCTGGAGTTGCGCCTGGTGCAGGAGTTTGGTCCTGAAGCCATGCTGGCCATTCTCTGTACCTACAATCTGGCCGAAAAAGGATGGAGCGAGCTGGCTGAAGAGGATCTGGCCGTTATGCGACCGTATTTAAAGAAACTGGGTCGCTACCTGGGAAATAAGTATTCCTGGCGTTACCGGCCCGCTCACCGGGGGAAGATCGACCTGCGCCGCACTGTCAAAGAAGCCTGCCGGCACGGCGGCGTACCCTGGCAACTCCGCTACCGCGACCGTCGCCGGGAGAGGCCGGTCCTTTTTGTCCTGGGCGACATTTCAGGTTCGGTAGCGCCCTTCAGCGTCTTTATGCTGGAATTGATATACGCCATGCAGCATGCCTTTCGCCAGGTCCGGACCTTTGTTTTTGTTGATGACCTGGCTGAAGTTACCAGCGCCATCAGGGAATCGCCGGACGCCGGGACCATGGAGCAAGTGGCCCGTTTCGCCCGCTGCTCGGTTAGCGGTTACTCCGATTTCGGGCGTGTCTTCAAGCTGTTTCTGGAACGCTATGGGGAGGTTCTAACCCCTGAGACTACGATTTTAATCCTGGGCGACGCGCGCAATAACTGGCGGCAACCGGAGGTCGAGAGTTTTGCAGCTATTTGCCGTAAAGCAGGAAAGGTAGTATGGCTGAACCCGCAACCGGAAGCCTCCTGGGATACTATGGATAGCTCCATGGCCCTTTATGCACCCTTCTGCCACGCTGTCAGGGAATGCTCGAATCTAAAGCAGCTAATTGCCATTGCCAGGGAGGGGCTTTAAATAAAAAGGCTACCGGTGTAACATACCGGTAGCCCCCGGGGAGTAACATGGAACTAGTTGCCGAAGAATAACAGGATAAGGATTAAGAAGAGGATGAAGCCCCAGGTGCCAAAGAAGCCAGGTCCTCCAAAGCCGCCCATAATAATCCTCCTGGTAAACCTTTCTCCAGCTGGTGCCCTTTCCCAGTATTTAATATATGCCCTGCCCCAGGAAGGTTAGAGTAGGGAGATGACGGTTCTAATTGTCACCAAAGAAAAGGAGAATAAGAATCAAGAATAGAATAAAGGCAAAACTCCCGCCAGGGAACGTAAATCCCAGACCGCTCTCCTGGCTCCCCTTTCTAGCAGCGAAAAGGTTCTTTTCCTCAGCCATATAGATCCCTCCATCTGGTGGTGATTTACTGTAGCTTATTCTGCCTAACAGGCGGATGTTCCAGATTTTATAAATAAATGGAGGGGTCAAGACGGAACTGGACAAGCACCAACTGTACCTGGCTTCCATATATATAAAGGGTAAAGCTATCCTTCCCGGGGGGTATACAAGATGGAAGCAGGTTTTGTTGCTCTGGTTGCCCTTTCCGTTTTAAAGGGCATTAATTTACTTCTATCGTATATCAGCAATAATGCCTTTCCCCAGCCCCTGTCTGAAGAAGAAGAGCAAAAATACCTGGATCTCTGGCTGCAGGGCGATCAGAAGGCCCGCAATATTCTAATTGAACATAACCTGCGCCTGGTGGCCCACATAACCAAAAAGTTTGAGAACACCGGTGAGGATACCGAGGATCTGATATCCATCGGAACTGTTGGGCTCATAAAAGCTATTAATACTTATAATAAGGATAAAGGCACCAAACTGGCTACCTATGCCGCCCGTTGCATAGAGAATGAAATCCTCATGCACTTAAGGACCCTTAAAAAGACACGGGGAGAAGTTTCTCTCTATGACCCCATTGGCGTTGACCGCGAAGGTAACGAGATCGCACTCATTGATATTTTAGGTTCGGAACAGGACGTAGCTGAAATGGTAGAATCTTCTTACGAACAGCAAAGGGTGCGGCAAAAGGTGAGTACCCTCACTCCCAGGGAGAGAAAGGTTCTGGAAATGCGTTACGGGCTATGGCACGGTTTACGCCGCACCCAGAGGGATATAGCCCGGAAAATGGGCATATCCCGTTCCTATGTTTCCCGCATCGAGAAGAAGGCCATCCAGAAGTTGCTGAAGGAATTATCCATCTGACGGTTTTAGCTGTATAATAACCTGGGGGCAAAAACGCCCCCCTTGTTTTACGCAGGTTAGAGCCACAGAAAGGAAGGGTGCGCAGGGTTTGCAGCAGGAAAAAAAGGCCGCCGGTGGCCCTGGCGGCCAGCAAACGGCCGGGCCGGACGTATCAGGAGGGACGACGGCCCGGCTGATGGAGATATTTAACCGCCTCTACCGTTATTTTGGTCCCCGGCACTGGTGGCCGGCCGAGACGCCCTTCGAGGTTATTGTCGGGGCCATCCTCACCCAGAATGTAGCCTGGAAAAATGTAGAAAAGGCTATTGCCAACCTCAAGGCCGCCGGGCTCCTTTCCCCCGAAGCCATGGCCCGGGCCACAGTAGAAGAACTGGAACCACATATCCGGTCTACTGGTTACTACCGGGTGAAGGCGAAAAAACTCAAGGCCTTTATAAATTACCTCCAGGAACGGTACAACGGCTCCCTGAAGGCCATGTTTGCCCGGCCCCTGGAAGAATTGCGGCCCCAGATCCTGGGCGTTTTTGGTATCGGCCCGGAAACGGCCGACGCCATCCTTTGCTATGCCGGTAACTATCCGATTATGGTAATGGACGCCTATACCCGCCGGGTCTTTTCCCGCCTGGGATTTTTCGGGGCCAGGGTTTCCTACCAGGATATGCAGGACTTCTTTATGGCCCACCTGCCCCGGGATAACCGCCTTTACAATGAGTACCACGCCCTGATTGACAGTCTGGCCAACCGTATCTGCCTGAAAAAAGCGCCTGCCTGCTTAAACTGCCCTCTGGCCGGGCTCTGCCCCCGCATTGGACTTGGGGAGACAGGGAAAAGTAAGCCTGCAGGCTCTTCAGGTAAGGAATGATTTTTACCCGGAGGCACAGTCTACCTGACTTTTATGGTATAATAACCTTTAAGTTCCTGTAATTGGGGTGAACAATGATCAGACTTCTCCAACCGGATCTCTATGTGCGTTCCCTGTGCGATATACCCCTGGCCCTTCTAAAAGCCCGGGGCATCCGGGGCTTGATTATTGACCTGGATAACACAGTTACTGCATGGGGCCGGGCCACCCTTGACCGGGGGGTACGGCACTGGTTTGCGGATTTAAAGGAACAGGGCCTCAGGGCCTGCCTGGTCTCAAATAATCGCAGCGGCCGGGTGAAGAAAGTGGCTGATGCCCTGGGGATACCGGGTATTTCCCGGGCGGGAAAGCCCCGGCGCCGGGCCTTTCGTCAGGCCATGGCCGTCATGGAGACAGAGGCTGGCAGTACCGCCGTCATTGGCGACCAGGTCTTTACCGATATCCTGGGGGGTAACCGCCTGGGATTATATACAGTGCTGGTGATGCCTATCAACAGCCGCGAGTTTATCGGCACCAGGATGATGCGCCATGTGGAAAGGTTGTTCACCCGGCACCTGCCGGTTGCGGATTTAAGCGGCTACGATAAACGCCCGTTGGCATAAACGGGGGGCACCATGCCCCTGCCGGAGACCCCTGGCAAATTAAGGACCTCCCCCGGGTCACGCAACCCCCCGGGTGCGAGGCAGACTTCAATAAAGGATGGCAGGATGGCAGATGATACAGGCTAAGGCTTCCACCGGGCTGGTGGCCCTCCTGGGGCACCCGGTGCAACACTCCCTTTCGCCTCTCATGCATAACGCAGCCTTTGCGGCCAGCGGCCAGAACCTGGTCTACCTGGCCTTTGATGTTGAACCGGGTAATTTAGCTGCCGCCCTGGCCGGATTAAAGGCCCTGGGTATCCGCGGGGCCAACGTCACCGTACCCCATAAAGAGGCGGTTATCCCCTGCCTGGATGCAGTCGACCCGGTAGCAGCCAGGATCGGGGCCGTGAATACCATCGTCAATGAGGACCGGTGCCTGAAAGGCTACAACACCGACGGCAGCGGTTTTTTGCGTTCCCTGGTGGAGGCCGGTTTTGACCCGGCCGGGAAGAGAGTGGTAATCCTGGGTGCCGGTGGCGCCGCCAGGGCGGTGGCCTTCGCCCTGGCGGCGGCCGGCTGTGCAAGCCTGGTCCTGGCCAACAGGACCCCGGAACGGGCCACGGAGCTGGCCGGTGCCCTGGCCGGGGCCGGCCTGCCGGCGCCGGTAGTTTACCGGCTGGGAGATGCCGGGATGCGGCCCGAAGTGGAGGCCGCCGACCTGGTGCTCAATACCACCAGCCTGGGTATGTGGCCCCGGGTCGAAGAGACGCCGCTGCCGCCGGACTGGTTCCGGCCCGGACAATGGGTCTACGACCTGGTTTACAACCCCCTGGAAACCAAATTCCTGGCAGGTGCCCGGCGCCGGGGCTGCAGGGTATTCTCCGGCCTGGATATGCTCCTCTACCAGGGGGCCGCGGCCTTTACCCTCTGGACGGGCCGCGAAGCCCCGGTAGCAGTCATGGACAGGGTCCTCCGTGAGGCCATGGGGGCGAGTTCAGGCGGGCCTGCTGCCGGCCGGTGAAAGCTCGAGAAAGGATGGATACATATGCTGCGCTTTCTGACTGCCGGGGAATCCCACGGCCGGGGCCTGAGCGTCATTGTCGAAGGGATGCCGGCCGGCGTGCCCCTGACAGATGGAGACATAAATACCTGGCTGGCCCGCCGCCAGGGGGGTTATGGCCGCGGCGGCCGCATGGCCATTGAACGGGACCGGGCCGAGATCCTGGCGGGGGTGCGCGGGGGCCTGACCCTGGGCAGCCCCGTAGCCCTCTTCATCGCCAACCGGGATTGGGAGAACTGGCAGGAGATCATGGCCCCGGGACCGGAAGCCAGGGCCGACCGGGTAGTCACCCGGCCACGGCCGGGACACGCCGACCTGCCCGGGGGCCTGAAATATCACCAGGCAGACCTGCGCAATATCCTGGAGCGGGCCAGCGCCCGGGAAACGGCGGCCAGAGTGGCCGCCGGGGCGGTGGCGGCAGCACTGCTTAAAGAATTAGCCGTTGAACTGGCCTTCCACGTCGTGCGGATCGGGCCCGTTGAGGTCCGGAGACAGGTGGATTGGGAGGCCGCCTGCCGGGCTGTCGAGTCGCCGGTCTACTGTGCCGACCCGGAAGCGGGCCGGGCCATGGTTGCGGCCATTGAAGAAGCCCGGCAGCAGGGAGATACCCTGGGAGGGGTAGTCGAGGTCCTGGCCCGGGGCGTCCCTGCCGGCCTGGGCAGCCATGTCCACTGGGACCGGCGCCTGGACGGACGCCTGGCCCAGGCGCTCATGAGCATCCCGGCCATCAAAGGAGTTGAGATAGGCGCCGGCTTCAGGGTGGCTGCCCTGCCGGGGAGCCGGGTCCACGACGCCATTGCCTACCGGGAGGGACAGGGTTTCTATCATCCTACCAACCGGGCCGGCGGCCTGGAAGGCGGCCTTACCAATGGTGAAACCCTCGTCCTGCGAGCAGCCATGAAACCCATTCCCACCCTCATGCACCCCCTGCCCAGCGTCGATTTGATCACCAAACAGCCGGCAACAGCCAGCATCGAGCGTTCCGATGTTTGCGCCGTTCCGGCGGCGGCGGTGGTAGCCGCTGCGGCGGTGGCCTGGGTCCTGGCCGGGGCTATACTGGAACAATTCGGGGGCGACTTTTTACCGTTAATCCAGGAACGCCTGGTTGCCTACCGGCAGTACCTGCAGGAAATTTGAGACTGAATTCATAATTTAGCGCCCGTCCCTGCCTGGCACCTAATATTTTCGTGTCAAACCTCCATGCCCGCCAGGAATAATTAACAATGAAAACTGTAACGGGGTATTTTCTTGCTGACGAAAGGGTGAGGAAGGATGCCGGGGAACATCGTCCTGATCGGTTTTATGGGCAGCGGTAAGACGACCGTCGGCCGGCTCCTGGCCCGGGAGCTGAGGTGGAGCTTCCTGGATACCGATACCATGGTCGAGGAACGCCTGGGCCTACCTGTTAAAGAGATCTTTGCCCGGGAAGGGGAGGACTTTTTCCGGGAGGTGGAGAAGGAAGCCATCGCCCGGGTGGTGACCGCCCGGCGGGCAGTCATTGCCACCGGCGGTGGGGCGGTCCTTTCCGGGGTCAACGTCCAGTTGCTGCGGGAGGGGAACAAGGTTGTCTGGCTCCAGGTGCGGCCGGAGACGGCCCTCAAGCGGGCCGGGCTGGACGACAATCGCCCCCTCCTCCAGGGTCGGGAACCCCGGGACATCGCCGCCCTCCTCCGGCGCCGGGAGCCCTATTATGCCTTCGCTGACATTTACATCGATACCGACGGCAAGGAGGCGGCCGCCGTGGCGCGGGAAATAAAGGAGGCTTTAAAGGCGTGGCTGGAGAGCTTAACGTAGACCTGGGCGAGCGAACTTATAAAATCCTCTGTGGATCCGGATTGCTGCCGGTGGCAGGTTCCATCTTGCGTAATCTAAACCTGGCGACACCCTGCCTGGTTGTAAGCAACGCCACCGTGGCCGGGTTCTACTGGCCTGTGCTGGAATCCAGCCTGAAGGCCGGAGGCTTTAACCCCCGCCTAGCCCTGGTGCCCGATGGGGAAGAGGCTAAAACCCTCCAGGTGGCAGCCAGCCTCTACGACGCCGCCCTGGCCGCAGGGATCGAGCGCCAGGCTGCCGTCATCGCCCTGGGCGGGGGAGTGGTCGGCGATGTAGCCGGGTTTATCGCCGCCACCTGGCTGCGTGGGGTCCCCTTCATCCAGGTGCCCACCACCCTCCTGGCCCAGGTAGATTCCAGCGTCGGCGGGAAAGTGGCCGTCAACCACCCCGGCGGCAAAAACCTCATCGGCGCCTTTTACCAGCCGCTGGCCGTTATCGCCGATCTGGACACCCTGGCCACCCTGCCATCGCGGGAGATCCGGGCTGGCCTGGCTGAGGTCATCAAGTACGGAGTAATCGCCGACGCCGGCTTTTTTGCCTATTTAGAAGAGCACCTGGAGGAAGCCCTGGCCCGGGAAGCGGGTGTCCTGGAAAACATCGTCCTGCGGAGCTGCGCCATGAAGGCGGCGGTAGTGGCCAGGGACGAGCGGGAAAGCGGCCTGCGGGCCATCCTGAACTTCGGCCATACAGTCGGTCACGCCGTTGAGGCCGTTACCGGTTTTACCGCCTACCGCCACGGCGAGGCGGTGGCCATGGGCATGGTGGCCGCCGCCAGGATTGCCGCCCGGCGGGGTATGTTTTCCATGGAAGAGACTGGGCGGCTGGTGCGCCTTTTAGCAAGGGCCGGCCTGCCGGTGAACCTGCCGGCCCTAGACCCGACTGCCTTCCGGGAGGCCCTGGGCCACGACAAAAAGATCCGCCAGGGCCAGCTGCGGATGGTCCTGCCGGAAAGCTTGGGCCGGGTGCAGGTTATATCTGTTAGCATTGAAGAAGTAATGGCGCAGGTTTTTGAGAAGGGTTTTATTGGATCGTGAGCAGGAATTTATGATTTAATGACGAATATACTGTCTAACCGTATGAAGGGCAAACCTGGCGAAAGCCAGGGACGCAAAGCCACGGGCCTGTCGATGCTTTCCATGGCTGCCGGGCTGCCGGGAAATTACTATTTCTCAGCTGCCGGTAGCCTTTTGTGTTCAGAGGTATTTTAATGCGGACAGCTAATCCAATATTTGCAGTGGAGGTGATAGTTGAAAAAAGACACAGTATTTTCATGAGCTGGCTACAGGCGAGGAGAAACCAAAAACCAGATTTACGGAGGTGCGTAGTAACATGCGCTTGCGTCAAGCATTGCGGAACAAGAAGGGCTTCACCCTCATTGAGCTTTTAGTGGTTATTACTATTATTGGTATCCTCAGCGCTATAATCCTGCCCAAATTTTTATCCCAGGCGAACAAGGCCCGGATTTCCAGCGCCAAAGCGACCCTGGCGGCGATGAAAACCTCCATTGAGGCCTACCGGGGGGACCCGGCAAATAATGATAACTATCCTGGAACAAGTAATATAGGAACAGTACTAAAGAATGACGGTTTTGCTGCCGGCACCAAGGATCCCTGGGGTAATGAATATAAATATACTGTTGATAGTACCTCTAAAACCTATACGTTATACTCAATGGGTCCTAATGGTGCGGAAGGTGGTAATGATGATATTTATATTGATCAGGACACTGCTCCTACTTCTGGAGCCAGCAAATCAGGCGGAAGTAATATAACCATACCGTAAATATAAAAAAGTACAATGATAAAAGCCCTGATGAGCCCATGCTCTACAACTGCAAAATATACATAGGGAGCAAGGCGCGGACCATCACCGTAGAGGCCGCCAGCGAGCGGGAAGCGGCGACCCTGGCCCGGGAGCGAGCGGGCGAAGAAATGGTGCTGGTCGCCCGGGTGACGCCGGCAGCCAGGAAGGCGGCTGCCGCCCTCTGGCAGCCGGGCGCCAGGGTAGGTCCCCGGGACCTGGAACTCTTTTGCCGCCGGGCCCAGGTCCTGGTCGGTGCAGGCGTCACCATTATCGAGGCCCTGGAGATCCTGGCCGGGCAAACAGAGAAAAAAATCCTGGGCGAAACGCTAAAGGCTATGGTTGAAGAGGTTAAAGCCGGCCTTAGCCTGGCGGAAGCATTTCGCGCCCACCCGGCGGTCTTCCCGCCCCTGCTCTACCACACCGTAGCCGCCGCCGAGGAAACAGGCGCCCTGGAAGAATCCCTGGCACGTCTTGCTGACCACTTGGCCCGGGAAGCCGCTTTCAGGGAAAAGATCCGCCAGGCAGTGACCTATCCCTCCCTGGTTGCTGTATTTGCTATACTGGTAATGGTCGGGCTATTCACCTTTGTGGTGCCTCAATTTACCGGCCTTTTAGTGTCAAGTGGCGCCCGGCTGCCCGGCATTACTCTTTTTATTATATGGATGGCCGCCCATATAAAAATAATTGCCGGGGCAGCCACAGGCACCCTGGTTTTTGGCGCCCTTGCAGGGCGGTTGCTCTGGCAGGCAGAAGATAAGAGAAGTTATCTGGAGAGTTTTATCGCTCGCCTGCCGGTCATCGGTAAAATCCTGTCCCGGGCGGCGGCGGCCAGGGTGTGCCGGACCATGGCGTTATTATACCGGACAGGAGTCCCCATGGTTCGTGCCTTGGAAACGGTGGAAAAAGTTGCTTCTTTCGCCTCCTTCAGGGTGGAGATTAAGAAAGCCAGGGAAATGGTGCGGGAAGGCCATTCCCTGGCTGAAGGCCTGGCAGGGTCCAGGTTTCTACCCCTGACCGGGCAGAAAATGATCGCTGTAGGGGAATCTTCAGGGGATTTGAGTTCTTTACTTGATCAGGCTGCTTCCCTCTTTGAAACTGAAGTGGAACTGCTCATGCAGAAGTTGCCGCCAATGGTAGAAATGGCCATGCTTATTGCGGTAGGCGGTGGCGTGGGAACGGTAATGCTGGCTATGCTTCTGCCCATCCTTTCAGTTTACCAGACAGCGCTGCAATAAAGAGAGGTCGGCAATGGAAACAATGTTAGCCTTTCCCCGCCTGGGAGAATTCCTCCTGCGCAGGGGTCTGGTCAATGAAGAGCAGCTTAAAGAGGCACTGGAGGAACAAAAGAAAACCGGAAAAAAACTAGGAGAGACCCTGGTCGCCCTGGGCTACCTGACGCCGGAAGCGCTAACAACATCTTTAGCTGAACATTTGGGTTTGCCCCGGGTAGAACTGGATAATAGAAGACCGGTCACCGGGGTTCCAGAGCATCTGGTAAGGCGACATAAAGTTTTTCCCTATGCCAGGGAAGGGAAAAAGCTTTATACGGCCACGGCCGATCCCCTGGATGTCTTGGCACTGGATAACCTGCGCTTTGCAACGGGTTATGAGATCGTACCGGCAGTCGCCAGCCCGGAAGAAATTGAACAGGCTATTCGTCGCTGGTACGGTAGCAGTGCGGTGGAAGAAGCTGTGGACGCTGCAAGCATGGTAGAAACCCAGGAAGATGAAAATCTTCTCGAAGAAGCTGCCGACGCTCCGGTTATCCGGCTGGTAGATGAGATCATCGACCAGGCGATTAACGAAGGTGCCAGCGATATGCATATTGAACCTGGCCGGGAAAAGACAGTGGTACGCTTCCGGCTGGATGGCGTCCTCCATGACGTTACGGAGTTTCCGCGACGCTTGCACAATGCAGTTATTACCCGTCTTAAGGTGATGGCAGGAATAGATATCGCCGAACGTCGCCTGCCCCAGGATGGCCGGATCAGGCTGCATCAACCGCGGGATGTAGATTTGCGGGTTTCCACCCTTCCGACGGTCACTGGTGAAAAAATCGTTCTGCGCGTCCTCGATAAAACAAAGGTGATACCACGTTTGGAAAGCCTGGGTTATTCGGAAAGTGCCCTGATATTGCTGCGCCAGGCGATTCACGCCCCTTATGGCATGATCCTGATTACCGGTCCTACCGGGTCCGGGAAAACTACTACCCTTTATGCCGCCCTTTCGGAAATTGTTTCCAGGGAAATTAACGTGGTCACTGTAGAGGACCCGCCGGAATATGAGATCCCGGGTGTAAATCAGATAGGGGTTAATTTAAAAGCTGGGTTAACCTTTGCCACTGCTTTAAAATCTATTTTACGCCAGGACCCCGATGTGGTGATGGTAGGGGAAATCCGCGATGCAGAAACAGCACATATTGCTGTCCAGGCTGCCATGACCGGACACCTGGTCCTTTCCACTATGCATACTAACGATGCCGCTTCGGCCCCGGTGCGCTTGATAGATATGGGAGTAGAACCATATCTCGTTGCCTCTTCCCTCCTGTGTGTAGCGGCCCAGCGTTTGGTGCGCAAGCTATGTCCCCGTTGTACCCAGGAGTATCACCTTGCCAGGGATGCCCCCGTAAGGGTGGCCCTGGAATTTGGTGAGGAGGACGTGGTTTTGCGACGGTCCGGGGGGTGTTCTTACTGCGGAAAGACTGGATACCGGGGCCGGACGGCGGTTACTGAAGTCCTGAAGGTTACCAGGGGTATCCGCGAGATGATCAAGCGAGCTGTAGGAGTGGACGACATTAAAAACCTAGCCCTGCATGAAGGCATGAAAACCTTGCGTCAGGAAGCGACTGCCAAAGTACTTGCTGGTATTACCACACCTGAAGAAGTACTGCGGGTCGTTTTCGCCACCGATGACTGATATCACAGGGAGGCGCAGGTTTTGCTTTTAAAACGCCATGGTTCCCGTTGTGTAGGCCTGGATCTCGAAGGGCAGGTAATCCGGGCAGTTCTGGTGCATTATAGAAAAGATGAAATAAAGATCCTGGGTAAAGCAGAAAGACCCTGGACAGGGCAACCGGCGGATTTAAGCCGGGAGGTTGTTAATCTGCTGGCGGAATTAAAGGCCCGGGATGTGCCGGTGATAGTGGGGGTAGGTGGCGAGGGTATCTTTGTGCGTTCCCTGCGCCTCCCGGATGTTCCGGTCAGGGAAATAGACGGGGCCGTCCGCTGGGAATTGGACGTTCTCCTTCCTAAAGAAGACCCGGAAACTAAGTATATAATTAAACATGCGGTTACAGGTAAAAAAGGGGAACAGCTTTATGTGCTGGCCGCTGCGGTGGCGGAAGAGCCCCTGCGCCAGCAATTCTCACTTTTAGCCCATGAGATTTCTCTGGCAGCAGCGGACCTGCGGGTCTGCGCCCTGTGGCGGGCCGCCATGTATATGCAGGCCCGGCCGGAAGAGGGTGCCCTGGCGGTTGTCGAGGCCCTGCCCTCGGGATTGCGGGTGGTAATAGGTGAAGAAAATCTTCAATTTGCCCGCGAACTGCCACCGGAAACAGAACTTATCGTGGAACTACGACGTACCCTGAACTTTTATCAATCCCAGTACAGCACACGGGTAAGACGCCTGCTTGCTTCTGGCTCACTGGTAATACCAAATCTCGGTATAGAAGAAGCGGCTGTCATGGGGGAAGCGCCGGGTCAGCCATGGTTCGGGGAACAGTCTCAGCCCTGGGGCCCCGAATATGCTGTGGCGTTAGGATTGGCCCTGTATTATTTTAAAGAGCCCCGCGTAGATCTTTTACCGGCAGATTTAAAGTCGAAGCACCTGACACCTTTAACCCCGCGTAATAGCCCTATCCTGGCTGTTGTGGCTGTCGGACTTTTTTGCCTGGCCGCATTACCTAGTATGATTATCTTCTACCGGACGGCAGGACGGGCTATGGAAAATGAATTGGCGGCCTTGACGCCCCGGGTGCAGGAAGAGCAACGCATCGTGGCCGAACGGCGCCGCATTGAGGAATGGCTGGATGTAGTCCAGTCTTTCAAATTAACGTTATCTTCACGGGCAAATATTATAGAACAGGCTACGGCGGCCCTCCCCGCCGGTACATGGTTGACCAGTTTAGAAATGATCCCGGCAGAACAGGGGGCTTCTTCACCATCCAGTACCACGTCCGGGCCAACTCCTCAATCTGCCTCAAAGTCAAACGGGGGAGACAAATTACCTGCAATACCAGATAAAATACTCTTCCAGGGATATTCCCTGACTGCAACGTCGGTTGGGGTTTTCCGGGATAAACTTGCCATCTTACCTTTTTTTAGCAGCGTTATGATTAAAAATATAGAATGGGATGCTGGACTTGGCGCTTATAGGTTTGCTCTCGAGGCGCGGTTGCAGGCCGGGGGAAGGTAAATGCAAATCAAGGAACTATTCCAAAGAGGGTGGATGGAACGTTCGCCCCGGGAACAGCGATTGTTAAAGATTGCAGGGGTTTTTCTCGTCGTGCTGGCGTTTTACCTCATCATTTCCGTTGAAATAAATGCCCTGGCCAGGGCCAGGGGAGATTTTGCCAGTATACGAGGAAAGTTAGAACAGGGGCGCAAAATGGCGGGTGAACTCTCCAGGGAAAAAGAGCTACTGCTGGAAACAGAAAGTAAATGGGAAAGTATAAAAGCGGCCATGTCCAGGAGCACAGAAACAGGCATTATTGTGGCGGAAATGGAAAAGGTAGCCCAAAAGCACGGTGTTCGTCTGAGTTACCTGGAACCGGGGCAGCCAGTAGAGCGGATTTACCGTGACCACCTGCGGGTGGTAACTTATAAAATAACCATTCAGGGAGATTTCACGGGATTGGTCAAAACCCTTAAAGATCTTGAAAAGCTATCTAGTTCCCCCTGAAAAAGTCCACTTTTTGCATCACATAGGGGAAAATGTTATTTCCGAACTATAGTTCGAGTAGAATTCTAACTGTTTGACCCATCATGTTAAACCATTGTTGCCAACCGGTGTAGATTATAGGCAAAGATTCCATAACCGACCCAGGTGGTGGTACCCTCATATCCCCTGGAAAGACTGCGGCGTAATCCATATTTGCGTTTTAGAAGACTAATAGTAGCCTCCCCTCCAGCGCGCCAGCGTTGGAGACGTTTGAACCAGCTTTGCGATTGATAGGCTTTGCGAGCTTTACTAATTTTACCTTTCCGGGGTAAGCTGACCTGCTTTACCCCAAGTTGATGGCAACCACTTTCGTTCCCTGAACCGCCGAAACCTCTATCGGCAGCGAGGGCACGGGGTGGATGGTTGAAAGTTTTAATATGATCCTCTACTGCGCCAAGGAGTAAGGTGTCATCCGCGGGGTTCCCCTGCAACACCTTATAGCCGGTAATTATCTTGTGTTCCACTTCCTGGAGCAACACCTTATAGCCGAACTCTACCGGGGCATTGGCCTTACCCTTTTTAATAGGCCGGGCTTCGGTATCAAAGATACTCAC